>JALHNT010000117.1 GCA_022843385.1 Anaerolineae bacterium | reverse complement strand
ACTGGAGTAGCAGGTGGATGGTCACTCGGAAGCTCCCTAACGAGAACGCTATCGGGTACGGTCATTGACCGTCATGATGCACCATTGATTGATGTTCTGCAACGCTTGCCTGACGGATCAGCCAGATTCTGCCGGGGCGGGCGTTGCGGTCAGAGTAGGAATAAACGCAGAGGCACAGAGGGGCACAGATAAGAAGTTACTGCAGAGAGGCAGAGGGGAAAGATTAAGGTGTGATACGGTATTGTTACCTGTTATGCAGGTAAATAACAGGTAATGTTACAATTGCTTTGATGATTCTGGAGAATCGCTGAGTACGAGTTCCTGCGTTGACTAACCTTACCTACCAACACTTTTGACATCAGAAAGAGTCGCGAGATGCCTAAAAAGAGCACAAAACATCAAGAGATGGAACCATACTTTACGCCAGCTAAGATCAGCAAACGCATGATTGATGTGGTTCAGCCTCAACTTGGAGAGACCATATACGATCCGGCCTGTGGGGTAGGAACATTACTTCTTGAAGCTTATCGTTTCATTACACACCAGCGCGATCTAACCGAAGATAGTCGGAAGCGTTTACTTCAATATACTTTTTATGGACGTGAAATTGACGAGCAAACCCGTGTTCACGCAATAGAGACGTTTAGGCGCGAAGGACTTAATGAAAACAATTTGTGGTTAGGCAATACACTGCTCAAGCAGACTCATGATGAATCTATTCCTAGGCAGCATGATATTGTCCTAGTCAATCCGCCATTAGATATAGCCATCAGCAATGAAGAAAAGAGCAACTTCAAAGTTCAATCCCACTATAGTGAGCTGCTGTTTCTACAACATGCTATTGACAGTCTCAAGCCGAATGGCCGTTGCGCGATGATTGTTCCGGAAAGATTGATCGTTCGCACAGATCGGGTATTTCGTAAGGTCAAGGAACGCCTGTTGAAAGAATGCGAACTGCAAGAGGTTATTCGTCTGGCTGACAAAACGTATGCAGGTGTTTCTTCCGAATTCAACATCATTGTTTTCAAGAAAGGTAAATCCACTGTACAGGCACTCTACCGAGCATCAGGGAACAGATGGACATTGAACCAATCTGAGATCGAGGCCAATAACTTCTCACTAGCCCCAAAAGACGCTACGCCCATCCCGGATGATGAGTTCCCTGACAAATCCGATGGGGCAACCAGCGATTCTCACTATCGTGTCTTTATCAGTTACCGTCGTAAGGACAGTCCCTGGGCAGCCGCACGAATTCATGATGTATTTGAGCGAGAATTAAAGAGCAAAGTATTTCTGGATCATCGTTCAATTTCACCAGGCAAAAAATTCGACAAGACTATAGAGGAGGCGCTGAGCAATTGTGAGATACTTCTGGCAGTGATTGGCCCAAACTGGCTGGAAGAACGTTTGGCTAAGCCAGAAGATTGGGTAAGAAAAGAGATTGAGTCAGCGATAAAGCGTCAGATCGACATCTTTCCGATCTTGATTGATGGTGCCAAGATGCCTTCAAGCGATCAGTTGCCTGATACCCTGGGTGAACTGACAAGATATCAGGCAATGGAACTTGGTTTCAATAACTTCAGCAATGGCATGAAACGACTGATCGAGCAGATTAAAGAGAGACTTGACCCTGCAATCTCTCCCAAAACAGAGTAGAGCCTTGAGCGCGGTGTGAATCTCCCGCCCGATGCTGCTGTCGTCCCGCGAGTAGCTGATGAACACGTCGGCCATGTGGTGTGTCGCTCCGCAGTTTACCCCGGCGGGGATTGTAGCGTGGGTAGGGTATTTACGGTATGAATGCGAAAAACGCGGGGTTATCTACCGGTGGTGGTCATCCAGTATGCTCTGGGCTGTGCCGAAAAATCGGAACAAAATCGAACCAAATGTTCCGTTTTTGTCCCCAAGCTGTGCTACCCTGATCGCATCGGTTGGCCTGTCGGAACCGCCTTCCCTGTCAGTCCTGTCACTCCAATTCCCCATTGTCAATGACGCCAGTGACGCCAGCTATGACACAAAAGCGACGAATCCGAGGATTCAAATTTGTGCCCGGAGGGCATCCTTTAGGGCCAAATTCGCCGCCTTGCGGGAACCGCCGCCCTAATCCCGTTCCAGCAAATGATGGCATAGTGCGAAGCAGCCCGCGATGATCGCCAGCGGGGCGACCAGCGGCAGCACGAACTCCACCAGGTACCCCGGCAGCGGGCCGAGGTGCAGCAGGCGCGGCAGGTTGAGCGCCAGGAAGTAGACCACCGTAAAGAGCAAGGTCGCCAGCACCGCCGGGGAACGCTGCCGGAAGATCACACCGCAGGTGGTGCCGATCACCCCGATCAGGAACGGCTCGATCACCAGCCGCAGCATCGCCACCGCCAGCCCCAGCATCATGCCCGCGCGGGAGGCAATCGGGTATTCCTCCAGCGGCCACTGCTGCGCGTAGAGCGTGATGAGGATCGGCAGGGTCAGCAGCCCGGCAGCCACGATCAGCAGCCCCAGATTTTCCACATGCCGCCAGACGACCGAGGCCACCTGGCTGCCGAGGATCGAGCGCAGACTGAGGGGCGTCACCCGCATCAGGGTCAGATTATCGGCCTGAAGCTCGGCGGTCATGATAACGGCGGATTGATAGCCGATCAGCACCAGAGTCTGGATATACATGACCAGTGCGAAGGGCAGCAGCAGGATAGTAGCGGTGATGGTCGGTGCCAGCAGGTCGAGCAGGAAGGGGATGGGCAGGCTGAGGGCGATGAGTGCCACCTGCGCCCCGTAAATCCGCAGCAGAAAGTCCA
>JALHNT010000116.1 GCA_022843385.1 Anaerolineae bacterium | reverse complement strand
GCCTCTATATCTAGTGCATCGTCATCGTAATCTGTTGCTTCCTCGCTCAAGAAACGATCATTGAGCTTAATCGTAATTGGATAACGGCTGGAATCTTCTGGCCGTGTCCATGTTAGGCAGGAAAGGTAAAACACATCTTCTAGGCATTGCTGAACACTAAGCGTGCCTTCAATGAGCCGTATATGTAGGGGTTGCACCGTCCCTTTATGTGGAAAGGCACGTCCAGTGGAACACAAATAGCCCTCAGTGTCGCTGATAATACAATAGCTACCCAGTTGTGGATTTTCCACCCATACTCGGTTTCCCCGAAGACTCATATCAAATAGCCGGAAGCGAACGGGAGCAGATTTTGACACTTCAATAATGGTAAGGGTCGCATCTGGAGCGATAACACCCTCTTTCTTCAAGAGATCAATTGCTTCGTGTGCTCCCTTTAGCTCAGTGTTGTATATACGTCCATCACGTTGAAGCAGAATAGTTCGAATGAGTTCCTCTGGGCGGCTCTTTGCTTCCAGACGGATTATTTCAACCAGGCGGGCTTTCATTTGGCGTTCAGAGAGCTTTTCATTGTGATTTGATTTTCTGAACAATGTGCGAATATTACCGCCATTGCTACCGACAATAACCAGACCGGCTGTATTCTGCTTGACATCAAGACCTATTGTGAGATCGGCATTTAACCGCGTTTCAAGTACAAACGGCCAACGCTGGTTGGTCAGCAGGATTTTGTTGATGGCAACCATACGCAGGTATCCTGCGAGTTTGCCACGCTTTTCTGGGCGAGGCTCATACGAACTTTCCCCATTGCGCTGAATATAGCACTCAGCGCCAACCTTCGTATGAATGACTGCCGCGTAAATTTGTGGCTTTTGTGGGTGATCTGAATCGTCTTCGTACAATTCTCGAATAACCATTGCTGCCAGACGGTCTTCCTCGCGCTCTTGACGATCTGTATGATGATGAATCATCACAACAGCATATCCAGGTTTGGTACACTGATTTCGCACTGCTTCGAGGATGGCGTTTCCTTGTTTGGCAAATGTTTTCGCCACGCGATCATTGTACGTTACGATAACAGGATTGTATTCGTGGGGAAATAAATCACCTACCGTCCGCTTCAAATCCTCAATCATCTGCGAACCATAACTATCCGCAACCGACTGAGGGAGAATGAAATACTGACGATCCAAGGGGTCACGGGTATAGAATCCAGCACTTCTATCTTTCAGCAATCCCAATCGTGTTTGCCCCAACGCATCTAAACTCACATGTTGTGTGTTAGGTGTGCTGCGAACCGACAGGATTTTCCCATTCCCAAAACGAATATCTGGCACGCTAAAAATACGTGCCTCGACGCTGATAGGGCGCTTTTCCAGTTCAATCGGTGTTGCACCTAAGCGAATGTTCTGTAAATAGTCATTAACGAATGTGCGAATCAATTCACGACGTATATGCGGCGCAAGAATAGTTTGTCCATGTTGCTGACCTGCGTCGCTGTTACTTGTGCGATAAACTGGATAACAGAGTGGGGCAATAGCAGAGCGGTTATTTCCTCGGTTATCCAAGTAGAGTACCACTGATGCATCATGTGGAACCTCAGCAAGTTCAGCAGGAATTGGCTTACGACAGGCTTGCACAGCCCATTCCAAGACCGACAGCTTACTGTCAGGAATAATGTATTCAGTCACGTTCTGGTCGCTCAGTCCAATTGCCTGTATTTCGTACCAACTATGCCCATAGTGGTAGACGAAAGTTTTGTTCTTCCAGGGAGCAAATTTGTCATGAGAGAGATTTGCAGGAAGTGGATTACGTCCCGTTATTTTGCTGGTCACATCGACGCAAAATCCCAGTTCGTTGGTAGGTATTATGGTTGACCTTATAGCAAAACCCACATGTTTGACCAAGCCTCCGCCTATAGGCTCAGAACTCTTGCGAAAAAACGCTTTGCCTGCTCCGGGTTGCCACAAATCGGATCGTTCAAACAAAACGCCTTGCAACCAGAAATCAAGAAATCGGGTACATATCCGGTCATTATCTGGCGTGCGAACAGTGTAATCCAAGTGGAATTCACCAAGACACAGTTCAAATGTCACGTTGGTTCTGATTACAGGCAGATGATTAGGAGGCGCTTTCGCTGAACTGCTCACCACTAAATGAGGCACTCCATCTCGATCAATGATGGTTACAGGTGCTTTTAGCGAAAAGCTGAGCTTGCGGATGATATTCTGGCGATTCTGATAGTATTCATCAGGCGCGTTATTTAGCCCTTTAATCCTATACAACTTGTACTTGGATGATAGAGCAGCCAAATTAACAATATGGAATACATTTGTTTCTAAACTCATTGCGTCTCAGCCTTACTTCCAACACATCGAACGAAACGGGCAGCGCTGACACTCATCAGGATTCGAGGTGACAGGCAGATCAAAAACCGATATAGCACCGTCTGCGGGATCAATCGCTAATTTCATGTTCAGCGCAGATCGAGCCATGTAGTTGCTGACACCATCTATGTCGGCATCTGTTAGCTGGTAGAGCCGCTGTTGATTTGTCAATAACTGCACCTCTATGAGCCGAATTTCAGTTGGCTGATAACATACAGGAGCTTGAGGAAAATCTCTATGCGGTTTGCAGTTTGTCAGGGCAAGTGCATACAAGGCTAATTGCATCCGATAGTCCTGAGAAGCGAACGTATGAACCTTCCAGTCAATGATTACCGGGGGCTGATCCGGAAAAAACGCCACTAGGTCAGGCGTTCCCTGCGCCTTGATGCCATCGTGGGTGAATGACAGCGAACGTTGTGGAATGATATGGGAAGCCGTCAGCAGACGGGCATATAAATCCTTCATGCTCAGGAGATTGGTTAACGCGCATTCTATGTCTTGCCATGCAGCATCGATTTCCTCCTGGGTGATCTCCTCACCATATTCGATACCGAAGAACGCAGCAAAGGAATCGCCTGCACCCGTGACTTTCATCCCCTGTTCACGCAGCCGATGCGCTCGCGCAAATTCCAACTGGCGATCAAACACGTCTTCCGCATATTTGAATAAGTCCCATCGTGAAATCTGCTGCCCACGTTTTAAGGTTGGCACATAGCGCATCAGGATGACCTGATCAACAATGCTGCCACGCCAGCTATAGATTGTTTGCAGCTTGGAGAGTAGGAAGGCTTCGCGTCGAGTTTGGTCTTTCGCGCGGGCTTCCGCTACATGAGCCTTGAAATACCACTGGCGTTGGCATTTCCGAAAAAGGCGGCTGTTAGAATACGACCAGGTAGACATCAGTCTTTGCGCCCCTTTCGCGAACGCAGAAATGCCAGATATTCAACGAGGGCTTGCTCTTCATCAGGAGTAACTGCACCGAGGCGATCCAGTGTGCGAGGCGAATTATCGTCGTGGTCGTGATCACCAGGTACTGGATGTCCGGCGAGAGCCAACACATCCGAATAGGAAACTTCATAGAGTTCACTTAACTTATGAAGGATCGTTGGAGAAGGTTGCTTGATCTTGCTGCTTTCGACCTGGCTGAGATAAGCATTTGAAACGCCTGTTAACTTCTCCACAGCACGCAAGGAGAGTTGTTTCACTTCCCGTGCGGCTTGTAGGAATTTACCTAGAGTAGGGTTTGTGTTTTCGTCCATGTGCTTAGTTTATCAAGCATCGCTAAGTTTGTCAAGCAAAGAGGATGGGCTGTCAAAACCCTTCCCTGCTAGAGTTCGAGCAATTATTTTGTCAATTTTGACGACCCAAAACTGCAAATTTACAGCTCTTGCCTAACCCCGATTTGCGATAATGAGAGAGAAGTACGCATATTGGGGAGAGTAAGCATGTCAAAGAAATCGGTGCAGCGCAGCATCACCATGACGCAGGAAATGCGAGATCGTCTGGCGCTGCTGGTGAGCAAACAGCCACGCGATACCACTGAAGCTGACCTTATCCGCGAGGCAATACGCCTGTATCTGGACAATCAGGAAGACATCATCGGCAGCCGCAAGCACTTCCAGAAATCGCTGCAAGATCGGCTGGATAAGCTTGAATTAGCCTTCACATTTCACCTGAATGTCCTGATTTACCTGCTGGCAGCACTCGATCCGGAAGGCAGCCCGGAACGCATTGCGGATGCGATCATTGCCGCCCGGCGCGATGGTGAAACCTTGCTGGCGCAGATGAAGGCTGTCCGTGAGATGAAGGCTGCTAAACGTTGAGCAAAGCCATCATCGTTGTGGACTTCGCCTACAAAGGCACGCAGCGCAAAGGGCATGGAACAGGTCGCAAGGGTCTGAGTTCCACGCTCAAATATCTTCAATACAGAGATAAGGTGCAGAATCAGCTTGCTGCGAATCGGGATTACGAACGCTGGCAAGATCGAGGGATGGGCATCCACTGGCGCGACATCAAGAAGAACAGCGATGCGCTTCAGAGCAAACATGTGCTGGCATGGACATGGGTGATTTCGCCTGCCCCTGATTTGATGGCGCTCATCCCGGAGGCAGAACGGCGTGACCTGGTGTGTGACCTGACCGAGCGCATCGTCGAGGATTACTATCTGGAGCGCGGGTTCGGTGTGCCGGAGTACAGCTATATTCTGCATGACCGCGAGGCAAAGATAGAAGATGACGGCGAAACCATACAGCAGCTTCACACCCACGTTGTCTTACCGGGAACCGCACCACTGGATGGAGTAGATCGGACAGCGGTCTACAACAACAAAGAACGCAGGCATGATGTGTTATTCCGCGAGATTGCCAGCCGCCATTTCAGTGAAGCACTGGATCGGATAGTCGGTACAGAATGGCAGCTGCTGCGTGAAGAACCGGAAATTGAACCAGAACAGCCAGCACCCAATGACCTGGATGCCTGGTTTCCGCGAAGCTGAACGTGATATACCTACAATTCACTGGTAGAAAGTTGCTATGATAGGGGCACAATCCCTGACCGGATTTCAGGAGAAGACGATGGATTATTCAGAGGATGACAACATCGATGAATTGATCGACACCTTTTGTGTGGGCTGTGACCTGCCCTTTGCCGTGAATGACCTGGGCTTGTGTGACAACTGTTTTGCCAAGCTGGAACGCGATCTGATCCGCTCACGAGATTGGGACTATTCCGTCACTGCCTTCGGGGTCGCGCCAGACCAACTGGAAGCGCTGCGCGAGCGTGTCATCCGCGACTATGGCGCTGCCTACGAACTGATTGAGTCTCCCAAAAAGCCAAAGAACAAACGCTCGCACTCGCGCAACACCCAGCGCAAGCGTGAAATCGCAGCGCAGGCCATCCGGGACTACAGCACCGATGATGTTTTACAGACAGCAGATGATTTCATTCGGGCGCAGAACGAGGAATGGGTCAATTTCAGCCGGGTCTCGCAGTGTCTCTATGAGACCTTTTATCATCTTAAGCCCAAACGACTGGGGCAGCCAGGCAAGAAGTACAAGAGCCTGCTCAAGTTTCTGGCAGACTATCCGACAAGATTTGAAGTGAAATGCGATGAGGCGGGTGTTTACTGGATTCGTCAACGGTGATACCCGTGCGGTCTGGTCACAATCATGCCTATTCAGGCAGTTCCCCGGAATGATTCAGACACTGCTTTAACCGCTTACTCACGCGCAGGGTCACACGCTGAATCGTGCGTGGCGCATCACCGCCATTGAGCGCCCCGGTGTTTTCACCCCGGTCAATCGTCTGAACTTCCAAGACAAAAAGGTTCTCCAGTTCAATCCGTCCGCCGCTAACCAGTTCTTCAGTCCAGACCTCAATCAACGCTTCCAGCATCACCTGTACCTCGCGGTTCTTCAGCCGTGTGCGCCGCCCGATTTCGCGGATCATTTTGTTCTTGGTCAGGGTCATGCAGTCACCTATTTCACAGCACCCTTGCGCTTTTCATGCCTGCTACGCATTTCACTGGTGCTGATGGTTTGGACGTTGCCATTGGTTTGCTTCTGAGTCTCAGCGGCGACTCGTGCCATCAATGCGGCTATTTCTAGGGTGGAGGGTGTCGTTGCAGCGGACGCAGATGTATTCGAGTTGGGAACAGGCGGTATAGGTGTTTCGACAAGCTGCAAACTGAGCGCAATACCCCGTTCCAGCAGCAAGGGCTGGACATCCTTCGCCGCATTGAGCCGCTGTTTCCAGTCGTCGCGCTCATAGAAACGAGTCAGGCGGGCATTCAGGACCACCTGCGTGGCAAAACCCGCCTCCACATAACGGGCGAAGATGGTGCAGTTGCCGACCTGGGGCGTAACCACCTCATCGACGGTCAGCAGCGGGCGCTGACGCAGATGGCTGTTGGGATCATCAGCATTCGCATCGGTGGTCGCTGTGCCACTTGCCTTGCTGTAAAACTCGGCGGTGTCGGCATCACAACCGCCATAAATCACCTGTGTCGCCAGACCTGTGAACAAAGCCTGTGTACCTTCGTTGCCATAGATCATGTGAAACTGCCCTTTGGTCTGCGCCCCGATCATGATCGAGATGCGGCGTTTGCGGACGAGGTTCACATCCGCCACCAGACTGTCGAGCTTACCGAGCGTCGGGAATTCAGATCGGAAGAGC
>JALHNT010000115.1 GCA_022843385.1 Anaerolineae bacterium | reverse complement strand
AGCAAGCATTTTCTCAGTGGCTATGTCGCGATCCATGAGTTTCGCGTCAATCTCAAGCGCGTCTCCGTTGCTTTCATCTCATCCCTGGTCCGTTTGCACTCTTTCTACCCATGAGCCATTATCGCTATGGCGATGGTGGGTCGTTTTCTCACAAATTTCACAGTTCTTTACGGAATATTACAGGAGGTTCATATACTATAAAAAGTGAATACTGCGCCATCCTGGAGCGGAGAAGGTCCCGTCACTGTCAGATAGCCCGAATTCGGGAAGGAATCAGCAATCATGCCCTATCATGTCGCCTGGGCTGACAACCATCAAACAATCATCCTGTGCCAGGCAGATGGTCGCTGGACGTGGGAGGAATATCATCAGGCGCTCGACCAGGTTGCTCACCTGGCTGGCAGCGTTAGCCACCGCGTTGATCTCATCAGTGTTCGCTCGCCCAGCTCGGTTCAGCCCTCCGGCTTTGGTGTGCCGCACTTCCAGCGCGCGAAACGTGTCATCCCCGTCCATGTCTGCCGCCGAGTTCTTGTCACCAGCAGCAGCTCGTCGACCCGCCAGTCAATGTCGATGATGCGCGCCCTGATGAATCATCTCATCAAGGACATGACAATTGTGACCACTCTGGAAGAAGCCTATGCCCTGATCGAGCAGGATCGGGACCAGGCGCACCAGACCCCCTCACACGCTTTGTAACCCATTCCCCCCGGATTGAACCAGCCAACCCGGGGGTATATCCTCCCTCAGACACCTCGTTGCTTATGCGTTTCTTATGCGGCTGTGGTATAAACTGACCTCGAAAAATCCATCATCGAGAGTCAACTTAACCACACTCACAGGAGCGCACATATGTCGCAAACCTTTACCTTTCAGGCGGAAATTCAGCAACTGCTCGATATTCTGGTGCATTCGCTCTACACCGAGCGCGATATCTTCCTGCGCGAACTGGTGTCGAATGCCTCCGACGCCCTCAACCGCGTCCAGTTTGAGCTGTTGACCAACCGCGATGTGGTCGATGCCGATGCTGAACTGGCGATTGAGATCAAGGCGGATGAAGCCGCCAAAACCATCACCATCAGCGACACCGGCATCGGCATGACGCAGGAAGACCTGGTCAGCAATCTGGGGACGATTGCCCGCAGCGGCGCGAAAGCCTTCATCCAGGCCGCCAAAGAAAAGAACGCCGGCACCGCCACCGATGTCATCGGGCAGTTCGGCGTCGGCTTCTACTCGGTGTTCATGGTGGCGGATAAGGTGCGGGTGGTGTCGAAGTCGTATCTGAAGGATCAACCGGCCTTCGCCTGGGAATCCACTGGCGGCGCGACCTATTCGATTGAACCGGCGGAACGTGAGGCGCGCGGCACCGACATCATCATCTACCTGAAAGAAGATGCCAGCGAGTTCGCCTCGTCGTGGAAGCTGAAGGACATCATCCGCAAGCATTCGGATTACATCGCCTTCCCTATCTACATCGGGGAGGACGAGGAAGCGACCAACAAGCAGACGGCCATCTGGCGACAGGACCCGAAAGAAGTCAGCGATGAGCAGTACAACGACTTCTATAAGATGCTGACCTTCGACTGGGAGCCGCCGCTGCACCGCATCCACATGCGCGCCGATGTGCCGCTGCAATTCTACGCCCTGCTCTACATCCCCTCCAATGGCGAGCGCAACATGCTCAGTCCACGCAAGGAAGCCGGTCTCAAGCTCTATGCTCGCAAGGTGCTGATCCAGGATTATTCCAGAGACCTGCTGCCGGAGTATCTGCAATTTGTGCAGGGCGTGGTCGATAGCGAAGACCTTCCGCTGAACGTCAGCCGCGAGAGCGTCCAGGCCAACAAGGTCATGGTCAACCTGAAGAAGACGCTGACCGGCAAGGTGTTGAGCGAACTCAAACGGCTGGCACAGAAGAACACCGCCGAGTATCTGAAGATTTACAAGGAATTCGGTCGGCTGATCCGACAGGGCATCGCCGTCTCGCCAGTGGATCGCACCGACATCGAGCCGCTGTTATTCTTCACCAGCACCCGCAGCGCCAACCCCGATGAATTGTTCTCGCTCGATCACTATGTCGAACGGCTGGCGACCAACCAGGACGACATCTACTACATCCTGGGCGACGACTTCCCCAGCGCCAGCCGCAGCCCGCACCTGGACGCCTTCCGCCAGCGCGGCATCGAGGTGCTGTACTTCACCGACCCGGTTGATCCCTTCATGCTGATGGGGCTGACCGATTACAAAGGTCACAAGCTGCGGAATGTCGATGAAGCCGACATCGACCTGAGCAGCATCGGTGAACTGAAGGAGAGCGAAACCCCCAGCCGCGACAGCCTGACCGAGGATACGTTCGAGTCGCTGCGCCAGCGCTTCGAGGAAACCCTGGGCAGCCGCATCAAAGCGGTGCGCCAGAGCAAGACCCTCACCGACAGCCCGGCCCGTCTGGTCAGCGATGAGGGCGGGGCCAACCGCCAGATGTACCGCATCAACCGCCTGCTGGATCGGGATTATGAACTGCCGGTCAAGACGCTCGAACTCAACCCGCGTCACCCGCTGATGCACAACCTGAGTCAGATGCAGGCCGCCAACCCGGCCAACCCGCTGATTCCGCTGGTGGTCGAGCAGGTGTTTGAAACCGCCTTATTGCAGGAAGGGCTGCACCCTGACCCGGCAGCGATGGCCTCGCGCCTGACGCTGCTGATGCAGGCCGCCACCGGCTCCAGCGCTGATCTGGATTATGCCGCCGTCCCCCCCAGTGTCATCAGTGGTCGGGTCACCCGCGACGATGATGACGCGGGGGATGCTGCGGACGATGAGGTGGCGCAGGGTAACACCTGATTGATCTGCTTTCATCTGCAATCCAGGTCAGAACTTACGCACTCGATGCTGAATGTTCTCGTAGAGGGCGCACGGTCGCGCCCCCTACCTTCCCTGGACGGTGTAAGTCTTGTAATGACAAACCCGTACGCTATCAACGCGGGAGGAGACAATGTTCACGCCGCAACAGCTTACTGAAGCCCTGATGCTGGCGTTGGATTTTACACCGGATGATCTGGAGCTGAATCGCAAACGCAAACTCTCAAAACGCCAGCGCATACGCCTGCACCATACGGGCGGGATTAGGCTTACATGGCGAGGGTTGTCTCTCGGCCTGCTACTGGTCGGCGGCGGGACAAGCGCCCCTTATTTTTGCCTCACTGGAAATCCACTGCGAGGCGGGCTGACTGCTGCGCTGGTGATCGTCTTGATGCCGCTGATGATGATTGAGATGAGCCTCTTCCAGATGGACGAACAGATGCGGCAGCGGTATTGGACAGTATCCGTTGTTTCCAAAGAAAAGGTCAGTTTCCATAGGATGCAGGACCCTGTGCCTTAGTATATAACTCATACACTTTAACACTCCCCCTGAAAAGATGTCGATTGACAACAAACTGTTTAGTGTTTAACAGTTTAGTGTTTAACAGTTTAGTGCTGGACAGTTGCTAGTGAATACACTCCCGGAAGCTCATTTATGAATCCTACAATCAAAGAACAATTGCTCGACGCAGTCCAGCGTTTGCGAAAACCCATTCTGCTCTCTTACTACGCAGAATTAGATTTAACCACGTTGTCCTTAATGAAATCCATTGAAGACAACAGCCCGGACTCAGACAGCAACATCTATATGTTTGATTTACAAAACGAATTGAGGATATCCCGAGGGGCCATCTCGCAGATCGCCAGTAACCTGGAAAAAAAAGGTTATCTGCTTCGTGAAACAGATAAAAATAATCGTCGAAAGCAGATTGTGACCTTGACCTCTGAAGGACGAGAAGCCATGTGGCAAGCGGAAGCCGAGTTTGACAAAGTGCTAACAGCATTTCTGACACGGCTTGGTGAACACGACTCACACGAAATGGTTCGGTTATTTAATCGCTTCGCTGATATTGCTGAAGAAATGAATCAGAAGGAAACAGATTCCTAAATGCGCCTGAAAGCAAATAAGCTGGAACCAGTTACAGACGGGAATAATTCTGCTAACCAGTAGTGTATAAGCGACAGTCAAGTCGAAGGAAATGAAATGGCAGTCAATCTGACGACGAAAGAATTTCAGCATAATCCGTACCCGACCTACGAAAGTCTGCGTAAGCGCAGCCAGGTTACAGCTGTGAAGCTGGGCCTTCTGGGAAATGCGGTCATGGTCACCCGTTATGAGGATGTGGTGACAGTCCTTAAAGACCCCCGTTTTTCCAATGAGCGCTATAAGGCGTTGGGCACGAATGACTGGTCAAAAATGGGGTGGCTTCCCGGGCCTTTGCGCGTGCTTGCCAGGAGTATGGTGCTGATCGATGACCCAGATCATGCGCGTCTGCGCAATCTGGTCCACAAAGGCTTTACCCCGCGCAGGATTCAGCAGTTGGAAACGCGCATTGAGGCCATTTGTCATACCTTTTTGGATGAGGCAGCAAAAAAACCTTCGCCTGATTTGATGAGGGATTTCGCCCAGCCAGTGCCGCTCACCGTGATTTCAGAAATGATGGGTGTTCCACAGGAGGAGCAGCGCAAGTTCCACAAGCTCATGAGCAGTTTATTCAGACATTCGGCGAGTAAAAATATACTGGGCCTGATTTTCAATGGTCTGTCGCTGAACCGCTTCTTCCGAAACCTGATTGCCTTGAAGCGTAAACAACCAGAAGATGATCTCATCACGGTTCTCGTACATGCCGAAGAACAGGGCGACCGCCTGAGCGAAGATGAACTCATCGCCATGTTATTTCTGCTGCTGTTAGCAGGCCACGAAACCACGGTTAACTTGATTGGAAGCGGAACACTTGCTCTCCTCGAGCATCCCGACCAGATGGAGAAGTTACGAGCGGATATGAGTCTCCTAGACGACGCGATTGAGGAAATGTTGCGCTTCACGAATCCTGTGCATCACGTCGCACAGCGTTATGCCTTGGAGGATGTGCCGCTGATGGGGCATATAGTGCCCAAAGGCAGTACCGTGGCGGTGGGGATCGCTTCTGCAAACCGGGATGAAACCGTCTTTGAAAACGCCGACCAATTTGATATCACGCGCACTAACAACCGACATGTGGCCTTCGGCCTTGGTATTCACTACTGCCTGGGTGCACCACTGGCACGATTAGAGGCGAAAGTTGCGTTTACCGCGTTGCTCAACCGTTTCCCGCATCTTAAACTTGCCGCACCGGTTGAGTCTTTAGAATGGCGTGGTGCACCTGCTATGCGGGGATTAAAACACCTGCCGATTTCCTTGCACGAGTAACGGGTTTTGTAAGACCGTACACATCCAGAGACGGTTTTACTGACATAGACAGTATGTTCCCGCTAAAAAATATGAACTTTCACCACGCTCATAGTTCAAACTGTAGGGGTTCGTGGACATAAGCGTCTAACTTATAGCTAGAAAGCAGATCTGCTGAGCGTCATCGGCCATGACGACAGCAGCAACCACATATGAATGCCAGGTGCTACTGTTTCACTTCGCTCTATTTGCTTTGGAGTAGTTTGCAAATCCAATGCTCAGTGTCTTGGCTACCACCTGGGAAACAAACAGCGAATTATTTAGGTGCGACAATTCGACCCAAAGAGATTATCCATATTTTTGCTTCATTCAGTCGCAACCTGCGTTGAGCATTTTTGTTTACAGCGCAGAAGGAACTGTCTGTGAGGAGCAAAGCGATATTGAGCCGAGTGATTGAACTGCGGCTTCGATGGTACTGCTCATTCTGCGGTTTTCGTGGTGAGCAATGCCGTTTTGGGTATCCTCTTTGCTTTCGCATATATGATGTTTGTCTATTATCTTCTGAACCAGTCCGATTCAACTAGAGCATTTGTACAGAATTTCCTCATCGCCGGTATCGGCGGGTTTTTTGTTGGACCATTCCTGTATCTGCTCAAGCTCATTTTCTTCCCCGAAGTGCGCGTGATCGAGGGGCAAGCGAGAATTGAGGCTGAGGGCTTTGGGCCGGAAAGATCTGCGTGGAGCAGTGAACTTGGCGTGGTTGCCAACCTAAGTTTGCTGGTAGCTGTCATTGGTCGTAACCTCATTCAAGGTCGTGGGGTGGGCAGTCGCCCAGAAGACTTCAAATTTGTCACTTCTCATAGCGTAGTTATTGGCAAGCACAAATTTGACACCACCACAGCAGTTGCTCGGTCATTTGTTGAGGGAGGGCAATATCGCGTGTACTACACCAGTGGTAACCCTCTGCCCGTACTCATTTCCGGCGAGGCGCTGTAATCGAAGGATATCTATTCATCTATCTGTGATGGAATTCGTCTGGACACTCCGTTGGGTATTCTTGCGAATGAACCGATGGGTGCGGGGACATGCAACGGCCATCTGTCTGCTAGAGCATTACCCATTTAGTTCTTAATCTGCTTCAGCCCTCATCCGCCACCGGTTCCTCCGCTGATCTGGATTACGCCGCTGTCCCGACCACTGTCATCAGCGGTCGGGTGACCCGCGACGATGAATCGGGAGATGCTGCGGACGATGAGGTGGCGAAGGATTAGTGGTTTGGGCAAGGGATATGGAGGGGGCAGCACCTGCCCCCTTTTCGGGTTACAGGTTTCGGATGTGGATGGAAAGCATTAGCCCCATGATTATCTCGTGAACAAGACCCATAAATACGATCCCTGATTCAAGCGAACGGTCATCGTATACCCAGAGAAATGCTAAAAGCACTTCAATAGACCTGTACAGGACTAATGCGACAATCACCAGCCAAGTTAAACCATTGAATCTACTACCTCGCCTGGTGGGAGAAGGATTTAGGGTGAGTGTCAATTCTGAGGGAGCGGGGTTTATGCCTCTCTCTAGCGCCTTTAGTGCGCTTACCGTTTTCCGGTAGCCGAGCGGCTTCAGCCCTCGGCGCCATCTACCACCAGGTCATCGTCATCACTCGCTCGCCACCGGTTCGGCAGCGACGATCTGCTTACTCTGCGGCGTGTAGTAGATGACATAGGCATCCAGATGCTTGAAGGCGATGTAGGCATCGCGTTCTACTTTATTGAAGGTCACATCCCCTACCCGCAGATTGTACTGCGCGCCGCTCTCGCCTGTGCTGCTGGTATAACACTGCACCGCGCCGCGCACGGCTTCCACCTGCCCGCGCCGTACATCGACCTGAACCGCCTGGCCGCTCCGAATAATCAACAGGAACAAGCCCATCAACCCCAGCCACACCAACCCGACCACGATGCTCACTTGGGGGCTGCCAGTTTGCGCCTGACCCACAATAGCCAGGGGCAGCAGGATCACCGTCAGCAGCACCATGATCCCCACCATCCCCTGAACGGTATTCTGGCGCGCTTGCAGCAGCCGCTCCGCCTGCTTTTCGCTCAGGCGACCTACCCGGTTGGCGGTCAGATCTGCTTCATCAAAGCCGATGCCACTGGCGAGGATGTCGTCGTGTGTGCCGTTCATAGATTGCCCTCCATGCGTCAAAGCGCTAGCGTGATTATACGACGCAGATCATCAACTCGGTCTTGAATCTGCTCCCTCAACTCCGATTTTCTCGAACCATTCTCTAACCCCGCACCGACAGCCTTAACCTCTCCGCTCCCGCAAAACGGTTAACGCCGACTCGCGCTAAGTCGTACCAAAAAGATTGGCTCATGGGTAAAAGTAGTGGAATGCAGTAAACTGAGGGCATGGACTTTCCAATCATTGATCTACTGGACGAAGAGATAAGCGTGGTCTGGCTGAGCAAGCAT
>JALHNT010000114.1 GCA_022843385.1 Anaerolineae bacterium | reverse complement strand
TAGGGGACTGTAAATGACACTCAACGAGGTTTTAGCCCTTGTGGCATTAAGTGCCGGGACATTTTTCAGTGTGGTTGGCATTATCGGCATGATACGCCTGCCTGATGTCTACTGCCGTATCCATGCGTCTGGCAAAGTCTCCACGCTCGGCATCATTGGGCTGTTGGCTGGCGCGTCGCTGATCATGCCAGAAGTGACTCTTAAGGCGCTGGCGTTAGCCGTGTTTTTAGTCATTACTGCGCCAGTGGCTTCTCATGCAATTGCCGCCGCTGCTCATCGGCAAGGGCAGTTACCTATAAACGCGGTACGCGATGATCTGGGGATTCATACTGACCTACATGCCCATATGGACTAAACCTCATTAGTTTGAAAGTTGTTATATTCTCGCGTGTTTGCCTCGGTTCTATCGTTCCATTGCCCGATTTACTCTTTACATTGAGGGGTAATCTGGTACTTTTGGTTTTAAGAAACTACAGAAAGCCGTCCATCAGCTTGAACAGGAGACATCAATTATTGCGCTAAAACGCTAAACAAGGGGGTATTCATATGAACACCATTGATATTGCTGTTATCGGTGCAGGTCACGGCGGCAAAGCGATGGCAGCCGAGCTTGCTTCACGCGATTTTCCAGTCAGACTTTATAACCGCACCTACTCAAAAATCGAAATGATTGCCGAACGCGGCGGCATCGAACTCAGTTTCTGGGACGGACATACCGCCTTTGGCAAACTGAAGATCACCACCGATAACATCGCGGACGCGCTCGATGGTGCGAAAGTGATTATGGTGGTTGTCCCCGCATCAGGTCACTGTAATGTCGCGGCTGCCTGTGCGCCCCATCTACAAGATGGGCAAATCATCGTGCTAAACCCGGGTCGGACTGGGGGAGCGCTGGAATTCAGGCAAGTGCTGCATGATAACAACTGTACGGCGGATGTCATCATCACTGAAGCAGAAACCTTCTTGTTTGCCAGCCGAAGCATGGGACCCGCTGAGGCGCATATCTTCCGACGTAAAAACACTTTGCCCCTCGCAGCGTTACCTGCTAGCAAAACCCCAGATGTCCTGCGTATTGTCAAGGAAATCTATCCGCAATTTATCGCGGCTCGTAACGTTCTCTATACCAGCCTCGACAATATGGGAGCGGTGTTTCACCCGGCGCTAACGCTGCTCAATGCTGGCTGGATTGAACACTCGCAAGGGGAGTTTCAATTCTACGTAGATGGTGTCACCCCTTCGATTGCCCAAGTGTTAGAACGGGTAGACCGCGAACGTACTACAGTAGCGATGGCGATGGGGGTACGCGCTCAATCAGCAACGGCTTGGCTGGCTCGCGCCTACTCTGCTCATGGGGATAATCTTCATGATGCCATTCATGCTAACCCCGGTTATCACGGAATCAATGCGCCCAGCACTATTCATCACCGCTACATTTTTGAGGATGTTCCCTACAGCCTCGTCCCCATCGCGGCATTAGGGCAGCGTTTTGGGGTGGATGTGCGCGGCATTGAGACCCTGATTGACCTCGCTTGCATCATGCACGGCACGGATTATCGCCATCGCGGACGGAGTCTGGCTCGGATGGGGCTGGAAGGATTATCCATTGAGGAAATTACCCGGATGGTCGAAACGAACACCGTACATCAGTCCAATTAGAGGTCAAAACTATGTGTGGAATTGCAGGCGCTTACGGAAAAGACTGGAAGTATGCGTATCAGGCGTTGGACTTAATCGCGCATCGTGGACCCGATGGTCGGGCAGTCACTTATATGCCCAACGGCTATCTGGCACATACGCGCTTGTCCATTGTTGATGTTGAAGGGGGCAGGCAGCCCATATCCGGCTCTGCTCCAGCAAGCTGGCTGATTTGTAACGGTGAAATCTATAACCACCCTGAACTCCGCCAGCGCTATGCTGACTATCCATACCAGACACACTCGGATAGTGAAGATATTCTGGCGGTCTACGCGCAGCATCACGAGACGACCACCGCGCAGCTTAAGGGGATGTATGCGTTTGCGATTGTGGATGGCGATCACTTGTTTTTGGCGCGTGATCCGTTGGGCATCAAGCCCTTGTACTACGGCAGTGATGGGACTACCTTCTATTTCGCTTCGGAAATCAAAGCACTGCAAGATATTGTGGTCGAAGTCCGAGAGTTCCTCCCCGGCTATACTTACAGTAGCCGACAGGGTTTTGTGCAGCAATACGATTTGCGAGCGGTGGTAGATGCTATCAAGCCGTCCGGTGCCATCACCCCTCTTGATGTTCGCAAACAATTGCAACAGGCGGTGCATACGCATCTCATGTCCGATGTGCCGCTTGGCGTGTTCCTCAGCGGAGGCTTAGACAGCAGCATTATCGCGGCGCTAGTCAAGCAAGAAATTCCTGATCTACATTCATTTTCAGTCGGGGTTGAAGGCAGCGAAGATCTTGTGTTTGCCCGTCAGATGGCAAACTATTTAGGTACACAGCACCACGAATATATTTATACCCAAGATGAGATGCTCGCCGTCTTACCGGAGGTCATTTACTACTTAGAGTCGTTTGACCCGGCATTAGTCCGCAGCGCTGTCGCCAATTACTTCCTGGCACGGCTTGCCAGTCAGTATGTGAAAGTGATTCTCTCTGGCGAGGGGGCAGACGAACTGTACAGCGGTTACAGCTATCTAAAGCAAATTGAAACTTCGCAGGCATTGCACAGCGAACTGGTCGAAACGACTGCCGAACTGCATAACCGCAATTTGCAGCGGTTGGATCGGATGACGATGGCACACGGGCTGGAAGGACGAGTGCCGTTTCTTGATCGCCAATTCGTCGAATTCTCTTTTACAGTCCCCATAGAACTCAAACTGTTTGGCTCACAGGCGATTGAGAAATGGATTCTACGTAAGGCGTTTGAAGATTTGCTGCCCGTTGAGGTCGTTTGGCGTGCCAAACAGAAGTTTGCAGAGGGCGCTGGGTCAGCCTACATCTTTGAGCAAATGGCGGCTGGTGTAATCACGGATGAAGAGCTTCACAGGGAACGACAGCAAATCTTGGACGAAACAGGACATCGCATTCGTTCCAAAGAGGCACTGTATTTTTACCGTGTGTTTCGTCGCTTTTTCAAGCCGTCGGTGGTGTCATTGGTTGGATTCAGCCGTAGTCTATGAGTCAATCATAAGGAGGTTGATATGAGTAAAACCAAAGGCAAAGTGGTCGCGGCAAGTGTTGGTGATTGTGTGCATGTGGCAGGAGTCACCCGATTCTTGAATATTGCCGAAGATCAGGGCTACGAGACCTATTTCACTGGACCCGCCACTGATTTGGAAACGTTCATGGACGCGATTGTCGTTCACCAGCCAGAGGTAATTGGGATTAGCTATCGCCTTACGCCAGAAAACGCTCGGACTTTGCTGGCTGAACTCGGTAGTATGTTGGATACAGCCGGTATGCTCGGTAAAGCGCGAATCTTCTTCGGCGGCACACCGCCCGTCGCGGCGGTTGCGCGTGAATTCGAGTACATTGACTTAGTGTTCTCTGGGGAAGAATCGCCTGTAGACATTCAGGCAATCCTGCGGGGTGACCCCCCCCAGAATGCTGACGAATTAACATTCCCTCAATCGGCTGTAGAGCGCATCCGCTGGAAAGCGCCCTATCCGCTGCTGCGGCATCACTTCGGCATCCCTGCCCAAAGCATTGTGCCTACAGTGGAGGGTATCGCGCAAATCGCGGCGGCAAAAGTATTGGATGTCATCTCGCTGGGTGCAGATCAAGATGCTCAGGAGAATTTTTTCCGCCCGTGGCAGCAAGACCTCCGCAGCAAGGGCGCAGGCGGTGTCCCATTTCGGAGTGAAAATGACCTCATTGAACTGTATGATGCAAGTCGTCGTGGCAATTTCCCGCTTCTGAGATCGTATTCCGGCACGGCTGACCATATTCGTTACGCGGATCTGCTGGTCAAGACAATTCGCAATTCATGGTGTGCAACTTCGTTGTTCTGGTTCAATGCAATGGATGGGCGCGGGCCTTCACCACTGGCGCAGTCGCTTCAGGAACATCAAGACCTGATGCGCTGGCATGGCGAACGGAATATCCCGGTAGAAGGGAATGAAACCTATCACTGGGGAATGCGCGATGCGCCGGATGTAGTGGCATGTGCGGCGGGGTATCTGTATGCCTATAATGCTAAGAAACTCGGCGTGCGTGATTATATCCTGACGTATATGTTCCAAAGTCCACCGCAATTGTCAAATGCGATGGATCTGGCACGCGCTCTGGCAATCATCGAGTTAAGTGAGCAGTTTGCCGACACTGATTTCCGCATCTGGAAGCAGGTTCGCACCGGATTGTTGAGTCATCCGGTCAATATGGTGCGGGCGCGAGCGCATCTGGCGCAAAGCACCATGCTGCAAATGGCGGTTGAGCCGCATATCATTCATATCGTTGGTTATACTGAAGCGAATCATGCTGCCAGCGCCGACGAAGTGATTGAGAGCGCCTTAATTGTGCAAGAAGTGGTTGAGACGGCCCTACGTGGCAACCCAAATATGACGGTTGACCCGATAGTTCAAGCACGCAAAGAAGAGTTAATCCAGGAGACCCACCTGCTGATCGACGCGATTCGCAAACTAGGCGAAGATGTCGAAGACCCTTTGAGCAATCCGCGTGTCCTCGCTCAAGCCGTCGCGCTGGGGCTTATGGACGCTCCTCAACTGGTAAATAATGTGTATGCTCCCGGACAGGTTCGCACACATAGCATCGGTGGTGCAATCCGCACAGTAGACACAGTTGGAAAACCTGTCAGCGAGATCGAGCGACAGGAAACCATCCTCTCGATGACTCATTGAGCATGGCTGTCTTTGTCACACGAGTCACCGCTGCCCCCGTAGACAAATTGCCACTGTTGAAAGTTGAAGTTACCCGTCGCGGAATTTCTGAAATAACAGAGGCTCAAACAGTCTATGGAGATGTGCCAGCGGTGACAGTGGAGACTCTATTCCGCATCCATCAGATAAGAGTCACCGGAGTCACCGCTGTCTCTGAAGGATTTACATACGCTCTGCGGATATATTGCCGTCACCGCTGTCACCGGAGTCACCGTCGAACAGTTCGGATTTCAACCGCCACACCCGTGTCCGTCGCCCACGAATCCGCATCTGTACCGTCAAATGACTGTCGCTGTTGCCTACCACCAACCAGCCATCCTCTTTGAGCTGGCTGCCGATGGCAGCGGCAGAAAACTTCAATGGATTGACCCGGACTGCCTCGCGGTAGGCAATTTCCGGCAGCAGGTAGATGAAACGCTCGTCCTGATAACCGATGATCGTCACACCCGGCTTGGATTCTTCCTCCGCTCGGGTATGAACAATAACCGCTTCGCCACTGGCAAGAAGTTGTTCCAGCGTATCAATGAACACCTGACCCGCCCGTTCTTGCTGAACAAGCTGCACCGTCTCGAAAATGGCATCCTGCCAACCCGGAAGGATGTCATCAGCATCCTGTTCGTGCAAGAAATTCGCCAGTAGTTGATAGATGGTGACCAACACTGCCCAGTTCTGTACCATGCGTCCGGTATGTGCCTGTCTGCCTAACTTGCCTCGTAACTTGTCCTGATAGCCTTTTGTGTTGGACTCAAAACGTGATGCCAGTTCACGGACTAATGTTCCGTCATCCGCTTGCTTCGCAATCCACTGAATGAAGTGGGCAGTGAAGCCTGGTAAAGCGTCACGCAGTGCTTCCGCCTGTACGAGTGCCATCCCACCCGGATCGCGCTTCTCCCAGGGTGGAATCGTCAACACCAGCATTCGGGATAGGATCGAGGCTTCTCCCTCAATCGAGGTTTCGCCAGTAGACAAGAGCAGTCCCCGGCAGGGACGCTCCTGCCGCAGTTTTGCTTCGCGGGTCAAGCGTCCCCGTCCCATCCCACGCGAATACGATTGCAGGAAACGAGTGAAGGTGCGCTCATCCGAGTAGATCGTCTTGTAATCGTCCACCCAGTAGAGTGCGTCGGCGAGTGCGTATCCCAGTGTTTCGACGGTATTGACCGTATCGCCCCACTGAGCAGGTGGCGTATCACGGGTGAACTGTCCGTAGAAGCTGGTCATCAATGCCGCAATCTCTGATTTACCGCTGCCAGTAGTTCCTACGAGATGTAAGGCAGGCTTGGGTGCAGCCGCAGGGAAGAATCGTTGAATCACGGGTAAGAGCGCAAAGGCGATTAAGGCTGGAGCAAGCGTTTTGGGTAAAACATGCACGGCGGCTTGAAAGGCTGCCAGACCTCTATCCCAATCGGCTGCTCTCAACCCATAGTCATGCAAACGACTCTCAAGTTCAACTTCCGGCAAATTGGGCAACATGCCATTTGCGTTTATACTAACTTCGGGAGAAACATACACCCACTGCTGGTTGATTTGCGTCCAGCCCATAAAGCGGTAAGTCTGGCGGGTTGGAAACTGCCCGGACAGCTTGAGGATCGCCGATGGCAAATGCTTGTGCATCCCCGCACAGACCGCGTAGATACCGCCTGCTTTCTGGGCAATAAAGCGCTGCAAGGCATTGGGATCGCCAAACATTTCACTTGGAACATCCAAAGTTGTCGCATGGGTGGTGTGACGCAGTTCAAGTCGCATCATATGTTCAGCCTGCCCATCATCATTCACCTGTGTGATCCACTCGCTGATATGACCCGACCAGTCTGCTACCGTCTGCTTTACAATCCCCCGCTCAGTCGATTTCTCAAAAACCATTGCGCCGTCAATTTCAACATACTGTGGCATTCCTGGTGTTGCAGGCTCTTGGCTGCGTTCCAAATCTCGTCGCGCCTGCCTGTACATCTGATTCAGGTCTTCAACACGGAAAGTGTCTCCACAGATGGCTTTCAGACGTTTGCGTTCCTGCGCCCATTGAAGCGGGTCAAGCACCGCGCAGGCGGTCACGACATCCCGTACCTGTGCTGCCGTCGGACGTTCTGGCTCATGCTGATCGCGGTGGTAATGCTTAACTAAAGTATCTACCTGTGCCTGTGCAGTCTCGTGTAGCTGGGCAATTGGGTCTCTGGGTGATCGACTGAAGGCACTTCTAATCGTCGCCAGCGCCTCACGCTCACTGCTGCCACTGGCAAGGTGGCGCGGGATGAGTTCGCGTTCTGCGTCGGATTGGCTGTATCCGGCATCACGCATCTGACAGGCTGCCGCGAACAATTCATTGTTGCGAGAGCCATTCGTCGCGCCAGATACCAAATAGGTCTCAGTGCGCGGCGGCAACGGGTAGTGTCCGTTACCGTTCAATGTCACCACCTTCGCCCCATCAAAGCTCGTTTGCTGTGGCTGACTTTCCAGCCAGGCGAACGACTCCAGCGGATAACGCCGATCCGGGTGGCTCTCGACCACAGTAACCACGATGCCGCCCCGCGCTGGTTTCGTATTCACCGAATCGGGGAGACGCATGATGCCCGCGACGGTTTTCACGTATTCAGGATCGCCGCCCAACGCCGCAAACAGTCCACGCAGAATGCAAGCGATTTTGTCACGTTCAGCATCACTACCAAGTAGGAACGACTCCTCCAACAGCCAGTAGCCATGCCAACCACCGCCGCTGTCGATAATGAAGGACGGTGGGGGATCGAAGTCTCTAAGTCGTACTAATCCTTGGTCGCGTTGGTGGGTATCACCATCACAGTCAATATCCACCCATAATGCCGGAACGAGCGCGGCTGCCGCTGCCTTGCCCTGTTTCCCCTGCCGCAAACAGGGGGCGAAGTACATACCATACCCCTCGTGGTTGAGGGTTTCCGCCTGCTTGAGCGCGGATGCCAGTTCGCTTTTACTGCCCATCCGTCCCCACAGCGAACGCGACTCGCCGGTGGTCGGGTGGATGCAGCGCAGTTCGAGGTAGAGGTTATCCGGGCTTCCTTTATAGAGTGCGTTCAGAAACTCGCGTCTCCCGGCGCTGGACGTGTCGAATGTGTCCGTCTTGTTCACAACGTCGTTCTGTGTCATACTCATCGTATTCCTTTTAGGTTGGTACACAGGGGTTTGGAGCGCTTGCGTTTGGCGACGGTTGGCGCTCTTCTCCCCTGTGTGCTTTCTCGGCTAAAGTTCAAAATCGGGTGAGACATCTCTTGCTGTCCGTTCATATCCACCCACTTCCTCGATCAGCACCGCCCGTTGGTCAGCACTCATCCCATTAAGCAATCCTGCCAGTTCTTTGAGTTTGTCCATCTCGCCGTTCATCTCTTGTGCCAACACTTGGGCAAAGAACCCTGCCTGCTCATGCTGTAGTCCAGCAATTAGCGGGCGAAATTCCAATCGAAGCGCATCCGGGTCGTCTTCTGTTGGTGCGGGATAGTAACGATAAAACCCGACAGCGGTTTGCTGTTCATCCGTCCGGCGCGTCCCGCACCACACATTCCGACTCTCACCCTTGTCGTCGAGCATGACACCATGCGGTTCGTCCGCGACGATTTGGCATTCCCGTTCGCGCACAGCGGCTAACTCGTCATAACGCTGCTCCCAGTCAGGACCGACATAGCGTTCCATCTGTGTGACCATCGTCTGTTCGGTGACATCATGCAGCATCTCGATGTGATTGACTTTGCGGTTGCGACTGAAGAACAGCGGTACGCGCTGCCCGTGTTCCTCGTCATACACCGTTCCAGGCAAAACAATGTGGGTATGCGGGTCGTGCAAGCCCGGTGCCTGCGGGTCATCCGTCAAACGATGATGTAAGACGTAGCTCATCTCAATGCCCGTGTCGATCCCGCGTGCCTCGAAAAAATCATCCACCACCTGTTCGGTCAATTCGCGGACAAACTGCTCCCGTTTCTCCGGCGCGACCATCCCTATCAGGTCGGGTGAAGGGTTCATCACCAGTGAGAACGTCAGCACATGCTCACTTTTCAGGTCGTCACAGCGCTGCGCGATTTCGGCTACCGAACCGCCCATGCCATGATCCATCCAGCGTTCCCGTCCGGCGACATGCCGCGCTGCTTCATCCCGGCTTTCGCGGTATGTCAGATACCGCAAGAGGTTCTTCGACTGTTTCGCGCCGTCGGCGGACGGCTTTTTGTACTGCACATTGGCGACACACATCTGCTTTCTGTCCATCTAGCCCTCGCGTTTGCGCGTCACCCGTTCGATGAAGCCTTGCAGCATGGT
>JALHNT010000113.1 GCA_022843385.1 Anaerolineae bacterium | reverse complement strand
GGGGTGAGGGGGCATGGAATCCGCAGCAGGATAAGCGTCCCACCGTCTGGGAAGCCACCCATCATTTGATTGAACGGCTGAACAGTCACGGCGAAACCGGTTCTGCTATGCTCATGACCAAAATGCCGTCTGGTATGGCAGCCGAAGCGCGTAATCTCGCCTATCGCCTGTACAGCATTTGTGAGCGCAAAGGATGGGCAGACCACGCCCGCGATTACAATGCGCTGGTGATTAGCTGGGCAGGCATCGGTGAGGAAACCGCACGCCTGCGCGAAGCAGCAGAGTCAGGGCAGGCAACCCAGCAGATGAATTTATTTGGTGAGGAATAACCGATGGCAGAGTACAAACCCCATCTGGATGTGATTTTTGAAAATGCCGAGCAGTTGATGTGGCAGCTTTCGGCAAAGGATGGCTACTTCACGAATTACACCTTTTTGCGCCGCGCCTGCCAGAAACATCAGGGCGCTTATGCCAGCCTGCTCAAGACCATTCTTGATGATCGGGGCGATGATTACCTGTTCAACCTCGCCCATCAGAGCATCGGCAATACCTTGAGTTCCACCGCTAAAAAAGCAGGTTATGAACAGGATAAAGACTCAGGGATTATGGAAGTCAATATCTGGGGCGACCCGGAAAAAGCCGTCGTTTATCGCCGTACTGAGCGCGTTCAACAGCCGAAATAGAGCATAGAGAGGACACCTGTTATGGCAAAAAGCAACCGTGATCGCGTCAGCGAGGTGATGGACGCCCTGAAAGAAGGTCTTGCCCCCTTTGTAGTGCGCGAATATGCGACCGCTTATGGCGGTATGGTTTTGGCTGAACTGAACAATGCGATTGCCAACAACAGCTATGGCGGTATCACCAGCACCAACGTCAAAGATGCGGTTGCCGAAATCGACACACAGGGCTGCCTGAATGCCATGAACCGGCGTTGGGAGCAGGTGTTCAAACTTAAGCTGGGTAAATCAGAACGTGGCTACGTCAACATCTTATCGGATATTCGCAACGAATGGGCGCACCAAAATCCATTCAGCAATGATCAGGCATACGAAGCCGCCGATATAGCCCGCCGTCTGTTAGAAGCCGTCGGCGATCCCGCCAATGCCGCTATCTGCGCCGGGATATCCCAAGACTTATTGAGACTGCGTTTCGAGGTAGAGCAGAAACAGGCAAAGAAAAAGACCGGTTCGCTCGACGAAGCACCAACCACCACTACGCCCGGTCTCCGTCCCTGGCGCTTGGTCGTCAAGCCACATCCCGATGTCGCCAGTGGGCGTTACATTCAGGCGGAATTTGCCGCCGATCTCGCTCAGGTGGTGCAGGGTAAAGCCGACCCCGAATATGGTGATCCTAAAGAGTTCTTCCGCCGCACCTACCTCACTGAAGGCTTGCTCGACCTGTTGGTGACGGGCGTAAAGCGTCTGACAGGTCAGGGCGGCGATCCCGTCGTACAGCTTCAAACCAGCTTTGGTGGCGGTAAGACGCACAGTATGCTCGCGCTCTATCACCTGCTCAGCGGTCAAATCGGCTTCAGCGAGATACCGGGCGGCGAGAATATCAGCAAACGGGTTGGCGATATTGATGACCGCATAGAAGCTCGCAAAGCCGTGATTGTCGGTACCGCGTTCAGTGCTACCGAACCCCGCCGCTATAAAGATGCGACGACCAACACCCTCTGGGGTGACATTGCCTACCAGATTGGCGGCATTGAAGCCTATCGCATGGTTGAGAAGGCTGATCTTGCGGGTGTTAGTCCGGGTTCAGATACGCTCCTCGAACTCTTTGAGAAATTTGGTCCGGCACTCCTCATCATTGATGAGTTAGTCGCCTTTGCGCGGAATCTCTACAATGCCCCGGATCGGCTGCCAGCAGGCACATTCGATGCGGTGATGACCTTTGTCCAGTCTTTAACCGAAGCGGTCAAACGTTCCAGCGATTCGATGCTGCTGGTATCTATCCCGGAGAGTGACATCGAAATCGGCGGCGAAGGCGGCAAAGCCTCACTGGACATTCTCGCCAAAACCATCGGGCGTATCGAGTCAGTATGGAAGCCCGTCACAGCAACCGAGAGCTTCGAGATTGTGCGCCGTCGTCTGTTCTCATCGGAGATGGACTATGCCGCCCGCGATGCGGTACTGTCTGCTTTCCGAGAAATGTATTCAGGCAATAGCAGTGAATTCCCGTCCGGTGTCGCTGAGGGCGATTATCAGCGCCGCATGAAGGAAGCCTATCCTATCCATCCCGAACTCTTTGCGCGGTTGTACGAGGACTGGTCAACACTGGATCGTTTCCAGCGCACACGCGGCGTGCTGCGTTTCATGGCAACTGTGATTCATCGGCTGTGGCAGGATAACGACCAATCGCTCATGATTATGCCGAGTTCAATCCCGTTGTGGGCAGCCACTGTCCGTAATGAGATGCTGCGCTATTTGCCGGAGAACTGGCCCGCTATCGTGGATGCGGATATTGATGGTGAGGACTCGAAGCCCTATCAACTGGACAAAAGCATTCCTACCCTCGGACAATACACTGCCAGCCGCCGGGTCGCACGCGCGATATTTGTAGGCAGCGCACCATCGGTTGCCGGTCAAGCAGTGCGTGGTGTAGAAGAAGTTCGTATCCGGTTGGCAACAGTCCAGCCTGGTGAGCAGTTGGCGGCGTTTAACGATGCCCTCCGCCGCATGAGCAATCAACTGACCTACCTCTATACCGATGGCAGCCGCTACTGGTATGACACGCGCCCGACGGTGAATCGCATGGCACAGGATCGGGCGCAGAATATCAATCCTGATTGGGTTTATCAGGAAGCGATTGACCGTCTGCGTGCTGTGAAATACCGCCGTGAAGATTTTGCCGCCGCACACATCGCGCCTCAAAGTTCTGGGGATGTGGCTGACGAATGGCGCACGCGGGTGGTTGTCCTTGACCCGAACTATAGTCACAAAAAAGGCAATGGTGGCTCGGAAGCGCAGCGTGCCGCGCAGGAAATCCTTGAAAATCGCGGGAGTTCGCCCCGTCTCTATCGTAATATGCTGGTATTCATTGCCCCGGATGCTAATGACGCTGAGGCATGGGAGAAGGCTCTGCGCGAATATCTCGCATGGAAGTCTATTAAAGACGAAGCTGAACCACTCAACCTGGATGCCCAACAGCGTAAACAAGTCGATGCAAATTGTAAGCGCACTGAGGAAACGCTGCTCGTTCGTTTGCAGGAGACCTATAGCTGGCTGATTGTCCCAGTGCAACCTGACCCAACCGGACCCATCGAGTATCAGGCGCACCGCATCGCTGGACAGGACAGCTTTTATGATCGTGCTGCCCGCAAACTGCGCCAGAGCGAAATGCTCATCCCGCGCTGGTCGCCGGATAATTTACGCATGGAGCTTGACCGTTATCTGTGGCGCGACCAGCCGCATCTGGGACTTAAGCAGCTCTGGGAGTATCTCGCTCGCTACTGTTATCTGCCCCGCCTTTACAACGAGGATGTGCTGCTGGAAGCAGTAGGGGATGGTGTCGCCCGTGCCGATGCACCGTTCGGTTATGCGACGATGGTGGGATTAGATGGAATTTACAAAGGTCTCGCTTTCGGTCAGCCAGCATCGAACCTATATTTTGACGACAACTCGGTACTGGTGCGTCCTGAAATCGCTCAAGAGCAGATCGACAACCAAAGGCAGCAAACCATACAGCCGCCATCTATGCCGTCTTCTGAACGTTTTGGAACACCAACGGTTACACCCACTACGCCACCCAGACCGAGGCTGACGACCCGCTATCATGGGACAGTCTCACTCGATCCCCAGCGCGTCAACAAAGAGATGGCGACGATTGTGGAGGAGATTATCCAGCGTCTCACCAGCCTGACGGGTACGGATGTTGAAATCACCCTCGAAATCAGCGCCGAACGTCCATCAGGATTCGATGATTCGACGGTTCGCACAATCAACGAGAACAGCCGCACACTGAAGTTCAAGAATCACGGGTTCGAGGGGGAGTAGTAATGACAGGTGCAGCACCATCAAATGGGGAGCAAAATGATCAAAGTTCAGGAATAAAGCTGAGACGATCCTTGACCCGTTATACAAATAAGCTTGTAAAGCCCTTCGCCGTATCCATACTTGTTGCAGGGATTGCTACTTTTTTCATTTGTGTAATCTCTAATGTCCCGCTTTTAGATCCTCTCGATGCAAATATGGCAAATGCTTTTCTAGGTACTGTTGCCCAGGTAATTGCTGGAACTGTCGCTATAGTTTTTACGGTTTCAACATTGGCAGTATCAATAGCATCAGATCGCTACAGTTCTCAGCTAACGGCAAAATTTATATATGATCCTCTAACTGTTACAACGTTTTTGCTGCTACTTTTGTGTGGTACTGTTGCCGTCATCTCAATTGGTGTGAGTTACCCCATGTTTGAATGGGGTTTTTTAGCAATGGTATTTTCCTTCATTTTCTGCATGACGATGTTGCTCTTTTACCTGATTCATACCGTATCCTTTATGAAGCCCGAAGGACTTGCTACCGATCTTCTTGAGGAAGGGAGTCAGGCTTTCCGTGACCAAGATTATGAAAAACTCGAAAGAGTAATAACTTCTCTTGGAGATATTATTCTCAAAGCGTTTGACAGGGGTGAGGATGCCGTCGCAAAGCTTTACTTGCATTCACTTGCCCGACTCCAACAACATTGGCTAGAACAAGGTCAACCTGTGGAAAGAAGAGATGCAGGCTATGCGTCTCATGGTTTTGGAAAACGATCACCAATATTCAATCAATACAGGCGTGTCCTGAAATCATTCAGTACACGAGGGGACGAGGATTTATCCGAAACAATTAATGCCTTGGCTTCCGAGAGCATTCTGAATCTCATGGATCGGAGTGAAAGTATCGAAGCCCTTAAGGGGCTATTGTCCCAATACAATGATTTTGTTGCCCTGGTTGTTGAAAACAAGAGTCCTGCTCGATTCGGTTTTTTACATTCCTTTAGAGATATGATTTGGAAAGAATTAGACTATCGAAGAAAGACGCACAACGAGAAATATACAAGCATTTCTAAATTTGTAGAAGTTAACCGTATCATGATTGAACATGCCGACCAAAAACTTTGGCAACACATACTATCTTTTTTTTGCAGTGGTCATCAATCCGTTGACGATTTAACCCAGACTTTTAACTATAGTGTGTCAAATCTACTATCTGCCACAAATCACATTGATTATGACTGGTTCATGGGATGGCGTTTTCACGTAGACAAAATTCTATCTCCTCATATGAGTACGCCCGCACATAACATGCTGAAGAGATTACTGGGAGGACTGGAACAAAAACTGCCTGATGATGCCAACGCCAAGAATCAACTGGGCTTCCTAATTCAATATAGTTATGAACTCTATGTGAGCCAACACCTTATCTATGCATTCTTTCAAGTAGGCTTTGAGGCTTTCAAGTTAAAAAAATATGATTACCTAGAGCAACTTTGGAAAACACAGCACGGACCTCCCGATTTAGAGCGTGTTCCCTCTGATATAGCCTTCAATGTCATAATGATTTATCGGTACGTCAGTCCGCCTGCATTTATCGCTCACCGTCCAGATGAGATGGTTATGTTTACGCAATATTGCTTTCTATATCTTTCCTATTCACTTCAAAAATGCCAACAGTCTGAGTGGGTGCCAGATACACTTCCATTCTCTGGAGATCAGCTAAATAAGGACGATGAGCTTGCACACATCATAAAAAAAGAACTTGAATATATCTATCATTTATTGATAAATCTTCCCTATGCAATGCGCGAACTGCTGCCAGCCTACGAGACTCTCAGACCAGCTTATAACACATTTGACAGTATCTTCGATGGAAAAGCAACAGATGCTCTGGAGAAGGCATATGAGTGGCTAAATAATCTCCCTTTTATAGATAAATGGAAGAAAGCCACTGAGGATCTTATTTTGAGTCTTCCGATAAATCCAATTAAGCAGGAACAACTCGAACAAGCCATACAAAATGGTTATTTAACATCCACAAAGTTGAAATCTCTAACAAATGTGGTTTCAGGACTATCAAGCAAACATGATTTACAGGAGATTTTTGTTCCCGAACCGCAAGAAGTTGGTGCTAGAGAACATGTCAATAAGGTTGGTCTAACACTGCTCGGATCAGATAGATTCGATGGACATCTAGGCTTCCAGATATCAACCGAAGAGAAAATTCTCTTGGTAACAACAATTCTTAGTGAGGCGAGCATTGAACATCAGTCGGTGCAGCGATTGAATTTTAATTCGATAGAAGAGGCTGTTAAAAAACTTCAAGATTCTGACATCACCCCAACAATTCTCATGATAGCTTTTCAAGATTTTCATAATCTGTGGGATAGCGATCCAGTTTTTAGAAGCAAAATTGCAAATGATTCTCACGGAAATAGGATATTGAAGGTAAACACTGAAGTCGAACTCTCGGTGCTGGATGATTTGGGTACTAATGCGAACAAGACTATCATTTTTTCTACAAACTTAGGCGAGTGGCGAGAACTGTCTCCTCTGGTTATAGACATAGAACCCTGTCCTGAGAATCCTTTGAAGTTGCACGTTGGGGCGAAAAAAGTGGTTTCATATAAGGTTACTTACCCCTCTGCCGGTATCATTGTTGACATTGAGGCACTTTAAGTCCACACATAAGCGTCGTTCTTGATTCACAAGAGAATAGATAAAATTGGTTGTCATTTTTGACGGCTCAAAACTGCAATTTTACAGCCTTTGGCAGACCCCGATTTGCGATAATGAGAGAGAAGTTCGCCTATCGGGAGAGTACACATGTCAAAGAAATCGGTACAGCGCAGCATCACCATGACCCAGGAGATGCGGGATCGCCTGGCGCTGCTGGTGAGCAAGCAACCCCGTGATACTACTGAAGCCGACATTATCCGCGAGGCAATACGCCTATATCTGGATAATCAGGAAGACATCATCGGCAGCCGCAAGCACTTCCAGAAGACGCTGCAAGATCGGCTGGATCGGCTCGAATCCGCCTTCGCCTTTCATCTGAATGTCCTGATTTACCTACTGGCAACACTTGAGCCGGAAGGCAGCCCGGAACGCATCGCGGATGCTATCATCGCCGCCCGGCGCGACGGTGAAACGCTGCTGGCGCAGATGCAGGCTGTCCGCGAAATGAAGGCGGGCAAGCGTTGAGTAAAGCCATCATCGTCGTGGACTTCGCGTACAAAGGCACGCAGCGCAAAGGGCATGGCACAGGTCGCAAGGGGCTGAGTTCCACGCTCAAATATCTGCAATATAGGGACAAGGTGCAGAACCAGCTTGCCGCAAACCGGGATTACGAACGCTGGCAGGATCGCGGGATGGGGCTGCATTGGCGCGACATTATGAAGAATAGCGATAACCTGCAAAGCAAGCATGTGCTGGCGTGGACATGGGTGATTTCGCCTGCGCCCGACCTGATGGCGTTCATCCCGGAGGAAGAACGGCGTGACCTGGTGTGTGACCTGACCGAGCGCATCGTCGAGGATTACTATCTGGAGCGTGGCTTTGGCGTACCTGAATACAGCTATATTCTGCATGACCGTGAGGCAAAGATGAACGATGAGGAAGAAACGATGCAGCAGCTTCATACCCATGTCGTCTTACCCGGAACTGCACCGCTGGATGGAGTAGACCGGACAGCTGTGTACAACAACAAAGAGCGCGGGCATGATGTGTTATTCCGCGAGATTGCCAGCCGCCATTTCAGCGAGGCGCTGGATCGCATTGTCGGACCAGAATGGCAGCGTTTGCGTGAAGAATCGGAAATTGAACCGGGACAACCAGCACCCGACGACCTGGACGCATGGTTTCCGCGAAGCTGAACGTGTCGCACCTTCAGTCAGATGGTAGAAGCTTGCTATGATAGAGATCCATCCTTGACCGGATTTTAGGAGAACGCGATGGATTATTCAGAAGATGACAGCGCCGATGAATTGATCGACACCTTTTGTGTGGGCTGTGACCTGCCGTTTGCCGTGAATGACCTCGGCTTGTGTAACACCTGTTTTGCCAAGCTGGAACGTGATCTGATCCGCTCACGGGATTGGGCATATTCCGTTACCGCCTTCGGTGTCGCGCCGGATCAACTGGAAGCGCTGCGCGAACGTGTCATCCGTGACTATGGCGCTGCCTACGAACTGATTGACTCTCCAAAAAAGCCAAAGAACAAACGCTCCAAATCGCGCGCCAGCCAGCGCAAGCGTGAAATCGCAGCGCAGGCCATCCGGGACTACAGCACGGATGATGTTTTACAGGTGGCGCATGATTTCATTCGGGCACAGAACGAGGAGTGGGTCAATTTCAGCCGGGTCGCACAGTGTCTCTATGAGACCTTCTACCATCTCAAGCCCAAACGATTGGGGCAGCCGGACAAGAAATACAAGAGTCTGCTCAAGTTTCTGGCAGACTATCCGACAAGGTTTGAAGTGAAGTGCGATGAGGCGAGCGTTTACTGGATTCGCCAACGCTAGAAACCCGCTCAGTCTGGTAGCAACCATGCCTATTCATGGAGTTCCCCGGAATGATTCAGACACTGCTTTAACCGCTTACTCACGCGCAGGATTACGCGCAGGATCATGCGCGGAGCATCCCCGCCATTGAGCGCCCCGGCGTTTTCGCCCCGGTCAATCGTCTGGACTTCCAGGACAAAGAGGTTTTCCAGTTCAATCCGTCCGCCGCTAGCCAGTTCTTCAGTCCACACTTCCACCAGAGCCTCTATCATCGCTTGTACATCTCTGTTTTTCAAGCGTGTGCGCCGTCCGATTTCGCGGATCATTTTGTTCTTCGTCAGGGTCATGAAGCCACCTCTTTCACAGCACGCTTGCGCTTTTCATGCCGGTTACGCATTTCACTCGTGCTGATGGTCTGAACAGTGCCATTGGTTTGCTTCTGAGTCTCAGCAGCGACTCTCGCCATCAATGCGGCTATTTCCAGTGTGGAGGGTGTCGTTGCGGCGGACTCAGATGTATTCGAGTTGGAAAGAGGCGATACAGGTATAATGACAGGCTGTAAATTGAGCGCAATCCCCCGTTCCAGCAGCAGCGGCTGGACATCTTTCGCCGCATTAAGCCGCTGTTTCCAGTCGTCGCGCTCATAAAAGCGCGTCAGGCGGGCATTCAGGACCACCTGTGTGGCGAAACCCGCCTCGACATAACGGGCAAAGATGGTGCAGTTGCCAACCTGTGGTGTAACGACTTCATCTACCGTCAGCAGCGGACGCTGGCGCAGATGGCTGTT
>JALHNT010000112.1:8293-10552 GCA_022843385.1 Anaerolineae bacterium | reverse complement strand
CATCACTAGCACAAAAATGGCAAGCACCACCCCCGCCGGGATCGCCCAACTGGGCATGACGATGTTGCAAAGGGTGTAGGTCAGCCCACCACCCACACCACCCAGCAGCAGGCGTTTGAACGGGATGCCGAAGAAGCCCTTCTCGTCCCGCAAAAGCACATGCGATTTGAAATCAGCAGCCATGCAGTTCCTTTCATACAGAAAAGGCGCGAAGCGCAACCGCGCCTCGCGCTGCGTGTGGGATGGGGGGTTAGGGAGCGCCGAAGGTGATGAGGGTGGTGACACTGGACGCGAAGATGACAAAGAGCAAGCCCACAACCACCTGATTGGCGGCTTTGGGATTATCCTTCTTCCAGTCCCCGATGATGGGCCAGCTTGACCCCATATACATCAACCCCAGACCGAGGAACCCGATGACGGCGGCGATGGGCGCGATGATCTGCGCCGCACCCTGGATGTCGGTGAATAACTGTTGGACAAAATCGGAAAGGTTCAAGCGCGAAGCTCCTCACTCAGCTACAGATAAACAGAAAAGGCAGCCGATGCGAGGAGTGCGTGCGCCATGACGAATGAGGGGCCGCCTACGCCACTACCTGCGGGTTGAGGTCATCTGGCACGAAGTCTTCTCCCGCACCGGCTGAACTCAGCGTATCAAATTGCGGGACCAAGACCTGACGAGGATTACAGTTTTGAATTAGCAGTTTTGATAATGGGGCTGGAAAATTACAGTCAGCGGTAAATCTATGTGCAGAAAGACAAATTGGTTAAGCGTTGTTCATGGCAATTTCTATCTAGTAAAGGACAATCTATTCAACGTAAAATGAAGACAATTCTTCGATAGAAAAACATGAGGTAGTCTATGTCACATTCAGTTACCCTTACCCCAAAAAACTTAGATCATGTTGATACTTTGTTAGCGTCAATGCTAAATCAAGTCAATATGGTTGGAACACCTTTTAGCATTACCCTATCTCTTAAAGGCAATATGTTGACAGGAACTGTTATTAGTGAAAGGGAGTACATGGAAGCATTTGCACAGGCGTCCATAGTTGCTCTTACAAGAGGACTCGAACTGCGAAAAGCGCCATTTTTAAGTGAAGAGACTCAAGGCAATAATAATCCAGATGACTACTCAGAGGAAGCGCATGAAGGGAAGACGCTATATCTCCATGTTAAAGATTTAAAGTCCGTTCAGCCTCCTGTTGCTTTGTCATATGAATACTTCTCATATTGGCGTATTCGGGCTTCAGATGTAGAAGCATGGACATTCGGACACACCGATGAAAATCACAATATCCGATAGTCGTTTCGCAAGAACATAAAGGGGGTGATATATCTCTATGAAGAAATCTACTGCTGAAGCTTCGACTGATGTTGCACTCGTTAAGTATTGGGGAAAGAAAAATGATCAGTTTCGATTACCGGAAAATGGTAGTTTATCCATAGTTCTAAGAGGTTTAGATACTGTCACCACAGTTGAGTTTAATGAGGAATTGACAAGCGATCAAGTTAGTATTCAAGGGGAAAGGAATGCAATTGAGGTTTCGCGTGTAAGCGATCATCTTGACCGAATACGAGCCATTGGTGGAGTGTCTCATTACGCGCGTGTAGAGTCGATTAACCGTTTTCCTAAAGGCACAGGACTTTCGAGTTCTGGTTCTGGATTTGCCGCCTTAACGTTCGCTGCTACTAGAGCCTTAGAGTTTGACCTATCTCAGAGAGAACTCAGTATTCTTGCACGATTTGCTTCAGGAACGGCTTGCAGATGTATATGTGGTGGGTTTGTAGAATGGAAAGATGGTAATTCATCAGATGAATCATATTCAGAGACTATTTTTCCAAATGATTATTGGCAGTTAAATGATGTTGTCGTTGTGGTTGATGAGGGGATGAAGCGAGTTTCATCCACGGAAGGGCATAAATCAGCACAGTCAAGTATTTTTTTTGCCGTTCGTAAACAAAACATCAGCAAAAAAATCGAACGAGTTAAGCTAGCTATAAAAAATAGAGACTTTTCACAGTTTGGGGAATTAGTAGAAGCAGAAGCATTAGAGTTTCACAGTATTTTGTTGACCAGCCATCCCCCACTGATCGCATGGTATCCTGGTACAGTACAGATAATTCAGGAAGTTCAAAATCTCAGGCGAAAAGGAGTAGAAGCTTATTTTACCATTAACACAGGATTCAATGTTCATGTACTAACCCTGCCTAACTTTGTACATGAAGTTGAACAGCAATTGAAGCTTTTACCTTTAGTAA
>JALHNT010000112.1:0-8283 GCA_022843385.1 Anaerolineae bacterium | reverse complement strand
TAAAGAAAACTTTGATTGCAAGTGTGGGACAAGCGCCTACAGAGCTAAACGATCATTTATTTTGATTAAGGGGTTCAAATACAAATGACTATAACAGTATCTGCACCGGGAAAACTGATGTTGTTTGGCGAACATGCTGTAGTGTATAACCGCCCTTGTATTGTTACTGCAGTGGGACTAAGGTTCTATGTTACTCTAGAGGAGACCAACGGTAATTCAATTACAATAGATTCATCTCTGGAAAATGAACAATACAAGATATCTGTTCCTGATCTTATTAGTAGCAGCATCTATCCAGATAAAGTATCGTTTGTACTCGCTGCTATACAGCACTTATATAGAAAATATGGGATTGATAAAGGAATCGCGGTCACTACTCGAGGTCCAGACCGAAGCTTTGGGTTAGGCAGTTCATCGGCGATCACGGTTGCCATTGTAAAAGCATTAAGTGAATTATTTTCATTAAATCTATCTACTTCGGAGATGTTTGATTTATCCTATCAAGCTGTATTGACTGTTCAAAAGAAGGCATCTGGATTTGATGTCGCGGCTGCTTTGTATGGGGGAACAATATATTTTTTGACAGGCGGCAAAACAATTCTTCCTTTGGAAGTAGGTCAACTGCCTATCATCATTGGCTACAGTGGTAAAAAAGTCAGTACAGTAAACTATGTGGCAGCGGTTAACAGTCTGTATGAGAAACATACTTGGGCAATTGAATCCATCTTTGAACTTATGAACCAACTGACGGAAAGAGCTAAAGATAAATTCCTCTTGTCCGATTGGTTAACACTTGGAGAATTTGCAAACCTTAATCAAGGTCTGTTAGAGAGCTTAGGTGTCAATACTTTTGATCTTGCTAAACTGATTTTTGCAGCTAGAAAAGCTGGCGCATTGGGCGCAAAACTTTCTGGCGCAGGCGGCGGCGACTGTATGTATGCTATCGCAACACCTGATACATCTGCGCTCGTAAAGCAATCGATAATTGATGCTGGAGGGGAGATTGTCAACTGCGACCTTAATGCTGATGGTGCGCGTCTAGAATAGCGAGAAAGACACTATGGACAAATATCAAAGTTTAGCTATCCAAGCTCTAACAACTATGAATATCCGGCACGACCCAAGTGACAGTCTAGAGACTCTCATAAAGCAAATTCGGGCAGCAGTACCGCTGGCGGCCAGTTCTACCGAACTAGAAATAATGTCATTATGCCAACAAATCGCCTCAGCAATTGAAGATAAAAATCCTCAAGATCTCATTTCTGAATTGTTAGAAAAGCTTGAATTCGAGGTCAGTTTTCTACCATGGGATTAAATTAATGAACAAAGATACTATATTAGAGACACTCGATCAGACTAAGCCAGTGGCTTTTTTCGATGTGGACGGGGTATTAGTCCATCCTTATGTGATACTTCATTTCCCAAAGTTTTTAGCCCAGCAGACACCTTCACTTTTTAAGATAGACAAGCTTCATCTGATGATTGAGAGGGTTGAAAATTATAGACGTGGAGAGGTGGATTATGAGCAATTCGCTACTGATTGGATTCGTACCTATGCGGCAGGTATAGCTGGCAACGAAGTTAATACAATTGGCTTACAAGCAGAGAAATTTTGGTCTGACAACATAGATGTTTTGCTGTATCCATATGCTAGAGCGTTAATTAGTTTGTTAAAGCCTTATCATACTATTATTGCTGTTTCAGGTTCTACCACAGATAGCTTGTACCCGTTAACTAAGTTATTGGGTATTGATTATCTTTTTGCTTCTACAATACAAATAGACGAGAACCATAGATATATAGACAAAGAACCAATAAATCGAGCAACAGATAAAGGTAAAGAAGAAGTTGTTCAACAAGTAAAAGGTATTATAGATAATAAGCTCTGGCCTTTAGGGTTTGGCTTTGGGGACAACATCGTTCATGATGAACCTTTACTGAGGCATGTTGGTTCACCATATTTGTTTGCAGATGTTTCCTCCGAGGAAAAGCAACAAAAGCTCAATAAACAATTTGCACAGCTTCAGTTAAAAGTCCCTCAAGTTATTCTCCTACGACAGCCTCAGGATAATCCCCACATACTCTCCATTATTTCTAAAAGATTGTCTGCTTTGGGTTTATCAAACTGAAATTGGATTCAAGAGCTAATAGTTACTTCGAGTGTATCATCCAAACGATAATGTTTGTATTCTTGGCTTTGCCTCAATAATTCAAGATGACGTTTTAGAGTCCCTGCATCGGTTTTGTTATCAGATTTTATATCTATTAGGAAAATCTGAGCGGTATCTTGCCACTTAACCTCAATATTGATATCTCTCTTCTCAAACGTGACTGTTGGCTGACTGGGTTGTAGCAACTTAGCTTTATCATCTTCCCATTCTTGAAAGGTGCTATTGATAAAGTCAACAAGTGTAATCGCAAGCAATGATCTTCCTTTTCCTTGAAGTTCGTGACCTTCCCTATATAAATTATCGAAAAGGCCGCCAAAATAATTGACCGCCAAGAGATCTCTTGTTCTAAGTCCTGTAGACGCTTTACCATGTTGTACTAGCCCATCGGTTCCCTTTATAGGAAATTCAAGAGTTCCTGAAGGATATCCAACCAAGAGTTCCTGCTGCGCTAAAGTGCGTGAGATTAACCATTTAAATATATTTTGATCCATATCTTGATTAATTCGTACCCCTGCTCCCTGTATATGCCATTTTCGTATGTAATGAAGATTTGATAAGTCGAGGGGACAAACAATCTGCACTTGATCAAGAACCGCATCTTTGCCTTTGCGTAAAGTCAATTCTCTTAGAAGATCACTTAACGTCTCATCCAAACTAATCTGTTGTCCTCTATAGGTTACTGTCCATGGCCCGCATGAATGCGTACCAATACGTATTTTTCCGTCTAAGTCATTTTTATAAACAAATTCTGTCATCTTGTTTGCTACAAAGATAAAGTCAGAGCGATCTTTCGTCACCTCTTCTTTTCGGGCATTTTGTAAAATTTGAAGTTTTTGCCCTAAAAATCCCTCAGTCTCTGCTTTGCTTATTGTTTGAGCTTTTCTGCTCCTGATCTCTAAAATGTGATCTCTTAAGTGTTGGAGTATTTCTTGGAACAGTGCGTCTCGGTCTGCTATGCGTCGGTAATCGCTTAAAACAGTTTTATTGTTTAGGGGAAAGAATTGTGTATCTGAAAGCCATTTGTGAAATTTCCAGTCGCATACACGCAGTATGATTGGTAATATTATTAGCTCATTTTTTTCGCGGCGTTTGACTAAGGTGTTGATTTCGACATCAGCGATATAAGTTGAATCTAAGAAAGGCTGGCTGACTAGGGTTAGTGCAATATCTGCCTCTGCCAGATGTTCTTGAATCGTGGCATCCCAAAACTCCCCCCATTTTATTTGTTTGTCAAACCAAAATTCTCCTCCTGCATCGGTAATTGATTTGTGAATATGATTCATTAGCTGATTAAGTATTTTTTCATCAGTGGGATTGTGTTTATAACTCACAAAGATTCGCACTCTGTTTTCTGATAAAGAACTCATAATCATCCTCGATATCCGAAGCATCTTAGTGAATGTACAGTTATGCTAACAATAAAAATCTGTACAGGGAAATCAAATTCACCTTATTTTCGACCATTCATCAAGTATAGCTTAACAAGTCGACAAGTGTCAGAGAACAGATTTCTATTCAAACGTTTTTCTTGTTGTAAAAGTTGAATAATCCATAGAGGTGATCCGCCTCATAACGGTATGTGTCAAGGACATTGAAACAACTTCGTGAAAAAGATTAAGCAAGATTCTCCGCTGGTTTGGGCAGATTGAGATAGACCGCGGTCGGGGCACCTCTCACGCAGGGGAAACCGCCCCGAAAACACTGAGGACAAGCTGCAAAGGCTGCCGCCATCACGTTTTGCCGCCGCTGTTGTACTACGATTGCCTCCCGCTAATGCACATGCTGCGGTGTCATCAGGCTCAGTCCCGAATGGTAATGTTCAGTGTTGTACCAACCGAAAAAGCGTCTTGCCCATGTCCGAGCAGCGTCAATCGAGGCAAAACGCTCAGGATAATCAGGGCGATACTTCATCGTCTTGAACTGCGCCTCACTGAACGGGTTGTCGTCCGAGGTATGCGGGCGGTTGTGACTTCGGGTAATCCTCAAATCAAGCAACAGATGGCTCAAAGGCTTGCCCTTCATGGGGCTACCGTTGTCGGCGTGGAGCGTCAGCCGGTCAGGCTGAATGCCCTGCTTGCGAGCCGTCTCAGTCATGAGCTGCTTTGCCAGATCACTGCTTTCTCCCTCCGCGATCATCCAACCGACGACATAACGACTGAAGATGTCCAGCACCGTGTAGAGCTTGTAACCGCTCCCCTTGACCGGGCCACGAAGGGTGGTGATGTCCCATGACCAGACCTGGTTGGCAGCCGTCGCCAGCAGTTCGGGCTTGTGGTAGGTCGGATGACGGCGGATCAGGCGGCGTTCGCGCACCTCATTGTGCGCCGACAGAATGCGGTACATCGTGCGCCAGTGGCACAGGTACGCCCCTTCATCTAACAAGGCGGCGTAGACCTGACGTGGCGCTTGCTCCATGAAGCGCTCGCTGTTGAGCGTAGCGCGTACCTGCGTTCGCTCGTCGCTGGACAGCGCATGGGACGGGGTTGGACGCGGTGCTGGCTCGGCTTTCGGCTGACGGGCGCGATAAAGCTGACTGCGCGGCACATGCAGCACTTCACAGGCGCTTTTCACCCCGATTTGGGCTGCCAGTTCGCTCACGATTGCTCCTCCTCTAGCAGGCGTGCCAACTTTTTTTGGGCATCAATGATGTGTTCCGCCCGTTCCAACGGCCGCTTCAAGCGTCCGTTTTCGGCTTCCAAGCGACGCATCTCGGCACGATTGGGGTTAGCGACCGGACCGCGTTGCTTGCCTAACGTCCCCTCGGCATGGGCAGTGCGCCACTTCCCGATCTGGGCGTAGATCAAGCCCTCACGCCGCAGCAATGACCCTAATTCACCATGCTGACACTCCTCCGCTTCGATCACGATGCGCCGTTTGTACTCGGCAGTGAAGCGACGACGCTCCGGCTTGGGCTGCACTTCTGGATTGACTTTCGATGACGCTGACATGCACTTTGTCCCTAGTCTTCGCCCTTCAATTGTATACTAAACTTTCAAGGTGAAGTTGTTTCATCTATTGTGGCACACAGGGTAACTAAAAGAGAACTTACCCCACAAAGTGAACAAGTATGAGCCATTCGAGTACAAGAAAGAAAACGAAAATGGACTGGATTCTCGCCAGTCCATTTTGTGTTACAGGTTTCTACGATCCGCGCGTCAGTTGAATGGCAAAACGATACTCACCCACCCCCATACTGGCGTAGGGTTCGCTGCCCCAGTACCACACCAGCGTCAAGTCAACTGCCTGTTCGGGCAACAAATCGAAGGGAATTAGCCCTTCAGCGGGGTTGCGCGGTCCGGGCGGCTCAGGCGCGTAGCCCAATGCCATCCAGATGTCGTCCTGCGTGAAGTGCAGCGTTTCGGTACGTCCGTTGTAAATTCGCAGATGCGTCGTGATTTGCCCTTCAAGATATGTCACACTCACCAGCCGCACGTCCACCCCGTCATAATGCAGGTCGAGCGGTTTAGTGGCAAACGAGAGGATGAAGGACACACCATTTCCAGCGGTATCGGTAATCACCCAGCGTCCGCCTTGCAGCGTATCGGGTACGATGTAGCCGACTGAGGCAGAGAGCGAAGACAGCGCCGGAATTTCCAGCGGCATCGCATCAAAATCGGTGTAGGTCAGGGCGGCGCTGCCCGGTGTGTAAATCTGCCCACCGGCATCCACAAATTCCACCCGCCAGATTCTCGTATCCAGCGTTTCCGCGCCTGCTAAAACTTCGTAATTCAGCAGTAGATACTGGCTGTCGGCAGGCAAATCGGGCTGGTCAGCGACGAGTTGTGAGTCCTGCAACGTGATTGACACATCACCCAGCATCAGTGTTTCGCCAACGTTCCCCTCTTGAAGCGTAATGTCCATCCCAATGATCTGCCCATCCCGTGAGAGTTCCTGTTCTGGTGGATAGGTCGCTGTGACCAGCGTGCGGGTGGCTGTCGGCAGTCCATCTGCATCGGTTTCGCCGATCAGCAGCAGCACCAGCCCCGGACTGACCTGCCGGAAAATGCTGGTCTCACTGCGGCGCACTTCACGGCGGTCATCAAACTCGAAGCGCAGCACCGCGCCGGTGTTCATCGTCAGCAGGAAGGATGTGCCTGTGCCGATATCGTCGAAGTAAGACTCGTTCTCCTCCGACCAGGGGATGCCAATCACCGGACGCACCGACATGCCGTTGATGAAAGATGCCGTATCGGGATTGAGGTCGAAACGCCACTCCGAAGCCTGCACCCGGCGGCGCTGCACCACCCAGACACGCGGCGCATCGCCATCGGGCAGGATGACCTGCAAGTTGACCGGATACGCCACTTCGCGCCCGCTGTCGCCGCCTTGAATGACATCATCCTGTGCTTCCAGTGCCAGCGGCGTTGGAGTTGGACTGACCAGCGGGGTTGGCGTAGGGCTAATTTCCGGCGTAGTTTCAATTGCGTCCGACGAGCGCCCACCGAGCAGCCGCGTAAACATCAAGCCGAAGAACAGAATCGCCGCCAGTCCTACTGCGATCAACACCTTTGGCGAAGGTTTACCAGAGGCGGGTTTGACCTCATCCTCTGGCGCATCCAGCACGACGTTCTGTTTGGCGGCATCCTGCACTCGTCCGGGAGTCCGCGCCCAGCGCGACCCCACCGGAACGAGCGCGGCTTCGTCATAGCGTTTGAGCAGTTCGGCAGCGACCTGCCGTTCCAGTTCATCCGAACCGACTGCCCCTGCGGTACGGACTTCGCGCTCGTAGGCGGCTTTGTAGGCACGCTGGCGATCTGTTGGCACCAGCTCCCACAGCGCATGAAGCTCACTCAATGACAGACCGCGCAGTTCTTCTAAAGTGTGATAACGCAGCACGTCCATTATGAACTCCCTCCGATCACGCTGCCGCTGCCACCGAGGGCTGCCTGCTTCCGCATGGCTTCGGTATAGGCAGCATCGCCTTCATCCGCTGGCGCTTCGACGGTGACATCCACCTGCGGTTCAACAGTGATGTCTGGTTTAACATCAACCTGCGGTTGGATAATCGGCTGAACGTCCGCCTGTGGCACTGCCATCATGCCAAAGGCGGTAATCTCATTCGGGAGCATCTGGGCGCTGTGTTCCAGCCGGTTGACTTCCTCACGAGCGCTATCGTAGGACAGATTGCCGTCAGCCCGTACCTGCTCGACCAGTGCGGTTCGGGTCTGGTCGGTCAGATGACCATCGGGCGACGACTTAACTTCGCGCACCACCTGTTCCGCCTGGGTGCCGGAAATCCCGGTTCGCAGTGCCTGATCCGCAAACAGCCCAAAGCGTGACAAATCTGCCTGCACCGGGGGTTGCTCACCGCCAACCGGCATGACCCCCATCGCTCGCGCCATGCGATCCGCCACCGTCAGATGGTCAACACCGCCAGCGGCGGGCTGCCCGTTCTGGATGCGCTCCATCTGCATTCCTCGGATGACATCGCCCATGACTCCCGCAACATCGCCGCCACCGGATACTTTCAACTGTCCCAGCATGACCTGCATTTGCAGACGAGCGACATTTGCCAGCGCTTCGGCGCTTTGTTCCAGCCGCGCCGCTACCTGGTCAAAGCGGCTCATATCGGCTTTGCCATCCTTTTCAATCATCGCCCCCAGCGTGGAGTGCGTGCCAGTGGAGGCTTTCAGCGCGTCCGAGACGTGCTGCTCCATTTCCTCGCTATTCATCTCCGCTGCATAATCACTGCGATCCTGACGACGGCGGGCATCGGATTTAGCTTCCCCGCCTTCATTCAAGGGTACAGTTGCCACTGGCGTAAACATCCCGGTGCGCCGCGCTCTGGCAGGCGTGAAGCCTGCGACCATCTCGCCGTTTTCGTCCTCAAACCAGTCAGCATCATTCTGCGGGCGTGTGCTGCGCTTGCGTTTGGCATCCTTCGGCAGCGTCCAGCCTTCCAGTGCCTCGCCGACTGCCGGAACCAGCATCGGACGCGAGACCAGCCGCCCATATTCGTCGTATTCGGCTTTGCTCGGGTCACGGTCACTCAGCAGCGCCGCCCCAACCAGTGGTGCAGCTGCACGCCCGATGACCGGGATATTCCGCGCCACCTGCCGGGTCGCCGCGCCTTCAGTGAACTGCTCGGCAGCGTCGCCTAACGCTGTCCCGC
>JALHNT010000111.1 GCA_022843385.1 Anaerolineae bacterium | reverse complement strand
CAGCGCGGCGTAACTGGCCATGACTTCGACCAGCCATTCATCCTGTTCGTCGAAGGGCTGGTTATCCCAGCGATCACTAAGATACAACATGCCAAACAGTTGGTCACCGACTTGAATCGGTGTACCGAGGAACCGATCCATAGGCGGGTGGTGGGCTGGAAACCCCACAGACCGATGGTCATCAGTCATGTGCTCCAGACGAATGGTTTCGCGCTCCCGCATGATCGCGCCCAGCAGGCCCTTGCCTTGAGGGGGATGTTCAATGTGCTCGAATTCACTTTCAGTGAGTCCGCTGATTTCGAAGTGCTGCATCCCGCCTTTGCCATCCGGCACGCCTAATGCACAGTACTTGGCATTCACCATGTCCGCGGTTGCTTCAGCAATGCGTTTGAGCATCTGTTCGGTGTTTTCGCCCTCGGTCGCGTTGATGACGGCAGATGCGATGGCTCGAAGCTGCTCGGAAGTGACAACCGTCCCAGATTTTTCGTACAGGAAATCAGTTTTCATCGTTGGTATATCAGCGTATAATGAACCCCACTATCCAGTTTAGCCTGATTCGTGACGAAACGCGAGCAAAACTAATGTCAAATCCTGTACGTATATTGGTCGCGGACGATCATTCTGTGGTTCGGGCGGGGCTGCGCGCATTGCTGGAACGTCAGGGTCGTTACCGTGTGGTTGCCGAAGCTGCCACCGGGGAAGAAGCCGTGGCCAAAGCACAGGAATTTCAACCCGATGTTGCCGTTCTGGATGTGCGTATGCCGGGTGTTTCTGGCATCGAGGCTTGTCGGCAGATTATCAAGAGTGTCGAGAATTGCAAGGTCATTATGCTGACCTCTTATGCCGAAGATGAACTCCTCTTTGCGGCTATTCAGGCAGGTGCTTCTGGATATGTCCTCAAGCGGATCGGTGACAATGACCTGGTATTGGCGATCGATCGTGTCAGCCGCGGTGAGGGGATGCTTGATCCGGCCATGACCGCTACCGTGTTTGCGGAAATGCGTCGTGCCAATGAGGCGCAGCAAGCCGTTGCATTCTCCGACTTAACCGCACAGGAGATGGCGGTGTTGGCATTGGTGGCCGATGGTTTGACCAATCGGCAAATTGCGGTGAAGCTCTATCTCGGAGAGGGTACTGTTCGTAACTATGTCAGTAGTATTCTTTCCAAATTGGGGGTAGCAAACCGTGCCGAAGCGGCAGCTTTTGCTGTCAAGCACAACATACGGGAATTGGTGCCACCGGAGTCAGAGTCACCATCCCTGGATACATAAAATTAACACGGGCGCGAGGAAGTGCGCCCGTTTTGATTCTCGTGCTGGATTGTCAATCGTAGCGGTAGAAGCTTGGCCTTTAGGCAGGCTCAGGCGTTTTCTCCGTCTTGCGGGCGGTCTTGGTCACGTCAGCTTTTTCTTTGCTAGGGATGACAAATACCGGGCAAACCTTCGCTTCCAAGACTTTCTGAGTGACGCTGCCGAATAACCAACGGCTGATTCCTGACCGACCATGCGTCGAAATCACGATGGCATCTACTTGCTGTTTTCTGGCGATCTCGATGATGGTTTCCGCGGGTTCACCAATCTGTGCTTCAACACGCACATGGAAACCCTCTCTGTGTAGCTCCTCAGCAACACCCTCCAGATAATGCTTGGCTGCCGGGACGAGATCCGCAATGGTGTGTTCGTAATCCGGCACACTTACTGCGGGATAGTAGCCATAGATAGGCATTTCGGGAACTTCTACGGCGGCTACCAGGGTGAGCTTCCCACCGCTTGGGAGTAGATTCTTGGCATGGATGATCGCTTCAGCAGCCAGCGTTGAACCGTCCAGTGGAACCAATACATGGTTTAACATCATTTGCCTCCTCAAGATACCTCTATAAAGAACACTTCCTAGTATTGACTTTAGTGTAGGCTTGGTCGGCAGCGGGATGTAGTACCGAACATCGTATGGGATGGAGGACGAACGTCACTTACCCAGGGGGTAGGGGGCGCATAGACTACAAGGGAAACTGGCGCTGTGAAACGTTGCGTTTTCCTGCCGCCTGATCGTATACCCAAATTCCTGAACAGGGGGCAATGACCACATCATGAGCTGGCAGCTACGTAAAATCTCAGCGGATGACGCCGCTGGACTCGTTCGATCCGGCCAGCGGGTATTTCTGACCGGCAATATCTCCACGCCCCAGCGTTTTTGCGAGGCCCTGCGTAACCGTGCAGAGAGCCTGCGCTCCGTCGAAATTGTCCAGTTGCTTGACCTCGGCGCTGGCGACTATATCACTGAAGAGATGAGCGAGCATATCCGCATCAACAGTCTTTTCATCAGCGGTAAAGTGCGGAAAATTGTCAACGCTGGTAAGGCGGATTTCACCCCGGTATTCCTTTCCGAAATTCCACGTTTGTGGAAGTCGGGCCGGTTGCCGTTGGATGTCGCGGTCATCCACGTCAGCCCGCCAGACGAGCACGGTTATTGCTCCTATGGCGTGGAAGTAGGCGTGACCAAGAGCGCGGCAGAGACTGCCGGGATGGTCATTGCGGAAATCAATCCCAATATGCCGCGCACGTTGGGTGACAGCTTCATTCACGTTAGCCAGATCAACCACTTCGTTGATGTGGACTATGAACTGCCGGAAATCTCCCCTGAGCCTGCCTCGCCGATTCAGGATCGTATTGCAAACTACATCGCTGAATTGATCCCGGATGGCGCTACGCTCCAGACGGGGATCGGTGGTATCCCGGATGCCGTGTTACGTCGCTTGACCGGCCACAAGAATCTCGGTATCCACACCGAGCTTTTCTCCGATGGTGTCATGGACATGATCGAACGCGGGGTCATCACCTGCCAGTCGAAGACCATCCATACCGGCAAAGTGGTCGCTGGGTTCGTCCTCGGGACGCGCAAATTGTTCAGCTATATCCACGATAACCCGATCATCGAACTGCACCCGACCGAGTACGTCAATGATCCGTTCATCATCGCTCAGCATGAGAAGATGGTATCAATCAACTCCGCTCTGGAAGTGGACATCACCGGGCAGGTCTGCGCGGATAGCATGGGGCCAAAGTTCTTCTCTGGTGTGGGCGGACAGCTCGATTTTGTACGGGGTGCTTCCCGCAGCAAGGGCGGCATGACCTTCATCGCCCTGCCCAGCACCGCCAAGAATGACACGATCACCCGTATCACGACCGCTCTCAAACCCGGCTCCGGGGTGACTACGACCCGTAATGATGTGCATTTTGTGGTCACCGAGTACGGTGTGGCGGACTTGTGGGGCCGCACGATCAGCGAGCGTGTGGCAGCCATCGTCAACATTGCCCACCCCAACTTCCGCGAACAACTGCTGGCTTATGCACGGGAGCAGAATTACATCAGCCCCATCTACGCTTTTGGAGATTAGGCTGAGTCTTCCTCGCAGATCCCCCTGAATGACGCTATAGTTGCGCCCCATCGGCTCACAAGCTGGTGGGGTGCAACGATGTTCCGCCCAATCCTCAGTCTGTCGATGGTTGGTTGTACCACACTGGTGCTGCTGGCAATGGTCACTGGCCGGGCGTTGCCGCGCGGTGAACAATTCCTGTACTCGACTTCACGCAGTTGGAGCAGCGGCCCCTGGTCAATCACGCTGGTTGATGTGCCCCGTCGAATAGAACTCAGCCTGGTTAACCGACCTCTGGACGCCCGTCCAGGCTTTCCGGTAGTCTGGTCACCGGATGGTACCCGGATCAGTTTTGCCACTCAGGTGGATGAAGACACTGTGGAGACCTGGCTCTTGGATATCACCGAGAGTGCAGCACCACGCCGCCTGGGTGATGGTCATTCCCGGTTGGAGTTTGGAGCAACTTGGTCACCGGACGGAGCGCACCTGGCCTATGTGGGCGAAACCGACGGTCGGCGGCAGGTCTTTTTGAGTAGTCCTACAGGTGATCGTCGGCAGCAGTTAACGGCAAGCGCGCCAGGTATCAAGAGTGCAGTCTGGTCGCCGGGCGGCGATTGGCTGGCACTCGAAACCGACTCGTCCGATGAAGATATTGCGCTCTTGCGATTGAACTCGTTGGATGCGCTTCAAATACATCAACAGCCAGGGCGGGATATTCACCCGGTGTGGTCGCCGGACGGGGCGTGGATTGCGTTTCTCTCCAATCGATCAACTCTAGAACGCGATCCGGTCTACTTTGACCTCTTTATCATGCGCCCGGATGGCAGTGGGGTGCGGCAGTTGACCGACGATCACCCGGCGCTCTCCAACTGGCTGCCTTCATGGTCAGCTGACGGACGCTGGCTTTCAGTCGCGGCCTGGTCCTGGCAGGGGAGCGACCGCATTACGCTGGTCGATACCCAGAGCGGGCGAATCACATCGATTATGGAACCCGGTATCACCTATAGCTCACCAGCATGGTCACCGGATGACGCAAGACTGGCTTTTGAACGTCGGTCAGGTCAGTTCTGGTCGATCTGGTTGTACGATCTCCAAACGCATGTGCGTGCTCCACTGATCGAAGACGGCGCTGATTCACGGCGTCCTTTGTGGATACCGGATGGTCAACGCCTGTTATTTCGTTCCAACCGCTTTGGCAATTGGGACATCTTCTTGCACTCGCTGACTGATGCCTCAACGCGACGCCTGACCACCGGACATCGGCGCGAGTACGCCCCGGCATGGCGACCCTGTGCTACCACCTGCTAGGCTGGGCCGCCGCCCAGGGCAAATTGGGCGCTGAAGACCAGCAATCCGGTTATGGACGCCGCAATCGTCAGCAGTCGAACGGGTTTGGGCCAGTGCCAGATCAGGTCTGCCAGCAGGATAATCAGGGGGAACAGCGCCAGTGTGTAGCGGGCCATACTCTGCGTACCGAGGAGTTCGGTGTGCGTTCCCCAGGGGTAGTTGAGTTTGGATACGAAGACCAGCAAGTAACCCCCACAGTAAGCGATCAAAGGCCACCGGCGGAATCGCTTGTGATAAAGCAATACACCGCCCAGTCCAATGACCACCAACAGCGCAACATAATCCACATTCTGCAGCGTCTGCAACGGATTCAACGCGATTTGCCGCAGGTTACTCATGAAGCCAGTTAGCGGATCGACGACTTCCACAAACGACTGTTCGTAGAATACCGTTTCCAGCGGGGGAAGCCCCTGACTGGACCGATAGAGCAGAAAACCAGCATACACAAGCGGAATGAGCAGCAACGGCAAGGCCGCCAGAATCAACTTGCGAAGCCGGATGTGCCATTCAGGGAGAAAGGGCCACGCTTGTTCGAGAAGCATCAACGCGGCGATGACAACGAGCAGAATGCCCTGCGCCCGTGCCAGGGTTGCCAGCGCGCCGCAGAGCGCCGCCAGCAACCAACGCCGCTGGTAGCCGAAGTAGAAAAACCCCAGCACCATTGCCATGTAGGCTGCTTCAGACATGGTGGCGGCGAAGAAATACGATAGCGGTAGTATCGCCATCACGATCACTGAATGCTTTGCGAGCATCTCGTCATCAAAATGGAGACTGACGAAACGATACAGGAAGGTCAGCGTTAACCCGAACATCAGGGTGACAAAAACAATTGCGGCGAATTCTGCCGGGCCAGGCAACAGTACATCGCTCACGCGGATTGCAATCGGCGTCAGTGGCCCAAATACGGTCGGGCCAGGATCGCTCAGTCGGTAGCCATTTTGGGCGAGATTGAAGTAATGGGTGCCGTCCCAGCGCCGCCAAACACCCAGGAAAGCTCGTTCGATGGGGGTGGTCATCGTGGGCAGGTTGGCTTGCCCCTTGGCTTCGGTGATCTCAAGGGCCTGCGCCATGCCATAAGGCTCACCCACCGTAAGCCACACACTTGCCAACCAGATTGTCAGGAATAGCCGATGAATCAGGGCTATTCCGAATCCCCAGCGGAGTGCAGCCTTCCAGTCAGATGTTGTGGAAACCGATGGTGTATTCATACCTCTGATGATACCGGGCAACCGGGGGCCTTGAGCAATAAGGTTGGAAAACAAAACCGGGCACAGGCCCGGTTTTGAATCCATGCTCTCGTGTCAATCGCTACGAAAGGTAGTCCCGCAGATTGAGCGCCAGACGCGGATGGCGCAAACTGCGGAGGGCTTCTTTTTCCAGTTGGCGAATGCGCTCCCGGCTGAGGCCAAACTTGTTGGCGATTTCCTCTAATGTATGCGGTTCGCCACCCCCCAGGCCAAAGCGCAGCCGGAGGATATGGCTCTGACGCGGCGTGAGTTCACTCAGCACTTCCTCAATGGTTTCCTGCAGGAGATGCTGGGTAGCCGATTCCACCGGGCTGGGCGACTCCTGATCTTCGATGAAGTCCCCGAATTCACTATCGCCGTCGTCCCCGACCGGACGTTCCAGCGCAATCGCGTGTTGGCTGGCATCCATCATGCCGCGCACGGCCTCGGACGGCAAATCCATCTCGGCAGCAATCTCTTCAGGAGATGGACGCCGACCCAGCGATTGCTCCAGATTTTGCGCGGTGCGGTACATCTGGCGGATGCGCTCGGTCATGTGGAGGGGGATGCGGATGGTACGAGTCTTTTGTGCCAGTGCGCGGGTGATGGCCTGGCGAATCCACCAGGTGGCGTAAGTGCTGAAACGGTTGCCGCGTTTGTAATCATATTTATCAACGGCGCGCATCAGACCGACATTGCCTTCCTGAATCAAGTCCGGGAATGGCAACCCCTGGCCCATGTAACGTTTTGCGATGCTAACAACAAGTCGAGTATTGGCGCGGCCTAAATGTTCACGAGCGGCTTGACCATCGAGGATGAGGCGGTCGAGGTGGCTGACACCGGCGGGGCCGTAAATCTCTCGCGCACCAGGGCGGGCGAGGCAGCGGCGAGAATCTTTTCCGGCTTCGATGCGTTTGGCGAGGTCAATTTCTTCGTCTGCGGTGAGGAGGGGTTCCTGGGCCATCTGGCGGAAGTAGAGGCCGACAGGGTCATCGGGGGAAACGGCGCTGATATCGCCGACGCCGGGGGAGGGGTCTTGAAGGAGTTCTTCAGGCTCATATTCGGCCTCTGGCTCCTCCGCATAACCGAACCGGGATGCTGGCTCGCTTTCTTGACGAATTTCTATACCGAGTTCATCAAGTTCGTAGAGGACGGTTTCGAGGGCGTTCACATCGTCCCCATCTTCATCTAACACCTCGAGTACATCCTCGAAGGTCAGATAGCCGCGTTGGTCAGCCCGATTCATGAGTTCCTGTATCAATTCGGTACCCTCGCTTAAATCTTCGATTGTAGAAATTGCATACAGCCGACTTAAGGTGCGTTGGTCTTCCGCGTGAACGGCAACCCCTTAAACACGAGTATTGTAGCATAACTTTTTTGAAATGTGAATGAATCGTGAATAAAAGCTTGCGTAAGAATGAGCGTGAAAAGCCGTTAGCATTAAGAATATGTAAGCGATGATGATGAAAACAGGGCGAAAGTGTAAAAAGGCAATAAAAAACGGAACCTTGATTGATTTGTAAACATAATGACAGTATCATTAAATTGTTACGATTCTGTATGAGAAAGTAGCGTGCATGGCGACTCGACGCTTTACTGGTGATTTGCCTCCGGAGCAGCCCGCCCCGCGTTCGGCTGCTGCTCCTCAGACCCCACAACCGAGATTGGCTCAAACCCCACCACCCGCGCAGCGACCGGCTCCCGCAACCGCGCCATCGGCTCGGTCAGGTGCCCATCTGCCGCGGACTTTAACGCAGGTATTGGCGGAGGCCAATGATCGCATCATTTCTGGCGATCTGGCAGATTATGTTCCGCTTTCCACCGGCTTTGATCCGTTGGATGGCTTTATCGGTGGCGGTCTGCGAAAGACGGAGTTGATCTTGCTGGGCGGTGCCCAGGGCATTGGCAAGACCATCTGCACTCTGCAAATTGCCCGCAATATTGCCATGCGACCGGATCAATATGCCTTTTACCTTTCCTACGAGCATACTGAAACGCATCTCATGCATCGCCTGCTCTGTATGGAAAGCCTGAATCCGCCGGAGATTGACCTAAGCCGAGGTATCAAGCTGCGTGATCTCTATCAGATCATCGTGGCGGAGCGGGCCAAAGGCTTTATGGGCAAGGAAAGTGGTACACCTGGTACTTTGCAGGCGATCCTCAAGGATAACCCCAAGACAGCGCCAGCCCTGGCGCGGATGGCACGGTATGCCGACCGGATGATTATGGTCAAGGCCAGCCCGGCGGTAACGACCCTCAAGGCGATCAAGGAAATGACTGCCCGCCTGTGCGATGCCACTGGCGGGAATGTGACCGTCTTCATCGACTACCTGCAGAAGATCGCGGTCTACCCGGAACGCCCGCGTGATGAGAACGATAAGGTGACCATCATCGTGGAAGGGCTGAAGGATATTGCCCTGTCACTGGATGTCCCGGTGTTTTCCATCGTGGCGGCGGATCGGGAAGGCCTGAAGAGCAAGCGCATCCACTTGTTCCATCTGCGTGGTTCGAGCGCACTGGATTACGAGTCGGACATCGCGATCATCATGAACAACAAGTATCACATCCTGTCAAAGGATCATGCGGCGTTCAACCCGTATGCCGCCAAGCAGTTCCGCGACTGGGTGGTCTTCACGGTTGAGAAGAACCGCGCCGGTCGCGCCATGCAGGATATGGAATTCCAACTACATGGTCAGCATTTCGCTTTTGACCCGCGTGGTCAGAAGGTGCAGCAGCAGCTCATTGATGATAAGGTCATCGAGAGCTAGGGGGGTATCTGAAGCTGTTCGAGAACCGTAGGGGCGTTCCATTGGGACGCCTTTTTTGTTGCCTGCCGTGTCCTTCCTATCCTGTGTATACTGGAACTGAAATCAAATTGTAGGGACGAGGTGCGCCTTGTCCGAGAGAACGTATTCATGAGCCTGAAAATCGCCTTCTCGTGGCTGGTCGAGTCCCTGCGCGGGTTGGATAACCTCAAAGACCTGCGGGTGCTCGATCAGGGGGCGGTCCATGTCACGATCAAGCAGCCGACCTTCGATGAAGAAATCATGATCTATGTGCTGGCAGGGGAGCTTTCGACCGGGTTCGTCAAGAAAACGCTGAATGCCAATACCGCCCGTGATGTGCATACGCTCTTCATCCTCTCGCCGGACCTCATCACGGAAGATGGGCGTTCTGCGCTCCGCAGCGATGCCCTCAAGCTGGTGCTGACGGCCCATGGCGGTCGAGTCTATATCTACCAGATCGAGGGACGCAGCATTGGCGTGGTGCCAGTGGCGATTGATCGTCAGTGGCAGCTTAGTTATGGGCAAGCCGTTGACCTCGGTCAGCTCAGCGGGGATTACGCGACCTTCAATGACAAGTACCTGCTAGGCGTGCGGAAGGTAGCGGGTTTCAGTGCGTTTGAGCAACATGGCTATCACCACTCGGCAGGGGAGGACTATTCACCGCCGCGACCCGCAGCATCGGCTGACCCGCTCTGGAGCGCCTACGATCTGCTTGGTGTGAACCTGACCGCCAGCGAGGATGAGGTCAAACGCGCCTACCGCAGCAAGGCTCGGCAGCATCACCCCGATCTGGATACGTCCCCGGATGCAACCACCAAGATGCAAGCGATCAATGAGGCTTATGCCAAGATCATGAAGCGATTTGAAGTCAGTCTATAGTCGATAGTCTATGGTCAATAGTCGCAAGAAAAGACGGACGCACATCCGCCTTTGCTTGCTTCTTGTAACCTGCTTCCCGTTTCTGGCTATCGACTATCCACCTCGACGCTTCGCACACGAATGTGGTTGAGCTTGGAGAGTTCCCGCACCTGCCGGTCGGCCCGGTAGCTGCTGCGGACGAGCGGGCCGCTTTCCACCCACTTAAAGCCCAACTCTTTGCCAATGACCTCAAAGCGATCAAATTCTTCCGGCAGGTAGAAACGTTCGACCGCCAGATGTGCTTTGCTGGGTTGCAGATACTGCCCGATGGTCAGAATGTCGACATCGCAGCCGCGCAGGTCACGCATCACTTCGACGACTTCATCAAAGGTTTCACCCAGGCCAACCATGATCCCGCTTTTGGTCAGGACCAGCGGGTCCATGTGCTTGGCATTGGTCAGGGTCTTCATAGCCCATTCGTACTTGTCCTGTGGCTGCACCTTGCGGAACAGGCGCGGCACCGTTTCAACATTGTGGTTGAGAATTTCCGGTTGGGCATCCATCACAATTTTGAGCGCGTCCTCGCTGCCTTTGAAATCTGGAATGAGGACTTCAATTGAGCAGCCGGGTTGGAGTTTGCGAATCTGCTGGATGACCATCGCAAACAGCGGTGCGCCGCCATCCTTGCGTTCGTCATGGTTGACGGAGGTGATGACGACGTGTTGCAAGCCCAGCGCCCGAACGGACTGGGCGACGCGCAGGGGTTCCAACCAGTCGAGCGGATTAGGTCGCCCGGTCTTGATGTCGCAGAAACCGCAGGAACGGGTACAGGTATCTCCACCCATCAGGAAGGTGGCGGTGCGGCGGCCCCAGCATTCTCCGATGTTCGGGCATTGTGCTTCTTCGCAGACAGTGTGCAGCGCCTGCCCGCGCATGAGGCCGCGTACTTCTTCGTAGGCTTCGCCCTGTGGCGCACGGACTTTGATCCAGGGTGGACGGCGGCGCGGATGTGTCGGGTCGGGCGTCCAGCCTTCAGTCGGGACGGTCGGGATGGCGTTCAGGTCAATGAGATCGGTCACAGTAAAACTCCAGTTCTCACATCACCTGATTATAGCGCGATGCGACTCAGGAGGTCTAGCTCCG
>JALHNT010000110.1 GCA_022843385.1 Anaerolineae bacterium | reverse complement strand
GAGTGAAGATAATACTTTGCGTCTGTGGGAGTCGGATGGCACGCCGACATCAACATTGACGGGGCATACAGATAGGGTATTAGGGGGGTTGGAATTAGGCGATGGAAGGATTTTGTCGTGGAGCGGGGATGGAATCTTACGCCTGTGGGATGCGGCTGGTCAAGCTATAACTGCTCTGACGGGGCATACAGATAGGGTGTGGAGTGCGTTGGAATTAGGCAATGGACGGCTGTTATCGTGGAGTAGGGACGGAATCTTACGCCTGTGGGAAAGAGATGGCACGCCCATAGCGATTCTCACGGGGACAAAACAGAAAGATAAGCCTAGAACAAATCAATTCTCAAAATATGGTGGCGGACGAAACGCTACGTATAGTGTGGACGGTGCGCTGGAATTGCGCGATGGAGGGTTATTATCATGGAGTGAGGATAAGACCTTACGCTTGTGGGACGGAGATGGCACGCCCGTAGCGATTCTCACAGGGCATGAGGGTCGTGTGAATGGCGCGATTCAATTGCGAAATAGAAAGATTTTATCATGGGAAGGCAATCTTTCCTATCAAGGTGAAAGTAAATACAACACCCTGCGCCTGTGGGGTGATGATGGCACTCCCCTAACCATTCTGAGAGGGCATACGGATAGTGTGGATGGTGCGTTGGAATTGCGTGATGGCCGGCTGTTATCGTGGAGCAAAGACAAGACCTTACGCCTGTGGGATGTGGCTGGTCAAGCCATAACCGCCCTGACGGGGCATACGGATAGGGTAGAGGGAGCTACAGTATTGGCAGATGGACGGATTTTGTCGTGGAGTTCGTGGAGTGATGATAATACCCTGCGTCTATGGGATGTGGATGGCACATCCATCATCACACTAACGGGACATACTGATAGCGTGATTGGAGTAATTGAACTGCATGATGGACAGATTTTATCGTGGAGTTATGATGAGACCCTGCGCTTATGGAACGCCAAAGGTGCCTCGATAGCAATATGGATGGGGGATGAGGATATGGGTTGGGTTGATCATGTGGTGCAATTGGTAGATGGACGAATTGTGTTGTTCTATGATGATGCCGATACCCTGAGTCTAAGGGATGTGGATGGCAGCCTGCTAGACATATTATATGAAAGTGATTATCGGGCTGATGATAGCACCATCATCCATGAATGGGCAGAAAAACATCGGTTTGATATAGGGGAAATGTATGTGAAATTACAACAGCGCCTCTGGCAGTGGCAAGTAAACCGAGGATGGAAAGTAAATATGAGTAATGATATATTGCGAATTATTCTGCAAACAGGCAAAACTATCCACACCTTTTATGGCGATGCAAAGTTTAATTGTTTTGTTGTCACGCAAGACAATGTGGTGGTCGCTGGTGACTCCACAGGCCGCGTCCTCTTCCTCCGCTATCGGAGCGGGGACACATAACCCCCTCGCACACCGCCGACGCGGCGAATGTACAGCGCGTGAGCCTTCCTATCAAACACCGGCAGGCAGTACGCTGCCCCCATCCCTGCGGGACGTGACCACCGAACTACCTGCCTAAAAAGCCGCCCCATCCATAGAAATATCAACAAGCCGTCCAGTTTGGGCGGCTTTTTCGTTTGACAGGCTCCTTCCCTGCGCTGTCTCCGGCGTGGTGAGCGTTGTGCTCAGCGCGCTGGCGCATCCAGCGGTAGCAGAGGGAGTAACCTCATGCCCGATTCAACTATTCGCAAAAGCATTAGAGATCAAATTCGCCCGTTTCCACGTGTTGTGACTTATCCGACAGGCTGGAGCGGCAAACTTACCTTTGAGCAGATCGCCGCACAGGTTTCACCGCGAGCCGCCTGGAAGCTCAAGCACTTCGGCGTATACGGGCAGGATATTCCCGACAGTCTGCAAACCGGGCTGATGAAGTTGTGGGAAGCACTCAGCGAAACGCCAGACATGCTGGCTGACAAAGGGCTTGGTGACGCGATCTGGATCGTCATTGGCGCATCGAATTCGAACTGGCATGTGCGCTACCATCGACGTTATATGACCTTCACAGATGTTGTTGGCGACAATGATTATGATGATCCCGATGAATATGGCATCTCAGGGCTGACGAATCCCAGCGAGTGGTGGCGCTCCAATGAGCGGTGGGCAGCCTGGGCATCGAAAGTCGATTTCCGTCTGGACATCACTGAGGCGATCCACGCCATTGCGGAAGAATATGCCGACGACATCAAAGGTTTGGTCGCGCTCTACATCCTGACTACGAGTGCAGATTCTCAGGCGACCCTCGATGCACACAACCTGGCACATTCGATGGTCTACGAGCGCATGACAGCCATCAAACACAGGCTGCAACGTATCCTCAAGGAATATGAACCGATCCAGCCGCGCACCTGGCAGGAACGCCTTCAGGCAGGTGAAGTTGAACCCTATCTCAGGGTGGTCGAGCATTACCAGGATAAGCCGTTGGCGTTGTTTGCTCTCTACACGCTGACCACCGAAGCACAGGTGCGTAAGTTCGCCCGCGACGAGAAAGAGCGCAAGATGATTACCTACTATCGGAAGAAATGCCTGAAACGTATCGAGGCTGCCTACGGACAGGCAGCCTCTTTTTGATTCCAGAAGTTTCACAATGGCTGGTGAGCGTGTTGAGCAGACACGTTCGCCAGCTATTTTTTTGCGACCACCTGTGCTAATTCAACAAGCCGTGTCGCCGAAGTTCGGTTATACTAAAGGCTGATCTATTGAATAATGAAACAGAATGCAGATGGTCTCACTTATCCGACAAAGCCTGGAAACAGGTCAAAGCATCCTTGCAAAGCGCTCTGGTGGTTTTCGCAAAGCGCATGGGCAGTTTCTTACCCCAGAACCGCTGGCGCGGTTTATGACGGAACAACCTGGAACAATTCAGAATGGCGATCACATTCTCGATCCGGCAATGGGATCAGGAACGTTACTTTGTGCGATGATTGAACGGTTGATTGCGGAAAATAAGCCGATTGAAGTCTGGATGGATGGCTTTGAGCTGGATAATGAACTATTTACTGCTGCACGGTCAATTCTAAATGAGGCGGTAATCTGCGCTTCTAAGCATAGTATTCGGGTTCATCTCAACCTGTTTCACACTGATTTCATCCTGAATGGATTGCAATTTTTGCACCCTGCTTCACTAGATACGCCTGTTGGCCATCGCTCTTATCAGCATATCATCGCCAATCCACCCTATTTTAAGATCAATACAACCGATATCCGCCGCCAAATGGCGGAAAGTATCCTCAGTGGTCACACCAACATCTATACACTGTTTATGGGATTAGCCGCCAGAATGCTGCACCATGGCACTGCCTGTTTCATCGTGCCGCGCAGCTTTTGTTCTGGCAGCTACTTCACCCGCTTTCGGCAGGAATTTTTAGACTCGGTGACGGTACAGCACATTCATCTGTTTGAATCGCGCAGCGATGCGTTTAATCAAGACGATGTATTGCAGGAAAATCTGGTGATCACCTTCACATCGCAAAATGAGGTAAGCGATTCACGGGTCAAAATTTCGTCATCGGCTACTCTGGATGAGCTTGCTAACAGGGTCACGGTACGACAGATCACGAAGACGCAATTCATCAGCCCAATTGGACTACTCCGTCTCCCCACCTCCGAGCTTGATGAAACGATTCTCGAGGTGGTGGATCACTGGACAGGTTCATTTCGTGCGTATGATCTGGCGATTTCAACGGGTCCTGTGGTGCCATTTCGGGCTGAGGAATACCTTATCAACGAGCCAAATGGTATATCAGTTGTTCCGCTGCTCTGGATGCAGCACATTACATCGCAGCAAATCACCTGGCCGATGAATCACGGTTTCCGCAAACCCCAGCACATTCTGAACATATCTGGCACAAGAACTTTGCTGGTTGAGAATACCAATTATGTACTGCTGCGCCGCTTCAGCGCCAAAGAAGAACAGCGCCGACTGGTTGCCGCCCCTTATCTGGCAGATCAGTTTGATTATGCAATGATCGGGCTGGAAAATCACCTGAACTTCATTTACCGCCGTGATGGGGAGATGACCACAGCAGAAGTCATCGGTTTATCGGCATTACTCAACAGCGGCTTAATTGACCGCTACTTTCGTATCTCGAACGGGAACACACAGGTCAATGCTACCGAACTGCGGGCTTTGCCTTTGCCACCACTTCAGGTTATTACTGCTATTGGTCAGGCAGTCATGAAAGAAGTGACTGCTGTTGATCTGGATGCAATTGTCGTTCAGACCCTTCAAACTTACCTGCTGGTGCCGACTGACTTTCCCATCCTCCGCGAAACGAGAGCGGTATGAGCAAAATCACCGAAGCCCAGGCGGTTCTCGCCGCGTTACAACTACCTGCTGCCCAACAAACCGAAATCGCTGCCCTTACCCTGCTGGTGCTGGCGCAATTGGATGACAACACACCCTGGAGCGATGCCAAACGCCAGAGTTTGCGTATTCACGATATGATGCAGGCCATGAGCAGCCGTTTTGGACGGGTTTATGCTGAGAACACCCGCGAGACAGTGCGCCGTCAGGTCATCCACCAGTTTGAGCAGGCACGCCTCGTAGATCGCAACCCGGATGAACCGGGTCTAGCGACCAACAGTCCGCGCACCCACTATGCTTTGACAGATGTAGCTATCCGCACTATTCGCCAATATAACACCCCAGATTGGGCTGAAGCCGTCACAGAATTCTTGAATGTTCAACAGTCGCTTGTCGAGCTGTATGAGCGCAAACGGGAACTTCAGCTTATCCCGCTGACTTATCAGGGCAAGGAATATCATCTCTCACCCGGAAAACATAATGAACTGCAAATTGCCATTATCGAGGCGTTTGGCCCGCGTTTCGCACCAGGAGCAAAGCTGCTCTATTTGGGCGATACTGCGAACAAATCACTGTTGATTGATGAAGCGGCTTTCATCAAGCTGAATATTCCACTGACCAGACATGACAAACTGCCCGATGTGATTCTGTACGATGAAAAGCGCAGTTGGTTGTACCTCGTAGAGGCAGTCACGTCGCACGGCCCGGTAACACCTAAACGCCGGGTTGAACTCGATGAAATGCTTACCCACTGCCCGGCAGGACTGATTTATGTGAGTGCCTTTCCCGACCTGATTACTTTCCGCAGTTTCCTCAGCGAAATCGCCTGGGAAACCGAAGTCTGGCTCAGTGAGCTGCCCGATCACATGATCCACTTCAATGGAGATCGTTTCGTAGGTCCACGTCCCCGCTAATCAGCCGCTTTTGCCTCCAACTCTGATGCGGTTAAATTGGTTTGAGAACTCTAACCGCATCCCGTAAAACTCCCAAGTCAAAACTGTAAAATTCGGCAGGTCGCCCGATCTGACTTTGTTATGCTGGGGGTATCGGTCAATCAGCAGAAAAACCCGATGCACAGCCAGTTTTTAGACACATTCCACCACCCCATTAGTGATCGGTAATTTTAACGGACGATTTGCCAAAATTGACGGTCAGATTTGCCAATTTTACACGGGTTGAGGGAAATGACTTGGCTATGCTGGGTGCAAGGGTAAAACCAGAGCATACGAGGATACATTTGAAGTCAGAAGGCTCGCGTGAAAAACAACTGAATACCGGCACGAATCTGGTAGAGGTGTCACGAACCTTGCTCAGAATCGTTGCACGACTATCCAAAACCGAGTACACTGAAAGCAGTTCGATCCAAAATGGACGACAGGCCGAAGTGGTGGTACACGACGACCTGTCTGACCCCGCGAGTGCTAGAGACACGTCGCAGGGCTAGGAAGCATTGTACATGATGCGCCTTGCTCTTGCCGTATCACTTTCGCGGGAGCAGGGCGTTTTCCGTTTAAGCAAACACTGAATGAGAAACGAATATGCCAAAACGGTATCGTAAACGCGAAGAAGAGAAAGCCGATCCCTACCGGGCGCAGCCGCTGCCGCTGCATCGTCCGGTGGCGGTGTATTATCGCCAGTCGTCCGAGGGACAAATCGGCAATATCAACACCACCCTGCAAACCGTCGATATGGTCGAACACCTGATGAAACAGGGTTGGGTACGTGACCAGATTATCATGATTGACCGCGACGCGGGCATCAGCGGCACCAAGAAAATCACCGAACGTCCGGGGATGTCTTACCTGCACACCCTGATTGAAAATGGCGAAATCGGGTTGGTCGCCTCACAGGACGTAGACCGTTTCTTTCGGGATGTGACCCAAATCCAGACCAATATCTTCATTGATACCTGCCGCCGGAATAACGTGCTGGTGCTGACACCGACCTTTGTGTATGACTTCGCCCATCCCACGCAGGGACGCTATCACATGCAGATGTTCCGCGACCATGCTCAACGAGCAGCCGATCATCTGGAATACCACATCAAGGGGCGCTTGATGCAGGCGCGGGATTATCTGCAAGTGCGCGGCATCTGGACAGGTCGCAGCGTGGCAATTGGCTACATGGTCGATCTGCGCGAGAAACTGTCCGATGGCACAGCCAATCCCCAGCACCGGCACTATGCACCTTTTCAGCCATGCGCGGATGTCGTGCTGGCGTATTTCAAGCTGTTCCGTGAATTCAATCGTAATCTGTCGCAGACGTGGCGGCATATCTATGAACATGGACCCTGCTACCCGGAGAACTACACCGAATTAGTGCCACAGGGCTTCAGAATCGATGTCATTGTCAAGTATCGTGGGGTCAATGGTGGATTGATGCCTTCCCCCTCGGGACTGGAGTACATGCTGACGAATGTCGCTTATCTGGGTCACTGGTCGTATCGTGGTGTGATTGAACAATGGCACAACCATGAAGCGATAATCCCCGAAGACCTGTTCATGTATGCCTTCAATGCCCTCTCGAAGGTTGATTTTTTCGGTGAACCGAACCCGGATTACACGCCACAGCGGGTTTACGTCCGACACAAAGTTGAAGATCGTCGAGCGCAACCTGCAACCTACACCGGTCTGGTGTATTCGCATTCGCTGCCAGGGCATCCCTTCCGCAAAGTGAATACCTGTTATCTGAACCACAACGACAACTACGCTTATATTTTGGCGGATAGCCTAAGCCACACGGTCATGAGCATCCACTCGAAGATTCTTGATCCAGTGGTGGATAAGCTGCTGCTCGAACGCCTGGAAGCCACCACCATCGACGATGAGACTTGGCAGGAGGCGCTGGACGGTACCCAGCAGAGCGATCAGGGTAATGTTCGACGGATTGAACAGGATATCCGCGCGGCTGAACGTGCCAAGCAGACTATTCTGGATAACCTCAAGACCATCGCCAACCCGGAGATTGTCAAAAATCTGGAAGCCAGCTACGAAGCTAATGACCGCGAGATTACCCGACTGCGGGTGGAATTGGAACGAGTCAAGGCGAATGTAGGACAGCACACAGTGATGCTGGAAGCACGTCCGACACTGGAATTGATTATCCAACGCTGGCAGGATGTACCGCACCAGCAGCGCCGCGAGTTGTTTGAGGCGTTCGCCCGCCGCATCATCGTGGACAAAAAAGGGGATGTGAAGCGGCAGGTGGTCATCGAGTGGCGGGATGGCACGACCTCCGAAACTGTGTTCCGCTCTGGTCGAACACAGTACACCATGACGGATAACGAAGCCGGGAAAATGGTGCAGATGATCTACGACCAGCGTCCCCAGTGGGAGATACTGTGTGAGTTCCCTGAACTCAACTGGGCAGGTATTGTCCATCGCTTCTATCATCATGATAACCATTCGGGCAGGATCGGCGAGGTCTACAAACAGTCTCGCAAGTACACCTACCAGCAAACCTGGTACGATACAAAGGAATATCAGCAAACCCTTTTAATTCCGGCGACTTCGGGCGTTCTTCGTGGCGATCCAGGCGCTCCACAAAAATGTTGCGGCTGATGCTGTGGAGTTCTCGTTTCCACTTCTCGACCAGATGCGGCGGCGCGACAATCAACACCACTTGATCGTCCGCGATTTGTCCCCGCAGCTTCTCGACGACACTTGCCGCCAGTGCAATCGCGGTGGAGCCGCCGATCAGGGTTTTGCCGACCCCCATCTGTCCGACGAGCAGGATGCTGTCCCGGTTCCTGAAGCCGCGCACCGTCGCGCCGACCACATGCTTCTGCGCCGTATACATCGGGTATTTGCCCTTCAACCGGATGCGATCCAGCCAGCGCCCCATTCCGGCAAAATCAAAGCTGTACATCGGCTTGAACTTCCGATTGAGGTAACTGGTCAGCGAACGCTTGTTGGCGGTGATGAAACCCAGCAGCGCCTCATCGCCTTCCATCTCGACCACCGTGCCATCCTGCGCCAGCAGTGTCAGGGTCGTCGTCGGTTTGAGGCGGATGGTGGTTTTCTTGACCTGCCGTTCCGGGTCGCCGGGGGCAGCTTCGATTTCCACACGGGCAATCTGCTCGACATGCTGCGTCTTACCCCGAATGGCGACCTGCCCGTAGTCTTCGGTCTGGATGACCGCGCCGTTGGCAACCCCTGCTGCCAGTACCAGCGCCATGTGACCAGGACGCGGCGCGACGACAGGTTCAATCTGTTCCGGTGGGCGCGGCACGTCCAGCAGCGCCTGAAAGCCGTTGGTCTTCCATGCACCCTGCTCCTGAATCAGCCGCAGTCCCTGTTCTTCATCAATCACATCCGGGGCGAAGACAAAGCGGGTGATGTGCGGTGGCGCAGGCAGTTTGTAGAGGGGTTCGGGCTGCACCGTCAGGGGACGCGGGCGGGCTTTGCCGTCCAGAATGGATTGATAGAGTTCCGTCGGGTTAGGATGCGTGCCTTTGATGGAGGCGACCACGACCTGATCGTACTCACCCTGATGTTTCCCCGGCAGCGCCCAGACATCCACGCGGCTGCTGTTCTTCGCCAGAAACGCGGCGGCATCTTCTGACAGGTGGTACTCACGCGAAATCGCAGAGTTTTGACCCCGGCGAAGTCGCAATTGCCCTAAACCGTTGTTCCCCAATTGAATTTGTGGGTTCTTCAGCTGCATCTACCGATGAGGAGTAGATGGGCTGTTTTTGTTTATGGAGGCAGATCGAATGAACAGGCGCAAGAACCGGAATACCGCAGTGGAGTCAGAGGTGGTGTCGGGCGGCATCCTCACGGTCGGATTGGACATCGGCTACGGTGTCACCAAAGTCGTGACGGATCAGACCGCGATTGCTTTTCCATCGGTAGCGGGTCATGCCCGTGAAATCAAATTTCAGCAGGAGGCACTGGCAGCCAAATATCCCGGCGACCAGTTGACCGATGAAGATGGATCGACCTGGTTTGTGGGCGATCTGGCGCTGGCGCAGCTTCCGCCCGGTGAATTACTTCGGCTGAGAGGGCGCACTGCCAATGAGAAGACGATGGGCAACACCTTCCGTCTCCGTCTGGCGAAAGCAGCGATTGGCAAACTAGCGCAGGGGGTGTCGGGGCGGGATGTCATCCATCTGCGGCTGTGCAGCGGTTTGCCGGTTGACCATATGCGGGATGCCGGTGGACTCAAGCAGGCACTTCAGGGACAGCATCTCATCAAAACCGATTCCGCCGAAGTCATCGCCAATGTCACTGAGGTGATGGTGATGCCGCAGCCCTACGGCAGCGCATACGCCATGATGCTCACCGATCAGGGCGAGATCAACGTCTATCACACCTACATGCGGACCGGTGTAGTGGATGTTGGCACGTATACGGTGGACATCATCCTCGACGACGATGGGGACTTCGTGGATGCCGAAAGTGGCAGTGTCGAGAGCGGGGTCTACACCGCGCAGGAACGCATCGCTGCCATGCTGGAACGGGATTACCGCGAGAAGATGCCGCACCGGATTGTCGAGCAGGTACTGCGAACGGGCATTTTCACCGCCAGCGGCAAGCCGGTGGATTACAGCGCCGAAGTTGAAGAAGCACTCGCCCCACTCCGCAGCGCGACCCTGAATCTGCTGTCAGAAAAGTGGCAGCGCGGCACAACCGTCGATGTGATTTATCTATCGGGCGGTGGCGCGGAACTGGTGTATGAGCAGGTGGTCGAAGCCTATCCACAGACAAAGCTGGTGCCGGATGCACAGATGGCGAATGCGAGAGGCTACCTGCACTACGCTCATTTCGCCGCCCGCAAGTGAGGAGTTCAACATCCAGGCGGGTCTTACTGGTCAGCCCAATGGGTGATACGGGTAAGACCCACTCAGAGGAGAGATAAGCATGTCAAAGCGCAAAACAAGCAAACGCCGCTACCGGATGATTACATTCAAAGTGTTCGAGGACACCGACAGTGACATCCTGGACTGGTGGGAAGGGATTGACGAAGGCGAACGCAGCGATGCGTTACGCGACCTGATCCGGGGCTATCTGGGCAAGCAGCCGCGCCGCAACAAACTGCTGACCATCCCCGAACTGCTGGAAGTCCGGCAGGACACCTTATGGATACGGGATGCGCTGAATGAGATGCCGGGCTATCTGGAACGGTTGATGCAGCATGTGGCAGCCAATGGTGCAGCCGGGATTGCGATCCAGCCTGAAGCACGAGCGCCAGCCAATGGCATTGTCCTACAGTCTACTGAACCTGCCCTGTCAGACAACGATAGTGATCGCCGAGCGCGGCGCATGAAACGTTCCCAGTGGTGAGGAGGTGGTGTATGGAGCAGTTCATCCAATCGTGTAGGACAGCACAGCCCAATGCAGCGCATGGCACAGCCATGCACGTCGCAGCGTCGAGGCGCTGCGACTTCGCGCGGCGGGGGAGAGTGGTGGAAGTTTCAACTGGAACTCTCCTCCCCGCCGCAAGCCAGCTAAATACGCTGGCTCCTCATGCGCCGGAGGGCTGGATGCAGCGGCTGTCGCCCCTGCATGAGTGCGGCGGTGCAGAGATGCCGCCGCACTCGTGGACGCGGTTTGCCGCGTCCACCGAACGCACCCGTTGCCCGGATGCGTTCCCAATCTGCATCACGTCCGTTCAGCCGATTTTAGCTTCCATTCGCGCTTTACAGCCGGATGGGAACGAATGCAAAACAGGAGAAGGGTAAAGATGAATCACCGTCAGACAGTCACGGAAATTAGCAAACGCCTGCCGCGCCTGAAACGGCGCGACGTGGCGGAGGTGCTGGAAGTGATGACAGAACTCTGGCTTGAGGCACTGGCACAGCCTGGTCAGACAGTTACCGTTGCCGATCTGGGCAAGC
>JALHNT010000109.1 GCA_022843385.1 Anaerolineae bacterium | reverse complement strand
GAGTCGCGGCGGATGCGTTCAATCGCTTTACGTTTCGCAATCGTGGTGATCCATGCACCGGGATTACGGGGTACGCCGTCCTGCTTCCACTGTTCTAATGCCGCGATCAGCGCATCCTGAAAAGCATCTTCTGCCAGCGCGAAATCACCCAGCGTGGCGATCAGCACCGCGACGACTTTGCCATGCTCCTGCCGGAAGGTAGTCTCGATTTGTGCCGCAATCTGTTCTGTGGTCATCCTCTATCTTTCATCAGGTGGGCGGATTTGAAATCCGCCCCTACATGCATGTTTATTCGAATGTGACCACTGGGCGGATTTCGACGCTGCCCTCTCGCTGTCGCGCAACGGGGATTTTCGAGGCGAATTCGATGGCTTCATCAAGGTCTTTGCAGTCGATGAGGAAGAAGCCGGCCAGAGCTTCGCGGGTTTCGGCAAACGGACCATCGGTGGTTAGCGTTTTGCCATCGCGGACGCGGATTGTGGTGGCAGTAGAGGTGGGGCGGACGGGTTCGCCTGAAATGATGGTAGCGCGCTGGCTAACATATTCCACAAAGGCGTTGATTTCCTGTATCTCCTGCATCTGTTCTTCCTTCGTCATGTTGGCGGCGGCGGCTTCGTCACGATAGTTGAGCATCATGTATTTCACGGGAAGTTCTCCTTACTGGTTTGTGTGAATGATAAGGCTGAAACGCGCTTTTTCGCATTTCTATCAATACGTTGAATGAGAGTCCATCAAAATGACATCTTTGGTCTCATTTTAATCTTTCTCCCATTTTTTATATTCGAACTGATGCTGCCGGAAATCTACAATATCGATTGCCAGCGCGAAATCACCCAGCGTGGCGATCAGCACCGCGAGGACTTTGCCATGCTCCTGCCGGAAAGTGGTCTCGATTTGTGCCGCAATCTGTCCTGAGGTCATCCCTATCCTTCATCAGGTGGGCGGATTTGAAATCCGCCCCTACATGCACGTTTATTCAAATATGATCACTGGGCGGATTTCGACGCTGCCCTGTCGCGCAACGGGGATTTTCGAGGCGATTTCGATGGCTTCATCAAGGTCTTTGCAGTCGATGACGTAGAAGCCGGCCAGACCTTCGCGGGTTTCGACAAACGGACCATCGGTGGTTAGCGTTTTGCCATCGCGGACGCGGATGGTGGTGGCAGCAGAGGTGGGGCGGACGCCTTCGCCTGAAATAATGGTGGCGCGCTGGCTAGCATATTCAAAAAAGGCGTTGTAGTCCTGCATCTCCTGCATCTGTTCTTCCTTCGTCATGTTGGCGGCGGCGGCTTCGTCACGATAGTGGAGGGTCATGAATTTCACGGGAAGTTCTCCTGACTGGTTTATGTGAATGATAAGGCTGAAACGCGCTTTTTCGCATTTCTATCAATACGTCGAATGAGAGTCCATCAAAATGACATCTTTGGTCTCATTTTAATCCTTCTCTCATTTTTTATATTCGAACTGATGCTGCCGGAAATCTACAATATCGATAGGTTGTGTTGACATTTAGCGTAACCAAATCAAGACGTAGACAAAGTGCAAGAAGCCCAAGTAGGAACGATCCAATTTCTCAAAGCGGGAGAAGATGCGTCGAAAATGCTTGATCTTGTTGATGAAGCATTCAACCAAATGGCGCTCTCGATACAACCATTGATCATACGCCCGCAAGATTTTCGTGCGTTGATGCGGCGGAATGACCGCTTCGATACCTTGTGCCAGCAGATACTCGACAAAATCCGCCGCTGCATAACCGCGATCCGCGATCAGGCGCTCAAAACCGAACCCCTCCAAAAGCGCCTGCGCTTGGGTGCTGTCGTGACGCTGTCCAGCCGTCAGGCACACCCGCAGCGGATTGCCCAAGCCATCCACCGTTACATGGATTTTGCAGCTAAAGCCGCCGTGACTTCGCCCCAACGCTTGCACCCCACATTTTTTGTGCGCCTGCTGCACACGGATGCGCCCGCACGATTGTGCTGTCAATCATCCCGTTTTCCAGATCAGGATTAGCGGCAAAATGCTGACGCATCCGCTGCCAGACACCTGCCTCACACCAGCGTACGAACCGTTTATACACGCTGTTCCAGTTCCCGTACTCGGCAGGCAGTAGATGCCATTGCGCTCCACTGCGGCTTATCCATTTCACCGCTTCCACAAAGCGGCGGCACGCTTGCTCATCTTTGCCTACATACGCGCGCGTTCGGGTCGTCTCGCAAGAAATCCCGAATTTTCGTCCATTGTTCGTCGGTTGGTAGCACCCCAGAATAGCGTGGAGTCGTGTTTTGATGCCCAAATCTCGCAAAATCATTGCATAGATGTAGCTCTTAAAAGACTAACAGAGTGCAAAGAGGCTCATGTTCTGGACCATTTACTATCAAAACCTATCACCACGGTTTTGTGGGGAGCTACCCGTCGGTTAGTCTCACATCTATCATGAAACTATTTTACATTCACTTCTCAAATGTCAACACAACCTAGTTATCAATCTCGCTCTTTTTGTTTTCCCGCCAAGGATTTCAGACACCATTACATGGATTTTCTGTGATAGGTGAGGCATCGTCCCAACGCTGATTGAACAGGTGAGCCATGTCACCCGCATTTATGAAACGGTGCTGGGGCGCACGCTGTCAGGGGCGCAGCGCGAGAACCTGGAACGCGGTCTGCTGGGCGAGGCACTGGAAATTCTGTATCGCGGTTTTCCCGACTTAAGCCGAGTCTCGCCCGAACTCGCGCCGACCTGCGATGTGGTCTGTGATGTCCTGTCAGGACTGGGCGACAAGGAAGCCACTAAACCCATCGCCAAAAATCTGGCGGATGAGATCGCCGGACTCTGCACCGGGTCGGGACCCTGGGCGGAATTTCTCAACGGCGCGACCAATGTGGATTTATCACGCGGCGGTAGGGAACGGATTGAGCCGCGTGTCTTCAGCTTTCACGAATTGGAAAGTGACCCGATCTTGCAGGCGCTGGCCTATACGCAGGTGCTTTCTGCCATTCGGCGCGACAGCCTGATCGACGAGCAGCCGCGTATCATCGCGGTGGATGAGGTCTACCGCCTGATGCGCCATCCGTCACTGCTCGATTTCCTGATCGAAGCGGCGAAAACCTTCCGTACCCGTAGAAAAAAGCTGGTGTGTGTGGATCAGCAAATGAGTATTTTCCTCACTGGTAAGGCGCGACTGGTGTTCGAGAACTGCCCCATCCGGGTGGTCTTCAGCCAACGGCAGGGGATGAATGTGTTCCACGAAGATGCTGCTTTTCAGCATCTCAATCAGCAGCACCGTGACATCATCGCCGCCCTGCCGCGCTTCCACTACGTCCTCGACATTCAGGACGAAGGTCTCTGGTATCTGTACAACCGCCCGGCGGCGGGGGAGATCGCCCGCTTCCAGACCACTTAAGGATCGAAGCATGGAGGATGAACCATGTCGAAAAAGACGGCTGCAAGTCCCTTTCAGGCGCTCGAAGAAGAAGCCTACCACGCTTTCCGCGAATGGCCGGTCTGGCTGGTTCTCAGAGAACGCGAGTTGGCTGCCCACCTCGATATTGGGAAGCCGTCAGTTCGCCCGCCAACTGCTGCGGACGCTGACCCACCATCTGCAAAGCAGCGCCGCGATTAAGCGCTGGATGATTGAGGAGGAAGAAACGTGAAACTGGTGATTGTCGAATCCCCGGCGAAGTCTAAAAAGATCGCCGGATTTCTAGGAAGCGGCTGGCGGGTGGAGGCGTGTCTGGGACATGTCCGCGACCTGCCCGAAGCTGAACTGGGGGTGGAAGTCGCCGCTGACTTCCGCCCGACGTATGAAGTGCTGCCGGGTAAAGGCAATGTGGTCAAGAAACTGCTCAAAGCCATCAAGGACGCGGAAGCGGTCTATGTGGCTACCGACCCGGATCGGGAAGGGGAAGCGATTGCCTGGCATCTGCTGAAGCTGGCGAATGTGCCGAAAGATAAACCCGTGTACCGGGCGCTGTTCCATGCCATCACGCGGGACGCGGTGCGCGAAGCAGTGGCTCATCCCCGTGCGCTGGATGTGTACCTGGTCGAAGCGCAGCAGGCACGGCGGATTGTAGACCGGCTGGTGGGCTATCTGGCTTCACCGCTGGCGGCAAAGGCGCTGGATGGCAAGTTCTCTGCCGGGCGGGTGCAGAGCGTCTGCCTGCGGACCGTTGTTGAGCGCGAACGTGAGATCGCAGGTTTTACCCCGGAAACCTTCTGGACGCTGGCGCTCAAGCTGGTGGCTGACGGGATGGAGTTCACGGCAAAGCTGCACCGCGTCAAAGGCGCAGACAGCACCTTCAAGACCCGCGAGCCGCTGGACAAACTCGTGACCCTGCTGCAAACCGCACAGGTGTGGGTCGGCAAAGCGGGACGGAGCGTGAAAGCCCGTAACCCGCTGCCGCCTTTCACTACCTCGTCCCTTCAGCAGGCAGCCTCGAAGGGTCTGGGGCTGTCACCAGATAAGACGATGGCGCTGGCACAGACGCTCTATGAACAGGGCTGGATCACCTACATGCGAACCGATGGCGTGTCCATCGCACCCGAAGCCCAGACCGCCGCACGGGACTATATCGCCCGTGAGCAGGGGGCGGATTATCTGCCGCCAGAGACACCCACCTACACCGTCAAAACTGCCAACGCGCAGGAGGCGCATGAAGCCATCCGTCCCACCGATGTGAACCACCTGCCCAACAGTGTAGACGGCGACGGTGCGGCGCTATACGCCCTGATCTGGAAACGCTTCGTCGCCTCACAGATGTCGCCTGCTCTCTACACCGTTACTGGTTCGGTCATCTATGCAGGTAAAGTACCGGGACAACCGTTCCCAATGGAATTCCGGGCGCAGGGTCGTTCGCTGTTGTTCGACGGTTTCCTCAAGGTGTACGAAGAACCGGCTGATGAAGGTGAAGAAGGAAATGAAGAGACGGGAATGCTGCCGCCCCTGAAAGATAACCAGTCTTTGAAGCTGGTCGTGCCGCAATTGGAAGATCATCAGACCCGCGCTCCCGCCCGCTACACCGAAGCGGCACTGGTGCAGGCGTTGGAACAGCGCGGCATTGGTCGCCCTTCGACCTACGCCAGCATGGTCAAAACGGTGAAGGATAAGGGCTATGTGAAGGTCAGTCAAAAGCGGCTCGTTCCCACTGAGAATGGCATCGCCCTGTGCGATTTCCTGACCGCGCACTTCGCCGATGTCTTGGCTTACGACTACACCGCCCGGCTGGAAGAGTCGCTAGACCGGATTGCTCTAGGAGACACAACGCGCTTGGAGGTGCTGCGGGCATTCTGGGAGGGCTTCAATCCGCAGTTGGGCAAAGCGACAGAATACGCCCTCGCGCAGGTCAAGGCACGGCACACGCCTAAACCGCTGATGCTGCGTCCAGCTGAGGAGTAGATCCATGAGTGACACCATGCCCGAACCGCCACCCATTGACTACGATGACTGGATGCCACCGCCGCCAGATGAACCCTATTTCATGCCGGACGATCCGTTCCCAGACGATCTGTTTAGCGGCGCACCGTCCGACTACGACTACGTGCCAGTGGACGACCCTTGGCTGCCGGACGATGAGCGCTTCGTGCCAGAAGATGTCCAGCATCTGCCAGATGTCCCGCCCTTATCACAGGACGGCTTACAGGGTTTTGAACAACCTGAACCTGCTGATGCAGGTTGGGGTTGGCACGATGCTCGCCTGATCGGGGTTGAGCGCGACACCGACGACGGCACGCGCTATGAGATTGGGGCCATCGACGTGTACGCCAATGTTAACACCGGTGATCTGGGTGGGACTTACCTGCCTGTCGCGTCGTTTGAGGATGTGGATGTGGCGACAGCTTTTTACCACACCCTTCAGGAGCAGATGCACGACCAGGGACTGCCTGCCTATCAGGTGCCGGAGTTCGCCGAGCAGCAGGCATTTGCCATGAACCCCGAACCGGAGACCTGGCGTGGAGCGACACTCGAAGAATACGCCGCCTATGAACACCTGCGCGATCTGGAAGATGGGGGCATCGGCGGGCGCGACGAACCCCCTGACCATGCCGTTGACACGCTGATTCAGACGGCGATTGAGTTGGGGGGTGTCGTTGTTGAACCGGAAGTGGACGCGCCGCAGATTGAAGATGGCTCGGCATTTCAGGCATTGAACGCGATTGGCATTGAAGCCGAAAACTTCGATCCGACCAAAGACCCGCCGCCTTTCTATGATGCCGAGACGGGAACTGCCTACTGGATCGGTGTCTTTCAGCCCGATAAAGAAGACCGCGAGAACTGCGTCACCAGCATCCTGTCACTGGGACGCAATCCTGAAACGGGTGAGATGGAGGCGCAGCTTGCGCCCTGTGTTCCTGGCGAGTGGGACAAGGCGTATAACGCTGCCGAATATCTGATTCAGGTGGCGCAGAAAGGCGGCATTGACCGCTGTTTCGATGCCGCCGAAGGCATGGCGCTGGCAACGGATCAGCGTGAACTATGGGAGAACGAACGCGGCGTGGCACTGGAACCGGATGCTGCCAGAGAGATTGCCGACTACACCCGCGATGCCTGGGAGGTGGAACTGTGAGTGATGTAAACGAAGTCAAAACGCGCAGTTTCACCATTCGCCTCACGCCGGAAGATCAGGCGGCGCTGGCAGAACTGTGCGACCTGTACGGTCTGGATCGTCCCGGAAGCGTCCGCCGTGCGGTGCGGCAGGTGCTGGCGTGGAAGCAGAAGCTGGGCAAGTCCGGCTATTTCGTCCCGGCGGGCGAAAGCGAACCGCCGGAGTTCCTGATCCGGTTGGAGCGAAAGGACGCGCATGAGTGATACCGACACTGTGCGTCATACCGCCGAAGATGGCTCGGTTTATGCCGTCGAAGTCGTGCCGCCGGACCGCGACGACTATGGGGCGCAGTATGGTGTTGAGCTTGTCCGCGCCTCGACCGATCGTTACGGGCTGGAACACGAGCAGCGGCTGCGCTTAGGGGCGTATGCGTCGTGGGGGTCTGCCGAAGAACACCAGCGCGAAGTCGAAACCGTACTCGAAAAAGACGGCTTGGATGGATTGGGTGAGGATGCTCGTCGGGTGGCGCAGATGCCCTATCTGGACGGGCAGTACCTGGCGATGGTGTTTCCAACGGATGGCTCAACCGGCGACAGTGTGAAAGTCCATCTGCTCTATCTCACTGGCGAACAGGTGACAACGGCACTGGTCGCCGATGGACGCACGGAGGACATGGAAAATCTCTGTGGGCAGTTGGATCGCGCCTGGGTCGAAGGTGGGAATGAACGCCTGCTGGACACCGCGCAGCACGAAGCGCAAGTACGGGGACAGGTCGCCCCCGGTACACCGCTCTTTGATGCTGTATCTAACCCTGACCTACCTGACGACTTGCCCTTCACCTTTGGCGAGGGGATGCAGCCCTTTGACGCGCAGGGCATTGGACACCACTCTCACGTCGATGGCGGCGGGACCGCGCACTGGTTTGCTATCGTCGAGAACCCTGAACCGGAGGCTGAACCCTACGAGCTGCGCTACTTCCGGGCAATGGAAATGCGTGACGGAACGCTCAATCATGATTCCTATCCGGTCATGCCGCTGGCTGATGACGATCCCGGTACGGCGTGGCCGCTGCCGGGCTTGGAAATGTATTTAGAGAAGGGCGATCTCTACATGGCCCAGCAGTTTGCTCACGATGTCGCTGACCATCATGGGCAGGCTTTCCCTGACCCGCTGGATCTGCCTGCGCTTAACCCAGAGCCGGAATACTACTTCGGTTACGGGGTCAGTGACCAGAACAATCCAGCACTGGAAGCAGTCAAAACATGGATGTATGGCAGTGAACGCCGTTTCGACACTTTCACGGTTGCCGAATATGGCATGTGGGATGAAGCGCAGCCCGATGAACATGAATTGGAAAACACTCTGAAAACGCAGGGGTTAGAAGCCGCCCTGAACCAGGCGGAACGCATAGCGGTGGCAGGGGGTTATCTCGACCCGCACCGCGCTGATGGGCGCGTCTTCTTTGAGGACGATGCCCCATCCGACCCCTTCACCACCGAACGAACACGAGCGATGGAGCGTGAGATGCAGCACGACGAAATACAGCAAAACCCGGAATACAGCATTGACGCGATTGCCGCTAACGGTGATGCGCGGCTGGATGTCTTGAAATCCTGGGGTGATGAGGAACACGAACGGGAACGCCTGCTCATCCCTCAGCCCGACTGGGAGACCGCACGGGCGAACGCCGAAACCGCCCACGATATGCTGGATAAGGGCGAGTTACAGGCGGCGATGACGCTGGTGGAACTGGCAGGCATCGAAGCAGGGGTAATCGACCCGCAGCGCGATAACCCGCGTCTGTTCACCGAAGGGCCACCCGATCCGTTTACCACCATCCGCGAACGTGAATTGGCGCAGTCGGTGGATGTCACCGAACTGGACACCGAACCCTATACCCCAATCACACTCGAACCGGAAGCGCCCGATTACCCGACCATGTACCGCGAGTTTGCCGCTGAAGCTGCCCGTGAGCGTGAAGCGAACGCGGCGCTGGAAGGATCAGCCTGGTTTGAAGCGACCTTCGAGAAATCTGAAACCGACCTGCTGCAACCTGTCAATGACACCGTGAATTATGCAGTAGTGGTGCAGGAAACCGACCCCTGGACGCGGGAACTGCTGGTGGACAAATACTGGCGCGAACCCAACGGCTACTTGGGGATGCAGTCAGTGACGCTGGATACCTGGGACTCGGAGGATGAAAAAGGACGCGAACAGGCGGAGCAGGCGCGTGAGGCGCTGCTCGAAGTTCATGACGGGCGCGGGCTGGAAGCCATGATGCACAAAGCCGAACTCACCGCTGTCGAAAATGACTGGTTGGATGGGGATCGGGTTGACCCGCGCCTGTTTACTCAGGGTCCGCCGGATCGTTTTGAGACGCTGGCGCAGCAGTTGGAAAATGAAATCAATCCCTACTGGAACACCGATGGGGAGAAGATTGAAGACCCTGCACCGCAGCCAGGAGTGGAAAATCCCTACTGGCGGCTTGATCCGATCCCGGTGCATGACCCGGACGGTGAACCGTTAGGACACGCCCTGCACATGGTCGTCTATCCCAACGTGGAACGCGACCCGGATGCCGTTGGCAGTCCGGCGATGGCGGCGAATGAGCCGTTCCGAATGCTGGAGATGGCACACTTCGAGACCCCGGAGGCAGTGGACAAATTTGGCAAAGACTTCAACGGCTATCTCATTCCCGGACTGCTGGACGGACCCGAATTGGCAGTCGAGGTGGCACGGCTGGAAATACTGCCTGCGGAGTGGAAAACCCTCGAAGGCGACGACCTGAAAGCCTACCAGAACGCCGAACTGACGCTCACCCGCGACCCGGCGGATTGGCATCCCTACAACCCCCATGCCGAACGCGATGCGCGGATTGCGGCGGAAGGGCTGTATACCGATCCGATTCAGCAGGTCGTTGAGCAGGATGAACCGGAGATTACATCCGGCACACCGGAACTGGACTTTTAAGCGATGGTTGCGCTCAAACCACAGACTGCACTGGGCGGTTTTGCCCTGGTTACACTGCTGCTGGCTGGCGCTGCCGTCGGACGGGTATTGGGCGTGAGCCTGGGCGAGGCGCTCTACCTGACCGGGGTGCTGTTGGTCATACTCGGCTGGCTGGGCAATTGGGTGATGCTGCGATACTGCGCCAATCCATCTAAAGATCGGGGGGCGTAACCGATGTTCTACTGGTTATTCACCGAGGGGCGGGCGCTGCTGGGCGGCTGCCTTGCCCCGCTCCTCTGTCTGACACTCACGGCTCCCATCATGGTCAGTGCCCTGCTGGGGGCCGGTATCCAGCGCACCAGCGAAGCTCAGGGAACATCGGGTTGGAAACGCGGCGCAAAACTCTTTGCCCACCTGATCGTGGTGCTGGGCGTATCCGCTGTCTATCTCACATTGCTCGGCGACCTGGTGGTGCAGCCGCTGCGTGGGCGGCAGTCCACCAGCGGGTTTATCCAACTGGTCGTCGGTGCGCCGCCCAATATTAACACCATGCGGCTGTTTATGTTTGGCATGATGCTGGTCATGCTCTGGTTCTTTCTGACCATCGGGCTGCACAGTGGGATCAAGAACGGCGGTTGGCTGCGCGAACGGGTGGATCGCCTGCGAAATCCGCAGGTCAAGCGTGGCGCACTCGGTTCGTCGCACTTCTGCACCATGCGCGAATACAAACGTTTTCGTCGTGAAGATGTTGAAGGATTGTCGCTGCTCGGCGCGTTCTGGGGTGAACAGAAGCGACGGCTCGATCTGGGTATGGGTCGGTTCTCCCTCAGCGGTGAGGATGTGGCACGCGGTATCCTGACGCTGGGCGGTCCAGGTTCGGGTAAGACACAGGGGATTATCCTGCCTGCCATCGCGGATCGGATGCTGGCGGGACATTCGCTGGTGGTGGCTGACCCGCAGGGCGAAATTACCGGGCATGTGCTGAAGTATGCGGCTGTCACCCGCCATCTGGTCGTGGTGCATGACCCGACCAGCGCCATTGGCCCGCGCTACAACTTGGCGGAAGGTATTGAGAATGTATCCGATGCCCGTGCTATCGCTGACGTACTCGTACCATCAGCGGCAGGCGATAACCGCTTCTGGACCGACAGCGCGGCGGCGCTGCTAGCTGCGTGCCTGATTCGCTTTCCCAATCTAGGTGAAATCTACAACGCCATGAACGACCTGAAGGGGCTGGCGGGCAAACTTGCCTCGCAGAAAGATGACGCGGCACTGCTGGCGAACAGTTTTATTGCTTCGGTGGGTTCAGATGGCAAAGTCGCCTCGAATGTGGTGGCAACGCTGGCGACGGCGCTCACCGGCTGGGCATCCACCGACGTGCGTGCCAACACCAGCGCCTCGGACTTTGATGCTGACCTCATTGTGGGACAGCCAACGGTAGTTGTCCTGACCTGTCCGGGTCGTATGCGGGCGGTCTATGCGTCTTACTTAGGCGCGACACTGCGTAAGCTGATGCTCGACCTCGACACGATTGGCGAACGCAACAAAGGGCCGCTGCCTGTTCCGGTGGGCGTAATCCTCGATGAATTTCCGACGCTCGGCAAGCTGGACAGCCTGGTAGCGGATGTCAACCTCGTCCGCAAGCGCCGTATCTCGATCATGATTGGGGCGCAAACGAAGGGGCAGTTTCACATGATTTATGGCAACGAGGGCACACAGGCGTTGTTCACGGGTCTGGCGACGCAGGTGATCTACGGCGGCTGTGATGCCGATACTGCTGAGTTTTACAGCAAAGCCAGCGGCACGGCGACCACCGATGCCAATGCTGATGACCCCAACAGCCATCTGCGCC
>JALHNT010000108.1 GCA_022843385.1 Anaerolineae bacterium | reverse complement strand
CCTGCCACAAAGCGCGGGATGCCGGTCTCCGCCGCGATGCGGTCACACACCCGCCGCGCCAACTGGGCTGCCGCCCGGTTGATCTCCAGCACCCGCTCGCCCAAGCCGTATTCGCCCAGCGTCAGACGGTTGCTCCGGAAGGTACACGTTTCGACCACCTCGCTGCCCACATTGAGGAACGAGGCGTGAATCTCCTCGATCACGTCCGGGCGGGTGATGACCAGGTAGTCATTGCAACCGTTGTACTGCTCGCCGCCGAAGTCGGCAGCTGTCAGGTTGTAGCGTTGGATGCTCGTGCCCATTGCGCCGTCATAGATGACAACGTGATCGGCAATCGCGTCCAGATAGCGTCGGTTGGTGAAGGGGATGGTGTTGGTTGGGGTCATGAAGTGATCTCACTCTGATTGATACTGATTACGTTCTGGGGAATAGCGAAATGTTATCGAGTCTTGGTTCTCAGTAACGGGAAGCAAGCCATATAGCAGACAAACATCCTTTAGGAATTTCTTGGAAGCTCCATCAGGCAATCCAATCTGTGTATCAAGTTCTCTGTAGATCGCCATTTTCCCAGCAAAGATCGAATTCTGTTTTGCAATCGGTACAGCCCATGACAAGAGTGGGCTTTGCTGTATCACGATTGTTGTTGCAGATTTGTCATGGAACTCCAAATACTTCTCATGAACATATTCTCGAACCTTTTCCCGCAAAGTTCCTTCATCTAGCCCTTCATATCTTCGAGGAGTCTTTGCTTTATTCTTGGGACTAGTTTTGTAGAATTGCGTATTGCGAAGAGCAGCTTGCTTTATTAGAGAATGATCCAGATTGCGGATCTCACCGAACTGTAAGTGAGTAATCAGATCAGTAAAGAGTTTGCCAATGCTCGCCTCATCATTGACCATCGAATATTGAATGTCCTTAAATGGTACCGGAAGATCATTAGCAGATAATCCCGAAGCAATCGGAAATAGACCTTCACCTCTGAATTTCTGCCAGAATGCACCTATTTCAAACCAGACCCATTCTTTTGTCAGCGAGGATGGGGTCATCAAAAGAATAAATGCTGACGCAGCATCTATATGCTTTACGATTTCGCCTACCCATTGCTGTCCAGTTTGGATAGTACGGAGATTGCTGGAATTAAATACCCTAACCCGTTGATTCAGAACAATCTCCAATTGTCTCTGAATAGCGTTCGCTAGATCGGCATCCTCGTGGGCGTGACTGATAAAGATGACCGGCTTCTCACTCATTAAGTCTCACCTTAACTCGCCAACTCCGGCACCAACTCCCCGGCATAGGCGAGGATGATCTGCTCACGGGGGACGCCCGCCTGAACCAGCGCATCGACAACCAGCTTGTCATTCTGGTCGCGCTCGATAATGACAAGGTCGCCTACCATACGGACGATGACACTCACACCAGAGCGATGCTCACCAGCCTGTTTAGTAACGTCAACTACGGTGAGAACATCTCCATCTGGACTCTCTGTGAGGAAACTCTGACCGTTCAATACGCGGCCAGCGTATCTTCCTACCACATCATGGACAACTTGCCTCAGGGTATCCATCGAACAATGACCTCCTGATCTGCATCAAACACAAGCAGGCGAACTGAAGCTTCTGCTAACATCAGTTTCCCTAATTTCTCGCTGAGGATTCCATTGTAAGCCTCTACGGAAACAGCAAGATACAACGGTATTTCTACTCCTGCATAGCGCAAGCTGGTGCGATACATCACATACTTCCCAATCGCAGATGCCAACGCTTCTACTGGTGATGGAATGGTGTAAAGCTCCTTGACTTCGATCAAGAGAGTCATATCTGTATCTGGCTTCAGTATCTCCAGATCAATGAACATGGAACGCTCATCGACAACGATCTTGATCTGTTCGTCAGCGATTATCCACCCAGCTTTGATAAGTGCACGCTTTACAACATCATGATGACGGTCTATGGCTGGCATGTTTTATCCTACAAGGGATTTGCCGATAACACCGTCACCTTGACCGCATTGGTATCCAGGAGATATTCAGGCATCAAAATCAACCTGCGGTAATGGTTCAGTACGACCAAAGGCGTCCTCTATGGCTGTCTCAATGGCATCCATATCTTCAGCCGGAATATGGAGATTTTTTGTGAGTTCAATGTACAGCCAGCCAGGTATTCCCGGTGATTGATCGGGTGTGGACGTCCAGTAACGCATCAAGTCAAGGATTCGCTGCTGTTGATCGGGCGCGAGTTTGCGCGCCTCTCTCAAAATGTCCTGTTCATAGGTCATAACGGTCATCATCCACCTCCCACCCATATCTCGCCTAACAAAAAACGCGCCCGAGTCAGGAGCGCGTCAGATCAGTCGGATCAGGTCGCGCTCATCTGTGCGGAAATAATCCCGCCGGAGTTAGCACCGTCCCGAGGCTTCGGGGGTTGCTGCGGTTTCATCGGGCCTGTCCCTCCACCGCTCTCGATAAGCATCTCTGTATGGTAGTAGAGAGCCGCGCCGCGTGTCAAGCGGGGCGAAGCTAAAAACCCCTCCGTGAAACCAGTTCAGGGAGGGGATCAAACTCAGAGAGATTACGGCAGCGGGTAGCTTTTGTACCAGTCCGGCGATGAGGGCATCGGGCTGTAGAAGTCCGTCCACGGGCGCGCATGGGCGGAAGCAATCTCATTCAGGCGCTTCACCCGATCAGTTGCTTTGCCACTTAGGAACGCGGCCCGTTCCGCCGGGGGCATCACCACACATTCTTTCCAAATGGCGCGCCCGGCCAACCACCCACTGGCACCGGCCTTGCAGGCGATCTCGGTCTGCTGTTCGAAGGTGCCGAAATCCACCCCGGCGCTCAGCAGTACCCAGGGGACAGTGCTCACCTGGCTCACTTTCTCGCAAGCGGCCTGCCATCCTTTGACATCTGTGTCAAAAGCGGCATCCATCGGGAATTCCAGCTTGAGCACATCCGGGCCGAGCTTGCTCAGGCGATCCGCCGTATCGATGACCACCTGTGGGCGGGTGGCCGCGAAAGCCGCCGTTTCCTTGCCGAAGCTGGCATCCGTGCTGTAGGACATTGGCTCCAGGAAAACCGGCAGCTCATACTTATGGGATTCAGCAATCACGCTGCTGATGACGCCTTCGACTTCTTCTGCCAATGCGCCGGAATGCGGGTGATAGTAGGCCAACAGCTTGACGGCGGTACCACCCATTTGCTTGATCTTCGCCACGGTCCAATCCGGGTTGAAAATCAGCTTACGGTAGGTGGCATCCCCGCTGTAACCACTTTCTTCGAGTGAGAGCAGCACACCACTGCCGCCATTCATCTGCTGGATAGCTGGCAGACCATACTGATTATCGAGCAAGGCGGCGCTGGTGTGATACGACAGGGCGACCACGACCTCGCTCTTGATCTCGACCGCTGTTTCATAGGAGGTATCCGCAGGCAGCATCTTGCGGTAGCTGCCGCGCTGATCGAACGCAAGAATAGCGAAGATATTGTTGGAAAGGCTGGTGCTTTTCAGGCCGCGCCAGCGGCCCGGCGTTAAGGTAGTGGTCACAGAGTCTCCTTCAGATAATACGTTATTCAGACCATCCATAAAGTCTAACGGAGACTGACTGGGCTGTCGATTGGAATGGCTTCAAGCTGTTGGCTCGCTCAAGGTAGCTGCAATCGAAGCTGCCCATAAGTCAATCGTCTTCCAATCCCGGAAATCCCCATCAAAGCCGCTGGGCCAGGTGTGACCGTCATAACGGGCAGCCAGAGTCCAACGTTCGTTCCAATCCACTTCACTTAGTGAAAGCCGCCCGGCAAAGACTGCCATCTCTTTCAGATTCATGTGCTTTAGAAGACCCGGGTCGACATAATGCTCACGAACGTGCTGCTCACCGTGCTGCTCCAGCACGCGGATGCAACTCAACCACAACCAGACCGGCTTTTCAGAGAGTTCGTGGCGAAATCGGTTGATAAACTCGGTCACTTCCGGCAACCAGGCTCCTGCACGCACCGCTGAACCGAGTATTACCGCATCAAAAGCACCCAAAGATTGGACTTCGCGCACATCCAGCACCGTCACCTGGTTGTCCCGCTCAGCGATACCATGCCCGATCCGCGCTGCCACTTCCGCGGTGGAGCCTTTCGCGCTGGCATAGGCGATAAGCACTTTCATGAGTCTCCCTCCCGGTCAATAGGCACCCCATGTGGGAAAGTATAGGGGGTATAGCATCCTCGTGCCAGTTACAACCCACATAGGGAAAAGCGTGATCTCTGGCACCGGATGAGAATCGGCACTGGAATTATTGCTGTTACCTGTGCAGGGTGTATAATCGCCTCAAAGAAGGGTGTTTCAGGAAGGATCGGCGGTCATTATGATCGAGGTACAAATTGACAGCATCCGCGTCAGTCTGATGTCTCAGCACCGTGTAGTCGTGCTGAAGGACGTGAACGAGGAGCGCTACCTGCCGATCTGGATTGGCCCATGTGAGGCTGAATCCATCACGGTACGCTTGCAAGACTCCCCCGCGCCGCGCCCGCTGACCCACGACCTGTTGCGGAACGTCATCCAGGAGATGGGCGGTACCATCCGCCATATTCTCATCAGCGACTTGCGGAATGAGGTGTATTACGCCCGGATTGTTGTGGCCGTTGGCGGCGAGGACATTGACATCGACTCGCGTCCCAGCGATGCCATCGCCCTGGCTGTCCGTGCTGAAGTGCCAATCTACGTGGCCGAGTCGGTCATGGACAAAGGTGGCACCGAGCCAGAAGAAGACCTCGAAAACGAGATCGTGGATGAACTCGAAGAAGAAGCGGTGGACGAGAAAGTCGATAACCGCAAGCTGAGTGCGTTTGCCGATTTTGTCGATACGCTCAACTTCGATGAACTGGACGACAAGGACGACTAGCTCCGGTTGATGTGTGGCATGTATAAACGGCGTTGCTCGACCACAGCACGCCGTTTTTCGTCTAATCTACCGTCTTGATACTTGAGGATCACTTCAAACAAGCATGCCAACTGTCTTGAGGGTGAAGGGATATCGCTTCATCATCTTTACGAATGATCACCCGCCGCCACACATTCATGCAAAACACGCGGAAGGCGGCGCAAAAGTCATGTTGGATGTGGTTGAGATTATCGAGCATCATAGACTGACGCCACGCCAGCTTCGTGAGATACTGGATATAGTGGACGAAAATCGGGATTTCCTGTTGGCGAAATGGAAAGAGTTGCAGGGAGATGCTGAATGACTGAGCGCATTACAAACCAATTCGATGAAGGGCGGCAGCCCGTCAAAGTCGAATTTGTCGATGGCATCCTGTTGGTGACACTCAAGGACGGGCGCTTGATCGGCACGCCGCTAGCATGGTATCCCCGCCTGATGAACGCGACTCCAGCCCAGCTTGAGCAATACGAATTGTGGTCGTTTGGTATTCACTGGGAATCGCTGGATGAAGACCTGAGTATTGACGGGATGTTGCATGGCGTTCGTCCGCGCCCGCTTCAACCGCAGCTATAGCCTGCCTTGATACTCTCTTTCGCACAAACCCTATCCACATATAGACTGATAGCCATGAGCCATCAACTATCAGCCCAAAACCATCCATGAGCGATCTCTACAACCCTTCATCCAGTGCGCCAGCCATCCCCTACAGCCAGGAAGCCGAAGAGGCCGCCATCGGCGCGGTGCTGATTAATCCGGATTCGTATTACGGACTCTCCGCCTTCCTCAAGGAAGACGACTTCTACCTGCTCCGGCACCGATTGATCTGGCAGGCGCTGGATCGACTGGCGGGGCGCAGCCAACCGATTGACTACCTGACTCTGGTACAGGAACTGCGCGACTTGAACGCGCTCAATGATATTGGTGGCCCGGCGTATCTCACGCAACTGATGAACAACACGCCGACTTCGGTTCATGCTGAGGTCTACGGGCGGATTGTGGAAGGGGCTGCCACGCGCCGCCGCTTGATCTCCGCCGCCGACCAGATCAAGTCGGTCGCCGGGATGCAAGACCTGACGGTACAGGAGGTCATCGCCCAGAGCGAAGCCAAGCTCTTTGATGTGACCGAGCGGCAGTTGACCAAAGAACTGATCCCGATGCGCGAAGCCATGAATATGTACTACGAGCGCATCGAGCAGTTGATGTACAACAAGGATGGTGCGCTGGGCGTGCCGAGCGGCTTCAAGGATTTGGACAAGCTCCTCGGCGGCCTGCAAAAATCCGATCTGCTGCTGTTCGCGGGTAGGCCGGGCATGGGGAAATGCGTGGCCGCTGGGACACTGGTGCCAACCGAGCGGGGGTTGATGCCGATTGAATCGCTAAAACCGGAGAGCGTGCAGGGAATCCCAGATGATGAGGGCGGTGTTTACTATCCGCTGGAGCTTAACGTACAGACCCCGACTGGATTAGGTCAGACAGCGTACTTTTACGACAGCGGTTTTCGAGAAACCCGGACGATCGCCACGCGGGCAGGTTATAAGCTTCAAGGAACGCTAAATCATCCCGTGTTGGTTCTGTCAACTTTAGGCGAAAAGATTTGGAAACCTTTAGGCGAGCTAGAACAAGGTGATTTCGTTGCTGTCCAAAGACATGGAGCAATTTGGGGCGATCTAACTGAATTACCGTCGTTTGATTTTGTCTTTTATCGTTCAGGCTTTACATCACGTCCGCAATTGCCGACAAACATAACTCCAGAATTGGCATATGTATTAGGACTTTTGATTGGGGATGGAAACCTAACGCGAAAAAACTACGTATCGATAAGCTCTGCTGACCAACACATACTGGACACCTTTTATTCATGGGTTGCTTCTTGTGGACTAGCTGCCCGCTGGCGAGCGGCATATGACCATACGGCGGGCAGCGTCGTTCTCAATACGTGGCTCGAAACTCTCGGCGTATCAGGTTATGCCCATGAGAAACGTATTCCAGACGCTGTTTTGACTGCGCCTAAAGATTGTGTTCGCGCCTTTTTGCAGGGTCTGTTCGATACTGATGCACATGCGGAAGCAAAAGGTGGTTACATTCAATTTGTTTCAACCTCCGCTGTCTTGGCACGACAAGTACATACTTTGCTGCTCCAATTTGGGGTAGTCAGTAAGCTCACTTTCAAAGCCAACGATTATCGTGGGGCTTGGTTGATACGAATCACAGGTGATGCTGCCCGAGAGTTCTATCAGAAGATTGGTTTTCGATTGGAGCGCAAACAGACCCGAAGCAATCACATCCCTGAACACAGCAATGCAAATCTGGATGTAATTCCATTTCTACCCATTCGACAATCAAGTTTCCCCAAACGGGCAAACTTTACGCGGTACTTTCGCGGTGAAAAACGTCCAAGCTATCCGACGCTCCGCGAAATTGCTTTGTACGCGCCTGAAGTGCATAGCCTGGTGGAACCGGAGTTTTATTGGGATGCCGTTACTGAAGTCGAAGAATCGGGTATTGCTCACTGCTACGATCTGACTCTCCCTGAAGGTCACGCCTTCGTCACCAATGGGATCGTCAGTCATAACACATCCTTCATGCTCTCTGCTGCTTTAAATATGGCGCGGTTAGGGGCGCGGATTGCCATCTTCAGTATGGAAATGGGCATCGACCAGATCGTGCAGCGCCTGGTCTCGATGGAGGCTGCTATCAACAGCCAGAGCTTGCGCCTCGGACAACTCACCCAGCAGGAGTGGTCGCGCTTTGTGCAGGTGGCGGGCAACATGAGCAATTTCCGCATCTTCATTGACGACACCGCCGCCCTCAACCCCATGCAATTGCGGACGAAGTGCCTGCGGATGGCGCGGGAACACGGCGTTGATCTGGTGGTGGTGGATTACATCCAGTTGATGAATTCCGGCGGCGTCTACGAGAACAACCGCGTCCAGGAGATCAGCTACATCAGCCGGTCTATGAAGGAATTGGCCCGCGAACTGAATGTGCCGGTGCTGTCAGCGGCGCAGCTATCGCGTGCCGTCGAGCAGCGACAGGACAAGCGCCCGCAGCTATCTGACTTGAGAGAAAGTGGAGGGCTGGAACAGGACGCTGACGTGGTGATGTTCCTCTACCGCGATGAGGTTTACAACGAAGCGACTGAATTTCCCAATCAGGCCGAAATCATCATCGCCAAACACCGCAACGGCCCGACCGGGACGATTAATCTGTACTTTGAGAAGACTCTCACCCGCTTCATGAACGCTGCCGAACGCAGCGTCGATCTGAGCCACCTCTAGCGCCCTGGATCAAAATGGGAGGGGCTGACCCTCCCGCGACTTCCATGCGGCATCGTTTAGCCCACCCTAACTGGCCAGGGTGCCAATCAATGCTGCAAACATCGTCAGGAATAAGGCGCGGAGCAGGCGGCCCCGCAATGGGCGCAGCGGCGGCATCTTGACTGCTGGATCGCTTCGTTTGACCAACCCTGCTTCTCGTATTCGTGCTGCCAACAACGCCATCTGTACGACTATGGCAACGGAAATCAGGAGCAACGGTATAGCCGTCACTTCGACGACGAAAGGCTCCCGACCTTCGTGGGCCGACCAGGTCTGAAAACCATAATCACCCGGCGACAGGTCGAGCAAAGGCGGCACGAGTAAGCCGAGCATCATCACGACGACCAGGAAAGTGGTTGGGAACGCCTGCCGACCGCGCCGTGCGGCCTCTGCTACCTGCACCGACACCAGGCTGACTATAATCGCCAGGACTACTCCACCGAGTGTGAGGCTCGGGAATTGCGGTAAAGTGGCCGGTATACTGCCGCCATTGCCTGAACTTATCCACAGGCGCAGGAGCACCCAAGCCGCAAACCCTAGATGAGTCCCCGCTAGTTCCAGCGCGGTTGACCGCACCGCATCCAGCCGGGGATCAACGCCGATTGGCTTCAGATTTGTCGGTAGTAATTCCACCGCCAGTTGCCGCCGTTCTGTGTTGCTGTTGGCAACCAAATAACGCAGGTGTTCATCAACAGCGCTGTATCCCTGCCGGACATCCACTAACTGGGTACGTTTGAGGCTACTCTCTTCGACAGGCAGGCGTAAATCAGTGGTGATAAAGCCGATGGCACCGGGGAGCGTTGCCCATTCCTTGAGCGACTCCAATGGCGTGCGAAACGAGAGAATCAGCGCATGAGCGTCAGCTTCCTCACCGGCGCTGACCAGGCTGTACCCGGCTACACTGATTGTCTGCCGGATAGCATCAGCGGCAAGGGCGTCCCCCGGCGCATACAAAACGGCAAAGCGTTTTGAGGCCGTACTCTCGGCAGCCCTGACCTGGGTATTTTTGGTCAGGTCACCCGCTGTAGGTGGCAGTTGGGCGACGCTCAATCCACGATGCAAGTGCGCCCGCCATGCCTGTGGGGCCGAACCGGGGTTGGGTGACCAGCGCAGGAGGTCGTCATGTGGGTGGACGGGCATCACCCGGTGCGCCAACCACCCCAGCACCCAATAGCCTAGTAAGCCCACCCCCAGGGCAATCAGGAATGGATAGCGGAAAATGGGGGCAGCCGGTTCTGACACGAGAAGGGCCTCGTCGATTTCCACAGAGTAAACGCTGAGGGTCAACAAGCCATATGGGAATAACAGCGGTAGTGGGTTGATCGGCCCGCTCATATGGGCGATCAAGTCAGCGTATTGAAAGTCTCGGCGGCGCAATCGGGCCGATGCGAATAGGGTGCGCGCCCGGAGTAGATAGCCCAATCCGTGAACTGCGGCCAGCAGCGCCGCTGCCAGCTTCAAGGCCGGTATCAAATTCCCAATGCCGACCAAACTGAGCAAGGTAAGGAACATGCCCTGCGGGAATGACCCCGGTAACAACAAAGCGATAACCATCAACAACAAGAGCAGCCCCTGCACATGGCGGGCCGTATCATAGAGCAGCAAGGCGCGGTTGAAGGCGCGCACACCCGGTGTATAGCCGCCGCTCAACACCGAGACGGGCGGCGGCAGTTCGCCTCGCAGGTGATAGACTGTGAGCGCGGCCAGACCCTTCTGAAAACTGGTGCGGAAATCAACCACCTGTGCTTTATCCCGCAGGATGCGTGGCAACCGGACGGACTCAAACAAGACAATCACAATGGGCTTGCTGGCCTTGAGCGCCGCCTCCCACTCCTGCCGAACATAGGGGGAAGCCAGCGATGCTTTGGAGGCGACCAGAGTCAAGCTTTGGCATTCGGCAAGACCCCTTTGAATATCCTGCTGCCAATCAATGCCGGGTTCCAGTTGCTGAATATCAAACCAGACATCAACCCCGGCGTTCTGGAGGTTCAGCACCAGCGATTCCGTGAAGTAGTATTCTCGGCGGGAGTAACTAATGAAGGTATATGAGTTCATGAATGTGGGCCCTTCACCAGTGCCAATACCTCCTCCCGCCGGGGTAGATCGCGTGCGCCGCCGGGCCGACCCAGCTTGAGCGCCGCAACGGCATTCGCCCAGTGCAACGACTGTTCCAGATCAAGACCAGCTACCTGTGCGGCGATGTAACCGGCGCTGAAGGCATCCCCGGCACCAATCGCATTGACCACCTTCACGGGGAAAGCCGGGCTGTGTTGGATTGTATGAGGTGTGACAGCTGTCACACCAGCGGCACCATTCCGCACCACGATTATGCGGTCATCGCTGCACAGCTTGCGTGCCTCTGCGACACCGATCCCTTCACCCGCCTCCGTTGAGGCAATTAGCGCCTGCTTGTGAAACGGATCAGGATAATGTTTTGCGACCGGGATGATCTCATCCGCGCCGCCGCCAAAGACGACGCTTGCCAGGGAGATGGCTTCCTCAATCGTCTGGCGGATGTCGTCATCATAACCCCACAGTTCAATGCGGAGATTCAAGTCAATCGAAACAGGCACACCGGCGGCCCGTGCCAGCCGCATCCCATGCAGCAGGGCATCCCGCGAAAGCGCCCCGCGCAGGCAGATACCCGTCGTGTGCAGCCAGGCCGCCCGTTCGATGACGGCGGCGTTCAGGTGGGGTGGTTCCAGTAAATTGGGAGCACCGCCATCGGTTGGGAAGACCACCAGATCGCGCTCCCCATTGACCTGTACCATTGCGATGACGGTAGGGGTGAAGGCGTCCGGCAGCCAGACCAGACCGCTGGTATCCACGCCCTCACGCTGAAAGTCATCGCGGATCCAGCGTCCATAGCCATCTTCGCCCACCGCCCCGGCAAACAGCGCCGGTACGCCCAGTCGAGCCAGCGCCACAGCCACGTTCGCGCAGGTGCCACCGCCAAAAAGCTGCGGTTCGGATTTGGATAAGTCGCGACTGCCACTGGCGTAATCCGGCAATTGGATGACCAGATCGACATTGGCATCCCCCAGCACCACAACCGAGGCGGCGGCAGGTTTCGGCTGGAGGCTCATGCCAGGAGCGGTATCTTCGGCTTCCCAGCCGT
>JALHNT010000107.1 GCA_022843385.1 Anaerolineae bacterium | reverse complement strand
CTCTGCCAGTCCCTGAACTACGCTGTCCCCTGCTGCTTCATCCTGGGCAAAACGCCAGCGCAAGGCGTTCAGCAGCGCCGCCATCCAGGGGTTTTCCACCGGGGCATGGAGCGCGTCCCAGGCCGCTTGGAGGGGTTCGCGTTCGCGGTTTTTGAGCGTGTCCTTGATGTGGTCAGGTGTGAAGTAGAGGCCGCAATGGAGGGTAGTAGGCATGGTACGCTTCCGAACTCATTGGATTAACAGACTACCCTATTGTATCCGCCGTCGCGCCACACAGGTACCCAAACCTGTCATGATCGTCAAAGGCCAAACACCCGTTCGTCATCACAACGCTAGACTGTAACATCAGAGGCCGATGGGTAGAACGGCTGCAGGCGGACAGGGTAGAGCTTACGCATAAAGGAGCGAGATGGTAGGAATGAACGAATTAGGGATACCGTTTCTATTTGCCGATCTCGAAGACCCGCTGCAATTGCGTTAAACAGGCTTAATACGAAATTTACGCCCTTTACGCGACTTCAACCCTACACTAATCGTAAGGAAAGATGACGGTTTAATCCCACACCATGACCGGAGGCCGCCTGCATGAGCCAACTTTCGACCGACCGCCTGAAGCAGCTCACCCGCGTCATCCTCAGCGACTCTGATCCCAATGCCCGCAAGGAAGCGTTGCTGGAAATCCGCCACTCCGATCACCCCAGGGTGGTCGAACTGTTGCAGGAGGTCAACCGCACCGACCGGGATAAGTCGGTGCGCGATCTGGCGGCCAATCTGCTGACAAAGAAGAAAATTGAGGCGCTGGAAGCCCCGGCTGCGCCGCTACAGAAGGATGGCTGGAACTGTAGCTCCTGTGGGGGGCAGAACTCGCGCCAATCCGCGACCTGTTCTTTCTGCGGGGCGGAGCGTGCAGGGACAAGCTCCGCGCTTGAACGGCCCGCATCCAGCAGCGCCTCCCCGCTGGAGAACCCGGCGGTGTTCATCATCGACCGGAATCATGTCAAGCAGTTTCAGCGCCGGGGCCAGGGATTTGGTATGCAGGGCTGCCTGACGCTGTTCATGATCCCATTTGTGCTGATCGGCTTGTTTCTGGTGGGTTACCTGCTCAACACGCTGCGCGAGCAGGTGGCGCTCGATCAACGGGGGATAGAGGTCACAGGCCGAATCACGGACAAGACGATATCCAGTGGCGATTCGGACAGCTATTACGTCCATTATCAGTTTGAAGTCGAGGGGCGCACCTGGGATGACCGTATGAGCCTGGGGGAGGATGTCTACGACCGGATGGAAATCGGGCAACCCGTGGCGGTTCGCTATGTGCAGGGCGACCCCACTGTCTCCATCATGGTGGGCGTGCCACAGGGTTCGTTAATCCTTTTTCTGCTCGTCTTCAGCATTTGCTGGAATGGTTTTTCCTGGATGATCCTGCTTGGCAGCATCATACACGCGGTGAAGCAGCGGCGCTTGTATCGGGAAGGTCAGTTGGTCACGGGTGAGGTGCTGTCAGCCAAAGGCGAACGGGATAGCGATGGTGACTTCATCCTGGAATTGGAGTATGGTTTTGCCGCACCGGGAACCCGCAACTTCCTCACGGGTAAGTATCGCGGGCTACATAATCATCTTAAGGCGTTAGGCTTGCCAGCGCGCAGCACACCACTGGCGATCTTGTACCACACTGCGGAGAACCACCAACCGCTGTAGGAGCCAATCACCACGTCTGGCGGGGGCATGGCTGATCGTCATGTGGCGTTAAACACGGCTGATCGCCGTCCCCGGCTCGGCTTCACCGACCAGCGCCGCCTGCAACAAGCCCGGCGTTAACCCGTTGAAGATGCGGATGGTCATCTGGGGCCGCGCCTGCACCAGCGCCACCATATCGCGGACTTTGGTTTCCATCCCCCCGGTCACGTCGGTTCCAGAGGAACCGCCTAGCGCCGTTTCGACCTCCTTCAGGTTCCCCGGCGTAATCCGTGGGATGACGACCCCCTGCGGATCATAGACGCCATCCACTTCCCCCAACAGGAAGATTCGTTCCACCGGAAGCTGCTGCGCCAGGTAGAAGAATACCGTTTCTGTCGAGACAATCGTCCCGCCGCGCACGGCATCCAGCGCCACATCGCCGTAGACCAGCGGAGCCAACCCATGTTCCAGCGCGGCCCGTACCGGCTCGGTCGCCATGGATACGATTACGCCATCGCGTGCCTGCGCCGAAGCGGAGGGCTGAATCCGCAAGGCGGGGACACCGGCTGCCCGCAGGGTTTGCGCCATTAGGAAGTTGAGTTCTGCCGCGACGGTCGCTACTTCGGCATAGCCTTGCCATTGCTCCGGCGTTTGCACTCCCTGCATGGTTCCGTAACGCTTGGCCGCCACATGCCCGAACGATCCGCTGCCATGACCGATCAGCAAGCGCAAGTCAGGCCGCGCCGCCCGCGCCGCTGCGATCTCGGCTGCGATACGAGCGGCGACCTCTGGGCGGAAGCAATTTTCCTGCCGTTTATCTGTGACCAGCGAGCCGCCCAGTTTGATGAAGGTGAGCATGAGAAATGTCTTTCACCACAGTAGTCATGAGGTAGGGGTGGAATAAGGGCTGCTGCGCCCGCATGTCCACCTGCCAGATTTTACCGCACTGGCGCGCACTTTTCGTCTCAACGGGTCGCCACAGGTAAGATTAAGTGTGGATTTATGCTGAATCGGCATTATCAGTTGAAATAAGGTAAGTTTTTATGACCCCTATCTTCATGCTGGTTGGCCCGCCTGCAGTGGGCAAGAGCACCACCAGCCGCGCCCTGGCCGCCCACTTCCCCAAAAGCGTTCATATCCCGGTCGATGACCTCCGTATGATGGTGGTTTCCGGTCTGGCGCTGCCTGGTCTGGACTGGAGCGCGGCATTGATCGAGCAGTTGCGCCTGGCCCGCAGTACCGTCACGCAGATGGCACTGGCTTACCAGCAGGCCGGGTTTGCCATCATCATTGATGATTTCCAGGATGCTAACCTCAGCGAGGATTACGCGGCATTGTTCGAGCAAGCGGTGGTACACAAGGTCGTGCTGTATCCAACGCAGGAAGAAGCCCATCGCCGCAACCGGCAGCGTTCCGGGGATAGCCCCACCGGTGCCTACATTGATGAGGGCATTCGAGAGGTGTACCGGCAGCTCAATCCCATCATTCCCCAATTGACCGCTGCGGGTTGGCGAGTGATCGATACAACCGCGATGTCTGTCGAAGCAACGGTTGTCAGCCTGGTGAGCATAACTGGCTAATGGACTGAGCCAGACCCGATATACCACGCAATCGCTTCGGCTATTTGCGTTGGATCGGTGTCATAGGTGAAGGTGGCGCGCAGCCGACCTTGCGGATCGATCAGGTAGGTGCGGGTAGAATGGTCGATGACGTAGACGGCCTGGGAGCCTTCCGGCAGGCGGCGGCGATAGTAGAAGCCGTAATCCGGCTGAATCCGCGCCAGCGTCTCATCATCCCCGGAAAAGCCAATGAAGGCCGGGTCGAAATTCGCCAGGTAGCGCCGTAGCGCCTCCGGGGTATCCCGCGCCCCATCCACACTGACGTAGGCAAATGTGACCTGCGTCGCCTGCTCGCCCAGCAGATGCTTTACGCGCTTATACTCGGTGAGCGTCATCGGGCAGAAATCCGGGCAGTGTAGATAACCGAAGAACAGCACACGCCAGGTGCCGTTTAGATCGCTCAGGTGGAGCGTCGCGCCGGTGCTGGCAGGCAGGGCGAAATCCTGCAACTGGACTGCCGGCTCCACCACTTCCCCAATGAACACATCGGGTGACGCGGTCGGCGCAGGCGTGGGAAGCGCGGTGGGGGTGCGCGATGTGGACGCAGCCGGGGCGCAGGCACCCAACAGCACGATGAGTAACACCGTCAACACGATTCGAAAAGTGGACATGAGCCAGTGGCTCCCTTCTCACGTCGGGTCATAACCCGGCGACAGCGGCTTGATGCGCGGCAGCAGGTGCAGCACAAAGCATACGCCCGCGCTCGTGATGCTGACCCAACCGATCAGGACGACACTTCGCTCCCCTGCCCACTCGCCCCCGGCGCTGAGCCATACGCCAACATTGAGCAGGCCGAAGGCGGCCATCGCTAATCGCGTGCGACCGTAACGCGGGCGGTCTGAGAAGCGTGGTGCCACCCAGTAAGCCACGCCCATCGCCAGTTGCAGCAGCCAGCCAATCAGCAGCAAATCGATATGTACAGGCAGCAAACGCCACAGGCTCGGCTCGAAAGGGATGCCCTTGTTGAACAGCATCAGTCCACCGAAGAGGAAGCCTGTTCCCAGATAGATCAGGGCGGCGCGGATCATCCAGACGCTGAGGCGTGGCATGGCTCAACGCTCCTTGACACGCGGCCAGATGCTGGCGATGAATAACCACCCGGCACTGACCTGGAATAGCGCGGAGAGCGCCAGTAATCCACCTCCGGGCGATCCCGGCTCCAGCACTTCACCCAGCGCCCGCAACCCCAGCCCCAGGTTGAGCAGCCAATAGACTGCCCAGCCCAGGCGCAGGTCGCCGCGTGGGTGTTCTTTCGTGTACTTGGGGAACATCCAGTGAGCGACGCCGATGATGAGTTGGGTCAGCCAGCCCACGATCAACAGGTGGAGGAAGACGGGCCGCAGCCTGGCGATCCATAGAGGCAGGCCGAAGACCGGCTGTGCCGCCAGGGCCAGCCCGATCAGCAGCGCCAGCGCCAGATGCACAAGGGCAGTCTTGATGGTGTAGCGGGCGAGGGTCGGCATGGTGAGTATCTCGATCAGTGAGGCGAGGGTAGTGGGCGCACACCAGTCGTGCGCCCTGGCTCTTTCCCGGATTAATGCCCGGCGGATTCCGGCAGGGTTTCGCTGTGGAAGATAGCGGGTTGATCCTCGCCTTCGACGTATAGGAAGCCCGCCAACCCGCGCTCCAGCCGACTCAGCGAGTGATCGACCAAAATGTAGCGCCCTGGCACATCAACCTTGAACTCGACAATGGCTGCGCCGCCCGGCGGCACGATGGTGGTCTGGACATTGGTCAGCGGGTCGCTGGTGATCGAGCCTTGATCGTATACCCGGTCGAAGATTTCCCCGATGACATGGAAGGACGAGATGTAGTTCGGGCCGCCGACGCCGAAGTAAATCCGCACCGTTTCGCCCACGTTGGCCCGCAGTGCATACTCATCGCTGGTCAGGCCGCCGACCGCGCCGTTGAACACCAGGTAATCGGCGTCTTCGTGGCTCATGTGATCCATGCTGAAGGGTTGATCGCCTTTGGTGCCGAAGGGGAATTCGGTGTATATGTCGCCCTGCATCACGTAGAACTCGCGGTCAACCGGGGGCAAGCCACCGGGCGGTTCGACCAGGATCAAGCCGTACATGCCGGAACTGATGTGATGCGGGATGCTGGCGGTGGCGCAGTGGTAGACATACACACCCGGATTGAGCGCCTGGAAGGTGAAGGCCGATTCCACGCCGGGAACCGTCTGGGTATAGACTGCGCCGCCACCCGGCCCGGTGACGCTGTGCAGGTCAATCGAGTGCGGGAACAGGCTGGTCGGGTCGTTGGTCAGGTGAAACTCGACCGTATCCCCTTGCCGGACGCGCAGCATCGGCCCCGGCACCTTGCCATCGAAGGTGAAGTAACTGAAGGTGGTGCCGTCCGCCAGCACGCCCTTGACCTCCAGCGTGCTCATATCGACGCGCAAGGTCATCGGGCCACGATCCCCAATTGGCGGCGGGACATCGGCGGGGTTGCGGACGACTGAGACGGCATTGGCGTCAGCCGGTTCGATGGTGGGCATTGGCATCACCATCGGTTGCCCGGCGGGGCTGCCCTGCGAATCCGCCAGTTCAGCGCGATCCCCGACTTCGACGGTGCCGGTCACGCGCAGGGTGCCGAACATACCGACTTCACGATGACCGGGGACGCTGCAATGGTAGATGAAATCGCCCGGCATCGAGGCGACAAACTCGACCGTCGCGGTCTGGTCGGCGGCGGTCAACTGCCCGGTATTGATGCTGAACTCGTCAATCAGCAAGTCGTGCAGCACCGGGTCGCCATTGATGAGGGTGATCCGCACGGTATCGCCCACGTTGGCGGTCAGCAGCGGGTTGATCTGCCCGTCGATGCTGCCGCCCACGCCTTCATAGGCCATCGGTGGGGTTTTGCCGAGGACGGTCTTGAGGGTGTACTCCACCACCTGTGCGGCGGGTGCGGTATTGCTGATGGTGGACGCCGCCGGGGTTTCCTGCGCGGCGGTCGGCGGCAGGCCGAACTCGATGCGGATGGGCACCATCACCAGGAATATGACGATGAACACGACCAGAATCAGACTGACGAGATTGGCATTCAGCGGCTGCTCTTTCATGATTCCTCCCTGTGGCTTGAGTTGACCAGAACGACCAGATAGGGCAGTTCGATGGCATTGACGGGGCAAACGGACTCGCAGGCGGCGCAATAGGTGCAGAGGCTGGGGGCAATGAGATTGGCTTTCCCCTCACGCTGACCGAGTGCGCCGGTCGGGCAGAGGGCGATACACTCGCCACAGCCGATGCAAATGGAGTGGGCGATGCGGGGCATCCAGTTCGCGTGATCCATCATGGGTCGTTCCATCTCTGATCGCTGTCGCAGGACGGATTTGCAGCCGTCTGCGTCTTTACGACTCACAGCGTAGGGGGAAAGGCTTCAGTGCGACTTCAGCCAGATGAAGTCCGAGAGGGATAGGGGTATAGCGAGGATGAAGGTCATGCCGGGCGCATGACAATTGGTCACAGCAGCGCAATCGTTCGCAGCAGATCGGCCTGCACGATGCGAATCTGGTGGCGGTCAAACTCAATCGCGCCGGTTTGCTCCAACTCGCGCAGGGCGGTGCTGATGGTCTGCGGGGTGGTGGCCAAGTGGGCTGCCAACGCCGCACGGGTCACGCCGGGGCCGGTCAGTGCCGGTTCCTCCACCTGTTTGAGCAGCAGCCGGGCGACGCGCACAATGACCGAGTACAGCGTCAAGTCCTCGATTTGCTGCACCAGCCCGCGCACCCGCCGTGAAAGCACCTGAATGACATGCAACGCCAGGGCGCTATCCGCCAGGATCAGTTCCTGAAAGACGGCGGAGGGCAGCACCCACAGGAGTGCCTCGCTCAGGGCAGTGGCGTTGATCGGGTTGGGGCCGTTGTCCAGCGCCCCAACATCATTGAAGGTGTCCCCATCCCCAAAGAACCGCAGGATGTGTTCCTGCCCATCCGGGTTGAGCTTGTAGACCTTGACGCGCCCCCTTTCGACCAACCAGAGACCATCGGTAGGCTGCCCTTCAAGGAACAGGATTTCGCCCGCCGCCGCCCGCCGGGGGATGAGCCGGGCGGCGAGCCGCTCGACGACGGCTGGGTTGAGCTGCTCGAAGTATACGAGCTTTTGCAGCCAGCCGGTCAAGTGTTTTGGATCGGTCATAGTTTGTTTCTCCCAGCCTTGATGATAGCGAATTTCTCATTTGACAACTTGCAGCAGTTTCGTTAGGCTACTGCCCACGTTCGAGTGAGGTTTGAATCTGTCATGAGTCTCATTGCCGTTCAGCCCTGTTGTCCCCCCTGTTGCGTCAGCAAACGCAGCCGGGCATTGCGCTGAGTCGGTACTCGAACCTGTTTCGATAACCACACGCCCCGGCTAACCACCGGGGTGTTTTGTTGCTACTCATCCGTACAACAGCAGACCGCCCTGGTGGGAGTTTCCACCGGGGCGGTGTCGTTATACCGCACCGCTGATGTACAGAGATGAGGAGACGCCATTATGGACTGTTGTTGTAGCCGTTGAAGAGTCGCTATCGGAATCCGGTTTCAGTGGTAATGCCAAACGATCATCATGTGTGTTGAGGAGTGTGTGATTGTGAAGACCCGATTGATTCTTGTGCTGCTGGCCCTGGTCATCAGCGTGGTGGGAGTGGCGGCAGTCAACGCGCAGGAGGCTGCGCCGAGTGCGTTGGTCACGGCGGATTGGGTGGAACAGAATCTGGAAAACCCGGCGGTGCGCGTCATCGAAGTGAGCGTAGACCCCGGTCAGTTTGAGCGCGGGCATATCCCTGGCGCGGTCAACTTCGCCTGGCACACCGATTTTGTGGATACCGTGCAGCGCGATATTGTCTCGGCTGAACGCTTCCAGGAACTGGTGCAGGCGGCGGGCATCAACCCGGATACGACCGTGGTGCTCTACGGGGATTTCAACAACTGGTTTGCGGCCTGGGGTGCCTGGGTATTCAGCATTTATGGCTTCGAGGATGTGCGCCTGCTGGATGGGGGTCGCGTCAAGTGGGAGGCCGACGGCCGCCCCTTGACCAGCATTGCTGCCACCTATGAACCCGGCACCTTCACCGTGACCACCGTGAATGAGGAACTCCGTGCCTTCAAGGATAACGTCCTGAGCGTGGTCGAGGGCGAAGCCCCCGGCGTGCTCATCGACATCCGCTCGCCTGCTGAATATAACGGGGAAATCTTCGCGCCGGAAGGCGTGCAGGAACTGGCGGTACGGGCCGGGCATATCCCCGGCGCGGTCAATATCCCCTGGGGTCAGAATGTGAATGAGGACGGCACCTTCAAGTCGGTCGAGGAATTGCGGGCGCTGTATGCCGGGCTGGGTATCGACGGCACCACGCCGATCACCACCTACTGCCGCATTGGCGAACGCGCCGCGCTGACCTGGTTCGTGCTGCACGATCTGCTGGGCTACGATGTGTCCCTCTACGATGGCTCGTGGACGGAGTGGGGTAACTCGGTCGGCGTGCCAGTGGTCAACCTGGCTGGCACCGTCTGGGGTGGTCGCTAACTCATGCTGAACAGCAGTTCGCGGGGTGGCCTGGTCAACCGGGCCACCCCGGATTCGCGTGGATGGGTACGGGTCATCGCGGCGCTGGTGATCGTCGTCGGCTTGATCGGCGGGGCCTATGCCCTGCAGGCGACCGCCGGGCAGGGAGCGCAGGCGTCGCTCTCGCTGCTGCTGGGGGCGGCGCTGGGCTTCGTCTTCCAGCGGGGACGTTTCTGTTTTTTCTGCATCACGCGGGATTATGTCGAACAGCGCGATAGCACCGGCCTCTTCGCGATTCTGACCGCGTTAGCCGTTGGCGGGATCGGTTATGCGCTAGTCTTCGGTGCCTTCCTGCCCAACACTTTCAGCGGACGCCTGCCGCCGGATGCTCACATCGGCCCGGTGAGCTGGGTGCTGGTGGTGGCGGGTGCCGCCTTCGGGATCGGCATGGCGCTCTCCGGGGCGTGCATCAGCGGGCATCTCTACCGGCTGGGCGAAGGCTACACCCGCGCACCGATTGCTCTGCTCGGTTCGGTGGTCGGCTTCGGGGCGGGCTTCCTCACCTGGCAGGGGGTCTACCTGAATGGGATCAGCACAGCGCCGGTGGCCTGGCTGCCCGCGACCTTCGGCTATGGCGGGGCGCTGGCCCTGCATCTGGGTGTCTTGACGGTCATCGGCATTGCGCTGCTGCGTCATCTGCCGGAGCGACCCGCACGACCAGCGGAGAAGCTGACCCCGGCTCATCTGTATCAGCGCGTTTTCAGCGGGCGCTGGAATCCACTGGTGACAGGCGGATTGGTCGGCATGATCGGTATGGTGGCTTACTTCCGCGTGGAGCCGTTGGGCGTCACCTCACAGTTGGGGAGCCTCGCCCGGACGGCGCTGGATAGCGCCGGTTTGCTGGCGGACCGCCTGAATGGCCTGGATGGCTTCGCCGGTTGCGCTACCGTCGTCGTGCAGACCATCACCGAAAATGGCTGGTTGATCGGCGGGCTGGTGTTGGGATCGTTCGTCTCCGCGTTGATGGCGAACCGGGTTGAACCTGGCCCGCGCCTGACCACTCGCAACAGCCTGACGGCCCTGCTGGGCGGGCTGCTGATGGGCTGGGGCGCGATGCTGGCGCTGGGCTGCACGGTCGGCACGCTGCTTTCCGGCATCTCCGCCTTTGCGGTTTCTGGCTGGGTCTTCGGCGCGGCGGTGTTCGCCGGGGTGTGGTTGGGTGTACGCCTTAACCTGATGTCGTAGGCCGCCCTCACCCCAACCCCTCTCCCGGACGCCGCATCCCGAAGACGGGACGGCTGGGAGAGGGGCTTCAGAGGTTTCCGCAGCACTGTAGCAGGCTGAGGCAGGGCTGAGGGAATGTTAACCGCAGATGAATATCGTGTTGAATCAGCTTGCCGGGCGGGTACAATCCGCCTCGTCGGCTTACTCCCCTGTTTTTGGAATTCGTGTGGAGGCTTTTAGAAGATGATACGCAAGGTTGCAGTTGCGCTGCTGGCGCTCGTCGGCGTGCTGCTGCTGGTCGCCCCGGTGGCGCTGGCGCAGGACGTAAACACCCAGACCATCCCCCCCGTATTGCCGAACCTCGAAGGCCGGGCGATTGTCGCTGTTTCTTCCAATGACTACACGCCGTTTTCCTTCAAAGACCCGGCGACCGGCGCGAACATCGGCTTCGAGTACGAATTGCTCGATGAAATCTGCCGCCGCCTGAACTGCACCCTGGAACATACCGAAGCCGCCTGGGATGGTATGCTGGCAGCGGTCAACGCCGGGGAATATGACCTCGGTCACATCGGCATCTCGATTGTGGAAGAACGCAAGGAACTGGTTGATTTCTCTGATCCGTTCATCACCGTGCAGCAGAAGCTGCTGGTACGCTCCAGTGAAGACCGCTTCGCCACCATGGAAGCCTTCATTGCGGATACCGGCCTGCGCTTTGGCGCACAGCCCGGCACCACCTCCTACTTCAGCGCCGAATTCTGGGTGACGGAAATCGGCGGTCAGGCCGCTGCGGATCGCATCGTCCCGTATGACAGCTTCGCGCTGGCCGTCCAGGCGCTCATCAACGGCGATGTCGATGGCGTCATTACCGATACGGTTGGTGGGGCTGGTTTCATCGGCGCGAGCGCCGGTCAGCTCGCCATGCTGGAAGAAGTGCTCTACACCGATCCGCTGGCCTTCGTCTTCCCCAAAGACAGCGACCTGGTGGCACCGATCAACGCCGCTCTCGAATCGATGAAGTACGATGGCTACCTGGATTATCTCGAACGCAAGTGGTTCTTCATCTTCCAGCCGCCCAGCAGCTAACGCTCGGTTTCAGCTTATGCAGGTATGACAAAGGGGAAGCTCAATCCGAGCTTCCCCTTTTTTGTCTCTACCGTTGCTTCTGGTAGAGGGTCATCAGCCACCGACCTGTCCCCTTGATTTCCTGGCTGTATCCCGTCTGATGCTATCGCTCCTATACGATTTCGTTTAGGCGAACGTGGAGTAATCCCGCATTCTGCTTTGTGCGTGGCTAGAACGTGAGTTGGTCGTAGTCACGGGCGCAGCGGAAGCCAAAGTCGAACACCTGACTATTGGGCGGATTCCCACCCCGATAGGGCGCACGGAGGGCATCCGCATCGGCGTTATTCCAGGAACTGCCACGCAGGACACGAATCAGGGTTTGAGCGTCCCCTTCCTGCTCACGACCATCGGCGGAGTCATAAGGATAGTCGTAGCGACGCTCGCCGTCTTCAGAGAAAGTATAGTCGCCGTCATCGATCCCATAAATGGTACTCACCCACTCCCAGACATTGCCACTCATATCCAACGCACCCACCCAGGAGATACCCGCCGGTCGGCTGCCGACCGGGGCGGTTTGTCCCTCCGCGTTCGCGCCCCAAACCGCAGCCTCCGTATTCCAGTCATTCCCCCAGGGATAGGTGAAGTTGTCCGGGCCTCGTGCTGCATACTCCCATTCGGGTTCGGTGGGCAGGCGCATCCCGCGCAAAGCGCAAAAATCCCGCGCTTCAAACCAGGTGATCCCTTCGACCGGGCGACCTTCGTCCTCAAATCCGTTCTGAAGGGCCTTTTGCCCGCCCAATCGCTGAAAATTGCCTTGAGTCACTTCGGTACGGTCGATCCAGTAGGGTTGTTCAAAGCAGTGTTGGTGAATCGGTTGTTCGTCAGTACCGTCTGCGCTGCCCATGTCAAAGCAGCCAGTAGGTACGAGCAGCATGGTCACACCGTCGAAATCTTGCGTCACAGGTGACCAGTCCGCATTGCGCGTGATAGCCGTGAAACCAGGGGGCAGACTGGCAACGGGTGGCGTCAGTGTCAATGTCGAAACTGCATTCAACACACCGGACAGCAGTAACCCCACAATCCCGATTACCATTAGGGTGATTAACCCGGTAGCCAGCCAAAGCCTGCGTCTGGTTCGAGTCCGGGGCGCGGGCAGCTTTTGGGGCACCGTTGCTGGAACGTGGGCGGGAAGTGCGAGATTGAACCGCTGACAAACACGCTCGACGATGAGGGTAGGGTCAGCCGGTGTCGGCGTCAGGTCAATGAACTGGATGCCTGCGATCTGCACCGGCTGGCGAGTCTGGATGACCATGACGGGCAGGATGGCTTTTCGGTCCTGCTGGGCATAGTCGATCTCGTTGAGGACAAAGCTGCGGGCCTGCATTGCTGTTGTGGGACGGTTTACATCGGGGGAGAGCAGGACGACCATATAATCACAACGGTCGATTTCATCCATGATCTGCTGCGCCCAGCTTGCATCCGCTTCCAGCGACCTATCCATCCATGCGCTCAGGCCGGGGACGGCATTAAGCGCATGGTAGAGATTCTCCGCCAGTTGGCGCGTATCGCGCTTGGCATAGCTGATGAAAATATGTGGCATTCAGTCCGATTGCCGATCAGCAATGGATGATACAAATTACACTCATTATGACAGGGTTGCAAAGTGAGGGCAACCAATGGCCCACAACGGGTTTATCCGAGGTTTGGGGCAAGCGGGCTTGTGACGGTTGCCTGATCGATTTGTAACGCCGCTCGTCGCACAGACTTTGCATCCCCTCCCCGCCCGCGTACAATGGACGCAGACGATTATTTGGGTAATCTGGAAAATTTATCCCAATCGAAGGCATCGCATATGGAAACCGTTCTGAGCATTGATCTGATTGTGTCTGATCCGAAGGTGCGGAATGGACGTCCGGTGGTGGCAGGGACAGGGGTCTGTGTCTCCGACATCGTGACCGTGATGCAATTCCATCGGCAGGACGCAGATGATCTGGCCGCCTGGTTTGATCTGTCGCTGGCGCAGATTCACGCCGCGCTCTCCTACTATTATGCGA
>JALHNT010000106.1 GCA_022843385.1 Anaerolineae bacterium | reverse complement strand
AGGCCGTTGGCGCAACCCCGGCTGACCTGCAAGCTTGGCTGATCGAGCAAGATCGCTTCCAGGGTGTGCAAGGTGTCTATCAACCGGCTGTCTACGGGGATGGCGAACTCTCGCGCTCCGTCATGTTGCTGGGCTTCGGCGCGGAGGGTGTGACCGAACTTGCTCGCTACGAAAACGGGGCCTGTTGGTCGGGTTGTGGTTCGTAACCCGCCTGCAAAGTCGAAACGAAGTCGGAACATATGTTCCGACTTCACGCGTCTTTTTGTGCTACTATCTCACCAACTATGAGAGGTGTTGGAAAAGTAGGCGCAGACTAAGGGCGTCTTCGCCCGCATGTCCGCCCGTTGAACTGAAACACGACGAATTAACGGATTCAAATTTGTCAAATTCGTCGCATTTGAGGGAAGTCATTATGCACAACTATCAAATTTGATGGCGACTGTTACTAGAAACACTGAAAGGCAAAGGCCAGTGACCACAAGCGCCGGGCGCATTCTGGTAATTGATGATGATCGGGAGATCATCCGCCTGCTCAAAAGTTATCTGGAGCAAAGCGGCTTCACCGTCTTGACCGCTCAAAACGGCCAGACTGGCCTGCAACTCATGCGGGCGGAGCAGCCAAACCTCGTGCTGCTTGACCTGATGCTGCCCGATCAGGATGGCTATGACGTCACCCGGCAGGCACGGGCGGAAGCCCGCCTTAAATCCATTCCCATTATCATGCTCACCGCCCGCATCGAAGATACCGATAAGATAATCGGCCTCGAACTTGGCGCAGACGACTACATCACCAAACCCTTTAACCCCCGTGAGGTCATCGCCCGTGTGCGCTCCGTTCTGCGCCGCGCTGCCGATACCCGCCCGCCGGAACGCAGCATTGGCAGCGGGATGCTGTTGCTCAACCCGGCCCAGCATCAACTGACGTTGAACGGCCAACCGGTTGACCTTACCCCGACCGAGTTCAAGTTGTTGCAGAGTCTGATGGAAAACCCCGGTTATGCCTTTACCCGTTCCGAACTGGTGGAGAAGCTCTTTGGCTACGACCACGAAAGCCTGGAACGAACCATCGACAGCCATATCAAGAACATCCGCCGCAAGATCGAGCCTGATCCGGCGGAACCCACCTACATCCAGACAGTCTACGGCATTGGCTACCGCTTCAACGGGGAATGAACGCTATGTTAGGACGCCTCTGGGTACGCTTGAGTCTGACATTTGGACTGGTGACACTGATGACCTTCAGTATCATCGGCTTGGTGAGCCTTATCCTTCCGCGGCTCGTCTCCACCGAGATGATTATCCGCGAGGAGGTGAGTGCACCGGGAACCCTCATCGATCAACTCATCATGCATTTTCGGCTGAATAACAGTTGGGATGATGTGGGTGTCATCATGCAGAATGCACTGCCTATTCCTGGCGGATTGAATAACATCGGGATTGATCTGGCCGATGCGGGCGGCAATGTCATCGCGGGTGATCGCATTGGCGCACGCTTGACGGAGGATGAACTGGAAACAGCCCTGCCCGTAAATGTCGATGGTCGGACGCGCGGCTTTGTCCATATTTTCCGCACAGCACCACAGCCGGAATGGGCCGAAACCCGTGCTTTCCGCTTTGCCCTGTCGATCCTGACTGGCTTAACTGCTGTGAGCGCCATCATCAGCATTATTGCTGGCGGCTTACTCAGCCGCAGCCTGACCGCACCGCTTTCCCGTCTGGCGGAAGCGGCCCGTGCGATCGGTGCCCGCGACCTTAGCCACCGCGTCCCAGTCGAAGGCGCGACCGAAATTGCCTCGCTGGCGAAAGACTTCAATAGCATGGTTGAACAACTCGATCACGCCCAAAAGTTGCGCCAGAACATGGTGGCGGATGTCGCTCATGAACTCCGCACCCCGTTGACCGTGTTGCAAGGTAATCTTCGCGCCATTCTGGATGGCGTCTATCCCCTAACCACCGACGAAATCACCCGCCTCTATGAGCAGACTCGGCTACTGGGTCGCCTGGTCAATGACCTCCATGATCTCAGTCAGGCGGATGCCCATCAGTTACCATTGAATCATACAAACATCATGATTCGGGATTGGCTGACTGAACAATTGGAAGCCTATAAGCCCTTAGCGGAAGTGCAAGGAGTTTCTCTGCGAACCAACTTGAGCGCCAGCCTTCCCGTCATGCAGGTCGATCCGGCGCGGCTGTCACAGGTCATCGGTAATCTATTGTTGAATGCTTTTCGTCATACCCCGTCTGGCGGGCGGGTGACACTTTCCGCTGACGTGGCTGATCAGCAGGTTGTGATCCAGGTACAGGATACGGGCGAAGGCATTCCGGCAGATCACCTGCCATACATCTTTGAGCGTTTTTACCGAGCAGATTCCAGCCGGGCGCGTGAGACCGGTGGAGCGGGGTTAGGGCTGGCTATCGTCCGTGCCATTGTCGAGGCCCACAACGGCACTATTGAGGTGAGCAGTGCGGGCAAAGGGCAGGGGAGCACTTTCAGCCTTCGCTTACCCTTCGTGTCACCCTCACGGGCCGATTTGATCCGCCAGCCTTTGGTTTAGGCTTTTCCAGTCTCGGTCAGCCATTCACGGTAGCGGTTGTAGAGATTGTGCGCCGACGCGTACATCGAGTTCGGGCTGAGGAAGTGCGAGAACTCAAATGTGATGAGCTTTTCAACACGGGCTTGTTCGGCAGCCTCGATCTTGAAGCGCAGATTCGGCCAGGTGATGGGCAGGAAATCGATGGGCATCCCCCGCTCGAAACTCTCGACATTCGACCAGGAACGCAACCCGTATTTATCCGCCAGGGCTTTATTGATAGCAAGGTAGGTGGAGAGTTCATGAAACTCGACCTGCCCATCTTGAAACGCGACAATATCGACCTCACCCGCCAGTTGGGAGAAGATCATGTCCCACTGCTTCTCGTGTTCTTCCGGGGTGGTCGGGTCGTCAAATTGCTTGCTGCCCTTGACATAGGGCGACATCAGAATCGGCAGTGGCTTTAACCCGCGCAAGTGACGGGTCATTTCCAGGTAGATTTTCATGAAGGCTTCCCCATAGCCGTGCAGCTCGTGGGAAAGGTACCAGCCTTTGAACGCCGACCGATCACCATATTTGCGGATGACTTCTTCCGTAAAGCGTCGATTGATGTCAATCTCTTGCTGATACTCGCCTCTCCACCAATGCACCCCAGAGTCGTACAGGCCAAAATAGAAATCCATCTGGCAGCGTTCGGCTTCCCGGAGAAACACATCTACCAGATCGAGATAGGCCGGTCGCATGGGCGTGAATTGACGCAGCGACTCAGACTCAAAGGTCATGCGGTCACGGTATCCGGCACGGATCAGGATGACGGTATCAATCCCGACGGCTTTCATCGCGTCAAAGTCCCGCGCCCATTCTTGGGGTCCCCAGTTGGCGGACGGAATATCATGCGTGATCTCATCCAGAAAGGTGCCGGTTATCTTCATCATGCTGTCTCCCATTCCGGTTAGTGAACTTGCCGCATCGTTTTACCCAACACTTGCTACAAGAGCTTCTGCGCCGCGACATGTACGCCGTGTAAGTCCAGGATTATATAACGTAGGCAACAAACTATTGGAACGGCTGGAGGCTGTTCTGCATTTTGATGCCCTCACCCTGAATCCGCCCCTGACGTCGCGGTGGGAGAGGGATTTTTAAGCCAGAATCCCTTTCTCCCATCGGGAGAAGGGGCCGGGGGATGAGGGCTGCACAGAACGAAAGTTCATAACATGCTCTAGGAACGGAGGGAGTATTTCAGTCTACTTCTGGATGACGATGGTGCCCGGCGCGCAGGATGCCGCCCACGCCAGCGGCGCTCACATCCTCATCTGCAATACCCTGACCAAATCGCACGTCAGTTGTGAAGCGACCTGATTGGCATTAACTGCCGCAGATACCACACCACAGCTATACTGCACAACAACATCAACACAGCAAAGATCGCCACCAGGGTGTAATCAGTCGCCACGCCAAGCCGGATGGTATTGAGCGTCATGGCACCCAGTGCACCCGCCATGAAGACGGTTAACAGGGCAAAGGCCGGGGCCAGGACATATGCCGGTGACCACTGCCGAAACATAGCGATCACGGTGAGAACCATGCCGGGCATAATCCAGGCGAGATCAACGACATGGACAGGCTGCGTCAACAAACGGTTGGTGACAAGTTCTTCCGGGATGGTATCTGCCTGGATCGAAGGGACAATCATGGCTAACCACAGGACTGTGAACAGCAGCGCGATCAGCAGCAAAAGCCCTTGTAGAAAAAGCGTCGCCCGGCTTCCCTTGGCCTGATTCATGAATGCATCAGCTCGAATAAACGGGATCACACCGATCAGACCATAGAGGGCAAAGGCCACCAGCGCCACATAAACGAGGAACAGGCGATTGAAGTAAATTCCAAAGGCCAGCACGAGGTAGCTATACAACACATATGCCACACAGGCTAACCACACCGGCAGCGCCCACACGAACCCACGCAGCGTGAGGATGGATGAGATGACGAATATGGGCAGGAGGATGACCAGATTGAACAAATCCTGTCCGCTGGTTCCTGCGGCAATCATTGCCGCGTCACGTACATAGAAATTCGCCCCGAATGCGCCCATAATCGAGGCGATCCCCATCAAGAGTCCAATGATAATTGTGAGTGCTGGGATGAGCCAGGCGGGTTTAGGCGTTGCAAACATGGTGTGGTTTCCCTTTGTCCTGTGATGCCGAGTCTATAGTGTGCGCGGCACATTCACGCTGATAACCTGCCCTCATGCAGTGAATGCGCCGCACAGCTATAAGCTATCCTTCTTTCGTCGGAGCGGGTTCGCCCGTAGCCATGCCTTTCGCTGGATGTGTCCGTCGGTAGCGGAAGATCATTGCCAGCGCCGAGGCCACTGCCAACATCAGCCCGAACACCCAACCGGGACGGCGTGGATGCTTGGTCGGCTGTGGAAGCGTATGAGTCGTCATGTTAATCCTGCCTTTCCTATAGTTGAATCGTTTACCGCTGTGTAATGGTGGCGCTGCCGCTGATGTCCTTGGTAATCTGCGGCGAGCCGGTGTAGTAGACAAATCCCATCCCGGCAATACGCACGTCTAGCGTGTCGCTGGCGTTTACTTCCACTGTGCCGCTGCCACTGATCTCTACGCGGGTATGGGCCGTATCCAGCTCCATGTTGTTGAGGGTGGCCTGCCCGCGAATGAAGATTGTTTGGCGAGCGACCTGCCCGGTCAGGCGGGTCGAGCCGGAACCTTCAAAGTGCAGTTCAAGCGCCTCCAGGTTCAGGTCGTCAGCGGTGATGTTGCTGCGCCCAAACACGTTGATCGCGTTCAACTCCTCAAAGGCCATCCGCACCTGAATCGGTTGGCTGGGAGCCAGGTTGACGTTATCCGGCGTTTCGATCACCAGCACGTTACCCCGCACCTCGGTCAGGATATAGGGCATCAGGTTGTTATCGGCTTCAATTTCCAGGTTTTCCGTATCGCCCTGCGTCAGCACGAGGTCAGCCCCCATGTTGATCTGCACCCCGCTGAAGCCGACAACCGCCCGTGCTTCGGTGATGACCGCACCAGAGCCTGCTACCGTTTCGATGGGGACTTCTGTCGTCTGGCAGGCCGCCAGTAATATTAGAAGACTGATCAAAAGGACAAATCGGATTTTCATGTTTGCATTTGCTCCTGGGTCAAGATCATCGGTTTCGTCACACTACGACGGAGGTTCACGATGGAAAACATCACTGCCCACCCGCGTTGAAGTCCAGTCTTGGTCGGGTTGTGTCTCTTCGGTCAACAGCCAGGTCATGTCGAGAATCTCTTCACCCTTGACCTGCCGATACTGCCCAGCCCAGACACTGATGGAATGCTGGTTAACCTGTTGGTTGTTCCAAAGTACCGTGAATGCCAGGCACCGATTGCCTTCATAATCTGCTGGGTCGGTCATGCCAAGTAAGGGGAAGCTACCTTGGGATTTCCCCGCCGGACGCAGATAGGCCCCTTCGATGACGCCATCGCGTTTGACTACCAACTCCATCCGCGAACCGCGTTCGCTGTACCACGTTCCTGATAACCGCTTCATGCTGTGTCCTCCTATGAGTGTCCTTTACCGATCCGTTCCCAGGTACGCCCGGAGCACATTCAGAAGCGTCTCCGGCGAATCACACTTGTTGATATATGCCGTTGCACCGGCACCGAGCGCCGCGTGGGCGAACTGCGCTGTGCTGCCGAAGACGATCACCTGAGTCCGTTTGCCAACCTGCATCTCTGTGATCAGCTCCAGCGGCTCCGCGCCCGGCAGCCCCCACTCCAGCAATACCAGATCAGGGCGCACCTCTGCCTGTAAGTGACGCAGTTGCCCGGCCTGGGATGCCTCACCAACTGGGTTCATCCCCAGCCCTTGCTCACATAGCAGCCACAACGCCTGCCGCACATTCGGATCAGCGTCGGCGATGAGCACCCGCCTACCTGCTCGCTGACCGTCCATGGTGAAACCTGCCTTTGTTCACAACCTGGAACGCACCACCGCATCGATATACGTTTGACCTAACATTTGGCAAACCGATAGGCGGTGATGCCCGTCAATCACGTAATAGACTGAATCGACTTCCAATAGGTCGATGGGCGGGATACTGGCTCCCTGCATGAGCATCGAGGCAATCCGCACCCAGCGTTCTTTCACCGCATCATTCAGTGGATAAAAATCGCAATCAAAATCCCGGCTGCGGTTGACACTGCCCTTGATCCGGCGGATCGGTACCTGGGCTGGCATTGGGCCATCATCGGCTACGGTGAGAGGCAGATGGGCAGGGTCGAGCGCAAGTAGATGGCGTGGCGTGCCGATGATGCTGCTGAAAAAGTTGAGCAGACCCGCCCGTTGCCGGGCTTTTTCAAACAGGGGCATGGCCGCCGGATTGAAGACGGTAATGCCGGATGCCAGCGGGTCGAAACCAGTTGGATAGAATGCTGGAATATCTTTCATGGCACATCATCTTTCACGCACCGGCGAGGTCCGTACCCGGCCATTGCAGGAGGAGCAGCGCACCCAGCACCAACCCATTGAATAACAGCGCCCACCGCGCCGATGAACTCAGCGGAAAGTTCCAGAACAGGAGCAAGCCTGCGCTGGAAATCACGGCGGCCACCACTGCCGTGTTCCGCCACCACCACTGCTGACTGAGTAACGCATAGGTGGCGACGAGAAAGATGACGATAGCAGCAATCCATATCAGGCTGCCGATCAACTTCGCGCCCGTCGGGTCGGTAAAGAGCCAAGACCGGGTCGATTGGCCCCAATCTGCGATACCCAGCAGCGGCACCAGAAACAGGATGTGACCGATTCCATGTGCAGCGAGTGCCAGGATCACAAACCAACGGATCATGATGCAGTTCCTTTCTTTGTTTGGCTCTGGAACCAACCGGCTATTTCTGTCGGCTGCGTCGGTCACGTTCGTGCAGCACGATCAAGACGATAGAGAGTGCAATCGAAACCAGCGCACCAATGCGTGCGTCGAATAGTGTGATGAAGAGTGCGGCTATCGCGGCGATGAGGCTGATGTTCGTGAGTCGATCAGTAGTCATCACAACACCTCAATCACTTCGTATGTCTCTGCTTCTAGTTAAATCGAAAAGACCCCTGCCAGCGACAGGCTGGCGAGGAGTCTTGAACCGATCAGATGAAGAGTAGGGGACTGGTCAACTGACCAGGTGATGCTGGAGCGCCAATGTGGCAGCTTCAGTACGATTCGCTGCCCCCAGCTTGGAGATAATGTTACTCACATGATACTTAACAGTCGAAAGGCTGACGATCAAATGGGCAGCAATTTGCTGGTTGTTCATACCTTCCGTCATACATGCCAACACCTCGCGTTCGCGCTCCGTCAGGTCGAATCCCGGGCTGGGCGGGGCCGTTGCCGCGCGGATCATCGCCAACGTCGCCTCCGGTGCCAGCGTTGGCCTGCCCATCACTGCTGCGCGAATGGCCTGTGCCAGTTCGTCCGCCGTGATGTTCTTGAGTAGGTAGCCAATCGCCCCGGCCTTGAGCGCGGCATTGACCAGTTCTTCTTCGCGGAAGCTAGTGAGGGCAATGACTTGGATGTCAGGGCATTGTTCGCGGATAGACTGGGTGGCGGCGGCCCCATCCATATCCGGCATAACCATATCCATCAGCACCACATCCGGTTTTTCCCGGAGGCACACCTCTACCCCGGCGCGTCCGCCACCCGCTTCGCCCACCAGCTCCAGGTCATCCTGCACCAGGAGAAAATCGGTCAGGCCGCTGCGAACCACCGCATGATCGTCGACAATCACCACCCGAATCGGTTTCTTAAGCATTGACATCCTCTTTCCACTCTCGTCATCCAGTCGGCTTCAGCGTGATTTCTAGAGGGGAACTGCTATTGATGCCCCCTCCGCAGCATCGTGGTGCTGCGTTCAGCGGACGGCACGAACCGGAGAGGCGGCTGAGGGGTGAGGTTCCTCACATACCACCGTGACCGTCGTCCCTGCGCCAATCGCCGTGTCTACCCGCAGCGACGCGCGGATGGCTTCCGCCCGTTCGGACATAATCCGCAACCCTAACTGCCGTGTACTCGTTGTCGCGGGGTCAAAGCCGCAGCCATTATCGCGCACCTGCAATTGAATCTGACGTGGCTCGAAGCTGAGTACAACGCTTGCCTGGCTGGCATTCGAGTGTTTGGCAACGTTATTCAGCGCCTCCTGGGCAATGCGGTAAAGCGCAATCTGCATATCAGCCGGTAAGGCACACCGGTTATTGACCTGAACTTCAATGTGAATGCGTGTTCGACCGGCAATACCCTCAGCCAATTGCCGCAGTAGATCGTATAGGGGGGTTTCAGTCAGGGCGGTTGGGCGCAGTTCCAGCAGCAGCGTTCGCATTTCTGCCAATGCGCCCCGTGTAAGTTCCCGCAGTTTCTCTAACCGTTTCATACCCTCGTTGGGGTCGCGCTGCCAGATGCGCGGTAAGACCTCGGCGGTCAGGCTGGCGGAGAACAGGGTCTGCGTGACGGCATCGTGTAAATCCCGTGCCAGCCGCCCACGCTCGGCTGCCGCCGCTGTCTCCCGCGCCTGCTCGTACAGGCGCACATTCCGTAGCGCGATCACCGCCGAGGGCACGAACAGCGTCAACAGGCGTTCCTCTTCTTCACCCAGCGGTTTCCCCTCCCTATTGCCAACCGATAGCACACCCACCGCCTGTCCATCACTCATCAGGGGGATGGACAGGATCGACTTGACATGAGCCTGTTGAGTCGCGGCAGGGTCAAACCGTACCGCCGCCGTACGGGTATCCGCTACCCGTTGCACCTCCCCGGTGACGAAGGCTCTGCCGGTCACCGAGTCGGTTTTGGACATGCGGTAGCCGGGTTGAATATCAACCGGGTAGGCGCTGGACATCACCGCCAATGCCAGGCCCTCATCATCCGGCAAGAATAATGCGCTCAGATCAGTATGTGTCAATCGCCGCGATTCATCCGCGATGAGTTGCAGCACTTCATTGGCTTGCAAGTGGCTGGCGAGCGCCTGCTGCACCGCGATGATGCTCATCAACTCGTGGGTACGCTCGGTCACTTGTTGCTCAGTCCGTTGCTGTGTCCGGCGCAGTTCCACCTCCGCCAGCACTTGATCGGTCATATCGGTGGAAACGCCCAGAATCCCACAGGGGCCGGTCTCACCATTGGGAATGGGTTCCAGCGCCAGGTTCCACCAGGAGCGGATGCCATCCGCAACTAACTCAATGCCGTCCTGATGAAACCGCTCTCCGGTGAGCACGCGCTCGAAGATGGGCAATAGCTGCTCGCGGGCATCCGGGATAAGGTCGAAGAAGCTCAGGCCGGGTATTAACTCTGCCTCCGTCACATGGGTATAGCGGAACAGATGCCCCGCCCAGGTGGGGTTGTAACGCACCAGGCAGAACTGACGATCAAAGATGACCACGCCCATCGGCATCTGGTCGAATAGCATCCCCAGAACGTGTTCAGTGTGGTTATGCAGGGGGTCCGCTAGAACAACAGGCTGGGGCTGTTTTGAGGTTGGCATGGGGCCACCCTCCTTTCGAGGATGGGGGCGGACAAAGCCATTCGAAAATGTAACACAACCTGAAAGAGACCCCGCTGCCGTTCATCACCCACCTGGCATGACAAACATCATCCCTGGTCACTTGACCAGTCTGGGACTCTTCTGTCGCTGGGGGACTTGCTCCAAACATCAGCCTAGACTGAAACCGAAGAGCGCACACGAAAGAGGTATCCAGTTTATGGTCATTCGCATAGTGGGTGGCATCGCTGCCCTACTCGTTATCCTCCTCATGGGGGGATGGGCTGGTCTACAGGTTAACGCCACTCCATTCCCTACTCTCCCATCGGCTGATGCACCGCGCCTCATCCCCATTCCGCCTGACCTGCCCGCGCCAGTGCAGCGATTTGCGCGCGCCGTCTACGGTGACAGCTTGCCGGAAGTCCAATCGGCTATGGTGCAAGGTCGAGCGCGGCTGGCTCCGGTCGGGGGGCTGCCCATGCCCACGCGCTTCCGCTTTTACTATGATGCCGTCCGCAGCAGTCATTACCACGATATTCAAGTGACCTGGTTCACGCTGCCCTTCATGCGGATTCACGAGCGCAACCTGGAAGGCCATGTTCGCCTTGACCTCGCCATCATCGGCCAGGTGAACGATGCGCCGCACACCAACCATGCGGGCATCCAGGGCTATTGGGCGGAGGTGTTGGCCTGGGTACCCTCCATTGCCCTGACTGACTCTCGCCTCCGCTGGGAAGCAGTCGATGACACGACTGCCCGCCTGTATCTTCCAGGTTTGGAGGATGTCGAAGCCTTTACGGTGCGCTTTGATCCCGCGACTGGCTTGATGACCGAGGTTGAAACCATGCGTTATCAGAGCGAAGAAAATGCAGATCGCTGGCGGTGGTTCAACCGCATTCTGGCCTGGGAGGTGGTTGATGGGCAGCGCGTGCCAGTGCGCTCGGAAACGCAGTGGAATGACTCCACCCCCTGGGCTACCTGGGAGATCGAGAACGTGGCGCTCAATATCGATGTCTCGGCGCGTCTGGCGCAATTCGGCGGTGATATTGCGATAGGTTCATGAAGGGCAATCTGACTTGGATTATTCGCGCTTGCAAAGCGTTCATCATCTGTCAGGGAGGAATGCAATGTCTGTACAGCATAACGGTAGAGATCGTGCAGTGGCGGTTGTTGCGCAGCGGTCGCAGCTCCGTCAGAATGACCACACCACCCTCAGCAAACACATACTCGCTATCCTCATTATGCTGCTGCTGACTACGGGGGGAGCCGTACAGGCACAATCCGCCAGAGACACGGTTGCTCAGGTGAGCTTCAACGGTATCACTTTCAGATATGATCCGACTGTTTTTGGTGCGGTGCTACCCGCTTATGATGAAGGGACACCGTATCAAACCGAGGCACCATATTTCGCCAACATCGCGCCGCACTCCAGCTTCATGTTCATGCGGCCTGACCCGGCACGCCCGGCTGTCGATCTGACCGGCGAACTCCGTGTCTACAAGATTGCCGACCTGGAAGCCTACAGCGAGCCGAGCTACAAGGCTGTTGTCGAACAGCTCCGTACACTGGATACGGACGTCTTGAGCACCTTTGAAACCGTCAGTGCGGATTACAACATTCCGGCGCTACCGTTCATGCCAGTGCTCAACGCGACGCAGGTGTTTCGGGCACATCCGAGCAATCTGGATTTCGCGTCAGTGAACGGGATCGAGTATTTTGCCTACTACAGTCAATCGCCTGAACCGATCCTTGACGGGCAGGTGATGTACGTCTATCAGGGGATCACCACCGACGGATCGTATTACTTGTCATTCTCGATCTATGTCCAAACCGGTTTGCTGGAAACGGCCATCGCCGCCGATCTGGACCGGGATGCATTTGTGGCGAATTACGCACCCTATCTACAGGATGCCTTTAGCCTAATCAACGGCGCTGATCCGGCGGCCTTTACGCCTGCAACCAATGCGCTCCATTCGTTCATCGAAAGCATTGCGGTCGAGGCCTAACACGAGGGCTTCAAAGGACGGTTTCGGACGCCACATCTCCACTAAGCTATTGCAGACAAATAAGGGATCCATTGAAAGGACGAATTAGGGCCTCTGCGTCCCCATATCCCCTAGCTCAGGGTAGTGATTTGTTCTGCAAAAGTCGTGGGGAAATTACTGGGCGCGGATTCAGACATCAATTACACGCATGACGACTTCACCGAGAACGACCAGACATTCCATCACATCCTGGCCACTTGACCAGTCCAGGACGCTTCCACCGCTGGGGGACAACGCCCATCTGCCGCCATAGACTGAGGCTGCATGGTTCACAAGTAAAGGGGCATCTTCTCCATGTTCATCCCTATTCTCGGCATCTTGCTGGTGTTCGAACAAATGATGGGAACTACGCCGCTGGCATCGTTGCCGCCAGACGAAGTCACCGATTCCCTCGCCAGCCCATTCATCCAGGGTACGCTGGCTAATCAAGGAGCATAGACGATGTTGAAGCTATTCACAATTGCAATGGTTGTCTTACTGGGCATTCACGGATTGATCCATCTGATGGGATTTGTGGCGTACTGGCCGCTCAAAGAAGTACCGGAGTTGACTTACAAAACGACCTTTCTGGGCGGTCGGTTGGAATTGGGAGTGAATGGGACGCGCCTCTACAGCGTCTTGTGGTTATTAGCTGCTATCGGTTTTGTCGCCGCCAGCGTAGCGCTGCTCGCAGGTTGGGATTGGGGACAGCCAACGCTGCTGGCAGTTACTGTGTTGTCATTGGCCGTTACGGTGTTGGATTGGGCTCCTGCTTTTCGGGGTGCGGTCATTAATGGCGTGATTCTGGCAGCACTGCTGCTGGGACCACAACTTGCGCGGTTTTTGCCGCAAAGCAACGGATAGAACATGAAGTCATTTTGGAGATTGTCATGGACAACCCATCAGCACTCATCATTGGCGGATACGGAAACGCCGGTCTGAGCATCGCCCGCCTCTTGCTCAGCGAAACCCCTGTTCGGCTTGTTTTGGGAGGACGCAACCTCGGTAAAGCACAACAGGCAACCGAAACTCTCAATCGGGAGTTCGGAGTAGGACGGGTGACTGCCAAAGCGGTGGATTGTGCCAACAGAGAGTCGCTGCGGTGCGCGTTTCCGGGACATTCGATCGTCGTGGTTGCCTCCAGCACGATCGACTACGCCCGCAATGTCGCTGAAGCTGCGCTTGAGGCAGGTATCGACTATTTTGATATTCAGATCGCTTCGAGCGCGAAACATCTCGCACTGCAAGCCCTGACGAGCCGCATTGAAGAATCCGGTCGATGTTTCATCACCGACGGCGGATTCCGTCCCGGTATTCCTGCGGCGT
>JALHNT010000105.1 GCA_022843385.1 Anaerolineae bacterium | reverse complement strand
GAAGAAAATCAAAAAAGCCAGCAAAACCTGCCCCGACATCATTCACAATATCAATCAGCAAATCAACAATATGCGTAATTCTAAATCCGTTTAACTATAGTGAACGACGTTGTAGGCAAACATTCTGTCTCCTGTAAATTGGAATGAGCCGGTTTGAGCCTGTCAGCCCTTACGCCATATACAGAGAGAAAAACCGTCAAGAACAGAATGACAACAAGTGGTTTTGGATAGTGAGGATTCATCGTCTGAACTTCCCTTCCGATTCGTCCCGATCAGACGGCAGGTGAATCGACTATAGCACAAATCGGCTTCCCAGCCATCGGGTGACGCTTGATGAGCAGCGTTGGCGCACAGCCAGATGCACGCCGAAGACCCAGCGCCTTTGAACGCGCCCAGTACATGCGCGCCCTGACCACCTATCGTCCCGCCTTCAACCGCTGGTAGCCCCCACCAGCCCGACGAGAGCCATCACCTCCTGATTGCTCTCGTCCCCTAGACTATCGGTACGAATCTTGCTCCCTCAGACTCGATTTTTACCAACCCTTCTCTAACCTCGTGCCGACAACCTTAACCTCCGCGCTCCCGCAAAACGGTTAACGCCAACTCGCCTTAACTCGTACCAAAAAGTTTACCAAAAGTTCACCCGTAACGGCGGGATCAGGTGTAGTCTAATGACAGGAAGTCGATAGTCGGTAGTCATCAGTCGTCAGTCGATAGACAAAGGCTTTGCTCGGTGAATTACTCTGTGTTCTCTGTGTTCATCTTTTACTGACGGCTGAAAGCTGAAAGCTGACCGAAATGTTCACAAAATGCACGTTTGACTTTGACGAATTTGACGAATTTGACGAATTTTGAGTTGAAAGTGCTGAGTGCTAAGTTCAAAGTGAAAGACTCGGTTTTCGCTCTGTGTTCTCTGTGTCCTCTGTGTTGGTTTTTATGTCTTTGTGTCTTTGTCTGTCCGACGACGACGACGACACAAAACCAGAGTTGCACCAACAGTCTGTAGTCAATAGCTGATAGCGAAAGGCTAATGGTTCTAATCAGCAAACTCATCAGCACAGTAATCCGGGCTTTTTTTCTGACGACTATTGACTGATGACTATTGACTAGATGCAACACTTGCAACACTTGAGGGAAAACAGGGGTACAAGATTCACGAATTGAAAAAAACGACTGATGCGAATCTGACGAATCTGACGAATCGTGTGAATCAACGTCGTGACATCGCCCCTTCCGAAACAGGTCGCGTTAATTCTGGCGGATCGCTCCCGTCGTTCCACCACCGCAACTGTGGATCCGCCGGCGGCAGAGCGGAAGTGCTAAGTGCTGAGTGCTAAGTTGAAAGGAAAAGACCTCTGCTTCCTCTCCGTGTCCTCTGTGTCTCTGTGGTTCAATTCTTCGCCTTTTTCTCGTGATCGTGGCATTTTGACGGTGAGTTCGCGGCTTCAATCAGCAAAATCAGCAGCAAACCCCACCGGTTGGTTTTGCAGCAAAAATAAGGCCACTTCCCGCCATCGATTTGCCCAAACCGCGTTATACTCGGTACAAAATCCATCGGCCTGTCAACGGTCTGTTTCGTTACTGATCCTGTACATCGAGGTCTATCAATATGAATCCCGTCAAAGTCGGCGTCATCGGCTGTGGCAACATCAGCAGTATCTATTTCAAGAATTGTAAAACCTTCGATATTCTGGAGGTCGCCGGCTGCGCTGACCTAGTGCCGGAACGCGCCCAGGCCAAAGCGGCTGAATTCAAGTTACCGCGCGCCTACACGGTGGACGAGATGCTGGCGGATCCGTCCATCGAGATCATCATCAACCTGACCATCCCCAAAGCCCACGCCGAAATCGGTCTGGCGGCGCTCAAAGCTGGAAAATCAGTCTATAATGAGAAGCCGCTGACCATTGCGGCGGATGACGCTCAGGCCATGCTCCGGCTGGCACAGGAGAAAAACCTCCGCATCGGCTGCGCCCCCGATACCTTTCTCGGTGGCGGTCTACAGACCTGTCGCAAGCTGATCGATGATGGCGTGATCGGCAGACCCGTCGCCGCGACGGCCTTCATGGTCTGTCATGGGCATGAAAGCTGGCATCCCGCGCCGGAGTTCTATTACGAAGTCGGCGGCGGCCCGATGTTCGATATGGGGCCGTACTATCTGACGGCGCTGGTCTCGCTGCTGGGATCGGTCAAGCGGGTGACCGGCTCGACCCGCATCAGCTTCCCCGAACGCACCATCACCAGTCAGCCACAGGCCGGCAAAAAGATCACGGTTGAAGTGCCAACCCATGTGGTCGGGGTGCTGGACTTCGCCGCCGGGGCCGTCGCCACGTTGGTCACCAGCTTTGATGTGTGGTCGGCCAACGTCCCAAACATCGAAATCTATGGCAGTGAAGGCAGCCTCAGCCTGCCCGACCCCAACACCTTTGGCGGGCCGGTGCGCGTCAAACGCTATGATGAGAAGGACTGGCGCGATGTGACGCCGGCGCATGGCTACACCGAGAACAGTCGCGGCTTAGGTGTCGCCGATATGGCCCATGGCTTGCGCCAGGGCGCAGCTCACCGCGCCAATGGCGAGATGGCCTATCATGTGCTGGACATCATGCACGCCATCCATCAGGCATCCGACCAGGGGCAGCATATGCATCTGGCATCATCCTGCGCGCGCCCGGAGGCACTGCCGGTCGGCAAAACCGAAGCCGCCCTCTGGCCCGGCCAGTAACCTGTGCCAAAGCCGGAGTCAAAATGAGATAATCTTCTGTAGGGGCGCAATATTGACCGTTGATGAATTAAATCGGTATTGTGATTTACGTAGCAGCGGACACCCCGTTGGGTGTCCCTACGCACGATCGATGGGTGTAGGGACGTGCAACGGCACGTCTGCCGCATCCTATAGCGATTGCCGAATCAATTGATCAAACCTCAATATTGCGCCCAATCCTCTCGTTTTGTTTTCAGCACTCCATTAGTCGTCGTGATCCTTCTCAGCATGAGCCGTGAGGATCATCAACCCGCTGCCGCTGGGCATCATGCCCATCACCTTTTCACGCGGCGCACGCGGGCCGTACAGATCAGGCCGGTTGGCAGCGCAGGGTGTACCAAAACGGGGTTGGGCGTAGGGAAGATGCGTCGTTCCACGCCCCAGGATATGCAGATAATTGGCCGAGTCGCCGTCGTAGGGTGAGCCGTGATTCCAGGGAACGAGCGAGCGGGCGTTACAGTAATGTCCCACGAATGACCGGCGCGATTGTGTCTTGGAACGATTGGTGTGCGAACGGTGGATGACGTGTCCGCCGAAGAAGACCACATCGCCGCGCTGGGCCTCTACCTTGACCTCGGTATACTTCCCAGCGACGCGCGACAGGGTGTTCTGGGTCACATCCGGGTTGCTGGCATTCGAGATCGGTTCGATGTCGCCCAGTACGCGATCCCCATTCTGATTGCCGCTGCTGTCATTATCAGGATAGATCGGCTCATTCTGTGAACCAACGCTCATCCATAGGCAGCCATTTTCCTCAGTCGCCGGGTCCAGCGCGACCCACGCCCCGCAGAGTGTGCCGGGCAGCGTGGGGATGTAATACGAGTCCTGGTGAAATCCCTGCCCGACCTGCCCCGGCTGTTTGAAGAACAACATGCTCTGGAGCGCCAGGACATCCGGGCCGATGAGCGCTTCCAACACATCGAGCGTGCGAGGATGCAGGAGAAAACGTTCGTGAAGCGGTAGAACCCGGTGGAGCATATGGGCGCGTTGATAATAGTTCAGGCGTTCCTCTTGCGACAAGGTTGCGGGAGGCGCGGGAACGGTTGGAATCTGCTCGGTTCCGCCCAACAAGCCATCCACATGCGCGTTCATTTCTTCGATGTCATCCAGCGGGATCAACCCCGGCACCACCAGGAATCCCTGCTCACGAAAGGTCAGATATTCCTTGACGCTGACCTTATAGGTTTCGTAAGTTCGTCCTGGGTTAAAAATTTCAGCCGCGACCATTTATTACTCCTTGATCAACTAAAGGCAATGAGCATCTGTTTGTCTAGCGGTAGGTCCAGCACTCGTTTGGCGTTCAGCTCTTATAGCACCAATGTGTTGATGCTATAATAGCTTGTACCGCATGGCGATAGCTGTAGTTGACGAGCTTGTATCTAGAATTGATTTCGCTGTTGCGATAGCCGCGTTACAGGATACCGCATGTTCTGGCCGGATGAAGTCAGCTTTGGCGATGTGACCTATCCCCCGGGTGGGCGCCTGGGGCCACGACAACAGCATAACCTTCAGCTTGTCATCATCCATACCGGGCAGATGAGCGTGTGGATTGATGGCAAGCGCCATGATGCATCATCCGACAGTATCTCACTGCTATTCCCCGGCCATGAAGAGCGCTTTGCCTTCGCCGACGACACCGAGACCTGGCACAGCTATGCCCACATATCCTTTCACAACTTTCCGCCAGCGCTCCTCAGACGCCTGAGTCCACTGCCCTGGTCACTGCCGCTGTCCACTGCCGTGACTGATTTGAACCGCCTTGCCCTCAGTTATCGTCATGCGATGCCTGTCAACCATGCTGAAGTCCTGAAGTCCATGGCGATGCACCTGCTCTGGTGTTATGTCGCCGAAGGCGAAACCCACCTGAGCCATCAGAATCACCCTCGTTCCCACCCCGGCGTACACCACGCCAAAATCTACATCCAGACTCACCTGGCAGAACCCATTCAGCTTAATCAGATCGCCGAAGCCGCTTCCATCAGCCCAGCCCACCTTATCCGCATCTTCCAGGCCGAGTTGAGCCTGACCCCCATGGCTTATCTATGGCAACAGCGCGTTCAATCCGGCATCGAGCTACTGGAACGAACAGGACTTCCGGTGGGGGTTATTGCCGAACGCTGCGGCTTTCAGACCAGCTATCATTTCTCACGCCGCGTTCGCCAACAGACCGGATTGTCGCCGCGCGAGATTCGAAGTCGTTCCTGGGAGCGGCGCTAGACGAATTCCAGATACAAATCACTCATTTTCAGACATCGCCAGAAGTTATCGCAGGTGCTACTATCGTGAGCGGGATCTAGAATTTGCCGACACTTGATTACTTTGTTATGCTCTCGGTAGCGCTACCGATGATGTTTATAACCCTGTTGCTGCTTCTGTTTCTCAAGAATATTTGGATTGACCTCCGACTGTTGCCGTCAAGCAGCGCGAGTCGGGATCAATGAGTAAGAAGATGAATAGAGAAAGGACAGCATCCCGACCACCAATCACACAAAAGAATAGCCAGCTTCTTTCCGAAAATACACAATGATCAACTTGGAGGAAAAATGCGCGTCAAGAGACAACATCTGATTGGACTATTTCTGATCATCGCCCTGTTCGTCAGCCTGATGTCGGTCACCGCACAGGACGAACTGGACGGGCCGCAATGGTGCAGTGGCGTGAACATTCGTTTCTTCGCCGGTGGAACCGAGGGCGATGCCTTTGCAACCATCGTCTATCGCGGTGCCCTGGCGGCTGCCCGCGATACCGGCGCGAATGTCGAGTATGTTTTTAGCGGTTGGGATTCGCCAACGATGGTGCAACAGCTGCGTGAAGCGATTGCTACCCAACCGGACGGCATCGCCATGATGGGGCATCCCGGTGACGATGCGATTATGCCGCTGGCAGCAGATGCGGCTGCCGCTGGCATCAAGATGATGTACCAGAATGTTGATGTGCCGCTGGTGCGCGCCGCCTATGGTGGTGGTTATGTCGGTGCACAATTGGGGCCTCAGGGGCGTGCACTGGGCGAAGAAGCCATTCGCCAGTTTGACCTTGCGCCGGGAGCGACCATCCTGGTGCTGGCGAATGTCACCGATGCTAACCGCGCTCAGCGTGAGCTGGGGACGGCTGCCGCCTTTGAAGAAGCGGGTTTTAACGTGGTGATGGTGGACAGCCCGCCGGATTGGGCCGCTGACCCGAACCTCGGCATTCCGGCCATCTCGGCTGCCCTGCTCAACAACCCCGATACTGCTTTGATCGTTTTCTCTGGCGGTCAGTTGCTGGGCAACACGCCGGCCTTCCTGCAAGCGGCTGGCAAGAATCCAGGTGAGGTGATCGCCATCGGGTTTGACACCAGCGAACTGATTATTCAGAACTTCCGCGACGGTTGGGTGCAGTTGACCTCCGACCAGCAGCCCTGGCTGCAAGGCTATATGCCGGTGCTGAGCCTGTGCCAACAGGTGAAGTTTGGTCTGGGCGCCCTGAACGTTGACACGGGTGCTGGCTTCATTGATACCAGCAACTTCGAACAGGTCGCTGAACTGGCGATTGCCGGGCTTCGCTAATCCTTTCCATCCGTTCGTCAGCAGGGGGTGTTCAGCCGAATACCCCCGTTTTGTCCATTCATGGAGCATTAGCCTTGAACCAGCAAACGCCGATTGTCGAACTGCGGCATGTCACCAAAGCCTATGGTAACGTCAACGCAGTTGATGACATCACCTTCAAAGTCTTTAGCGGCGAAGTCGTTGGGCTGATTGGGGATAACGGTGCCGGCAAATCAACCCTGATCAAGCTGCTCTCCGGTGTCCACGCTCCCAGTTCCGGCGAAATCTTTATCCGGGGCGAGAAAGTCACGCAATGGGACTCAGCACGTGCGCGCTCATCCGGTATTGAAACGGTTTATCAGGATCGTGCACTGGCTGTCCAACAAACGATTGTCCGCAACATTTTCATGGGGCGCGAAATCCAGAACCGCTTCGGTTGGATCAATACCAAGAAACAGCATGAAGAAGCGAATCGCCTCATGCGTGAGATCGGCTTCACCTCGAAAGTCTTCGATCCAGACTCCGTCGTCGCCACCCTTTCTGGTGGGGAACGTCAAGGGGTAGCCATTGCGCGCGCCCTGTACTTCGATGCCGAACTCATTATTCTGGATGAGCCGACCACTGCTCTATCCCTGACTGAAACGCAAAAGGTATTTCGTTTTGTTGAAAATGTCCGGCAAAAAGGCTGCTCAATTGTTTTCATCGATCACAACATTCACCATGTTTACGATATTGCTGACCGCTTTGTGATTGTGGATCGTGGTCGCATTGTAGTAGAGGCGACGAAAGCTGAGATCGGTTCGGCAGATCGACTGATTGACGATATGCGTTCGATTGCCCGTACCGGACACGCGGCAGAATAAGCACCTATCCCGCACACAAGATCAGCCATCAGGAGGTTCATCGGACATGGCAGCTAATGTAGGGACGACGGTAGACACCCGGCGTGGACGCAGTGAGCGTTCACCGCTGGTGAAGTGGATGTACAACAACCGGCGCGCGTTGTCGTCAACCGGCTTTTTTATCATCATGGTGATGCTGTTCACCATCCCTAACCCCGAGGTTTTCCTTCAATCCCGCATCTATACGTCTGTTATGGTGTCACTGCCGCTGCTCATGATGATAGCCGTGCCGCTGGTGTTCGTGGTCACATCTGGCGAGATTGATCTGGCTTTCCCAGCGGTTGCCGGATTGTCGTCATTGGCTTTTGCAGCGACAGTGCAGGCTGGGCTTTCGCCCTGGTTAGGACTGGGGCTGGCGTTAATCGTTGGCATGCTACTCGGGACATTCAATGGATTGCTGGTGGTCTATGGCAATCTGTCATCGTTAGTAGCGACACTGGGCATGAATTTTCTCCTGCGCGGTCTCATCAATATGATCGTGCAAGGCAAGTCAATCGCCATGCCAGAACTCCGTGGCGAACCCATTCAGTTGATTATGGCAGGAAGACTGGGGGATATTCCGACACAGATGTTTGTCGCCATCGGCTTTGTCCTGATCGGCTGGCTGGTCTTCAACTTCCATCGTTTCGGCTCGCATGTCCAATGCGTGGGTGATAATCCAGAGAGCGCAACCGAAATGGGCATCAATGTCCGGCGGACGCGCGTTTCGGTGTTTATCTATGTAGGAATAGGCGCTGCGCTGGCTGGCGTGACTTCAACACTGATCAATACCGTCTGGTGGCCCTCAACCGGTGAAGGCTTTCTGCTTCCGGTCCTGGCATCGGTCTTTGTCGGTGGTACGCCGAGCTGGGGTGGCGTGGGTACGGTTGTCGGTGGTGCTATTGGCGCGGCCATCGTTTCGTTCATCGAAACCGGCGTGATCGCCAATGGGCTGACTGGCTACTTTACACAGTTCTTTTATGGTCTCATCATCATCCTATCCCTGATCGGCCATCGTTTCGCTGGCAAACGACATCGATAGAAGGCGGTTATGGCAGACTTCACAGGAAAGGTAGCGGTCATTACCGGCGCAGGTGGGGCCATTGGCTCTGCCACAGCCCGGCTGCTGGCGAGCAATGGAGCCGCAGTCGCGTTGCTCGATCTGGGGGACAAAGGGGCCGCGCTGGCAGACGACATCAAGCAACAAGGTGGACGGGCGCACTTCTTCGCCGCCGATGTACAGGATGAAGCGGAGATCAGCCAGGCTGTAGACGGCACTGTTGCCCAGCTCGGCCCCCCCACGCTGCTGGTGACCGTGGCAGCCATCAACCTGAACGGGGCGATTGACACGCTTTCGGTGGAAACCTGGGACAAAATGATGGCCGTCAATGTGCGCGGCGTTTTCCTGGCGATCAAGCACTGCGTCCCCCATATGAAACAGGCCGGCGGTGGCGCAATTGTCAATATGTGTTCGGTATCGGCCTTTATCGGCTCGATGGACTCAGCGCCTTATGTCACGACCAAAGGCGCGGTATTGAGCATGACTTACTCGATTGCTCAGGAATTAGCCCCGCACAACATACGAGCGAACGCCGTTTGTCCCGGTTGGGTGGATACCCCGTTCACGGATGGCTATATCGACAAATCACCGGACCCCGCGGGGCTGCGGCGTTACGCCAACGGACTTCACGCCATGAACCGGATGGCACGTCCAGAGGAAGTAGCCAAAGCTGTCGCTTTTCTCCTTTCGGATGAAGCCTCGTTCACCACAGGGTCATCGGTCTTCGTCGATGGCGGATTTATGATTAAGCGTTGAAGCAAGGACATCATCATGGTAAAGGTCATACAGGTTGGCATCGGCGGCATGGGCAATGCCTGGATTAACACTGTCCAGAGTTCGGGTGGCGAAGTCGAGTTCTCCGGCTTTGTCGAAGTCAGCGATGCGATAGCCGATGAACAGGCAAAAAAGTATGGACTGGATCGCAGCCTGATTTTCAAGTCGCTGCCGGAGGCGCTGAAAGCGGTTCAGGCAGATGGCGTCATCAACGTGACGCCGCCCCAATTCCACAAGGAAATCTCGTTCATCGCGCTGGAAGCCGGGGTGCCGGTGCTTTCCGAGAAGCCGCTGGCAGGAACGCTGGAAGATGCCCAGGCCATCGTGCAAAAGGCCAACGAGACGGGCGTCCTGCACATGATTACGCAGAATTATCGCTACCATCAACCCCTCTATACCCTGAAGCAAGTGCTGAAATCCGGTCATCTAGGCACCATCAGCAGTGTCACAGTGGAATTCTTCAAGGGGCCGCATTTCGGCGGCTTCCGCGAGGAAATGCCTTATCCGCTGATTATCGACATGTCGATCCATCACTTTGATCTGATGCGTTATTTCCTGGAAAGTGACCCGATTTCCGTGTATGGGCGTAGTTGGAACCCACCCTGGAGCTGGTATAGCGGTGATGCATCGGCCTCAGTCTCACTGGCTTTTGCCAATGGAGTGACCGTTGCCTATAACGGGTCATGGTGTGCACAGGGTCAGGAAACGCCCTGGAACGCGCATTGGCGCTTCGAATGTGCCAAAGGTGTCGTGACATTACGCGAGGATCAGGTTTATGTTCAGCGGGTAACCGGATACGAGAGTGGAACCGGCTACCGCCAGAGTCTTCATGACCCCATTGAACAAATCGCACTGGCTCCGATGGAACGCATGGCACAGGCTTACCTGCTGCACGAGTTTGTTGAAGCCGTCACCCAGGGCAAAGCCCCGGCGACCACTTGCCAGGATAACATCAAGTCGCTGGGCATTGTATTTGATGTCGTGAAATCCTTTGAGACCGGGACTGTGGTTCAGTCCAGCGTGTAACCCATAGTGTGAGGATACAAAGCTAATGAAACTTGGTGTATTCGCGGTCATGTTCAGCTCGATGGAATTCGAGAAGGCGCTCGACTACATTGCGTCGGTTGGCGTGCAAGCCGTTGAGATTGGCTGTGGTGGGTATGTGGGCGATGCCCATTGTAAACCGGATCAGTTGCTCAATGACCCGGCAGCTACAGCCCGGTTGAAGCAGGCGGTCGAAAGTCGCGGGCTAACGATCAGCGCCTTGAGCGCCCATGCCAATCCCCTTCATCCGGATCCGACCATCGGCGAAGCCCATCGCGCTGCCGTCCGCAAGGGCATTCAGATGGCTTCCAAATTAGGGGTGGATACATTTGTCACCTTCTCTGGTTGCCCTGGTGGCGCAGCGGGCGATAAGACTCCCAATTGGGTGACCTGCCCCTGGCCGCCCGATTTCAGTTCGACCGTGAAGTACCAGTGGGAGGAAGTCATGATCCCCTACTGGAAAGAGACGATGAAGTTCGCTGAAGATCATGGGGTGAAGGTCGCGATTGAGATGCACCCTGGCTTTTGCGTATATGCGGTAGAGCATGTGCTGGCGCTGCGCGAAGCAGTCGGCAGCAAGTCATTGGGGGCAAACTTTGATCCCAGCCATCTGTTCTGGCAGGGAGTCGATCCGGTTCATGCCATCCGGGCGCTGGGTGATGCCATCTTTCACTTTCATGCCAAAGACACGGTCATTGACCCGATCAACGCCACGCTGAATGGTGTGCTGGATACCAAGCCGTATGACCAGTTCAGTCAGCGGAGCTGGATTTTCCGCACCGTCGGCTACGGCCATGGTGAGGATGTGTGGCGGGCGATGGTGAGCAACCTGCAACTGGTTGGCTATCAGGGAGCGCTGTCGATTGAGCATGAAGATGGTCTGATGGTGCAGACCGAGGGATTCGAGAAGGCGGCCAATTTCCTGAAGAACATCATCATTCAGGAAAAAGCGGGCAAAGCGTGGTGGGCATAAGATCATGAGTACCCTTTGGCCTTCGACACCGCCTGACGATTGTCCCTATCCTCCCTCCAGCGATTTTCGCGGACTGGCATTCACCGGACGACACCGGGAATACACCGGCGCTGATACCTGGTATCCGTCCTGGGCAGAAGATGATACGATGGTCACACCGTGGACGGATGGGAATTTCAGCCATCCGGTTTCGGAAGGCTTCGCCGTTCAAGAGATGGAGTGTTCATCTGACTCGCGCAACGCCGCCAATAAGGATCGGGGTGGGCGCTCTGCCACCGGTCAGGCGCGCGTCTACGGCGATGATCCTCTGAACCTACGGTTAGAGAATCTGGGGCTACAGTTTGCCTCGCCAGCGCCTTATGAGGGTCGTTACCCCTGTGGCAGCCTGATCCACGATGGTGTCTGGTACTACGGCACGTATTGTCTGGACGAAAGTTATACCGGGCTGAACTGGGACATCCTGGGGCCATTCGTCGGCTTCCGCATCAGCCGGGACATGGGGCAGACGTGGCAGGAATGCCCTCATACGCCGGATAACCCAATCTTCGGCGAATCAGGCAAAAATGGAAGCAAGGTCAAGATCGGTGCGCCCCACTTCGTCGATTTTGGCAAGAACCTTCAACACTCTCCCGATGGTAAAGCCTATCTAGTAGGGCATGGCGCGACCCGGCCCGACAGCCTGCTGGCCTGGATTCAGGGGGATCAGGTCTATATGATTCGGGTGACACCTTCGTCTGATGCGATGAACGATCCATCGCAGTATGAATTCTTCGCCGGGCATGATGCGAATGGGTCAGCGATCTGGGCGCGGGATTTCAACGCCATTCGCCCACTGGTCGAGTGGAATGGACGCACCGGCCATGCCACGATGACCTATAATGCGCCCTTGAAGAAGTTCCTCCTGTGCGTCACCGATGGGCGCAACACCGTCAGCCCGATGAACACCTACATCCTGGAGTCCGATCACATCACTGGCCCGTGGAAACTCGTCAGCTTTATGGAGAACTTCGGCACCCAGGCCTACTTCGTCAACATCCCATCACGCTTCATCAGCGGCGATGGCAAGACCTTGTGGTTAAGCTATTCGGCCAACTTCACCAACCTGCCAGGAGGCGAATATGGCACGAAGTGGGAACCAAACCCGCCGGGCAGCCAGTACGCCTGGTGTTTGCAGGAAGTCCAGTTGGTGACATGAAAGTTGAAATCTACAAAGCACTGTGGGGGATGACCGGTTCACTCGCCTCTCAAATCGAGCAAGTCGCTGCGGCGGGCTATGACGGTGTTGAGGTTTGGCCGGAGTTCCAGATAGCCGATGGCGATGAATTCCGCCGACTCATCGAGCAGACTTCCTTGAAGGTGATCGCAGCCGCCATGATGCCGGACATTGCCTCGATTCAGCCGGTACTGGATCGGTTGCAGGCCTTCGATCCGGTCAAGATCAACCTTCAGTCAGGGCGCGATTCGATGACGCTTGATGAAGGATCGACTTTTCTCGAAGCGGTCCTCACAATAACAATGCGCCTACCGATCCCGGTTCTTCATGAGACCCATCGGGGGAAGGTGTTCTATGCGCCCTGGACAACAGCTATCTATCTGAAGCGCTTCCCTGAAGTCCGCATCACAGCTGACTACAGCCATTGGGTCAACGTCTGTGAACGGCTGCCCCTCGATCAGGCCGATGTGCTGCAACTGGCAAATGCCCGTGCGGGTCATATTCATGGGCGAGTCGGTTATGAAGAAGGCCCGCAGGTTCCCCACCCTGCAGCGCCCGAATATGCCACTCAACTGGAATGGCATGAGTCTCAGTGGCGCGCTATCTACGACGCTCACATTGCATCTGAATCCGATACACTAACCTTCACGCCAGAATATGGCCCGCCCGCTTATCTGCATACCCTGCCCTACACCAATGCCCCAGTTGCCGATCTGTGGGAAGTCTGTCAGTGGGCAACCGACCGGGCGCGCCAATTGTTTGCCTGAATCGGGTATAACTGTGGTCGCCACCTCATAAGCCAAAGTGAGATGAACGCCCTCGATTCATCCTTGTTCACGACCCAATTACTTTCTGGGGAGTAGATGCTATCCACTCTCATTTTTCGCGGCTACAATCCACAGGTATGAATAACATTCGCACCCATTTTAATGCCCATTTTATCTCGCGATGGACAGTGGCCTGCATCGCAGGATGGACGCTGGGGCTGTTTCTGGGTCTGTGGAATCCAATCTGTTTTGCTGCTTCGGGAATCGTCACTGGTATAGTGCTTGGGGCAGCACAGAGCTGGGCACGCAGACCAGGTCAGCAACTGGATCGTACCTGGATTATCGCAACCGTGATCGGAACAACACTAGGAACATTGGTGGCTGGGCTGTTGTTCCTGGTGCTATTAGCCCTCGGCCAGGGGCTGGCACTGCTGGTGGCCGGTCTGATTCTGGGCTTAGGCGTAGGGCTTGCTCAGGCACAACAGATTGCTGATGAACGACAGGCAGTGCTCTGGGTGATCGCAAACCTGGGCGGCGGAGCGGTCTGTGGTCTGATGACAAGCATCCCAATCGTTCAAGGGCTACCGCTTGGCCTGGTTGCAGGTGCAACTGTCTTTGGATACCTGACCGGGCGAGTGATGGCGCAGCCACCTGACGATTAAGGTTATTCCGACCAAGATGTCGCCGGCGGCGGATCGGTGTTTGCGGTGGCGGAACGACGGGAGCGATGCGCCAGTATTATCGCGACCTGTTTCTGTTTGGGCGATGTCACGGCGTTGATTCACAAGATTCGTCAGATTCGTCAGATTCGCATCAGTTCTTTTTTCAATTCGTGAATCTTATGCCACTGTTTTCCCTCAAACGTTGCAAGTGTTGCAAGTCCATTCT
>JALHNT010000104.1 GCA_022843385.1 Anaerolineae bacterium | reverse complement strand
GATGTCTTCATCCTTGAAGGCTTTGACGATCCGCTTCTCCATGTCTTTCTGGGCTGCCCAGCAGACCTGGTTGGCCGAAAGCCGCAGGTCGCCGCTGGCGATCAGAATGGCTTCGTTTTCGGGAACTGCAGCCGGTGAACTAAGTTCGGGTAAGGTGTAGGGTGCCATTGAAAATGATCCTTAATATTGTGGGGACGAGCCAAAACTCGTCCGCCTAAATTGCTGACCACGACGGGCATTGTGAGATATATATAAGTATAGCTCATCGCCCCGGTTTCAGACGAACTCTACACGTACTGCATGGTCTGCATTAGAATTGAATGATTAATGCTTGAGGAGCAAGTTATCTACATGACCCTTCGTGCGCTGTTTTGGAAGCGCTTCAACATTCTGCAATCTATTGTGGCCGATATTGTCGGACGCATCATTGCTACGCTGTTCTATTTCATCATCATCCTGCCTTTTGGGGTGGTGATGCGGTTGATTAGTGACCCCCTCCACATCAAAGGTAGCAACATGAAGCCTATGTGGTTGGATCGGCAGCCGGTCGGTAGTGACCTCGATAGTGCAAAGCAACAAGGGTAAGGTATGTACATTCTCGGAATTGGTTGCTACTACCATGACGCCTCTGCGGCGCTGCTGAAGGATGGCGAATTGGTCGCCGCTTCGATGGAAGAGCGCTTTAGTCGCAAAAAGCATGATAACAGTTTCCCTAAACAAGCGATTGAGTTTTGCCTGAAACAGGCCGGTATTCGCGGCGAAGACCTCGATTACATCGTCTTCTACGAAAAACCGTTGGTCAAGTTCGAGCGCATCTTACTAACTGCCATCAACACCTTCCCCAATTCGTTGGACGTATGGAATGACGCCATGTTGACATGGCTGAAGGATAAGCTGTGGATCAAGAGCAAGATCATGCTTGATCTCGGCGTTCGATCCGAGAAGATTATGTTCTGTGACCACCACATGAGCCACGCCGCCAGCGCCTTCTTCGCTAGCCCGTTCACGGAAGCCGCCGTGCTGACGGTGGACGGGGTCGGTGAGTGGACGACGACAACGATGGGCCGCGCCAGTGCTGTTTGGGAAGGTCAGCCGGGGCAGAACAAACTCGAATTGTTCAGTGAACAGCGGTTCCCGCATTCACTGGGTTTGCTTTACTCGGCTTTCACTGCCTGGCTGGGCTTCCGCGTCAACAACGGTGAGTACAAAGTGATGGGCATGGCTCCTTACGGGGAGCCGCGTTATGTGGATAAAGTCCGCAAGCTGTTCCTGTTGGAGTCCACTGATGCCAGCTTCCGGCTGAATATGGATTACTTCAGTTTCCATCACTCCACGCAGCACACCTTTAATCAGAAGTTCGTAGAGCTTTTTGGCCCTGCCCGCCCTCCAGAGGCCGAGTTCTTCACGATGCGGACGAACCCCGAGCGGTCGATGGAAAAAGCCGCGATGGATCAGAACCAATACTACGCGGATGTGGCCGCCAGCATTCAACTGGTGACTGAAGAAGCCTTGATCGACATGGCGAAGGCGCTGCACCAGAAGACCGGCCTGAAGAAGCTGGTCATGGCAGGGGGTGTAGCACTCAATACCAAAGCCAACTACCGCATCCTGAATGAGACGCCCTTTGAGGAAATCTATATCCAACCGGCAGCCGGGGATGATGGTGGCGCGCTGGGTGCGGCATTGTGGGCCTACTATATGGTGCTGGGCAAGCCGCGCAAGTGGATCATGCCGCACGCCTACTGGGGGCAGGGCTACAGTGATGCCGAATGCCATGAATTCCTCAAGTCGAAGGACGTCAGCATCGAATCTTATGCAGACAATGAAGACAAAATGCTGGATACGCTCGCGGAGAGCCTGACCCAGAAAAAGGTCATCGGCTTCTTCCAGGGACGTTTCGAGTGGGGGCCGCGCGCGCTGGGTAATCGCAGCATCCTGGCTGATCCCCGCCGTGACGAGATGAAAGAAGTCGTTAACACCAAGATCAAATTCCGCGAGCCTTTCCGCCCGTTTGCGCCAGTCATTCTGCGCGACCGTGCTGCTGAATACTTCGATTACCCCGGCGTTGAGGAGCATGAAGCTCCGCGCTATATGCTGATGGTTGCGCCGATCAAGCCGGAAAAGCAGGATCAGTTGCAGGCCGTCTGCCATCAGGGGACGGGCCGTCTGCAAACCATCGAGCGCGAGACGAATCCGCGTTATTACGGCGTGATTGAACGTTTTGGGCAGTTGACCGGAGTGCCGGTGGTGCTGAACACCTCTTTCAACCTGCGCGGTGAACCGATTGTGACCACGCCGCAAAATGCGTGGAACACGTTCATGAACAGTGACATTGATATGCTGGTGCTGAATTCGTTTGTGGTGCGGAAGCCCAACTAGAGGAGTGAGTGATGCGCGATATGATGGCCCGCATGGGCATTTTGGGAGAACTTCTGAGCTTCCTCTGGAAACGTAAGCTCTACTGGATGATCCCGATGATCCTGCTGCTGATTGTCTTTGCGGTCTTCATTATCCTGCAAAGTAACCCGGTCACGGCTCCTTTCATCTATTCACTGTTTTAGGGGTTGGCATTGGACGCTGAAAATCTGACGCGGGTGGGGGAAGCTTTTCTCATCTCGCTGGTCATTAGCATTTTTCTAGCGGCGTATGTGGCGCTGGTTTCCCACCGGGCCGATCAGGTGCGCGGTGGGGTTGCCGCGCATGTGCTGCATTACCTCGGCGCAATCGGCGTCGTTGGCACACTGCCGGGGGGCATTGCCGCTATCGCACGCGGTAGCGGGATCATCGGTATAATTCTGGTCGCGGTCGGCTTTGTCCTGATTGCGGTAGTTTCCCTCTGGTTCTACGCAATGGTTGAAAAGCCTGCCCACGATTTACTGGCGCAGCAGGAAGATCGCGGCTGGACGGAGCAGGACGCTCGCACCTCTGGATTGTAATCATTGTGGGCGCACCTAGTGCGCCCACAATGAATTTCACTAAGTCGAACAATCTCGCACTGACATAATCGAGCTGTGCTCCGGCTTTGATTATCCAATCTCACTTAGTTTGACCGGGCGTCCTTCAAGATACGACTTCTTTGCAGCGATGCCCATCACCACTGGAACCCGGCCATCATGCCCGGTTACGGGAGTCGGTTTGTCGTGGATGACCGCATCAATGAAGGCGTTCATCTCATTGACGAAGCTGCGGGTATACCGCTCCATAAAGAAGTTGAGCGGTAAATCCCGCCGAATGTGTTGACCGGTGCTGATCGTCGCAGTATTGGGGTACTCATTCTCGGTCTGGATGGCTCCACCGCTGCCGAACACTTCCACGCGCTGATCGTATCCATAGACCGCTTTACGACTGTTATCAATCGTCCCAGTCACCCCATTGCGGAATTTCAGTACGGTGAAGGCTGTATCAATATCGCCAGCTTCCCCAATGGCTGGATCAACCTTGACCCCGGCGACCGTATATATTTCGTCAACTTCGTCCCCAATCAGGAATCGGGCCATATCGAAATCATGAATGGCCATGTCCAGAAACAACCCGCCTGAAACTTTCACATAGCTGATTGGTGGGGGAGCTGGATCGCGGCTAATGATGTGCATCAGGTGTGGCGCACCGATCTCACCGTTGACGATAGCCTCTCGCACACGAGCAAAGTTAGGGTCAAATCGGCGATTAAATCCAATTTGAAGCTTTACATTGGCTTGTTCAACGGCTGTCAGCGCGGAATCAATGCGGCTCAGATCGAAATCAATTGGCTTCTCACAAAAGATGTGTTTGCCAGCCTGAGCAGCTTCCATAATGATCTGTGAATGGGTGTTGGTGGCCGAGCAAATGACAACCGCCTGCACATCAGGATTGGAAAGGATAAGGCGGTAATCCTCCATGGCCGCTGAGATTTGCAGCTTTGCGCCGAGTTCCTGCGCGGCAGGGAGGTTCACATCGGCGACGGCAATGACGTTGGCCCCTGGCACCCGCATGACCAGGTTTTCGGCATGGACTTTGCCGATGCGCCCCGCACCGATGATGCCAATATTGATGGTATTCATGTCAGAGTACATCCTTAGAGTGGGTAATGTTGCTTCTGCTTCGCCTGTTCAAAGCGGTTGCGAGCCTCTTTGACGGCCTCTGAGTCGGAGATTTCTGCTACCGCTACATCCCACCAGGACTCATAGCCAGGTACCCGCTGACGGCGGTCTGTCTCAACCACGATGCAAGTGGTCGCAGTAGATCGTTGTGCCTTCAACAATGCATCGGCCAGTTCGTCGCGGTTATTTGCTCGGATGACCTCAGCACCGAGGCTGGCGGCATTGGCTGCAAAGTCAATGGGTAGGGTTTCCCCATCCAGATGCCCTGACTGTGTACGATAGCGATACTTGGTTCCGAAGCCATCACTGCCGACTGATTTCGACAGCCCACCAATGCTGGCATAGCCATGATTGTCAATGATGACAATAATCAGCTTGATACCTTCTTGTACAGCAGTCACGATTTCGGTGTGCATCATCAAGTAAGATGCATCACCAACCATGACATAGACATCATGATCGGGGGTTGCCAGTTTAATGCCTAATCCACCCGCGATCTCATAACCCATGGTGGAGTATCCGTATTCAAGGTGATAACCCTTTGGGTTACGGGTTCGCCACAGTTTATGCAGGTCACCTGGCAAGCTCCCGGCAGCGCAGACCATTGTATCTTCAGCCCGCGAAATCGTGTTGACTGCGCCGATGACCTCCCCCTGACTGAGCAGTGGGCCATGTTCGAGATTGTAGATGCGGCTAACTTCCGCATCCCAGTCCCGGTTGTATTGCTCTGATCGGGTTGTATATGCCGGGCTTGTGCGGAAACCCTCCAGGAGACTGGTCAATTCCTCCAGCGTTGCCCTGGCATCGCCGACCAGTGGTAATGCATTCATTTTGTGGGCATCAAAATCGGTCACATTGATGTTTATGAAACGCACGTCCGGGTCTTGGAAGGCGCTTTTGGACGCGGTAGTAAAATCGCTATAGCGCGTACCGATGCCGATGATTAGATCGGCTTCGCGAGCCATCATGTTGGCACCCTCGGTGCCGGTCACCCCAATGGCACCGAGATTTAGACCGTGGTTATAGGGTAATGAGCCTTTCCCCGCCATAGTTTCGCCAACCGGAATACCTGTCTGTTCAATGAACTTCGTCAGGGCAGCCGTTGCACTGCTGTAGATGACCCCGCCACCAGCGACGATCAGTGGGCGCTTGCTACTTCTAATCCATTCAGCGGCCTGCGAGAGCCGGGTTTGATCTGGCCTATTGCGGGGAATATGCCAGACCCGTTCTTCAAGAAAGGCGGTTGGATAGTTGAACGCCTCAGTTTGCACATCTTGTGGCAGTGCGAGTGTGACCGCACCGGTTTCTGCCGGGGAGGTCAATACCCGCATTGCTTCCATCAGTGAGGGAATGATCTGCTCTGGGCGATTGATGCGATCCCAGTAACGGGAGACTGGTTTGAAACAATCATTCACCGAGACATCCTGCGACCCGTTAAACTCTAGTTGTTGCAGTACTGGGGCCTGAACACGTTCTGCGAAAATATCGCCTGGCAGCAGGAGTACTGGTATTCGATTGATGGTTGCTGCGGCTGCGCCGGTAATCATATTGGTTGCACCTGGCCCAATCGAACTCGTACAGGCAAAGGTGCTCAGCCGATTTTTGGCTCGTGCGTAGGCCGCAGCGGTATGCACCATCGCTTGTTCATTACGCGCCTGATGATACTTGAACGTGGAAGCATATTGCTGAAGTGCTTGACCGATGCCGGCTACATTGCCATGCCCAAAGATGCCCCAACATCCGGCAAAAAATGAATTGATCTGCCCATCTCGCTCAACTTGCTGTGCCTGCAAGAATTTGATGAGTGCTTGTGCCATTGTCAAACGAACTGTATTCATCGCCCTATCCTCACGAAAATCTACTGGGAATGAGTTAACACCATGATCTGGGTTGATGTGGGCAGTCTGTACGTAGTCAACTCCACTTCATAATCACAGACAAAATGGATTAGCTCATCATCAAAATAACTGAGGAACGATTCGATCCAGAATGTATTGCGCGGTTTGTAGCGCAGGGTACGGAAGTGCATGGGTATCACGATCTTGGGCTTGATGGTATCAATGAGTATCTTGAGGTCATCGAGTTCAAGTGTTGGATGACCCCCGGCAAGCGCCAGCAGCACATCCACACCCTGGAAGAATGCTGTTTGCTCCGCGTTCAACCGATTTCCCATATCTCCCAAATGACCTATGTGTAACCCGTCGATCTCAAATCGGTACATGCCATTCTGATCCGGGTCGTGGAATTTGTGGTTGAGGGCTTCCATCGCTTCAATCGCACGGATGGGGACTCCATGGATCACCCGCTGCTTATCCGTCTGGGCAAGTGTGAGCGCATTGAGCACCGTTGGCTGACCAGGGATGAGATCTGCCCGGCAATGAAAGCTATCGTTATCTGATGAAATGATGACGATATCGGCTATGTCGGTGATCGGCTGATAGCCAGCTTTCTCTGGAGTGTAAGGGTCCGTGATGAGGCGTAATCCCGCTTCAGAGGTGATCAGAAACGCTGCATGTCCTAACCATTTGAGTTTCACGGGTTATCCTTTCACAATTGGCAAACGTGGGTCAACCGGAGGCCAATCCTGCTTGATCCAAGCGAAAGCTGGATCGTCACTATTGGCGAGTGATTGAGCCGACCCCGCTAGAAAGTTCAGATAATAGCTGGTGTAACCATGGGCTGTGACCACTGGATGATAGCCCGCTGGCACCATCACGACATCGTTTTCCTGAGCGCGTACCAGGCCATCTATTGAGCCATCCTCAGTGTAGACTCGTTGGTATGCATAACCGCCCGGCTTGTCGAAGCGATAAAAGTATGTTTCCTCAAGGTCTGCTTCGAGCAGATTGCCATCTTTATCGACGTGATGTACATCGTGTTTGTGGGGTGGATAGCTTGACCAATTGCCACCCGGGGCATAGACCTCTACTGCAACAATCCGCTGACAATCAAAACCAGGAGGAAGAATGCTGATGATTTGCCGAGAAGCATTGCCACCTCCGCGCAATTCTTCTCGACAGTGTTCGGGTATGACCAGACGTGCGGGATGATCTTCTGTTGCTGCCACGCGGCAAGTAGCGATATCCAGGTCATCAGTCAGGGCGACGATTTCAAAAGAGGTATTGCGCGAGAGGTAAAGTGCAAATGGTTTTCCACCAAAAACTGATGTGCGCCGACCGATGTTTTCGTATTGATCTGTGTTTGTCCGAACTGAACAACGTCCTTGAAGCAGGACATGAACCAGTTCTTCATCAGCGGTGGAGCCTGCCCATCGGTCGCCTAACTTTAGCCGCCGCACTGTCATCGACAAGTGTTCCCACCGTGCTGTAGCAGGCGATACTTCAGTGATGAGGCCATTTTCCTCTATTGAACGTGGTCGAACGAGTAAACTCTCTGAAGTGTAATGCATTGGCTATACGCCTTTAGGGGTCGGTAAACAGCTTATTGGCAGTATATCGCCTACGCAGAGCTATACGCAACGCAGCCAACTGAAGCCACTCCCAATGTCAGGTATTGTTGCATATAGTGCAATGTATTGAATGATTGTGTCATTCGGATTGGACTCAGTCGGCCTATCAGCGGCTATGTATAATGAAAACCTCTTCAAGGTATTCGGTAGGTTCTCTGAATCGGCATTCTGGAGTGCATTCTCATGGTTGATCGTAAGCTGCGTGCCGGGATCGTTGGGCTTGGCGTCGGGAAGTCGCATGCAAAAGGCTATATGAGTAGTTTGGATGCCGAACTCGTGGCTATCTGTGATATGAACGTGACACGTCTCAACGAATCTGGCGATGCCTGGCGGGTTGAAAACCGATATAGCGATTATGCCCAGATGTTTGTTGAGGCTGATCTGGATGTAGTCAGCATCTGCCTGCCCAATGCCCTTCATGCCGCCGTATCTATTGCGGCGCTCGAAGCTGGAATTCACGTAGTTTGTGAGAAGCCGATGGCCCAGACCGTGGCGGAAGCCCAACAGATGATTGCGGCTGCGGAGCGCAATAGCGTCCGCTTGATGGTAGCCTACAACTATCGTTATCGCTCAGACAGCCAGTGGATGCGCCGTGTAGTCCAAAACGGGATGTTAGGTGACATCTATCATGCCAGCCTGACGTGGAGGCGCGAAACGGGTATTCCCGGTTGGGGTGTCTTTGGCAGCAAAGCAGCTTCTGGGGGTGGGTCATTGATTGATTTGGGCGTACATGTTCTTGATCTGGGCTTGTGGATGATGAATTTTCCGCGTCCGCTGACGGTAAGTGGCAGTACGCGCGCCGTCTTCGGCCCGCAAAGCAAAAAAACATGGGGTCGTCATCCAGGAGATGTCATTGAAGGCGGTTTTGATGTAGAGGACGGTGGTATTGGGTTCATCCGCTTGGAGACCGGGGCAACCATGGTTCTTGAAGCGACCTGGGCTGAACATACGCACCCGGCTGAAGATGGTTTTGGTGTAGAACTCCAAGGCTCCAAGGGTACCGCTGTTCTGCGGGTTAATCACTACGGTAGTGTGGACACATTGCGACTTTACACTGAAATCCAGGATGAACCTGTCACCGTGACTCCTGGGGTACGCTTTAATGGGCCACAAGGTCATGAAGGACTGATTGTTGACTTGATGCGGAGCCTGCGATATGGCGAGGCAACGGGTACGACCGGGGATCATGGTCTGGCGGCTGTGAGCATCCTGGAGGCACTCTATACCTCTGCTCAAGAAGGCCGCGAAATCCCTCTAGTTTAATGGGAATGATGGCCTGACTGGATTGATCCATGCGTACTTCAACTGAATCAGACGTGCCTACACAGCCAGTGGCCGATATGCGCTGGTTGTATGGATATGTTATGCGCTACCGTCGGGCGGCCATTTTGTCGCTTGCATATGGTGCCATTGGCGGATTAGCTGCGGCATCCGAACCTTATCTGGTCGCACTCATCATAGATCGTTTGGCGCAGGGGGTGATCCTTGAGGATTTAATTGGCTATGGAGTGATGATGATTGGCGCGGCCATCGTCGCCGTGATCGCTTTCTTCGGTCAGCGCCACTACAGCGGTCAGGTCGCGTATTACGCCAGCTTTGATATTCGCCGTGACCTGTTTGATAACCTGTTGTTATTGGATCAGGCCTTTTTTCGAAGTAACGCAACTGGCGATTTGATCTCCCGGATGTATATCGACCTCGATATGATCTGGCGACTGTTGACGATTGGCTTTACGCGTTTTAGCAGCGCGTTGGTTACGCTGATCGTTGCACTGACTTTATTGAGCACTGTTAGTCCGTCCTTGACCCTGGTCGTCTTTATTGTCCTTTTCATCTCTACTGGGCTTCAGGTCTGGGCAGGTCTTGCTCTCTCTCCTGTTTTTGAGCGTGTCCAGGAGCAGGCGGGTACACTTTCAACCCTGGTACAAGATGCGTTCAGTGGAATTCAGACCATCAAGACATACGCACAAGAAGCTGGTGTCGCACGCACGTTTGCTCGCGAAAATGCGGAGTATCGGCGACGTTGGTTGTATTTCAAGCGTCGCAATGAACCGGTCGGGATGCTCCCTAACATGATAAGTGAGCTTACGGCTGGCGTGGTCGTGGTTGTGGGTGGCGTGTTCACTGTACAGGGAACGCTCACGCTGGGTGATTTTGTCCAGTTCCTCATATACCTCGCAATGATTGCCACAGTACTGCTTCAACTAGGGACGATCTACCAGCGATATCAGCAGACGAGGGGGGCATTAACCCGGCTTACACTGCTCTTGCAATCGCCACATATCAAGGACTCGGCTGGGAATGCAGTTGTCGATACCCCCTATGGGGAAATTCGCTTTGAAGGCATTGGTGTTCGCGAAGGTGATAAATGGTTACTTCGTGATATTGACCTTACTATTCCCGGTGGACAGACTGTTGCTTTGGTGGGGCCAACTGGTTGTGGAAAGAGCCTCTTGGTGAACTTGCTGGCTCGCGTTACAGACCCCGATGAAGGTCGAATTCTGATTGATGGGCAGGATATTCGGACTATCTCGCTTCATGAGTTACGGGCGAAGTTGGCCTTTGTGCCGCAATCAACGTTTCTCTTTAGCCAACCAGTCCATGCCAATATCCGTATGGGAAGTGTAGGCCTAACTGATGATGATTTGGCCGAAGCGATCCATATCTCCCGCCTGAGTAATGATTTGCCGCAATTGCCTCACGGTCTTGATACGTTGGTTGGCGAAAAAGGGGTCATGTTGTCTGGCGGTCAAAAACAGCGGGTGGCGATTGCTCGTGCATTGGTGCGCGAGCCTGTGATTCTGGTGCTTGATGACGCTCTTTCCAGTGTGGATACGCGCACATCTGCCGATATCCTGGGTGACTTACGCCAGGTTCTGCGGTCGCGTACCAGCATTATCATTGCTCATCGAATGGCAACGGTGAAGGATGCTGATCTAATCATCGTCATGGAGTCGGGGCAAATCATAGAGCGCGGTACTCATGCCGAGCTGGTGGAATGTGCGGGATTGTATGCGGCTATGGTGAGCCGCGAGTTGTCTCAAGATACGGCATATGCAAATGGCCTCACTTAATAGTACACGGAAATCTCCTCTCTCGCCGAGCTTTTCTGATCGTTACCTGTTGAGGATGATGGGGCGATTTCTAAGGCCGTTCTTGCGAGATTTGCTAGTGGTTCTTGCGATGCTGTTGGGCATGTCGCTGCTTTCGTTATTGCCTCCCTTTCTTATACAACAAGCAGTCGATGGCCCCATTACAACGGGCGATCTCGAAGGTCTTTGGCCGTATGCTGCACTTTATATCGCCTCACTCGTTGTTGTATTTGTACTGCGTTTTTTGCAAACCTACTTATTGCAGACTGTTGGACAAAATGCTCTGGTCAATCTGCGCCAGACCCTGTTTGAGCATATTCTCAAACAAGACATGCGTTTCTTTACGATGTCACCGGTCGGACAGTTGGTTGCCCGGCTGTCTAACGATATCGAATCCCTGACCGAATTGCTCTCCACCAGCATCGTAGTGGTCATCACCAATCTCATTACATTACTGGGCATTGTGATTGTGATGTTCGTTCTGAACTGGCGTCTAGCGGTTATTGCGCTGATGGTATTGCCCTTGATTGTCATCGTCACAGCCTATTTTCGAGGCCTAATCCGCGCTTCTTCCACTCGTTATCACAGCGTTGTAGGAGACTATCTGGCCTTTATCAATGAGCACTTTAATGGGATGCTCGTCGTGCAGTTATTTGGGCGACAATCAGTTTCCCGGGCCGATTTTGACACAATTAATCGGCGGTATCGCGATGTCCATATGGAGATGCGCGATCAATACACGGTTTATGCTGCTATTCTTCAGGTGTTGACGAGTGTTGGCTTGGCAGTCCTGTTATTTGGGGGCGGCACAGGCGTTTTGGCAGAGTGGGCTAGTTTGGGAATGCTCATTGCCTTCATACAGTATAGTCGCCGCACCTTCGAACCAATCCAGCAACTGGCGGAACAATTCTCCCAGATACAGACAGCGCTTTCTGCGGGTGAACGCATTGCCAAAATGCTACAGACTGAGCCGTCAATCCATAGTCCGGCAAAGCCGGTTAAGCCTCATTCATTTCAGGGTGCGGTCAGATTTGATCATGTCACCTTCAGCTACGAGCCGGGAACGATTGTTCTCAACGACCTCAGCATAGAAGTTCGCGCAGGTGAACGGATCGCAATTGTTGGCGCGACAGGTGCGGGCAAGACCTCATTGGCCGGGTTGCTTGGGCGGTTCTATGATGTCGACTCTGGGGGCATTTATATCGATGGGGTTGATGTCCGACAATTGAGTCTTGCTGATCTTCGCCGTTATGTGACGGTGGTACCGCAAAATCCGTTTTGTTTTAACGGCACCGTTGCCGATAACCTGCGCCTGTTTGATGCAGATATTCCATTTGAAGCTATGCAGATAGCCGCCCAGACAGCTTGTGCTGCGCCGTTTATCGAAAAGCTACCTGGCACCTATGAGTATCAACTATTGCCCGGTGGTGCTAACCTGTCGCACGGTCAACGCCAGTTGATTGCTCTGGCCCGGGCATTGTTACATAATCCACAAAGCATCTTGATACTGGATGAAGCGACCAGCAACATTGATACGGAAACCGAGATTCTCATCCAACAGGGTCTCGATCACGTGTTGAAGGGCCGCACCAGTATTGTGATTGCTCATCGATTGAGTACCATTCGATACTCTGATCGCATTTTGGTGATGCAGCTAGGGCAAGTGGTAGAGCAGGGTACTCATGATGAATTGATGCTGCTTAACGGTTTGTACCGAGAACTGCATGATCGCCAATTTGCTGATGAGTGATTTTGTGAAGCTGCTCCAGACCTTAATGCTCAAATTCTGAAGGGTGCATTTCACGTTGGGGGCAGGACACTAGGTCTCCCGCAAAAATCGACACAAGAATGGAACAAAAGTTCTTGTTTGTGGGTTCGGATTGTGTTATGCTCACTTCCGTCAATCGCTCACCTGCACCCTGACCCGCAGCTTACCGACCAGCCTTTCCGTCAAAGCCAACGACAAGACCTACGCCTGTTGTGTCACTTCTGTCATTGAAATCACCCACTGACACAGACGCCGGCGACGCCAGAAACGACAAACCTGCCCCAACTTGAAATGCACCCAGTTCTGAAACAAATGCTTGACACATGTTGCCAATAGTCATATGATACTCCTTTACACATGGCAAGAATGACGCTCAACACCCAAATCGCAGCGTTGGTCAAAAACCACACGCTGCTTTCTGTTGGTTGGGCGTTTCGATTGTCTCAATAAACACTTGATACTCGAGTCTGTACCCCAATTATGCCCGCCCGATCGGTTTAGCGCAGAGGAGACGTACTTTGGAAGCAAAGGACTTTAGCGCACTGCGTATCAGCCTCGCTTCGCCAGAGCAGATTCGCTCATGGTCTTATGGTGAAGTGACTAAACCGGAGACGATCAATTACCGACGTCTCCGTCCAGAAAAAGATGGCCTGTTCTGCGAAGCAATCTTTGGCCCCACTCGTGATTGGCAATGCTACTGCGGCAAGTACAAGAATGTCCGCTATCGGGGCATTGTTTGTGACAAGTGTGGTGTTGAAGTCACACGGGCATCGGTTCGTCGTGAACGCATGGCACACATCGAACTGGCTGCTCCAGTCGCCCATGTCTGGTATACCCGCCGCGTGCCGAGCTACCTTGGGCTGTTGTTGGATATCAGTCGCCGCAACCTTGACCGCGTTCTGTACTTTGCTCAATACGTTATCACCAACGTAGATGAAGAGGCACGCAACAAGGCACTGGGCCGCATTGAAAAGGAACTGACCCAGAAGGAAGCTTTACTGGGTGGTGACATTACCGAGCAAATCAGTTCTCTCAAGGCCGAACGCGACACTGCTTTGTCCAGCTTTGAAGGCCGCGTCGCCGAGATTCACGAACACTTCAACAATGAAGTTAATCGCCGTAGTGATGAAGCGGTTCAACAGGCTCAGCAAATTCAGACCAAGATTGAATCGATGTTGGGTCAAAAAGCGAAATCAGACATTGATTTCCCGGCTGCTAATCTCATCATTATTGCCAAGGGCGAAAAAGTTGAGAACGAGAGCATTTCTCGCATTCAGAATGCGATGAATGCTTATCTGAATGACCTTCAAGGCCAAGTTGAAAATGAGCGTCAAGCCTCGTTGGATGAGCTTGATCGCGAAGCTGATGCGATCACCAGCAGCACTTCTGTCGCATTGGATGAACACCGCACCGAACTCGACAACCGCATGACGCAGTACCGTCAAGCGGCAGAAAAAGCGCGACAGGAACTGCAAGACCTGCGCGTGTTGCAATTCCTGCCGGAAACACGTTACCGCGAACTCAAGCTGAAATATGGTAATGTCTTCCAGGCTAACATGGGTGCAGAAGCATTCTATGACATCCTGAAAACGATGGACATGGAAAAGCTGGCGGTCGAACTGTGGTATGAAGTCAGAAATACGCGCTCCAAGCAGCGTAAAAAGAAGGCAACCAAGCGCCTGCGCGTAGTGGAAAGCCTCCGCAAGAGCAGCAACCGCCCTGAGTGGATGATTCTGACTGTCTTGCCGGTTATCCCGCCTGATCTGCGCCCAATGGTGCAGTTAGATGGTGGTCGCTTTGCCACTAGCGATCTAAACGATTTGTATCGCCGTGTTATTAACCGTAACAACCGCCTCAAGCACCTGCTGGAACTGGGTGCGCCGGATGTCATCGTCCGCAATGAGAAGCGCATGTTGCAGGAAGCGGTCGATAGTCTGATCGACAATAGCCAGCGTGGGAAGGCACTCAGCCGCCGTGGTC
>JALHNT010000103.1 GCA_022843385.1 Anaerolineae bacterium | reverse complement strand
AGTCGCGTCAGGTGAAAACCCGGCATGGCCTGACCCATGTGCTGCTGGCCGGGCAACCGGATGCGCCGCCGCTGGTTTACTTTCATGGCTGGGGTGGCAACGCCGCCGGCAATGTTCTGGAATTGGATTTGCCCCGTCTGGCATCGCATTACCGGCTGATCTTCCCCGACACGCCGGGGCAGAGTGGACGGAGCGAAATGGTGCGTCCACCAGTGGATGGCCCGGCTTATGGCGAGTGGGCGGCGGATGTGCTGGATGGGCTGGGGATTGGGCGAGCGTTGGTGGCCGGGATTTCCGGTGGAGGCTTCCTCGCGCTCAAGCTGGTGGCTCATGTGCCAGAACGAGCCATTGCGCTTTTCCTCATCAGCAGCGCTGGCTTTGTTCGTGCCGGTGATGTCAACTGGCGCTTGGCTATCGGGGCGATCCCCGCGCTGCTTTTTCCCAGCCTGACCACTGCCCGCAACTTTGTCCGCATGACCAACGGCGTGGGCGGCAGGTGGAATGAACGCTATGAGGCGATGGCGCAGTTCACCCGGTTGTTATTCCGTCATTATCGTTTCAGCACACCCGGCATTCTGACGGATGCCGAGCTGCGGCGCATCACGATGGCGGTGACGCTGTTGATGGGAGCCGGTGATACGCTGATTGATGTGCCGGCCACGCTGGAGCGCGCCCGCCGCTGTCTGCCGCATATTCAGGCTGAAGCGGTGGCGCAGGCCGGTCATGTGCTGCCTTTCGACCAGTTCGAGGTTGTCAATGAACGGTTGTGGGCTGCGCTGGAGCCACACCGAGCGGCGGTTTCAAGCGATGCCAAATGAGACTGAACCCGACGACTAGCGGTAGATTACACAGCCGCGGGTTTCCAGCTCATCTATCCAGGCGGTGTGCGTTACCTGATTCCAGCGCAGATCGAGCTTTTGCAGCCGGGGCAGCTTCCCGACACTGGCGGGTAACGTGGTCAGATGATTGGAGCGCAGATCAAGATCAGTCAGATTCACCAGCCGGCTGATCGACTCCGGCAGCGCCGTCAGCGCATTGTCGCGCAGGTCGAGTTCCACCAGCCCGGTCAGATCACCGATGGACTCCGGCAGCGTTGTCAGGCGGTTGCCCCGCAAAAACAGTTTACGCAGCTTCTTCAGTTGACCCAGACTGGCGGGCAGCGTTTCCAGTTGGTTGTGCATCAGGTGCAGCTCGCGCAGTTCTGCCAATCCGCCCAGCGACTCCGGCAGCGCCGTCAGTTGATTATGGTACAACCGCAGTTCCCATAACTGGCTCAGGTCGCCGATGCGCTCGTCGATTGTCCGCAGATGATTGTCGGTCAGGTTGAGGTAGCGCAGGTTACGCAGACGGGTGATGACCGGGGGGAACGCCGATACTTCATTATCAGCCAGATAGAGGAATTGCAGTGCCTGAAGCGCCGCCAGCGATTCCGGTAGATGATGCAGGCGGTTCTCGTGGCTGAGGTCGAGGACTTCCAGGTAGACGAGCTGACCGATGCTGTGGGGCAGTTCGCGCAGCCGGTTGTTATAGACCAACAGATGCGTCAGCGTCGTCAGGTTGCCGATGCGCTCTGGCAGGGTCTCCAGTTGATTCTCGCCCAGATCGAGGCGGTGCAGGCTGGGAAGAGTCCACACCTCATCTGGCACCTGCTGGAGTCCCTGGTGCGTGCATTTGTATTCCATCAGGAGAACAGTCCGTTCAACGGTTGAGGAGCGATAACACAAATGCGATCAACAGGATGAGCGCCCCCAGCCCCAGGCCGATGCGTTCGCATGTCCAGAACGAGTCGTTGACGCCGCGCACCCGGCCAATCGACAGCCGATCATGATCGAACGGCGAATCATCGCCCAGATCATCCATATCCTTTTCGCTGGGATATTCGTCCTCGTCCAGCCAGTCATCGCGGCGCGGCATCAGGTCTATCCGTGCAGGTCTAATCCGGTCTTTGCCATGAGTTCGACCACGCGCTCCGGCGAGGGATCGAATTCATTGAGGATGCTGTAGGGCAGATCATGCTGGCGTACATAGGCCGGCAGATTGTGTAAGGTCTCACTCACATCCTGCGGGCGCAGTTGGTCGAGGCGGATGCCGGCCGACTCAATCGTATCGCGGATCGAGGAAATGTCCTGCCCATGCAGAGCCGCCGCCATCAGGATGCCGGGGCCGACCAGATCAGCATACGGGACGCCGTAGCCGGTGGCGGTGCGCGGTTCGATGGCGTAGGCGAAATACTGTTCGCTGCCTTCCTGCGGCCGGTTATGGCCGATCTGGTTGGTCAGCGCCACTTCAGTACACATCAGATCGAGCAGGCTGCGCAGCGACTCGACTTTGCCCTGTCCGACTCCCTGGGCGATCTTAAACGCCTGCTGGGCGATGCCGGCAGCCAGGCTGGCCGCCCACTGCTGAAAGCGGGTATCGACCGTCGTCTTGTTGCGCTCGGCGGCGTAACGCCAATCGAGCAGACCGGTGACGATGCTCAGAAGTTCGCAGATGCCGGTGCCACGCAGGTTAGGCGGGGCATTGCGGATGACTTCCCAATCGAGGATGACCTGGGTTGCCGGACCAGTGGTGACATACTGTACCGTTCCCTTCTCACGCACTGCCACCAGCGCCGTGAAAAAGCCATCCACGCTCAACGCTGTCGGGATCAGCACCACCGGCAGCTTGCGCGCCCAGCCGATGTACTTGGCCGCATCACAGGCCAGCCCGCCGCCAACGCCGTAGACGACTTCGACCTGGGGGGGTAAATCGGATGCCAGCGTCTTGAAGAATTCATGATCGGCCTTGTGTGGTTCAGCCTGGATCACCAGCGGCAGATTAATGGCCTGGTTGACAATGCCCCATGAGGTTTCCCCCGTCAACAGTGCCGTCGGGCGGGTCTCGGTTACCGTGTTCAATTCGCGAAGCTCGATGCGCGGCAGATGCCAGATGGTTGTCATAAACTCCCCGCTCCTGCGGCAAGCGATGAATGCAGAACGTCAGTAACAACTATAGTCGCAAACGTCAGAATTTACCAACGGGTACGAATTGCTTCGATTTGACCAGGAGAAGATAACTGCCGCCCTTTCAGACGGCAGTCGAGCAAGCAGATGGACAGGCGGAGATTAGCTGACCCAGTTGGACAGCACCGTGAGCTGCTGTAGCGGCTGGTCGGGATCATTGGTGGCGACATGGACGCGGAACTCGTGCTGCCCGCCCATGCCTTCGGTCATGGTGAAGCTCAGGGTGATGGTCGATGTTTCGCCTGGCATGATGGTCGTCGAACCGACGACGGCGCGAGGCGGTCAACACCCTTGCATCAATTCGACTCGTGGCTCGCCCAGAATTTGCAGCGGGCCGGTGCCGGTGTTGCTCACCTGGAATACGGCTTCGATGGGCGTCTTATACGACACATCGCCATAATCCAACAACGTCTGGTCAAAAACAGCTTTCGGTTGGCCGCCGGATGCCGGCTGAGGCTGAGTGAGCAGCAGGGCTGCCGCTGCGATCACGACGACGACCGCGACAAGGATGCCCGGCAGCAGCCATTTGGGTCGGGCTGTCACGGGTTTGGGTTTGGCCTTAGTCATGCGCTTCCCCTCGATAGGCGACCGGCAGCGGCGTATGCGTCCCCGGCCCGAACTGGCTATAGGTGTCATCAATATAACGGCGGATGGCGGTGGGCGATCTTCCCTCGCGCATCAAGCGCATCACATCCTGACTGATATCGACGCAGATACCACAAAACTGAGCGTGACTATCGAAGGCGATGCCGCCAGCGGGTACGGTGAAGCGGATGTAGCAGTCGGCCAGATCCATATGCCCCATGTAGGTACAGCCGCAGTAGCAGGGATATTGTTCCAGATCGTGATGATGATTGATCGCCATCTGATAGGCTTGCTTCACCCGCAGCGGCGTATCGTCATCGAGGAAGCTGGGAAGCTGAGACTCGGGAGCCAGAGTGTAAGGCGGCTGGCGTTCAGCACTCCCGATCAGCCCGGCGGCCATCACCGCCAGAGCGATGATGGGTATCCATATCTTGAGGTATCGCATCGCTGTTGGCACCCCCTGATTGAGTTCGGTTATTGTGCCAATTGTATGCAGCGCTGGATCATTCGTTGTAGTGATAATTGAATGCCTTGCGCCTGCCAAATGTCATCGATTGTCGGGGATGGGCAGGCTGACGCGGAAGCGCGACCCGCCGCCCGGATTGGCATCAACCGTTAACTGTCCCCGATGCGCTTCGACCACGCGACGTGCAATCGCCAGCCCCAGCCCGGAACCGCTGCCATCCGGGGTGCGGGCTTTGTTGCCCTTGTAGAAGCGCTCGAAGATATACGGCAGGTCTTCGGGCGCAATACCCTCGCCCTGATCGATGACATCAACCATCACCTGCTGATCGGCGCGCCATGAGCGCAGCGTGATAGTGGTGGCGGGCGGCGTATGCTGGATGGCGTTCTGGATCAGATTGCCCAGCGCTTTGCGGATGGCGCTCCAATCGAGGTCGAACAGCGGCAGCGACTCCTGCAGGTCCAGGACGAGGGTCTGCTGACGGAGCATGGCTGTCGGTTGCAATTCATCAACAATCGTTTGCAGCACCTCGTTGATGTCCTCCCGGCGGAAGGTCAGATCAGACCGGTCATCCAGCCGCGCCAGCGTTTCCATATCATGGAGAATGTGGTGAACGCGATCCACCTGCTCATCAATCCGCTGAAGATAGACTTTGCGTTTCTCCCAATCCTCGACTCGTTCCAGCAGATACAGACTGGTCTTGATGGTCGCCAGTGGTGTCCGGGTGTCATGTGATACCAGGCTGATGAACTGCTGCAACACGCGCACCTGTTCGCGCTCGATCTGCAGCTCGACCCGCCGCTTCTCGGCCAGTTTGCGTTCGGTGATATTACGGGCGCTGATGGCGACGCCATCCTGCACCGCTACCAATTGAAATTCCCAGGTCACCCCCGGCATGAACTCCAGCTCGTTCATCAGGACCGAACGTGACTCAATGACAGCGGCGCTGCGCGACAGGATGTACTCATGATGATGAGGCGGGATAATGGTCTTCACCGACTGCCCGATCAGTTCGCGGCGCGAACGGTGAAACGTGGTCTCTGTGATCGGGTTGGCTTCGCGGATGGTCAGGTCGATCAGCTTTCCCTGTGAGTCGCGGACTGCTTCCAGCAGACAGAACAAATCAATGCTGCCATCAATTGCGGCCTGAAAGCGGGCCTGACTGTGCGCCAATTGCTGCGACTGTCGCTCAAGCTGGAGGGTGGCATAACGCAGCATGCCACCAAAAACGCCAATGACGCTGGCACCAAAGATCAGAATGGTCAGGTTCAGCCCCAGATGACTCCAGTCGCCCGGCAGCCCTAGCGCGATCAGTACAAAGCTGCCGACGCTGAAGGTCGCTGACAAGGTGATGGCCGTCCAGCCGAAGAACAGGCTGCACAGATAGGCCGGCAGCAGCACCATCGGCGTGATCGCCATATCCGGCACCAGCAGCAAGAGAATGATGCACTCGATGTGGATGAGCGCCACCAGCCCCAGTCCCGCGCGTTCATAGTGTGCTGTTCGACTGAAGCGATACAGGGGGAGCATCAGCAGCGCCGCACTGAATTCCAGCGCCGCCACCAGCGGGTAGTTCAGCGCGATCAGAACCAGGGCCCAACTGATGCTGGCGAACACCGACGACAAGGTGATGCTGGCGATCAGGCGGGCGCGCAGACGGGTTTGTTCACCGCTGATGCTGGGATGGGGTTCAGTCAGATTGGCCGCAACATGGATGAGGCGCTGAAGCGATTCAGGGTAAGGATGCATGGCTTTTATGGTGTTAGTGGTTCAGGTGGAAGCGAGTCCTCCGCTTGCCATACCTTAAATTATCATCGACAAACCAAGATAGTACCATTGACGATTTGACGAGTTGTACGTTCATTTGTTCGCACGAAACGGGTACAATAGCGGTGCTTCAAGCCACTGACGGGCGGCCATACGGATGCATGTCGAACACCTCTCGCTGACCAATTTTCGCAATTATGCCCGGCTGGAAATCAGCCTGCCCAGCGACCGTCCGGTGGTGCTGCATGGCGACAACGCTCAGGGCAAGACCAGCCTGCTGGAAGCCATCTACTATCTGGCGGCCTCGCGTTCACCCTATACTGCCAGCGACCGGCAGTTGATCCACTGGCGCTCGGAGCAGGACCTCATCCCGTTCGCCCGGCTGGCCGCCGATGTCAGCGGGCGTTCTGGCGCGTTCAACCGGGTGGAGATGGCGCTGGTGATCGAACGGGCCGCTGATGGCAGCCAGCGCTTCAAGAAGACCATCCGCATCAACGGGGCTGATAAACGGGTGATGGATCTGGTGGGGATGCTGGCGGTGGTGCTGTTCCTGCCACAGGATTTGTCGCTGATTGAAGGGGCACCGACTGAACGCCGCCGCTTCATGGATACCACGCTGGCGCAGGTCGAGCGTGATTATGTCGCCGCCCTGACGACTTACGAAAAGATTCTGCCGCAGCGCAACGCCCTGCTCAAGCGCATTGCCGATGGCTACGCCAGCCCCAGCGAACTCGATTACTGGGATGCCCAGTTGATCCAGTCGGGCAGCATCCTGATCGCCGGACGGCAGCGTTTCCTGCGTGAGCTGGAAGTGGAAGCCCAGCGGGCGCACCTCGACCTGACCGGCAGGCGTGAGGTGCTGACACTGAGTTATCAGCCAAATTTCCTACCGACGGCTGAAGGCGATGGACAGCTTTCGTTCAACGCGCTGGGGATGGATTTGCACCGCGAATTGACGGCAGAGCAGATCGCGCCGCAGTTCGCTGAACGGCTGAAGACCGAGCAGCGCGAGTCGATTGATCGGGGCATGACCTTGTGCGGCCCGCATCGTGATGAACTGCGTCTGCTCATCAACAACCGCGATGCCGGTTTATATGGCAGCCGGGGACAGGCGCGCACCGCCGTCATGGCGCTCAAGCTGGCCGAGCTGCAATGGATGCATGATCGGATGGGTGAATGGCCGATCCTGCTGCTGGACGAAGTGGTGGCCGAACTGGATTCCCAGCGCCGCGCCTACCTGCTGGAACGCATCAATGGGGCGACGCAAACGCTGCTGACCACCACCGAGATGGACATCTTCCCGCCGGCCTTCGTCCAACGGGCGCGGGTGTGGCAGGTGGTCGATGGGCAGATCGAGACGGGCTGAGGCGACTGTCTTACTACTGCATCATGGGCAGCTTCAGATAATCCTCTGGCACGAATAGCGACCCCTCGGTTGTCCCCTGCGGCATCAGCTTTTGCAGCCGCGCATCCAGCTCGACGGTATCAATCCGTCCGGCGAAGTAGGCCTGAAAGGCGGCGCTGATCTGCTTCACCTGTTTAGCCGATTCGTGGACGAATTCCAGCCGATAATGACGAATGCCGCTGCTCATCAGGGCGTCCATGTGACGGCTGGCGACCTGGGCTTCGGCACCGAAGACGGTGTTGCGGCAGCCGACATCGGCCATGACCGGATGGCTGCGCCCCTGGCTGTCGCGCAAGGCGATCCTGTGCTTTTCACAGGGATGGCCGCAGTCGAGGTAACTGGTGCCATCCGAGAGAAAGCGGCAGAAGACGCAGTGTTCGGTATGAAAGACCGGCAGATGTTGATAGACGATCACCTCAAAGCGTCCACCGCCGATGGATTGCGCCAGTTGACCGATCTGATCGGCGTTCAAGTCGTGGGTCGGGGTCAGAGTCGTAATCCCCAGCTTAAAGAAGGTATCGGCGCTGATCTGGTTGGCGGCGTTCAGGCTGAAGTCACCGATCAGCGGGTGCTGGTGCCGTCCTTGCAGCGCTTCCAGCAGGCCGCCGGATCGCACCAGAATCGGGCAGTCCAGCCGCAGCAGGAAGTTGACGACGCGCTGTTCCTGCGGTTTCAGCACGCGCGGGCTGGCGACGCGGGCGACGATGCCAGCCGCCTTGATCTGCTCGACCGATGGGCGCAGGCCGTAGAGTTCGAGATAATCCAGGGTGATGCTGGCCGGGCGGACGTCGAGCGCGGCATCCAGTTGTTCCGGTGCGCGGATGAGCAGATGCAGTTGCGCCGTTTCGTCGGGCGTGGGCTGGCGTTCAATAGACTGGAGCGCCTGATCGAGGACGTGGATGGGCGGGTGAATCGCCCCGGCCTCCAGTTGGGATTGCAACAGTACCAGTTGTTCAATCGCCATCTGACGCAGGCGGTTGAGCAGCGATGAGGGGATGAACGGCTCGCCAGCGAGGTCGGCGCTCACCTCAGCCAGCGCATACACCGTCTGCCCCAGCCGCCCCAACTGCTGGCGCAAGTATTCCAAGGTGACGCCCCGGCTGTTGGCGCGGGTCAGCGGCTCGTCTGATTGTACGGTGACCTGAAGATCAGGTTGTTTCGCTAGCGCCCAGGTCAAGCGCAAGGGCCGGCCTTCGTGGGCGATCACCGTCACTGTGACCGGTTGCTTTGCCACCGGCGCGGCGGGCTGAATATAGGATTTCGCTGCTTTGTCGGTGTTGACATCATGGCTGCGCCACACCCAGTCGCCGGTTTGAATTCGGCTGAAGTCGATCTCGCGGTTGCCGAAGCGCAATTCCAGCCGCTTGCCCGCTGCCTTTACCTCATACAGCCGCCCGCCTTCTTCCTTCACTTCCGGGCTGCGCCAATCCGCCGCATCGAAAACCAGTCCGTCGCCGGCTTTCAAGGGTGCAACTGCGTTTGACTCAGTTGGCTCGATGACGACGTGATCGCCGCCGACGCGCGTCACCCGACCCACCAGCACCCCGCGATGACGGGGCGAGCGCCCGCTGACCGCTGTCTGATGGTTGGTGCCGGCGATGAAATACGGGCCGAGTCCGCGCGAGTAGACCTGTTCCAGCAGCAGCTCATCCTGATGGGTGATCGGGTTAGGGCGCTGTTCCCAGGCGGCATCAACGGCCTGACGGTAGGCGCGGGTGGTCAGCGCGACATAGTTTTCATCCTTGTAACGTCCCTCGATCTTGAAGGTGTGAACGCCGATGTCCATCAATTCCGGCACCTGATGCAGCGCGTAGAGATCGCCGGGCGAGAGCAGATAACGGGCATCCCCCAGCGGACGCAGCACATCATCAACGATCAGCTCGTAGGGCAGACGGCAGGCCTGGGCGCACTGCCCCCGGTTGGCGCTGCGCCCGCCCCAGGCTTCCGATGAGAAGCACTGCCCGGAATACGAGACGCAGAGCGCCCCATGCACGAACACTTCGAGTTCACAATCGGTCTGCTCACGAATCGCGCGGATGTCTTTCAGCGACAGTTCGCGCGCCAGCACCACCCGGCTGACGCCGAAGCGCTGCGCCAACAGCACCCCTTCGGCGCTGGTGATGCTCATCTGGGTGCTGCCATGCACATCCATATCGGGGGCGATGGTCGCTGCCAACTGCGCCATGCCGACATCCTGCACGATCACAGCATCGGCTCCGGCGCGGGCGATCTGCTCGATGGATTGGACGGCTTCGCGTAGCTCGTGGTCGAAGATCAGGGTGTTGAAGGTGACATAGCCTTTGACGCCGCGCTGATGCAGCGCCCGCATGACCTCCGGCAGTTCGGTCAGGCTGAAGCCGACTTTGGCGCGGGCGGTGAAGTGTTTCAGGCCGAAGTACACCGCGTCCGCCCCGGCTTCGATGGCGGCCTGGAGCTGCGGCCAGTAGCCGGCGGGACTCATGATTTCAGGTTTCATGGGCAGATGATCCCAGACTAACAATACAACGGTGATCCGTCGGCATTATCGCACAAGACCGGCACATTCTCCACAGGTGGAAGAGCGCTTACATAAACCCGATGAAAAGTGTGGTTTAGGACACCTTGTACGATTTTGATTGTGTTTTTTGCGTCACTATGTACAATGAAGATAAGTGTTCCTGCAGCAAGGATAGATCCTCATGATTATTGCGATACCCAAAGAGATTAAGGACAACGAAAATCGTGTGGCGCTGCCACCGGGTGCAGTGCGCGAATTGGTGCGGCATGGGCAACAGGTCGTGGTTCAGTCTGGTGCCGGGGCTGGCAGCTCCTTCAGTGACGACGAGTACAGCCGGGCCGGGGCAACCATCGTCCATACGGCTGAAGAAGCCTGGGGGCGGGCGCAGATGGTGCTGAAGGTCAAGGAGCCGCAGCCGGCTGAGTATCCGCTGCTGCGATCCGACCTGATCCTGTTTACCTATCTGCATCTGGCTGCCGATGAAGGATTGACGCGGGCGCTGCTGACAAGCGGCGTGATTGGGCTGGCTTATGAAACGGTGGAAGATGCGAGGGGGCGTCTGCCGCTGCTGCAACCGATGAGCGAAGTGGCCGGGCGGATGGCAACCCAGATTGCTGCCCGTTACCTGGAACGTCCGGAAGGCGGACGTGGTATCCTGATGGGTGGCATCCCTGGTGTCAAACCGGCGCATGTGGTTATCCTGGGGGCTGGCACGGTTGGCACACACGCCGCGATGGTGGCGCTGGGTATGGGCGCGCGCGTCACCCTGCTCGATATCAATATGGATCGACTGCGCTATCTGGATGAGACGCTGGGCACACGCGGGCGGCTGACCACCCTGGCATCCAATGAGACCAATATCGCTGATGCCATCATGACGGCTGATGCGGTGATTGGCGCTGTTCTGATCGCCGGTGCGCGCGCACCGCGCCTGATTACCCGCGACATGCTGCCGACCATGTACAGGGGCAGCGTAATCGTTGATGTTGCCGTCGATCAGGGCGGCTGTGTCGAGACGACCCACCCCACCACCCACAGTGATCCGATCTATTTTGTCGAGGGCGTGCTGCACTACGGCGTCGCCAATATGCCGGGTGCGGTGCCGCGCACCTCCAGTTTTGGTCTGGCGAATGCCACGCTGCGCTACATTCAACGGGTGGCCGATATGGGCTTATGGGAAGCGCTCGATAGCGACCCGGCGCTGACGAAAGGGCTGAATGTGTATCACGGCGAGGTGACCCATGCAGCGGTAGCAAAGACCTTCAGCCTGCCGCTGGCCGATTGGGATGAACTCGAGCTGGCATAAGAGGATATTGGTAAGGGCGCACAACCAGGGGCCCTTACCGCATTTATGTGACTGAATGGGGCGGCGAAATCAGCCGTCGATGCGCATGGCGAACGTCTCTGACCACAGCAGCGGTGACAGACAGACTTCGATCTGAGGGGGTTGCAAGCTCTGCTCGACCATCGCGACAACCTGCTCATAGCGGGCTGTCCGCGACAGCGGACCGGTCACAGCGGGCTGGGAGGCCATACGACGGTCGGGCAGGCAGCGACTATCTGGTTCTGAATCCGATTGACTACGGTATCCGCTGTTCATAAGCCCTCTGGTTTTGCTTTATTGACACACGCACGGAACTAATGACTGAAAGGCGGAAACGATAAGGTGAACGAAGCTGATCTTGTTGCTTATTTGCGATCCTATTTTAGCACAATTTTTCTGATCCCGCAACTATCAAAAGGCTAATACTGGACTGTACTTTAGTCGCAGATGATCTTTCTGACCCATCGTGACCCGTTATATGGTATTCTACCTCACTATACGGATGAAGCCAGCCTTTTGTTCAAAACTCATGCAAAATCGGCCAAAAGTCGGAGTCAGAGCCTTTGCCTGCTGCGCGACGAAGAGGAAGCTAATGATGCATATTGGCGGCTAACCGGATTTGCACACCGGACCAGGGGCTTAGGCTGACACTAACGTCAGCTCCATGACATCCATCCACTGCACCAGACCGCGCCAGCGACCGAAGGGCTCATAATAGGCTGCGATCTCGCGATCATGCTGCGCCGCAATCCCACCGTTGATGCGCTCCTGATAGACAGCGCGACAGACGGTATCGGTCGCCAGCCGGTCAAAATGCCCCAGCAGGCGCAGCAGGTTGCCAGCGGCATAATCCCCAAACCCCTTGAGCGCCTTGATGCGGCGCAATAACTCCGCCGAGGGCAGATCGGCGTCGCGCCAAGACTCAACCTCCAGTTCACCGCTGGCGATGCGGGTCGCCAGCTCATACAGATAGGCGTTGCGATATCCGGCGCGCACGGCCCCACTCAGTTCATCAAGGCTCAAGGCTGCTAACTGCTGCGGCGTGGGGAAGGCATGACCACCGCCAGCAACCGGATCACCCAGCGCAGCGATGCGCGTCACCATCTGGATTGTCATGGCCCAGGTGGTATTGGTGGTCATGAGCGTCTTCACCAGATCTTCCCAGACAGTGGGCGAGGACAACAGCCGCCCCGCGCCGAGGTTTTCGATCCAGGCCAAGCGCGGGTGGTTATGAATCAGAGCATAAAGATCGGTCAGATCACGATCCATATCCAGACAACGCCGCAGCATGCGGGTTATGGCATCGGTCTGGGTGCGGCTGAGGCGCTCCACACCGGTAACCTGCACTTCCAAAGCTGTGGCTCGCTCGTCGGCGGCGCTAATCACGCAGCGAACGATCAGCCCATCCGGCAGGTGGAGCACACGACTCAGCGATTGAGCCGCCATATCCAAACCGAATGGGGGCAGATCTGACCAACCATGACCGCGCACAGTGACCCAGAAACGGAATTTCGCTGGAGTGGGCAGTGTCAAGGTGAGCATGGCAGTATCCAGAGCATAGAGGAAACAGACGTTCAGGATAATCTGAAACAGACGTTCTGTCAAAGCTTTCTTTACACAGACTTAATCATCAGGCCGTACAATCGATCATGCTGGTGGCGCAACTTTCATCCGGCTGATGTGTTCTTCATGACAGCACATCATCCTGGTAGGTGATAGCCCAATCAGTTGTAGGAACAATTGCTTTCTTTTATACTTTCAGGGTTCGTATTCGTATGCCTGCAACAGGACTCAATTGACGATGGAACTCCCCTTTCACCTGAAAGCTTTGCCGCCGGAAGCATTGGATGTGCTGCGTTATCTGGGGTCGCTGCCCGACCCTGTCGCCCATGCCGTTGAGATCAGTGACTCGGTTGGTTTAAGCGACCGCACCTTTGGCAAAGTGATTCGCCGTCTGGTCACCAAAGGCTATCTGCAGATGGCTGGCGACCAGGAATATCGTCTGACCGAAAATGGGCAGGATGCGGTCGATGAATTGGCGGAAGTGGAGTCGGCCAACCCGCCCATCAATCGGCCGGAACGGCGGGCCACCCCAACCATTACCCAGCTCAGACGCCGGATGCTGGTCGTAGCACCTCGTTCGCTCAAAGCCGGGCAGCCCAACACTGTGTATGTCGCTTTCCAGCCGCTGAACCAGCCGGTGCAGCGAACGGACGTGGTGGTGCGCCTGACCGCTGTTCATGCTATGCCGGGACGCCCGCAGGAAGACGCGCTGGAACTGGATCAGGAGTCGGCCTATCTGTCGTTCAAGGTCACTCCTGATATGGTCAAGCGGGTGCGACTGAAAACGCAGGTGTATCAGGTTGGCCCGAACCCGGATGATATCGCTGTCGCCGGTGGACTGTACATTGATCTGGATGTTCAGCCGCCGGGGGATGAGACGGCGGTGGGTATGACTGCTTTTGGTGCCGATTTGACCTTAACCCAAATGGAATAAGCCTATGACTTTCCGTTATCCCCGCCGTACCCTGCTGCGTAGTATCCTGCGTGTCCTGGGGCGTTTTCTGCTGCGCCTGTTGACCCGTGTGACGGTCAATGGCATGGAGAATATGCCTGCCAAAGGGCCGGTCATCCTGGTGGGTAACCACAATGGCATGATCGAAGCCATCCTGATGGCGCTGTATCCGCCCTACAATGTTGAAATCCTGGCGACCGGCGAGATTCCGCTTGATCCGCGCTATGGCTGGGTGGCCCATCTCTATGGCATCATCCCGATTCAGCGCGGGGCGATGGATCGCGGGGCGCTCAACAGTGCGCTACAGGTTTTACAGCAGGGCGGCGTGGTCGCCATCTTCCCGGAAGGTGGTATCTGGGAAGACGGCGCGCGCAAAGGCAAGACCGGCGTCTCCTGGCTCAGTCATCAGGCACAGGCACCGCTGGTGCCGATTGGCTTTGGCGGAGTACGCGGCGCTTTGGCGGCCGCCTTCAGCCTGAAGCGTCCGCCGCTGACGATGAATGTCGGTCATCTGATCCCGGCGGTCAATGCCGAAGTCGAAGGCAAAGCGCGCAAGACTGCGCTGGAAGAGGCTGCGGCGATGATTATGGCGCGGGTGGATGATCTCATTCCGGAAGATGAAAAGAAGCGCATGACCCGCATTTATGACGAGCGCTTTGAACTGCAACTCGCTGTCACCAAAGGCACAGGCGAAGACCTGGCGCTGCCGGAAAATCTGGCGCTGACTGAAGCCGAGATGCTGACCAAGTTCTTCCACCGCCCTATTATTCTCGATGTCTTCCGCCGCAATCTAAAACTGCCGGTACGTCCGCTCCAAGAGCTGGAGCCTGACCCGGAACATCTGTCAACCGCGATTGATGCTTCACTGGAATATCTGAAGGTGAACCCGTATTTCCTGTCCTATCGGTTTGGCTATGACGAATCGACGCGGATGCAGCTTGGGCTGAAACAACTGCGCGCCATCTGCCACTGGGCCAGAGAGAAAGGCGCGGCTGTCCATATCCGCCCGATCCGTCGTTTCCGCCAGCGGGGGCGCGATGGCGAGTTCATTCAGGATAGACCGGGTATGGCTCCCGCAGTTTGAGATGCTGAACTTCATCACCCAGGGGATTACGATTGGGTTTTCAGCCGGGGCGATGCCGGGACCATTCACCAGCTACATCATCAACAGTACGCTAACGCAGGGCTGGGCGCGCAGCATCGTCATCGTCTTGGTGCCATTGGTCACCGACATCCCGATTGTGATCCTGGCGGTGGTCATTCTGCGCCAGTTTCCGCCGGAGTTCATCCGTTTCATTCAGATCGCTGGCGGCCTGTATCTGTTGTGGCTTACCTATGGCGCGTGGAAACAATTCCGGGCTGGCATACACTTCAAT
>JALHNT010000102.1 GCA_022843385.1 Anaerolineae bacterium | reverse complement strand
CCGATTGCACAGGACATCTGCCGTAGGGTAATTCCGCCACGTCGCCAGCTTACCGAGATGCACCAGGTCTTGTGTCACCTGCGCCCGTCGCCGGATTGGGGCGGGGCGGTAGTCTAACTGGTTCACCCTGGCAACTCGCGCCGTCAACAACCCCAGATGCTCAAGTACTCGGCTGCCTAAAGGATAAGAGTGTGGTTGTAATGACACATTACGGAGATTCCGTGAGCTACTTCTCGCTATTTTGTTTGCTAGAATCCGAAAACGGCATGAAAATCTGCGCTTTTCCCTCTCATAGCGTGTTGAGATAGAACATTTGACAAAATTCATTGGACTTATCAACGCAAGATGTTGCCGCTTAACTCTAAGCCTATTTCCGCTTCACTGTACGGGTAATTTATGCTCACCTCACGGCATTTCGAGAAAGCGGCTGAGATAGCGCAGCCCTTCGTCAAAGCCACGTCGCCAGACCTCCCAATCGTGACCGCCGTCATAGACACGGAATTCCGCCAATAGTCTGGGGACTCGGCGTGCCCGGTTGTAAAGCAGGTGAGCTTCAACATCGAGATCATGTAACTGATCTTCAGGGGTCGGATGTTTCCACTCATCATCGCCAACGGCAATGAACAGCGCCAACGCCTGCTCGGAGGCGATAAATTGCTCGAACAGCGCCGGATAATTCAGCGCGGTATAGCGACCTTCATCAAACACCGTTTCGCCGATGCCAAACGCCCCAAATAAGCGCGTGCTGGAATCCAGCGGCGGTTGCGGCGTATACACCGCCGGGCTGAGGACGATAGCCCCGACAAACATCTCAGTATGAGCGAGCGCATAACGCAATGCGCCATAACCGCCCATCGAGTAACCGGCAATCAACCGCGCTTCCCGCGCTGTGATCGTCGGATAAGTAGCATCCACATGCGGGATCAGGTCCGCGAAAAATGCCGCTTCAACCGGCTCGGCAGGAAAATCCGTACCCGTGTAGGCCGAGTCGATGTAGTATCCTGCCCGGTCACTGGACGGCATATCCGGTATAATCGCGATCAGCGGCGGAAGCTCCCCAGAGGCGATCAGCATATCCAGCACCCCTGCGCCGTTCAACCAGGCATAATGGTCGTCGCTGCGCCCGTGCAGCAGATAGATGGTCGGGTAGCGCTCCCCGGAAGTCTCGTCATAGCCAGCCGGGAGATAAACAAAGTAATCATAAACACGTCCCAGCGTCGCCGACTCAAAGGTCATGGGCGTAAGGCTGCCCCGCGCATCATCCTGAGCATTCAGACGAGTTGTCATCATCAGTAGCACTACCAGCAGCCAGCCAGAGCTAATTTTCATCCGTCGGATTGCGGTCAGCCGGGCCATCATATTCGTAGTCAGTAGGGTGAATGCTTCGCATCGGGCGCTCACGGGTCTTCTCCTCATGCACCTGGGCCACCAGCCCCGGCAGGCGAGACATCATGAAAAAAGTGTTTGCCAATTCCATCGGCAAGCCCAGATCAATCAACAATGCAGCCAACGCCCCATCGACATTGACCGGCAGGCGTTTCCCACTGGCTTCTCCCCAGGCATCTTCAATCGCTCGCAGCATCGTGACGCCAGCCCCGGCGATCCCTAATTGAGAAGACATCTCCAGCAGCCGTTGGGTGCGTGGGTCGGCCGTATGAACGCGGTGACCAAAGCCGGGCAGTCGCTTTTTCTCCTGACGATAGGCAGCCACCACTGCTTCTGCCCCCTGTTGAACCGAGCCTTCCTGCGCCAGCGTCATGCCCCCTTGAATCAGACGCATACTATCCTCAATCGCGCCGCCATGATGCTGATTGATACTGAGCAGTCCGGCTGCAACCGCTGCATTGAAGGGTGCGCCGCTGCTGGCCGCTGTTCGCGCGGCCATCGCCGAGGGAGGGGAAGCGCCATGATCGATGGAGGAGACGAAGATGGCGTCCAATAATTGACCGACCGCTGGTGATGGCAACTCGCCAGTCAGCGCCAGGTAGATGGCCTGGCTGAAGCTGATGCGTCCCATTAACTCATCAATACGGTAGCCACGCAGCCGAATTTCATTGGGTTTAATGTGGCTGATGGCTGATTTCCAGTGCAGATCATTGTCCATAAGGGTTCGCTCTTTGGGAATAGAAACACTTCGACGCTGAAGGATACGCTGCGCTGCGCGGGGAATATCGGCGAATGAGTCGACCACCTCGGCCCCAACTTCGCGCAACCGTGCGACTTTGCTGGCATAGGTGCCGCGATTACCTTCGATGATCGCACCGGCATGACTGAAACGAGTGCCGCTCTGGGCTGCCTTACCGCCGATAAAGGCAATCAACGGCTTGGTGAACTGCCCGGTTGCGATCAGATCGGCCGCCATTTCTTCCTGCGACGTGCCGATTTCGCCACATAGCACAACACATTCGGTTTGAGGATCAGACTCAAATCGTCTCAAGACCTCGGCATGAGGCATTCCCACGACGGAGTCGCCGCCGACATGCACCATGCTGGAAAGTCCCAGACCACTCTGCGCCAGATAATAGCCGGCGCTGGTCGTTACGCCGCCGCTGCGACTGGTGATGCCTACTGGCCCCGGATAGAACCACTCCTGTGCGGCGGCCGCCCGTCCGCCCATCATACCCAACACGCCGCTGCCAGGGCTTAACACACCCAATGTATTCGGGCCAATGAAGCTGGCTCCACAGGCTTCAGCCTCAGCCACCAACTCCAGCGCGTCATACAATGGGACGCGATCTGGAACTACCACCAGCAGCTTAACGCCGGCCGCCAATGCCTCCAGCGCGGCATTTTTCACCAGCGGAGCCGGCACAAAGATCGCACTGATGTCAATCGCGCCTAAAGTGTCCCGCGCTGCCGCTACAGTATCAAACACCGGCACCGCTTCAACCATCTCGCCACCGCGCCCCGGCGTTACGCCAGCGATGACTTGCGTGCCGTACTGCTTCATCAGGCGGGTACGTGCTGCTCCTTCCCGCCCGGTGATGCCTTGCACCACCACGTGCTTATCACGATCAATCAGAATTGCCATTGCTACGCATCCAGTCCTGGGATCGGCAGCTGAATCACGCCGCCACCCTTACCCCGAAAGTGGCACTCGACCTCGCAGGCCAGACACTCGATGCACGCGCCGCGTTTAGCCTGTTCGCGGGTGATGTTCAACACCGGCACATCGCCCTCTAGCGACAGGATTTGGGGCGCACACGACTCGATACAGGCTTTCGTCTCACAGTCGCGGCAGACGGCATAATCAAAGGTAATGGTGCCGTGTGTGACGGTCTCGAAAGTATACGGCTCCGCAGCCGGTGGCATCTCACGCGGGGTGACAACAGCCGGGGTATACGCTTCAACCATCTCAACCAGGCGGTTGACACAGAATTCAGGGGTGGCGTCGCGACCATAGGCTTCTAGCGGAGCCGGGAAGCTGCCATTGGCACGTTGCAAAATGTCAATCGCTTGTTCTTCACCGTTGCCACCAATGCGGATGACTGCCGGGACGTTCAACTGAGCATCCATGAATGCTTTCACCAGACCGCGTGCCGAGTGGAATTGTTCCTGGCTGGCGACGCCGCTGCCTCCCATGAAGTAAGCATCCACCCGCGGCTGCGCCAGGATGATGCGGGCCGCGCGGTAGACCTTGCTGGCGGGCGGGTTGCCGCTGGTATCGACGAAGTTGGCGATCCGGAACCCCTGCGCCAGGAGCGTATCCATGTTCATCATGCTGCCGCCGCCACCATTTCCATGAAACCCAACTACCCGATCGGCTGCCTCAAATGTCGTCTCCAACTGCAAGAAGTAGAATGTGCCGCGATAATCGTCTTTCTCGACCTGCCAGGCGATGCGTTCCAGTGCCGTTGGCGGACGATCCATCTCGCGCGCGATTTCGATGCCCAGCTCCGGATGACGGAACACGGCATAATCATCAATGGTGAAGCGGCAGTCCAGTGCCATCAGTTGACCATCAGCGGTCAACACCAGCGGATTGATCTCGGCAGACCGCGCATCATAGTTCCGCGCTGCGGCATAGAACTTGACCAGCATCTCGCTGAAGCTCAACAGCAGTTTGCCCCTCACGCCAACCCGCCGCAGCAGATCACGCGCTTCAAAGTCGCGCAGACCGGTACGCACATCCGGGGCAAACTGCGCCACCTGATCGGGATGTGCCAGCGCGATCTCCTCGATGCCGCTGCCTCCCACGCTGCTGACAATCACAACAGGCCGACGCAGCCGGTCATCAACGATCAGCCCGACATAGAATTCGCGTTCAATTGCGATCTGCTCCTCGACCAGGACGCTCTCGATTGGGAAATGACCGACCTGCTGCCCGATGAGCATCCGGGCTGCATCACCTGCTTCATCCGCTGTCTTGACGAAATGGATCAGTTTTTGGGCCGCCCGCGATGTCACCCAGACCTGGGCTTTGACCACAGCAACGCCGCCCAACGCAGCAGCCTGCTGTCGCGCTTCTTCCGCTGTACTTGCCAGACCCCCACGCGGCACCCGGATGCCGGCCGCTGCCAGGATGGTTTTGCCTTGATGTTCGTGCAACCGTGCCATGTTATGCCGGACTCACTTCCAGACTCAGGTAGCGGGTGTGTCCGCCTTGTCCAGTCGATAAGCCAAGCTGACCGTTGAGGTAGGGATGGTTGGTGTCTTTCCAGTGGAGCGTCGCTGTTTGGCCCGACCCCTCCACCTGCGCTGTCAGTTCGTCGCCGCTGGCCGTCACCGTCAGGCGATAAGTTGCGCCATGCCGCCACTGGAATGGCGCGGTTGCAACCGGCTGATAATCGGAGGCTTTCTTGTAGAGGGTGATGCGGCCGTCCGGCGCAAGGCCGAAGGCATACGAGCGCAGCGCCCCCTGAACCCGCAGGTTGATCTGATGATAATCACCTAACATTGGAATCATCTCAGCGCTCACCCGATAATTGGCCCAGCGCACATCGCCGCTGTAGCTCTCGCACCAGCCGGGGCCGCTGCCGTTATACGTCCCATCTTCCAGCCGCCAGTAGCCGCGCAGCCGTGACCAACCGCTGATGGCCGCTGTCTCTGGACGCTCTTTGGCGAAGGTTGTTTTGTAGGACGGCGCACCATCCCAATCGAACGATTCGAGATAGAACGAGCCGCGCTCCCAGATCGGGTCGAGAACGCGCACAATCACGCCAACCTGGGCGAGACAGGCGTCTTCCAGATGGGGAACGGTGAAGGTCAGATCATGCCAGCCGGGGGTGAGGGGGATGCTCTGCGCCTGATGATAAGTGTCATGACGCTCGTCATAGACGAACAGGGCTGCCAGCACTGAGTCTGGCGTATCTTCCTGCGGCAGATACACCCGCGCCCGAATGGTCTGACCGGAGGCGATCAGCGGGGTGAACTGTGCGCCATAGGAATTGCCGCTCAAATCACCCGGATGATAAGTGGTGCGGGTGAAGAGGTGCATCTCACCTTTTTTGTTGAGCTTGCGGATGGCGACCCGCAGCACGCCCACGCCATCGATGGTCGTCTGGGCATGATGAATCGGTATCGCCCGATCTCCCATCACCTCAAAGGCATTGGTCGAACCGGGATAGCGGAAGTGGTAGCGCGGGGCAGGGACTGCCTCAAGTCCATTCATCTGTCGTCCCAGGTGACAGAAGAGATCAACGCACTGTGGGATGGTCAGGATATTGCGGGTGCCGATGATATTAGCCGCGATCAGCACATCGTTGATCGGTTCGCGCCAGCGATCATCGATCCCCTCAAGGCCGACTGCCACCCCCAGGATGGCTCCTATATTGCCGACGTTGCAATCGGTATCCCAGCCGCCCATATTGGCGATGCGAATGGAGCGGGAGAAGTCTCCCTCGCCATAGAGTAGACCAAGCGCGATGATCCCGGCATTGGGGATGATATGCACCACGCCGGAATAACGATCATAGCCAAAGTTGGCCTTGAGGAAGGCATAGCCATCATGCCAGTTCTCTGGATGCTCACGGTGGAAGTCCACCATCGCCCGGATGACGCGGGCGTATTCGCTGTCCGCCGGGATCTGCTGCAAGCCGATCTCGATCAGTCGGTGTGGATTTGATTCGGAAAACGCCGCGCTGACCAGGGCCGCTACAAACCGTCCGCCATAGATGCCGTTGCCGCCATGCGTCACGCTCGCTGCCCGCTCCGCCAATTCTGCCGCCCGCGCCGGATTGTTAGGCGCAACCAATCCCCAGATGTCGCTGAAAATCTGCCCGCCAATCTGTTCAGCAATCGTCGCGCCATTCTGCTGGATCGAGCCAGAACGCGGTGCCGGGATGCCATTCGCCAGATTGAGATAAGCAGTGTGTTCGGTGGAGATGCCGTAGCCACCCCACCAGACCGAGCCATGCTGGTCGCCCATGTAATTGAGCAGCGTTTCGCCAAGCTGGGCTGCCGTCGGGTCCAGGCCATAATCCTCCAGCGCTCGGATGAAGATCATCGGCACGCAGGTGTCGTCATCGGGCTTGAAGGTTTTGCCGCCCTCGCCGAAAGCATACCATGTCAGTTCGCCCAGGTGTTTGCGAATATGGTCGTAAGTCCAGTTTTCCAGCGGCGCACCAAACCGCACACCGATACATTTGCCCAGCCAACCGGCATAGACTCGCGCATCATAATCTGCTGGCAGTGGAGTGGTCATAGTACAGAGAGTCCCTCTACGATACTGGTGAAAAATGTGATGCTGTGTTCGATCAGGGGATCGGCCTGATGACTGGCTCCCGGAATAATCTCAAGTGATGCGTCAATCCTGTGGTTCAACAGATTCCTATGAAGCTGCCGCAGCCGCTCCACCCGATTCACCCCAATGTGTTCCACGCCCGGCATCCAGTATGGGCTGGAACGATCCAATGGAATGTCAGCCATGTCCGCTGCGCCGACAATCAATTGAACCGACACCTGCTGTAAGGCATCATGGTTCAATGCCTGACCGAACTGTGCCTGTATATCGCGGACGCCTAGCCACCAGTCTCGCTGTTCATCGAGCAGCGTCACACGGCCTGGCGCAGCAATCGAGAGCGCCAGCAGCCGTTCGGGGTGCAAGTAGTAAAAGCGATGAGCGAACTGCGCCCCGCCGGAAAAGCCCCCCAGCAGGAAGCGCTCGGACGGTAGCCCGTAGCGCCGGGCGACTTCTTCGACCATAGCCAGCAGCACATGGTCAAAGCGAATGCCATGAAACTGAATGTTCTTGTAATTATCTGGATCGTCTGGCTCGATCAGCCCCGCCGGGAATGAGGGCGACAGAACGATGCAGCCGTATTCGTCGGCAAAGGGTATCAGCCGATCCCGATACCAGGCGGCGTCGCGCTCCGTCCCATGCACATAGACGAACAGGGTATGGGCAGGTTGCTCCGGCACATACAGACAGTAAGAGAAGCGCACATCAGCCTGACAGGCGATGAACGGGCTTTGACCGTGCCAGAAAGCGTCGCTATGTCGCTGCGGGTTCACTATCCCTTCAATCCCAATGAAGCGATGCCACCAATCAGGTGTCGCTGCGCGAAGAAGTACAGGATCAGCACCGGAATGATCGAGACCAGCGTGGCCGCCATGAACATATTCCACTCGACGCTGTAACGCCCCTGGAAAAAGGCCAGCCCTACCGAAATCGGATATGAGTTGAAATCGCTCAGATAGATCAGCGGTTGCAGGAAGTCATTCCACACCCACAGGAAGGTGAACACGATCATCACCGCCAGCACCGGTTTGCACAACGGCAGGATAATGCGATAGAGAATCGTCCACGTCCCCGCGCCGTCGATGCGTGCTGCCTCATCCAGATCGCGTGGTATGGTACGAATATACTGCACCATCAGGAAGACGAAGAAGGCATTGCCAAAAAACGACGGCAAAATCAGCGGGACATAGGTGTTCGTCAGCCCCAGTTGACTGTAGATTGAGAACAAAGGGATCAACTTGATCTGCCCTGGTATCATCATGGTACTGAGCATCAGGATGAACAGCGTCCGCTTGAGGGGGAAATTGAGCCGGGCAAATCCATAGGCAATGATCGGCACCGAGATCAGTTCGCCGATGGTCGTGCCTAACACCAGGATGAAACTGTTGAGCATGAAGCGCCCCAGCGGGTATTTGCTGAAGGCTTCGGCATAATTGCTCCACAGCGGTTGCTCTGGCAGCCAGGTGGGCGGCCAGGCGAAAATCTCTGGTCTGGATTTCAGCGAGGTCGAGAACATCCACAACAGCGGAATCATGAAAACGATGGCGATGGTCGTCATCAGGGCATAGGCCGCCAGATACCCGGCCCATTTTTTCACCTGATGCCGCTTGATCAGGCTGGTCGAACGACGAACCGAAGTTTCCCGCATATCGGACGCAACCAGTGGATTAGTCTGACTCATAATAGACCCATCGTTTTGAGGTGTAATTGACGAACAGGGTGGTCACCAAGATGACGACGGTCAGCACCAGCGCCAGCGCCGACGCATAGCCCAGATTGAAGTTGCGAAAGGCTTCTTCGTAAAAGTACAGCAGATAAAAATAGGTGGCTTTCAACGGCCCGCCACGCGTGATGACGAAGGCTTCGGTGAAGACCTTGAATGAGTCGATCATTTCGATAATCAGTTGAAAGAACAGAGTAGGTGTCAGCAGCGGCAGGGTGATGCGCCAGAAACGCTGCCAGTGACCTGCGCCGTCAATCTCCGCTGCTTCATAGAGATGTGCCGGGATGTTCTGCAATCCCGCCAGGTAGATGATGGCGCTTCCCCCCACTTTCCAGATGCTCATCAACGCCACCGACGGCAGCGCCCAGTTCGGATCCCAGAACCACTGCGGTCCCTTGATGCCAGCGAAATACAGCATTGTGTTGACGACGCCAGTATCCGGTTGCAGCAGCCACATCCACATCAACGACACGGCGACGCCGGAAATGACCGCCGGAATATAAAATACCGTGCGAAAGAAATTCATCCCCGGTATTTTGAGGTTGAGCAGCAGTGCCAGCGCCAGCCCCAACACCAGTTTGAGCGGCAGCGACAGCACCACAAAGCCTACCGTGACTCGCAGCGCCTGCCAGAACAGCGGATCGTTGGTGAACATCCGCACATAATTGTCGAAGCCGATCCATACCGGCGGCCTGATCCCCGTCCATTGGGTCATGCTGGCATACATCGAAACGCCGATGGGGATAATGGTGAAAGCCATGAAGCCGAGCATCCAGGGGAAAAGACTGATGTAACCTTCGATAGCTTCCCGTCTGGCATTGGGATTCATGGCGCGCCATCTGCCGATTACCATAAGGGTCTCTTCTTTTCTCAATAACTTCAATTTCAGGTATACGGATCAGCGGACATCAAACCAGTCAGGCGCGTGAAGTATTTTCTGTAGGACTTACGCACCCGAAAGGTAAGTAAATCTTAACTTTTGCCTGTTCTTGCCTGTTTATCAGGCCCAACTCGTACTCAACTGCGTAAGTTCTGTCCTGTAGAGACGCACGGTTGTGCGCCTCTACAATCCATCTACAAAAGGTTAAGTCAGCGATTGGCAATCTATCCACCCAGGCGACCCACACACTCGGTCAGTGCCGCATCTGCCGCTGGCACCAGTCCATCCAATGTCGCCTGAATCTGATCGCGTTCGACGGCAGCCAGATTCACCAGATCCCAGGCATCCGACACAGCGCGCAGCACTGTCCCCTTGCATGGATGCTCATTGTCCCAGGCCGCGACCTGTTCCAGCTCCAGCACCGACAGGAAGGCTTGCCCATAATCAGTATCGGCGGCTTCCCAGTTTTCCAGCACTGACGGAATCGAGGGGATCAGATTGCCATTTTCCATCAGGAATTGCTGACCCACTGGCCCTGCCCAGTAGCTCAACCACTCGTAAGCCTCTGCCGGATGTTCAGTGCCAGCCCACACCGAGACGGTGAGCGACCAGGCATTGACATGACGGGGATTGCCCTCCACCTGGGGTTCCGGCACGATGCCGAAGTTCTTCTCTGCCGCAATCGCATTCTGCATATGTCCCTGGTTCAGCGTTGCCATCGCCAGACGGTCCGCCAGGAACAGATCAACTGGCCCGGTGCCTTCGGTGCCGAGCACTTCCAGATCAGCCGGGGTAGGTGTGCCATTGGTTGCCACCAGATCCCACAGCCATTGATAGGCCATCACCGACTCAGGGCTGTTGAAGTAACCCTCAGCGGTGGTGCTGTCGTCGCTGTACAGGCGCGCACCCATGTTGTACCAAATCGCCCGATACGGCCCACGTGGGCGATCCCCACCCCAGACACGCTGTTCAGGATTGGCAATCGCAGCAACTTTGGCGATGTAGTCTTCTGGCGTCCAGTCCGCCTCCGGGTATTCGACACCGGCGGCATCGAACATATCCTTGTTGTACATGACGAAGTTCGCACCCACGCCCAACGGCAGGCCGATGACGGTATCGTTAAAGACCACACGTGTATTCCAGAAGCCCGGCAGATACATTTCTGGATCAATATCCGGGTCGGCGGCGATGTATTCGGTCAGATCAAGCGCCTGCGGGAACCAGTTGGTATTCCAGAACAGCGCCACATCCGGCGCACCCTGTCCTGCTCCCAGCGTGGTTTGCATCCGTTCATCATAACCATCCGGCGGCAGCAGCGTCATATTCACGCGAATACCCGGATTCTCGGCATTGAACTGATCCACCAACGCTTGCTGCACCGACTCATCAAATTCTTCCGAGGCGACTGTCCACCATTCAATGATGACAGGTTCCTGCGCCACGACATGCAGCGAGGGCAGGATAAGCAAAAGAACCAATAGTGAAAATCGAAGAAGACCCTTCATCATGCACTCCTTTAAGACAAAATACTTTTTACTCTGGCGCACCACCCATCGATCAGGTGCGCTCATAAGCCACTTCCAATAACTGCTGCGTGATCTCTACGATGTCCCGTTGAGCGGCGAACTTCAGGCATACCCCTGCCGGACGACGCACTTTGCTGACCCAATCCTGAGGAATGACATCGCATCCATGTATCGCGCCCGACATCGCCCCCACCATCGCCGCAATCGTGTCGGCATCACGCCCGAAATTGCAGGCCCAGAACATACCCTTGCGGAAATCGCCGCCAGTCAGCAGGAAAATCGCATACGCCTGCGGGATGGCTTCTGCGGCCATCGAATGAATCGGGTTCCATAGATCGTTATGCAGCGGCTCCCAGGCATCCTCGATAGCGGGGTGCTTACGGCAAATGGCAAGCGTCCGTTCCAGAGACCGCCCTAGCCAGCTATCTGCCGGAACCTGTTCCACACCGCTCATCACGATTTCCTGTGGTGAAGCGGTGTCCAGCGCGACGGCAATGCTGGCGGCGATGGCCTGCGCTGCCCAAATGCCATCCCGCGCATGGCTGACCTGAGCTTCGATCCCACTGATCTGGGCAGCGCGGGTCGGATTACCAGGGCAGATGATGCCCACCGGTGCGATCCGCATGGCCGCACCGTCATCATCATTCTGGGGATTATCAATGCCGGTCTGCGGTGGTTCCATGCCACGCGCCAGATTGGCAACCGAACCATACAGCGGTTTGCCACCGCGATCCCCCATGCCACCCTGTCCCAGAATGTACTTGCGCCAGGACTCGGCCACCCGGCTCAACGTGAGTTCGCCGCGCCAGTCGATCAAAGTCTGGGCGGTGAGGATCGCAAATTCGGTGTCATCGGTGCTTTTCGCGCCCTCAACCATCTGGGTGATGATGCCGTAGCGTTGGCGGTGTTGGTCGCTGCGTCCCAGGTCGCCCATCGCATCACCAACGGCCAACCCTAACAGGCAGCCGGTGGCGCGGTTCAGCAGTTCATGGGATGAATTCATTAATCCTGTCATCAATAAATACCCTGTCAAGAAAAGAAATCTTCGAATGAGAACGTTCTCATTTTGAGATTAGCATAGCTCCGAGCTTTCGTCAAGTCATCAGAATGTGGTGTAGACAACCTCATCACGCGCCGGCAACCGGTTGCCGCAGTCGGCGGTGCCGCGCCAACAGTGACCAACCCCATTAAGTGCGAATCGCGCTCCCTCAACCCCGATTTTTCTAAACCTATTTCTAACCCTGCGCCGACAACCTTAACCACCCCGCTCCCGTAAAAGGGTTAACGCCGAGTCGCGCTAAGTCGTAGCAAAAAGTTTACCAAAAGTTCACCCGTAACGGGGCGAATGGGCGTATGCTTCTCGTAGGAGTGCAATACCGTGCTTCCGTTTGGTTCAGGTGTGATCGCCCACTGGCAGCGCTGCCACAAAATGGACTGCCGCCACTGCCGCCGCCACAGGGCAGTCGGTAGTCATCAGTCAATAGTCGTTAGTTGATAGATGAAAGCTATGCTCGGTGATTTCGCTCTGTGCTCTCTGTGTCCTCTGTGTTGGTCTTTGTCTGAACGCTGAGGGCTGAAAGCTGAAAGCCAAATGTCACAAAATGCACTTTTGACTTTGACGACTTTTCGAGTTGAAAGTGCTGAGTGCGAAGTTGAAAGTATAAGACTTCGGAATACTCTGTGTATTCTCTGTGGTAACCTTTTACTCAAGGCTGAGGGCTGAAAGCTAAAAGCCATTCTGCAAAAAAGGAGCTTTTGCAGTTGCAGAATTTGCAGAATTTTATGCAGATTCACTCTGTCTTCACTTTGTGCCCTCAGTGTTCTCTGTGTTTGTTTTTTGTCTTTGTCGTTATGTCGCTGTCTGTCCGACGATCACGACGACGACACAAAACAGGGAGTTGCAGTTGCAATAGTTGCAACGAATGCGGGAAAACGCATGCACCACAACCCCAAATGACCCGTGCTGAAGGTTCAAATGAGATTTGTGGATCTATCCTAAACGGAGGTTTTGCAGACGGCCGTCGAACTGCGGATGACCAGACGGCAGGGCAGATGAATATGCTGTGGAGGCGAGTCGGTATCACCAGACATGCGCCCGATGAGCAGTTCGGCGGCTCGCTGACCGATATCATACTTCGGCTTCGCCACCGTTGTCAGTGCCGGTGATGTGATCGACGCCGCGTAAATGTCGTCCATCCCCATGATGGAGACATCTTCCGGGACACGGCAGCCCATCGCCTGTGCCGCCCGCAGCGCACCAATCGCCAAAATATCATTGGCGGCGAAAACCGCACTTGGTGGCCTGGGGTGTTGCATCAGGCGGAGAAATCCGTCATACCCGGCCTGTTCGCTGAACTCGGTCTGGATGATAAGGCTCTCCTCTAGAGGCAGTCCATGACGGGTATGGAAGGTGATGTAGCCGTCGTAGCGCAGTCGCTCGGTATTGGTACGTGACCGACCGGCACATAAGCCGATGCGCGAGTGCCCGAGTTCATACAGATGCGACAGACTTTGAGTGACACCATCTTGCGTCGCGCTGCCTACCGAATCGAAATCAGGATAGTGCTTGCCTGCACCAAGGATGACCACTGGAATGTGCAGGCGCTTGAGCGTGTCGTTCGAAACCTGCGCCGGGTTGATAATCAACCCATCGAAACGATTACGCCGCACCACACCCAGATAATGCTGCTCACGTTCGGGATCCCAATCCGTATTGACCGTGACGACGGAATAGCCCAGACGCTCCAGGCCATCCTGCGCCCCGCGTGCCACTTCCGGCCAGAACGGGTTGGTGATATCCGGGATCGACAGCGCGACGATCTTGGTCTGGTCAGTACGAAGGCTCCCGGCTACTGCATTGCGTTCATAGCCTAACTGCGAGGCGGCCTGAAGCACGCGTTCACGGGTTGCCTGCTTGACCAGTGTTTGGTCGCCATTAATCACCCGTGCTGCTGTCGCCTTGGAGACGCCGGCCAGATGCGCCACATCAATAATGGTTGGTCGTCGCGTCATGCCTGATCCTATTGGTTGAAACCATTCTCATCTATGTTACAGTTGTTTATGTCGCCCAACATCCTATTCTGAAACATCGTCATGAATCCCCGTTGTGCTTCTGCTCAATTTCACTGTCTGTAATCCGTTGAATGTTCGGCTCGTCGCACAGGACACCACCTCAACCGTAGGTCTTTGCAATTCAGGTGTGTCATTGTTGTCGCTCTTGTGGAGTCTACACTCAACTCGACTTTGCACATAGATGGTGAAAAAGAGAGAGGCAGTATAAGCTGGACGGACCTCTAGCAAAGGACGGAACCATGCTGAACCTGCCCTGGACAATTATGGATGCGATGAACCCGTTTGCGCCATGCTTTTTTGGAGCAACGACCTGGGGAAAAGCCAAGACGTTGTGTGCCGGGGCGATACTGACGCCCGGAAGACGAACGGTGAGTGAAGCCTTGCGGGTGATGGGACTGGGAGAGAGCCAGCAGTATGCCTAGTATTATCAACAAAAGTGGCTTGTGCAGATTTGCCCCGTTTTCTCTCTCTGCCCTCTGCGTTCTCCGTGTTGGTTTTTGCCCTTGTCGTTGTGTGTGTCCGACCACGACATAAAACAGATTTGCACCAGTAGTCTGTAGTCACCTGTCGATTGCAGATAGGAGAAGGTCAATGGCTCCAATCAGCAAAATCGGCAGCAACGCGGGGTATCGTCAATTAGCAGCACACATGCTTGCAGTTTCTTTCTAACGACTATCGACTGATGCACGAATCGCCAAACGGACTGATGCGAATCTGACGAAAATGTGAATCAACCAACATGGCGCACTCCTCCCTCTCACCACTGGATGAACTCGGCGTACTTGCCAGTGATGTAGATGCTGGCATCGCGTTCTGGTTCGTTCTGGCGGCGGTTGTAGCTCGTCTGCTCGAACTGCCAATTGTCTCGCAGCGCTCGGATCAGGTAACCGGCTGGGTTCACTCGTGCCTGCTTTTGTGTCTGCCGCAGTACCACCAGCACTCGCTCAGATCCGTAGGCTGTCACCAACTGCCGGCCCTGATTTGACAGGATACCCATCTGCCGCAGCTCGTCCAGCAGCCTGATCTCACCGTCCCGGTCTGGGTCAGTTTCAACCACCACAACCGCCCGGTGTTGTTGCTCGTGTAGTATTTCGTGTTGGGAATCTTGTATTGTAATACTTGTTGTGGGCGAGGCGGTTTGCGCTATCTGAGCTGGGTGATTGTCGCCAGATGAGCCTGGCACAACTGCCCCGGTGGATGGGGTGGGTTTCACCTGGGCAACTGGCGCATTCTGCCCAACCAACTGGGTGATCTGCTCCGGCGTCAGGTCGAGAAATGCTGCCAGCCGCGCCAGGAACACTGGCTCATTCAGCCGGTAGTGGGTGGTCGGGCTGCCATTGGCTTTGAGCATCTGGCGGACGAAACCGACCTGCTCCAGGTAACCTCGGCTGTGAACCCGTTTGACCTGAGCCGGGGAGAGGTTGCACTCAGCGTTCCAGTCACGAGCCGACTTGTAGACCCAGCCGCCCGCTTTTTTGGCGCGAGGCAGCCAGTAGAGCAGTCTGAGGCACATCTGGGCGGCGCAAGGGTCGGCCAGCAGCTTGCCGATCAGAGCTGGCACCGAGCGAATATCGGGTCGCTGGAGCAAGCGCACCAGGGCTTGCAGCAGGCAAAGCCAGTCGGTTGAGGGAGCATGTTGTTGAGTCACTGAAACATTGTCCATGATCGTCTCCAGGCAAAGTCAAATACAGGTCGAGTGTTGAACGCGACAAACCGGCGGATGCAGTTGCAGGGAGACGGGGGACATGCTAGAGTGTTGAGGGTTAAGTTCAACAATCTGCTTGTCAGCCACGTCCCTGTATCCAGCCCATCGATGCTGCAAACATCAGTGGGCTTCTGTTTTCCAGGGTATCCGTTCAGGTGGATCTCGTAATCC
>JALHNT010000101.1 GCA_022843385.1 Anaerolineae bacterium | reverse complement strand
GGAGGTCGACTTGCCAACCCCGCCCTTGTGATTGGTGAGAACGAACACGCGCGTCATGATCCCCAGAACCTCCTGAACAACCGAACGAACGATGAGTTGCCGGAAGCCACTCTGACCACCTACACTGATGGGTGGTAGGTCGGTAGCTTCAGAGCGAAGCGGCGAGCATATGTGGCTCATCTCACTTCGCGGCAGCGCGATGTCGGTTCGAAGGATCAGTCGGGATATGCCGAAGGGTTATTCGGTTGTGAAGATCAGGGCGTGCAGCTTCTCCCGATCGGGGAAGCTGGTGAGTTCGAGGTATTGGATGAGGGTCTCAGCCGTTTCGCTCAGTTCATGTTCACTTCCTGTTTCGTCAGGGACGCACCAAGTAAGAGAAGCATTAGTGGTGATCTACTAATGCTTTTTTCTTTCGTAGTGATACTCGAATCTCACAGGCCATACCTACCGTAGCGGTATAGCTAACTCCAGGGTCAATATCGTTTGGTCTCATTGCCTATTTTCATCACCCAACCAAACGTTCCTTGCACTTGATCTTCCTCACTTTGAAGCGCCAATTCCGAAGTGAGGTTACTTGACTTGGACCCGCGCCCGACGGCTGCACTCTCGATCGATCATGTTTTGTCGCTGGTTGATGACCTGATCGCGGCGCAGAACCACTGACTTCTTCCTTATCATTCCGTCGTCACTCAGGCGCGTCTTGTCTCCAGCTATGAAACCCAACCGTTACGCGAGCATGACCTCACGCCCGGATACCTGACTCTGATAAATTGCGTCCAGGATTGAGAGGACGTGGAGCGAGTGTTCCGCCGGTACGGGCGAAGCTTTTCCATGCAGCACCGCATCGGCGAACTCAAAACACTCCTGGGTGTGCGGTGCCCGAATATCGGCGGTCTGCTGGAGCGTGCGGTTATAAAACTGCCGCGTCTGACGATTGGTATTGTAAAACTCCGCTTTGGGGAAGTGCGAGCCGCCGTCGGTGCCATACAGCCAGATCTGCATATCCTCCCCTGCCGTGTTGTGGTGCAGCAGCCAACTGACTTCCAGCAGCAGAGTCGCCCCGTTGTCAAAGCGTACAAACGCCGTCGCAAATTCCTCCACATCCATCTCCGGCGGGATGGCGCTGCCATTGATGTTGATCGCCCCCGGTTGATGCGCCAGTTCGGTGCGCGCGACCCCGGACACGGAGACGGGTTTGGGATGCCCCATGAACCACAACATCAGATCCAGCACATGGACGCCAATATCAATGCAGGCTCCGCCGGTGGCCTGCTCCTTCAGGATAAAGCCGGGTCGGGTGGGGGCCAGCGCCCGTCGCAGCATCCACCCCCGCGCGTGATAAATGTTCCCCAGCGTGCCACCGTCGATTTCGGCTTTCATGGCCTTGGCGATGCCGCCGAAACGCATATGCTGGGCGGTCATCAGCAGCTTGCCGGTCTCATCACGAGCCGCAATCATCTCGCGGATTAAGGCCGGGTTGGGGGCCAGTGGCTTCTCACACAACACATGCTTGCCGGCTCGCATGGCCGCGATCGCCAGCGGGGCGTGATAATTGTTAGGGGTGCAGATATCCACGATGTCGATGTCCGGGTTGCTGAAAATATCGCTGGGGTTGGTAGTGAGCCGGGTTACATTGTAGCGCTGCCCCCAGGCGGTCATCGTCTCCGGGTTGACATCACACCCTGCCACCACTTCGGTATCCGGGTTCGTGAGCCAGCCGGGCATGTGGGCAGTGGCAATCCCGCCCAGTCCAATTACTCCAACACGTAAGCGTGCACTCATGACTGTATTCTCCTTGTCGTGTGACGTCGATTATGCGGAAACAGATGGTTGAACCCAGGTTTGCTGCTGGTGGCTCTGATACAGGGCCTCCATCACAGCACAGCGAGCGGCGGCTTCCTGCACGCTGACGAGCCGTTCAGCAAGGCCGCTGCTGATTGTTTGCAGGAATAAATCAAAACCGGCGATCTGCCGATCGGGTAAATCAGTCCAGATGGCCTGACCATCAGCACCCTGGATGTGCTGGCTCTTGAAGTAAAGGTGATCCGCCGAAACATGGGCGTGACCTTCGGTGCCGCTGACCACCAACCAGACCGGGTTGGCGACATCCACCCATCCGGCGGCCAGGCTGCCGATGGCGCGATTGCTGAAGCGAATCAAGCCCTCGCCAACTTCGTCGCAATCGCCGTAGCGACCGGTAACCACCTGGATGTCGGCTGTCACCCGTTCCACATCGCCCATCAGCCACATCAGGATGTCGAGGGAATGCGTACCCAAATCACCAAATGCCCCCACCCCGGCCTGGGTGGGATCGGCCATCCAACGCCATTCCGTATCGAACCAGCCACCCAGCGAACCGGAGTGACCATTCACATGCCGGATGCGCGTGATTTTGCCGAAGCTGCCAGCCTGAATCTGCTGGCGGATGAATTGATGGATCGGCATACCGCGCATGAAGTAACCGGTATGAAACAACACCCCGGCTGACTCAACCGCGCGTGCCATGCGGTAGGCATCGCTGGCACCCATCCCCAGGGGTTTTTCCACAAACAGATGCTTACGGGCTTCCGCCGCCGCGATGACGATTGGCTCATGTCGATTGGTCTCGGTACAGACAATGGCAGATGCCACAGCGGGGTCATTCCAGATGGCGCTCAGATCGCTGACGACCTGGGCATTCAACTCGGCCGCGCGGCGCTCGGCCCGCTCCCGGTCATGATCCCAGACGTATTTGACCTGAACCTCCGGGTGTTGATGAATCGCTTTGATAAAGCCCGGCACATGAATGTGGGCACATCCGATCAGCGCAGTAACAGCCATCTTGCCAATCTCCTGTTCAAGAATCACGATAGACTCAATGAGGCGACCTTCAGCCAGTCGCTTCCAGATCAAAATCCACTTCAAAGGTACGTTGCCAGGGGAGCCGCACACTCCCTGGTATGATGCGATACGCCAGGTTCAGGGCCGGTTCAGCCGACCGCATGGCCGCTTCGATCCAGGCCTGCGTTGCCGCCAGATTTTCCGATCGGGGTTCAGGGTGCGCCGTCGTCTGCGCCAGCCAGCTCTGCGCTGCCGGACGCACGATCGTCTGGTACACATAATCTTCCAGCAGGCGATGGCAGAAGAAGCGCGTGTTGTGACCATACAGCCGCGCCAGACAGGCCGCCGCCACCGTTGTCCCGATGCTGTTGCCCGCCGTGTTCCAACCGCTGTAGGCCGCTAACCCGGTCAGCAGCTTACCCTGTTGGAGCGCTTCGATAAAAGCTGCATCCGCTCCATTGCTGTGGGCGACATCAGCCACAGCCACCAGGATGCCCTCCTGGGCGGCAGTGCGTATTCCTTCCAGTGCCGGGGCAAAGTGAGGGACACGAGCGGCCTGTTCCGCCGGGGTGTAGGAGCGCGGCATTTCGGCTTCTGGCGACAGGGGAGGATTGATGAGCAAGTGAATATCGGGATGCTGCGGCTCTTGCAATCCACCAGCGGCCTTGATTTGCCGTTCGACCGTCAGGCGCACCGGCGCATCTTCAAAGGCGGCGGTGATTTCGGCTCCCTCGGATACCAGATACACCGTTCGGAAGCAGGGCGCAGAATGCCGAGCATTCACCCAGCGCGCCAGCAGCACACACCCCACTTCATCCGCGCCGGGGTACATCAGCACGCGCTCATCCAAACCCAATCGGGTGACCTCCGCCGCCAGCGCCTGTTTCTCAGCAGTCGCCAGCCCATAAGCGGTGGTGTCGTCTGAACTCAGCACGAGACAATCGAACACCCCTTGCGCCGTCATCTCCAGAACACGCCGGTTCACGGCATGGTTGCGTTGACGACGAGCGTGGAAATCCGCGCGGTAGTCAGCGGGGATGTGTGCTTTCAGCGCTTCCAATTCGGCCTCGACCGGCTGGCCCTGGTCATAACGATCCACCAGTTGCGAATAATTCCACAGGGCGTGTCCATAGGTTGCCCAGTAAGCCGGTTCTTCTGTGGCCTCATCGGCGCGCGAGATGCGGGTAATCAAATTGAAACCGATCATCATCAGCCGGGGGTATTGCTGCTTGAGGTCGCGCAGGTGGTCGAGCTGGGCGGTGATGACATCGACCGATTCGTGACTGATGCGCGAGGTAATCAGGCTGCCATAGCCGAACATCTCGACCGAGACGATCAGCGCATCCAGGCGGGGGGCGATGGCCTGCAACCAATGCAACAAACCGGCACGATCCGCCGGCTGACGAAAGCGGCTCAATACCGCTGCCGGCGGCAGGTGAAGGTCAATATCCGTTTCCGCGCACAGCAGCGCCGGATAGCGCGTATTGACCGGTCGCTCATCGAGTGGGATTAGACCGATGTTCATGACCCCGTGTGTCTCCAGCCTGCCCGGTTGCGGGCGTGTCCTTCATGGTGCTGAAGGCAGGGCAGCCTGCGCCACCCTGCCGGTATCTATCGGTTCACCTCACCCCCGCCTCGCTTCGCTCGACTCCCCCTCTCCAATGGGTTGGAGAGGGGGCCGGGGGGTGAGGTGAACTCCAGATCGGTTCTCAGTCGATGGTTCAGCGCTGTGGAATCAGACGCAGCGTGATGATCTGATAGGGGGTGACATCAAGCTGCACCTGATTATCCGTGACCGCCAGCGTTTCCTGATCCTCTTCCAGGAGGTTGCAGACAGCGACTTGCGCCACCGCAAACCCGGCCCGCACCACAACCTTGCCGCGATGGCGTTGATTTTCATACAGCCGCACGATCAGGCCGTTACCGTCTTCAGCCAGCTTGACCGTCTCGATGATGACATGCTCGCTATCGGTTGAAACCAATGAGCGCGGTTCCGCCGCCGGGGCGCTTCCACCGCTCACCCGCCGCATAACCAGCGGATCATTCAGATCATAGGCGGCCGGCACAACCTCGCCGCGCCAATCACCGCTATGCGGGAGCAAGCTGTAGGTCATGAAGTGTTCACCCTGATCTGCCTGCGGGTCAGGGCTGGTGGCGCTCTTGAGCAGCGACAGGCGCATGACGTTGTGCAGCACATCGTGGCCGTACTTGCAGTCGTTCAACAGCGCCACGCCGTAGTTGCCTTCGCTCAGGTCAACCCATTTGTGGGCGCAGGTTTCAAAGCGCGCCATATCCCAGGGGGTGTTGCGGTGTGTTGGACGCTGGACATTGCCCCACTGGACATCAAAGGTGGCGCTGGGACTCATGATGTCCACCGGGAAAGCGGCTTTCAGCAGGATGTGCTGCTCGTGCCAATCCACCCAGGTGTCGAAGTCGAGGCGGCGGCTGTCGCGGTACAGTTGAATCTTCTGAACAATGGTGCTGCTGCGGTAGCGACGCCGGGTCTCTACCGTGACGCGCAGCGGGCCGTTCTCGGTGATCTTCAGGCTCTCCAGACCTTCAACCTTTTCGCCCCGGTCTTCGTAGAAGATGTCGATGTCCCAGGCATCAAAGTCCAGCGGGCGGTCTTCAAAGGCCAGCAGGGCATTGGCAACCGCGCCGGGAGGCAGCACCTCTCGCTGAACGGCTGTGTCCAGCAGGCGCACGATGTCGCCAGCCGCGTTGATCTCGACCCGCAGATAGGCATTTTCCAGAACAATGCCCTGCGACTCCTGCCGGGCCCTGAGTTGCCCCGCGGCTGATGGAAGCGGCTGGTCGGCAGCGACGCTTAAACCGATCAGGCTGTAGGGCTTCAGGTCACGAACCTCAATCAGGGTGCCATCCGCCACCGGCTGGGTCAGCACCGGATGACCCTGGGCATCGGCCAATCGTGTGTCTGCGTCGAGCGGGTCGCTCAACAGCCCGATCCGTGTGCCGCTGAACGAGGTGCAATTGGCGACCAGGACAACCGCAGCGGCGGGCAGGGTCTGCGCCAGGGCACCCAACGCCTGCTCCCGCACCGATTGACCCAGTTGGCGGATGGTCTGGTAGTCAACTTCGCTATCGCTATAAACCGGGCCGATGGACGAGCCGGGCAGAATATCGTGGAATTGATTCAGGCAGATCAGTTCCCAGGCTTTACCGATGTCCTGATGGGGATAGGGATGACCGGTTGCCAGTGTGGCCCAGGCCGCCAGGAACTCGGCATCATGCAGCAGGAATTCGCTCTTGCGGTTATGCCGCTTGTTGCGCGCCTGGCTGGTGAAGGTGCCGCGATGATACTCCAGGTAAAACTCGCCATTCCACACCGGCAAGTCGTCCGGGGCTTCGCTTTCCAGGCGCTCCAGGAATTCCCGAACCGTCCCATAACGCAGTCGGGGTGTGCCGGGGAACTGCTTCAGGTGTTCGATGTTCTCGATCATCTCGCGCGTCGGGCCGCCGCCACCATCGCCATAACCATAGGCCATGATAAGTTCGTTGTGCACATGCTTCTGGCGGAACAACTTCCACGAGCCGAAGACTTCTTTGGCGTTGACGACGGCGTTGTAGGTGGTGGCATGTGGCAAAAAGACGGTATCGGCCGGCGTGGTGAGGAAGTGGGTCAGGACGCGCGTGCCATCCAACCCCTGCCACCACAGCAGTTGATGCGGCATCTGGTTATACTGGTTCCAGCTCATTTTGTGGGTGACGAAGTATTTCATCCCGGCCAGTTTGATGAGCTGCGGCAGCGCCCAACTGTAGCCAAAGGTATCCGGCAGCCACAGCACCGGCGTATCGACATCGCCAAAATGCTTGCGGTAATACGAGCGCCCCAGCAAGAACTGCCGCGCCAGCGACTCGGAGCCGATGGCGTTGCAATCCGGCTCCACCCAGGTGCCGCCCATCGTTTCCCAACGGCCTTCGGCCACCCGCTGCTTGATGCGCTCAAACAATTCGGGATAGTGTTGTTCGGTGTATTGGTACAGTTGCGGTTGACTCTGGGAGAAGGTGTATTCCGGATATTGTTCCATGTGATGCAGCACGGTGCTGAAGGTTCGACCGGATTTGCGGACCGTCTGGCCGAGCGTCCATAACCAGGCGACATCAATATGCGCGTGACCCACACCCACAATTTCCACATTCATCGCCGGCCCGGCCGCCGCGACCTGGGTTTTCAACAGCGCCAGCGCTGGCGCAACGCTGTCATAAAAGGCCAGTGTGCCGAGCGGATCGCGCGTATCCAGCGCGACAAAGGCGGCATTCAGGGCGTTGTAGAGCAGACCCTGTATCGGATTATTCTCGTCAAGCTCATTGGCAACTTCCAGCGCCAGGCGTGCCAGGGTGACGAACTCACGAGTGGGTGTGTCCAACTGCACTACAGCGCAATCCCGCATATAGAGTTTGAGATCAGGCTCATTGCTCTTCACCCCGCCCAGTCCGGTCCAGCCATGCAGCGCCAGCCGATGCGTTTTGCCATCACGCAGGTGATCTGGCAGCCGGATTTCCTGATGATGACGATCCCCCGCCGCCAGCGCCTGCCCATCGATATAGGCCAGCGTCTCCGGATGGCTGAAGTCACCGGCATCGCCCAGTGGCAGGTACAGGGCGACCGGCGTGCTGGCGTCCCAATCCGCGGGAATGGTGAAGGTGCTACGCAGCACAAAATCGGTCATCCAGGTGCCCCAATACGTCCGGGGGGCGATGACCTCCCAGGCACTATCATCCGCATCAATGGGCGGCGCATCGTGCGGACTGGAGAGGGCCAGGTAGCGAAAAGCGGGCAGTGGATGGTTGCGGCGATACACCAGCGGCTCGATTAAGCCGAGGCGCTGCTGAATTTTGTGCGGTGTCCAATAGACTTTGTGCGACACGAATAAGGCTCCTTAGTGGGCGGCAAAGGTAAAATAGTTCACTACGATGTGACTCGTGGTGGGTTAGCGACCGGGTGGTTTTCATACAGGTAACACGAAGCTTGATGATCCTGCTCATCAATCGGGAAGAGCGGTGGCTGCGCTTCCAGGCAGCGATCCATCCGTTTGGGACAGCGCGGATAAAAGCGACAACCGCTGTGGATGGATTTACGCATTTCTTCTTCGGGCGGCAGGACGATTTCATCTTCCCACTTGATGTCTGGGTCAGGTTCCGGCACCGAGTCGACCAATAACTGCACGTACGGGTGCTGCGGCTGATCGATGACTCGCACGGTGTTGCCACACTCCGCCACCGCCCCCTGATACAGGATATAAATCTGGTCGCCAATCTGATAGGCGGTGCTGAGATCATGGGTGATATACAGGAAAGAGATGCCGGCTTCGGCTTTCAAGCGCAGCATAACATCCAGAATCGAGGCGCGCAGCGAGGCATCAACCATCGAGAACGGCTCATCGGCGACGATCAGCTTGGGACGGATCATATAGGCGCGCGCCATCATGATGCGCTGACGCTGTCCACCGGATAATTGATGGGGATACTTGAGCAGCACATCGTCCCCGCGCAAGCCGACGACATTCAAGGCCTCTTCAATCATGTGGCGGGTATCGGCCTTGTTCTGGCTCAACTTGAAGTTGTCGATGACCATGTGGAAAATGTGCTGGATGCGGTAAAACGGATTGTAGACACCGAAGGGGTCCTGGAAAACCGCCTGCACTTCGCGCCGATAATCTTTGAGCTGCTGGGCGTTGACCTGCGTCAGATCCTGGCCTTTGTAGAGAATTTGACCGGAACTTAAGCCGGTGAAGCCCAGGATCAGCTGTGCCAGAGTGGTTTTACCGCTGCCGCTCTCCCCGGCGATGGTGATGATGGAGGCCGGTCGCTCGGGAATACTGAGGTTGAAATCCTGGAGCGCGATGACTTCCCGGCTCTTGCCACCGATGCTGCGTTGGCGGTAGGTCTTGGTGGCATTACGGATTTCCAGCAACATGGGCGGCATGGATGGCGCTCCTATCCGGTACTTCCGGGTAAAGATGACAGGCGGCAGTATGGTTGGCGCTGGTTTCGCGCATCGTCGGCGCTACGCTGCGGCAGACATCCATCGCAAAGGGACAGCGCAGTTGGAAGATGCAGCCCGGCGGCGGGTTGCGCGGATCGTGGGTGATGCCCTCGGTGATCTTCAGCGGCTTACGCTCCTTGAGGGAAGGCACCGCCTCGATCAGCATTTGCGAATACGGATGCTTGGGGCTGGCGAAAATCTCCCGCACCGGCGCGATCTCGACAATTTTTCCGGCGTACATCACGGCAACGCGATCCACCATTTGCGCCATCAACCCCATGTCGTGACCGATCATAATCATCGAGACACCCAGGGCGGCTTTCACTTTGAGCAGCGTTTGCGCCACCACCCGCTGCACCACCACATCCAGCGCGCTGGTCGATTCATCAGCAATGATGATGGCTGGATTGAGGGCGATTGCCATGGCGATGCACACCCGCTGCTTCATCCCGCCGCTGAGTTCGTGCGGGTAGAGATCGTAGGCACGGGCCGGCAAGCCGACCATCGTCAGCAGTTCCAGGACGCGGGGGCGGGTGTCCGCCCGGCCTTGATGCGCCTTGATGACATCGCTGATCTGCTGCCAAACGCGCATGGTCGGGTTGAGCGAATTCATCGCCCCCTGCGGCACCAGCGCCAGCTTGGTCCAGCGTAACTTCCGTACCGTCTCTTCCGAGGCCTTCAATATATCCTGGCCGTCCAGCAGCACCTTGCCCGCCACAATCCGCCCAGGCGGGTTCACCAGTTGCAGGATGCCCATCGCCGCCGTCGATTTGCCACTGCCCGACTCGCCGACTAACCCCAGCGTTTCCCCTGGGTAAAGGTCAAAGTCGATGTCATCCACCGCCCGCACATCGCCGCGTGACGTCTCGTAGTACACACCCAGATTGCGTACCTGTAAGATAGGGGCGTCGTCCCGTTGAGGATCAGTCATCATCATACTCCTTAACGTGAGGCGCGCCGCAGACGCGGATTAGCGATTTCGTCCAGGCCCAGGTTGACGAGCAGCAGGCCAATGAACATGATGGCGAGCAGCACGGTTGGCATCCCCCACCACCACCACATATTGCGGATGAGGGCGGCGGCACTGATGGCATCATAGATCGTTCCACCCAGGGTGGGGATGCGTTGTGGCCCCAACCCCAGCGACTCCAGACCGACCGCTGCCAGGATGGCCCCGGTGGCGTTGCCGATGAAACTGGCCGCCAGATAGGGCAGCAGATTGGGCAGTATCTCTTTGAACATGATGGCGAAGGTGGAAGCGCCCGAAAGTTTTGCCATCTGCACATAACCGCTGGCGCGCATACTCAACACCTGCGCCCGGATCAGGCGGGTGGGCGACGGCCAGGCGAACGCAGCGATCAGGAGCGCCATCGTGGTGATCTCGACCTGGCGTAACAGCGATTGGATGACGATCAGCACCATCAAGGCCGGTATCGTAATCATCACATCGGTCGTCAGCCGGATTATGTCGTCCAGCCGGCCGCCGATGAAACCGGAGGTAAAGCCGAGGATGATGCCAATGCCCATGCCGACGGCGGCGGCGACCACGCCAATCAGGAAGGAATTGGGTGCGCCCACGATCATCAGCGCCAGCATATCACGCCCGCTGTTCTCGGTGCCGAGCGGGTGTTCCCAGGTTCCAGCCTGTCCACGCTGATTGACGAAGCCGACCGGCGGCAGATTGAGCGGGGAGGAGGCGGTAAAGGCCAGATCGGCATTCCAGACCAGCCGCCCCACGATACCGATCAGCAGGATAAGGCTGATGATGATCGTGCCAGAGACCAGTTTGCCATTCAGCCAGGGTGTATCCCAGCGATTGAAGCGTCCCATCGTTCGGGGCAGGCTGTTGACGGCCCCTAATTTCGCAGCGACGGCCGGTGGTTGTGTGGTTTCCATCTGTTATTCTCCCTGGTACGAGATGCGCGGGTCGATCAGCGGGTAGATCAGGTCAATAATCAACACCGCCAGCGCTGTCATCACGATCAGGATGAAGGATGTTCCCTGGATCACCGGGAAGTCCTGGGTACTGATGGCATTAAAGATGATGGTTCCCATGCCCTGGTAGGTGAAGATGTACTCGACCAACACCTGCCCGCTCACCAGCGTGCCGATGGTGATGGCGAAAGCGGTGATCTGCGGCAGGATGGCGTTACGCACCATGTAGCGATACAGCACGTAAAACGGTGCCAGTCCTTTGGCGCGCGCCAACTGAACGTAATCTTCACCCTCGACCGTAATCATCATCCCGCGCATCCCCAGCGTCCAATAGCCAAAGCTGACGATGACAACCGCCGATGCCGGGAGAATCGCGTGTCGGATCACGCTGCCGATAAACTCCGGACTGAAACTGGGCTGCATCCCCATCTCGTAAGAACCGCGCATGGGAAACCAGTTCAGCAAGAAGGCGAAGATATAGATCAGGAAGATCGCCGCCAGAATGGACGGCAGCGAGGTGAAGACCATCCCGACCGGAATGATGAGCTTCATCAGGCGCGGCGTTTTCGTCCAGACCAGCAGTGCCCCCAGCAGATTGCCGAGGAGAAAGGTGATGAAGACGGCCACCAGCAGCAGTCCCAGCGTCCAGGGGAGGGCCTGCCCGATGATCTGGTTGACATTGGTGGGGAAATAGGCCAGCGAGTAGCCAAAATCAAGCGTGACCAGATTGCCAAGAAAACGGACGTATTGCACGGGCAGCGGGTCATTCAGGCCAAAGCGTTCTTTCCAGCCTTCAATAATTTTATCCGAATTTTCGACATAACCTGAAGTGCGGATCATGCGGCTGACCATCGCTGAAATGGGATCGCCCGGCGCGAGGCGTGGAATGAGCCAGATCAGGCTGGCCGCGATCCAGATGGTCAGAAAAAAGATTCCAAGACGGCGCACCAAATAACGAACGGTGATGCCACCCATGCCCGTAACTCCTTAAAAACCCTATTGTTCATCTTCGATGCCCTCCCTGCGAAAACCATTGGTTACGCAGAGAGGGCAGGAACCTCAATCAGGTCGTGTTATCGTACTCGCCGGAGCGATGGGATAACGTGTGGAAAGACGATTTCAAAGTGAGATGATCTTCCGTAGGGGCGCAATATATTGCGCCCCTACAACCCTCTCGTTTTGTCGTCGGCGCTCCATTAGCTCCCTGATTTTTGCAGATTGAGGATGATCTGATGGGTACTGTTCCACCAGGTCGCCGGATGATTGTAGTTGTTCTCGGCGGTCGGCCAACCGGTCCAGTAGGTGGTGTCGAAGGGCACCAGCTTGGAGGCCTGCACCAGCGGGATGAAGGGTGTTTCAGCGGCGATGAAGGCGTAGGCTTCCACCACCAGATCAACGATCTGCGGATCACCCAGGGGCAGGTTACCAATCTGGTCGACGATAGCGGTATAGGCGGCGGTCGCTTCCGTGTTCCAGCGCACCCAGTTGTTGCCACCGGGTGAGCGTTCGCCCACCGGCACATAGAAGTGGGTGGTGAAGCGATTCATCGAGTTCCAAGGTTCGTTGACCGAACCGCAGGCATCCCAGTTGTAGGCCGCGGTGAAGTTACCATTCATCACCTGATCGTCCCAGGTCTGGCCGGTCAGCGGTTGGCTGGTGGTATCAATGCCGGCGGCGCGGAGCTGCTCCACGATGACATCGACGGTGCGGGTGTATTCGGCGGTGCTGTTGTTGACCAGAATATCTACTGCCAGGGTTGCGCCGTCTTTCTCATAGAAGCCGCTGCTACCCATCGCCCAGCCAGCGCCTTCGATCAAAGCCTGCCCAGCGGCGACATCAGCGGTGGGGCTAATGCCGAAACCGGCAGCTACAACGGCATCAATGTACGGCTGCATACCGCCATACTGCACGAACATGGTCGAAGACGGCGTGGAGGTGCCTTCGTAAGCGACGTTGATGATCTGGTTACGGTCGATAATCAAGCTGACTGCTTGCCGCATGTTGGCATCGTCCCAGGGCGCAACCGCCGTGTTGAACGACAATTGACGCGGGCAGGGGTCGGCCCAGGCATAGGGCAGGTCAGGGTACCAGGCAATCACATTCGGGTTGCGGGCGCGGATGGCCTCGAAAGCGCCGGGGGTGATATTCATGGCGCTGTCCAGCATGTTGTTCGACATCAACAGCGCTTTGTTTTCTTCAGAGCCGGTGATCTGCCAGATCAAGCGCAGCGGCACAGGGAGCTCATGGAAACCGGTCGCAGCGCCCCACCAGTTATCGTTGCGATCCCAGATGATTTCGGTTGGGCTGGCGCTGACCAGGGTATACGGGCCAGTGCCGAGCGGCCATCCCTGAGCTGGGTCGTAATTGGTGAAGGTGAAGGGGTCTTGCCCGGCCCAGACATGCTCCGGCAGAATAACCACGCCACCCCAGATACGAACCGAGAAGTAGTCCAGTTGGAAGCGAGGATTGGCTGCCTTGAGGTTGAAGACCACCGTCCGGTCATCCACTTTCTCAATGCTTTCCACCCACTGCTGCAAATCAGCGGCACCGGCCAAAGTCGAGGTTTCGTCGTCCAGCAGCAGTTGAATGGTGAACATCACATCATCGGCGTTGAAGGCTTCGCCATCGGACCAGGTGACGCCTTCGCGCAGGGTGAGAGTCCATACATCCTGCGTTTCATTGGGGATAAAGCTTTCCCCCTGCCAGGGCTGGATTTCGCCGGTTTCATAGTTGAGGATGAACAATGGTTCCCACAGTGCCTGATGCGCACCCTGGTTACGATTGGTTCCCGGAACCAGGTAGTTGAAATTGGTTGGGTTGGGAACAGCGGCATCATCAATGTCGAAAATAACGGTATCTTCGCGGGCGACCGCGTCCTGGGCTGTCACCGTAAAGGCGAACAGGCTAAATACCAGGGCGACCATCAAAATTGGTGCAAAGAGCTTTCTGTATCGAGACATCTTGCTGAACTCCTCTAGATTGAAAAACACATTCTTAAACGAAGCTCGCCACAGTGGGTTTGCGCCTTAGACATCACCTCCTTAAAACCGATAACGGCACGCTGGTTGAGGCGCGAATGCGGAGCCGCGTAGGGATCACTTCGCGCACACTGGAACCGGAATACCCTTCTAACCGATTAAACAGTTGGCCGGACGCTTGCTTGCCCAGCGTGAAGTAATCCTGGGCAACGGTGGTTAGGGGCACTTCCAGATAACCCGCTAGGTCAATATCGTCAAAACCAACCACAGACATATCATCAGGAACGCGGATATTCAGTATCTTCAAAGTGCGCATTGCCATGATAGCGACGTAATCTGACAAGGCGAAGATTGCGGTCGGGCAAGGCTGGCATGTCTGTAGATAATCCTTCAGCCGCTGCACTTCCGGTTCGTTCAGACTGCTGGAAAGACGAAGCGCCTCGTGACCGTTCACTTCCGTATCCAGATCATGGCTCATCAGCCAGGGATCACGCACCGGCAATCCATGAGCTTGCAGGGCATCGGCATAAGCCCGATAGCGCTCCTGGAAGGCGAAGAGATGGGTTTTGGCATGACTGAGGAAAACAATATCTTGATGCCCCAATTCGATCAGGTGCTGCATCAAGGCTGAAGCACCAGCATAATGATCGCTGGTGACAAAGTCACACTCGATGCCATAGATTTGCCGGTCGATCACCACCATGGGCAAATCCAGCGCACCATAGGTTGCGGTGATGTGCGGATTGCTTTTGGCGGCCTCAGCTCCAGGCCAGATGAAAACTCCCGCAACGTTCTGTTTCTTGAGACCCTGCAAAACTGCTAATTCATCGTCCTGCGGTTGCACGACTTTCAGGATAATCTGGTAGCCCCGCGCCCGCGCTTCATGTTCAGCGCCATTCAACATCCACAGCAGCGCATCTGAGTCAAACGGCCCTGTGACAAAAGCGACCAGCGGATGCGCCTGAACTTGAGCGGCCTGGTAGACAACAAATGTGCCCCGTCCCGGAAAGCGCTGGATTAATCCCTCGATCTCCACCCGCTGTAGGGCCAGGCGAACGGTGCTACGGCTGACTTTGAGATGATGGACAAATTCATTTTCCGACGGGAGTTGCGAACCATGCACCCATTGACCGGAGGTAATCAATTGGCGTAGTTGATTCTGAATCTGCACGTGGAGTGAGATGAAACTGCGGGGGGAAACGCTGATGTCAAAAACTCTACTCATAAACAGTTCAAATCGTGCAAAGAAAGGCTATTTATATCTACCTGTATATACATTTTAAACGATAGCTCATGTTTCTGCAAATAATTGGGCGCATGGGGTGCATTTCAAGTTGGTGCAAAAAGGGGTAGGGTAGAAGGGGAATAAAGGAGAAGGAGGGGAGAGATGGGGAAGAGGCGAGAAGAGGTAGAAGCGGTGTTGCTGGAACAGGCGCGGCAGGCGATAGGGAAGTTGCTGGATGAATTTGGGGATGCAAGCACGATGCGGTTGAGCGAGATGGAAAAGGCTGTAGGGGAGATGGGACAAAGCCTAATGGAAGCGAGCCTGCAACATTGGTGGAGTTGGAGCACTCGCTGCCGGAGAAGGTCGGGTGTGAGAGGTGCGGCAAGCGGATGTATCGTCGGGGGAAACGGCAGCGGCGGGTGGTGACGACACGGGGAGAGGTGGCAATTGAGCGGCAATACTATGTGTGTCCAGCCTGTGGAGCGGGGTGTTTTCCCCCAGGATAAGCAGTGGGGATTAAACGAGACGGTTTACAGTGAGGCGCTGGCGCAGAAGATGGTGTGGTTGAGTGGGTTGTTACCCTATGAGCAATGTCAGCAGGTGTTTGAACGGATCGGTGAGCGCTTGATCCCATCGAGCAGTAGCTGGCGACAGACGCAAAAACATGGGCAGCGTTTACACGATGAGGTGGAGCATCAGCGCGAACGGGTGAGCATGGAGCGGGTGGTGTTGCCTGACGCCCGCCATGATCATAAGCAACGCAAAGGGCTCTCCCTCGATGGCGGTATGATCAATATTCGGGGTGAAGGCTGGCGGGAAATGAAAATCGGCGCGATGTTCGATATTGAACTCCAGCGCGAACGTAATCCCCAGACCGGTCAACTGGACGAGATGGCGCACGGGGTCAACCTCCATTACACCGCTGTGCTGGGGTCAAAAGATAGCTTCACACCCGCGTTATGGGCTCTAGCCGTTCAGCATGAGTTGCCGACGGCTAAAGAACGCGCCGTGATTGGCGACGGTGCGGCCTGGGTGTGGAATGTAGCCGAGGATGTCTGCCCCGATGGACGACAGATGGTCGATTGGTTTCATGCCGTTCAGCATCTGTCGGAGGCGGCTGCGGCCTTGTACCCCGACGAAAAAGACAGCACCAAGCGCAGCCAATGGCTGAAAACGTACAAGGATCACCTCTACCTCGGACGCATTCACAAAATCATTGGCTCATGGGTAGAAAGAGTGCAAACGGACCAGGGATGAGATGAAAGCAACGGAGACGCGCTTGAGATTGACGCGAAACTCATGGATCGCGACATAGCCACTGAGAAAATGCTTGCT
>JALHNT010000100.1 GCA_022843385.1 Anaerolineae bacterium | reverse complement strand
GCACCAGGAGAACAAGTTCTCACACACGGTGATTTCCGCATTGGCAACCTGCTGGTCACCAGTGATGGGCTAAACGGCATCGTGGATTGGGAGTACGCCCACATCGGTGATCCGCTAGAAGACCTGGCCTGGCCGAGCATCCGTGACTGGCGTTACGGCAATGGCGAGCTGAAGTTGGGCGGCATCGCTAAAGACCGGGAAGGCTTTGTGAAAGCCTATGAGGGGGCGAGCCAACGCAAAGTTGATCGTAAAGCGCTGAATTGGTGGGAGGTTGTCAGCAACCTGCGCTGGGCTGTTGCTTGTCTGTCACAGGCTAATCGGCATCTCAAGGGTGGCGATACCAATGTTGAACTGGCGAGTCTGGGCCGGCATTCAGCCGAAATGCAGCTTGAGATGCTGCGGCTCATCGGCGAGATCGGAGTATAGAGCATGAACAACCAGCCAACGATTGCGGAGCTGCTGGCGGCGGTACGGTTGCATTTGCAGGGACAGGTGATGCCGCTTTTGGAAGATGAGCGCAAGGTGGCGTATGAAACCCGCGTCGCCATCCACGTCATCAGTATCATCGAGCGAGAACTTCACAGTGCACTAGAACCCCTGAAAGAAGAATGGCAGCGATTGGACTTTGTGCAGGGTAAGCCGCAGACGCTACCGGCTGATCCAGGCGCGTTGCAACCAGCTCTGGCCGAACGCAATCGAAAGTTATGCGATGAAATACGGGCTGGACGTTATGACTTCCACCCGGCCAAAGCGGCGCTGTATGAGCATCTGCTGTTGAATGCGCGGGCAGAACTGGAAATCAACAATCCAGGATTTCTGGAAGCATTGGTGATCGAAGACAACAAGCTGCGCCTGTAATCACTCGTCACCCATCCACTCCAGAATGCGCTGGTAGGCTTCATTGATCGCCTGCATCCGTTCAGTTGCGCCGGGAGAGGGATCGGTATCGGGGTGGTTCTGCCGTGCCTTGCGCCGGTAAGCGCGCTTGACTTCGCTGATGGTGGCGCTGGTCGGGGCATCGAGGCGATCAAAATAAGGGACAAGATACTCCGGGACCGGGGTTTCGATCTCGATTGAGAATGATTGTGGGTTAAACCCGGCAATCTTGCGCACACCCAACAAGTATTCATCATCAAACGTCGCGTATTCGCCGCTCAAGTCTTCCAGGCGGACAGGCGATTCGGGCGTCAGGTTGCCTTGACGATCCACCCGCACCGGAAAAATATGCACCTGAGTCCCCATAACGGTGTAGACATAAATGCGTCCGGCAAAGCCTTCGAGGAGCAACCGCAGCCCCCGCGTCATACTGGCGTGTAAGCCATCAGGAGCAATCAGTTCAAGCGAAACAATATAGAGGGTGTGGCGGTCAGCATTGGTGTTAGCATTCAGGGTCTTCTTGATGAAGCCAACCGAGAGCTCTCCCGCCACCACATAGATCATGATATCTTCGTGGAAGCGGGGGTGCGCCACGTCAACCAGGATCGCGCCCTCATCCATGACGCGAACGGATCGGATTTTCTTGATGTGCTTGAGATTGTCTACCAGATAATTCGAGACAATTTGCAACTGACTCACCGAATTCTCCACAGAACAAGTTTTTCAAACCGAAGACCAACTGAATGTTACAACAAAAAGGGCGCACGGTAGATGCGCCCTCTTGCTTGCTCAGGGTCTTGCGAAATACTAACTCTCGATTACCTTATCGTCAATGAGCTGCTGCTGCACCTTCTGTCCACGCGGGTCAAAGGTGAAATGCTGGCCGTGCAGTTGGAATTCCATATCCTGCATGGCGCGGCCGGCGCGGTTCTTCTCGATGGTCCAGACCACCCAATCACGGAACTGTTTGGCCGCATACGGATTGAAAGCCACGTGATCCTTCGAGAGGATGTGATACTTGTTGTTCATGATGATGGCGATGTCGGACTCGTAGTCGAGGGCGCTGCTCCCCCGCAGGTGGAAAAGGTGAATGCGTTTACTCTTGAGACCATCACGATCTGCCGCCACAATCGACCAGACCGGCACATCCAGCGATAGGGCAATATCCTTCAGCCCTTCCACGATGATCGTCACCTTGTCATTTTCGTCACGAGGACGCTCCGGGTAGACGGCGATCTTTTGCAGATAATCGACGAAGACGGTAACGTTGCCACCGGTGGCATCGCACAGACGGGCAGTCATCTCCTTGATGGCTTTAAGGGTAGTGACGGCGGGGCTGGCCTTGACCAGGATGATGCGATCAGCATAGCGCGCCATACGCGCCAGAGCGGGTGCCGTCTTGGGATTTTCCTTCAGGATGGCCTGCAATGATCCAGCAGCACCGGGGTCACGCCCCATGAAACCTTTAGCGCGCTCGGCCACAATAATCTGGTACAAATCACGCAGCTTCAATCCACGATTGATGTCGATTTCAGGAGGGTTAACACTCTCCAGGCAGAGCAAGCGATGCATCAGGTGGGTTTCGGTATGCTCATAGGACAGGTAGAAGGCATACTGATCGGGTCGCATGGCAACATTGCGCGCGATCTGAAGCGTCGCTATGGTCTTGCCGATACCTTGTGCGCCGCCCAGCAGAATCAGTTCGGTCTTGCGCAGTCCGCCACCGATCAGTCCATCCAGCGGATCAAAACCGGTTGGTAACGGGACATAATCAACCAAATCGCCTTGAATGACGCGATCGTTGGCTTCCATCAAGACCTGCGTCAATGTACGAGGGAGATGTGCGCCCGGACGATTACCCGTAGACGGTCGAGCGGGTTGTGCCGCTGCATTCGCCCGAGAGGGAGCAGAATTTTGTGCCGCCGGTCTTGCCTCAGGGGAGGCATCGATTTCTTCGAGGCCCGGCTCATTGGATAATTCATCCGGTAAACGTCGTGTCGACATACCGCTACCTTTTTGTGTTCCATTTCTACTTTATATCATAACCGAAGCAGGCCATAACGCAATCAACAAGAATTTAGGTTATGAACGATTCACGGAAATTTTAGGTGAGGATAACGAGCCCATTACGCAGGATTAATGATGCATCCAATGATAAGTCCAATCTTACGCCTCTACTTATTTAGGCTATATTCACAAACGATTCAAATCTATGCTAGAATGAAAATGCTTCGGTGGTTGTTAAAGGTATCACAATGCATCTTTAGCAACCAAAAGTCCATTGAGCAGGCAAGAGGGTACCAACTTGATACAGGAACTCATGAATCGAGCCGATCAGCGGGGCTATATTACATTTGAAGATGTTTTGGAGGTGTTAGACGAAGGTGGCGATGATCTCAATGCCATCGAAAGCGTATTATTTGAACTCGATGAACTTGGTATTGAACTCCGCCAGGAAAGCGAACCCCCTCCTCCCTTCATGGGATTCAGTGATGAGCCTGAACTTGAATTTGAACCAGAAGAATTGCCGCATGATCCTAGCGTAGGCGACATTAGCGCCGTCTCTGCGGATGATCCGGTTGGCCTGTATTTTCGCCAGATGGCCCAGGAGCCTTTGCTTACGGCACAGGAAGAAATCGAATTAGCGCGGCGTATCGAGCTGGGCAAAGATGCTAGGCGTTCGATGTGTCGGGATGGTTCGGTTGAGATGAATGGCAACCTCTGGGCTTCGCATATGGATCGGCTGGTTGATGAGGGTCAGGCCGCCCGCGAACACCTGGGGCGAGCCAATACCCGGCTGGTCGTCAGCATCGCCAAGCGCTACATGGGTCAGGGGCTGCCGTTCCCGGATCTGATCCAGGAAGGCAATGTTGGGTTGATGCGGGCCGTCGATAAGTACGACTACAAACGCGGCAATCGCTTCAGCACCTACGCCACCTGGTGGATCCGCCAGGCCATCACGCGCGCCCTCGCTCAAAAGACCCGCACCATCCGCATCCCCCTGCACATGACCGAACGCATCCGCCAGATGTACCGCACCGCGCAAAATCTTGAACAATCGCTCGGACGGCGCCCATCGCCCGAAGAAATCGCAATGGAGATGGATTTGCCGGCTGACAGCATTCGCGGCATGATGGATGCCAGCCAGCACGCGATTGCATTGGAGCGCCCGGTCGGGGATGACGGCGACAGCGAATTTGGCGATTTTATTGAAGACCAGGATTCCCCGAGCCCCGTCGAGTCAGCGACTCAGCATTTGTTACAGGAAACGATTGAAGAAGTATTGAGTGAATTAACACCACGACAGAGCCATATATTACGCCTGCGCTTTGGCCTGGGTGGTGGCGAACCCCATACGCTGGAAGAGATTGCCAACAAGTTTGGCTTGAGCCGCGAACGCATTCGTCAGTTGGAAAAAGAAGCGCTGCGCAGCCTACGGCATCCTCGGCTGGCACACAATCTGCGTGATTACCTGAGCTAGTTCCTGAAAACGACACAACCATACTCAGAAAAACCGGGCAGAGATGCCCGGTTTTTGTTTGAGGGGGCAAGGGAAGAGACTATGCCAAAGAATAAACTTTGGCGATGTAATTCTGCTCGCGGGCATACTCCAACAGTTGATCGCGGAATTTGGGATGAGCAATGTTGGTCAGGGCATGGACACGCTCGGATATAGTGCGTCCCCACAGGTCAGCAACACCATATTCAGTGGCAATCATGCGAACATCGTTGCGCGATGTGACCACACCTGAACCTGGTTTGAGCTGAGTCGTGATGCGCGAGATGGTATCGTTCTTGGCGGTACTGGGCAGCGCGATGACCGACATACCGCCCTTGCTGCGCGAGGCACCTCGCACAAAGTCCACCTGCCCACCAACGCCGGAGAAGAGCTTTGGCCCCATGCTGTCGGCACAAACCTGACCAGTGATATCCACTTCGAGCGCTGAATTGATCGATACCATCCGGTCGTTCTGAGAAATAATGAAGGGATCGTTGACATACTCAGTGGGATGGAGTTCGAAGACTGGATTGTCGTGGATGTAATTGTAGAGTTCCTGTGTACCGAGTACAAAACCCGACACAACCTTACCGGGGTGGATCGATTTGGCGGCATTGGTGATGACGCCGGCTTCGATCATTTCCATCACGGCATTGGAGAACAACTCGGTATGAATGCCGAGGTTCTTGTGGTTGTTCAAACGGCGCATGACCGCATCCGGAATGCCACCGATACCGAGCTGCATCGTCGCTGCATCCGGCACCAGTTCGGCAATGTGGGAGGCAATCCGATCCTGAACATCGGATGCTGGTTCAGGGCGCACTTCTGGCAGCGGATAATCGACCTCGACGAAATAGTCAATCTGGCTGACATGGATGAAGCTATCGCCCAGGGTGCGCGGCATACGGGGATTGACTTCGGCAATGACCAGCCCGGCACTCTCAGCCGCGCTCTTAGTCACACCCACTTCGACACCGTACGAGCAGTAACCGTGCTCGTCCGGCGGACTGACATGAATGAAGGCGACATCCAGCACCAGCCGTCCAGTGCGGAAGAGGCGCGGAATCTCGTTTAGAAATACCGGCGTGAAGTCGGCATGGCCGGAGTTGACGATGGGGCGGACTTTGCCGCTGATAAACAGGCTGTTGATGCGGATATGCTCGGAAATATCTGCCGTGATATAGTCGCCCGCTCCGAGGTCGAGCAACTGGACAATTTCTACCGATCGCAATTCCTGATACCGATCACGCAGCGCAGCAATGAGGCGCTGGGGGGTCGAGCAGTTTCCCGTGACAAATACACGCTGTCCAGACAGAATCTTACCGGCGGCTTCTTCTGCGCTGACGATGCGTTCGCGCCAGTTAATCATTGAATCAATCCTCCACTTGTTGCGTTGTTGAGCTTCCATGATAAGTCTAGGAGCGTTCGCTGCCACACAGTAGTGACAAATATCCCCCTTGCCGCAAGAGGTTCGATACTTCAAGCACAGCTCAAGGTGAGCCTACAATCAGGTTACAAGCGGTGAGAACAGGATCAGGAAGGTAATATTATGTTGAAACATGTGCTTGTTCCACTTGACGGATCGAAACTGGCAGAAGAAGCAATTCCCCATGCCTTGAATATCATTGGTGCCGAGGGAAAAATCACGCTGGTATCAGCAGTAGAGGTGCCGGATGTCCCCATCTATGGTTATTATCCGCCGGCTACTGTACCAGATTATGAGACGGCAAAATCTGACCTTTTGCCCTATGCCCGCCATTATCTGGAAGGGATTGCCGAAAATCTGACCAAACAACAGATTGATGTAGCAATTGAAGCCAGGGTTGGCGAACCTGCTGATGTCATTTCGGAAACGGCGGAGAAATATCAGGTTGATGCCATTGTCATGTCGACACATGGACGTTCTGGTTTAAGCCGCTGGTTGTTCGGCAGCGTGACGAACAAGGTTCTGAGCGCCAAACCCTGCCCGGTGTATGTGGTTCCCAGCAAGGAAGCCAAAGAAAGCAATAACAACTGACATTCAGGCAGGAGAAGCAGGCTTAACGAGAGGGCAGTGTTGACTGCCCTCTTATCTTTTCAGGTGATGACGGTGCCATCAGGCGTATGCTGGGTCGTCGGCGGGACGATCTCGCGGATGTTATGCTTGACCGCATAGGCCGCGGCCTCGGCACGATTGGCTGCGCCGATTTTGGAGAGGATGCTGCTGACGTAATTGCGAACGGTGCCTTCGCCGAGATACATTCTGAGGGCAATTTGCCGGTTAGTCAATCCATCGGCGACCAGCGCCAGAACAGCCAATTCCTGCGTTGTTAAGGCAGAAAATGCAGCCGCATTCTGAGCTTCGCCGGCCTTGCGCACCTGAGCAAATACGGCTGTGGTCATGGAGGGGTCCAACATGCCTTCACCGCGGCTGACACGATCAATCGCCAGAATCAGTTCGTTATCCCCAATTCGCTTCAGCACATAACCGGATGCGCCAGCCTGGATGGCGGCAAACAGCAACTCATCTTCAGCATAAGATGTCAGCATGATGACTTTGCAATCTGGCACGCCAGCGACAATCTGGCGACAGGCTTCGATGCCAGACACACCCGGCATACGGACATCCAGCACAGCGACATCTGGCTGCACTTCGGCTGCCTTAGCAATGGCTTCTTCACCGGTTGCGGCTTCGGCAACAACGCGAAACCGCCCCTGGCGTTCCAGCAGCGCTTTCAGGCCAGCCCGAACGACAGAATGGTCATCGGCAACCAGGATACGTACTTGATTGGACATAACGATCTCCGTTTCCCCTTGACCATTTTCACGGTAAAATGGGGGATAGCTCGGTTAGTGTATCTACTGTTGTGAATAGGGAATAGTGACATGTATCCTGTAAAAGACAGTACACCTCTCATTTTATCAAAGTTGGGCGAAATTGCATCAGCCGTTATGTATGCAGTCGATGCCGGCAAAATCGAGCATGTGCTGGAGCGCATTGCTCAGGTCTCAGCCGAACTGGTCAATGCCAAGTATGCGGCGCTGGGTGTGCCGAATAACCGAGGTGGCCTGCGTTATTTCAAAGTTGCCGGGATGACAATGGAAGAAATCGCGCAGTTGGATCATCTACCCAGAGGGCACGGCCTGATTGGGGCGATCATGCATGACCGCAAGACCATCCGCCTGTCACGGATGCAGGATGATTCGCGCTCAATCGGTTTCCCGCGTGCGCATCCCCCAATGAGCAGCCTGCTGGGTGTCCCTATTCAGATTGGGCACCAGCTTTTTGGGACGCTTTACCTGTGTGACAAAACCACTGGTGAACCCTTCACCGAAATGGATGAGTGGCTGATCGAGACATTGGCCGGTTATGCAGCCCTGGCAATCGCTGGTGCGGAATTTCGCGATCGCGAGAAGCGAGTTGCACTGCTGGAAGAACGCGAACGGATCGGCATGGAGCTGCATGATGGCATCATCCAATCGCTCTACGCCATCGGGATGCAGCTTGATCTGATGCGCATGACTGAAAAAGCAACCTATGATGAAATGGGCGACATCATTGGTCATCTGAATGAAGTGATCGAGGACATTCGGCGCTATATCCAGGGTCTCCACAATCGCGGGCAGCAGAAATCCATACGCGAATGCCTGAACGATATGGTCAATCGACTGCACCCGCCTGAAACCATGCGGATTGTTGTAACAGCCCCGGACGATCAACCCCCATTCACACCGGCCGCCTTCGAGGCCATCTGCCAGATGAGCAATGAAGCCCTGAGCAACGCGATTCGCCACGCCGATGCCCAACTGATTCGGGTCTCGGTCGAACTCATCAACACCGAGTTTCGCATTATCATCGAGGACGATGGCAGAGGCTTCGATATGGACACCATTTCCAGTCACAGCGGCCTGGGCTTACGGAATTTGCGGCAGAGGGCAAGTCTGCATCATGGGTCGGTTGAGATCGACACCGAACCTGGTCATGGCACACGAGTAACACTATCGATCCCAACCCGGCTGATCTAATCGCCAGACATCCATCACCTGTAGACGGTGACCTTTAGCAGTTACCGCCGCGCGAGCAAGGCCGTATAGTGAGTGCAAAGTTTTCAGCAAAAGAGGTGCCTTATGCTCGAACAGGTAACAGTCCGGGACTGGATGACCAAACCCGTCCTGACGATTGCGCCGAGCGCTTCCATCAGCAGCGCGCATCAAATCATGAAGGAACGGGGCGTGAGGCGACTGCCGGTGATCGAGAACAATGAACTGGTCGGGATCATCACCATTGGCGATGTGCGCGAAGCCAGTCCATCCGATGCCACCACCCTGAGTATCTGGGAATTGAATTATCTTTGGGCGCAGTTGACGGTTGAGAAGATCATGACGCGTAACGTCATCAGCATCCATGAAGAGCGCAATATTCTGGATGCGGCTGAGATCATGCTGGATCAGAAGGTGAGCGGCTTACCGGTCGTTGACGCGAATGGCAGGCTGGTCGGCATATTGACGGAATCAGACATCTTCCGTATGCTGATAAAGTCACGAACCCAAGAGGTTGCTGCCCCGTAGATTCATAGAACTTCATGTCAACGACTGACCTACCGCCTCTCGCTACGGTAGGTCGTTTTGCTGGTATGGCTGGTGAAATGAGGCATGAGATATGAACGTATCTGACATTATGACGGTCAAGCCCGCCACCGTCCGTATGCACAGTACCTTACGTGACGTGCTGGAAGTGATGGAACGGGTCGGTTGCCATCATATGCCGGTGCTGAACAGCGAAAATCATCTGATCGGCATTATCAGTGATCGTGATTGCCGCACTGCCATGAATTCGCCCTACATCATGCGCGAACGCTGGCAGGACGAAGAACTAATCAATCACATCCAGGCTCGATCAGTCATGACGCCCGCTCCCATCGTGGTCGCGCCCGAAGCGCCGGTTCAGGACGCAGCACGGCTGATGCTGGATAAACGCATCAGTTGCCTTCCGGTCATGAGGGATGAGACCCTGGTCGGCATCGTCACCACATCTGATATCCTGATGGCGTTCATCCATATGGCCGAACGCAACATTGAGATCATGAACCACGAACGGGCGCAGGTGGAGTCTTTCGAGAAGGGCGGTTAATCAGCACTCGCGGATCATCCGTCAGGCCACCACCCCGTACAGTCGCTCCAATTACGATCCCTGCCGCAACCAACACCATATTCTTGAGAATGTACTGACCTTCCAATGTGGGGGCTATCGGGAACTGCCCCCATGTTTCAGCCGGAAACAGGAACAGCGGCGTGATCGTCCCCAACATCTGAAGGAACAACAGCAGCAGTGTTGCCCGCATGAACCAACCGGTGATGAGGCCGAGGCCGATAACCGTTTCCCACAGCGCCAGCAGCGGACGCGAGAGCTCCGGTTGAACAAGGCCAAAGGTCAAAGTGGCAATGGTGCGGGTCGCCAGTTCATCCGCCGGACTGAGACCCGGCACGAACTTGAGGATGCCAAACCACAGGAACACCAGACCCAAGCTGATGCGCAGCAGCCCGATGCCATTGTCGGCCATCCAGCGGGTAATTCCCTGATCGAGATGTTCAATACGCTTCCAGAGATGTATCATCTTGTTTACACTCACAACTCTTTATCGATGTTGCAATAAGCTGTCGTTATCAGAAATCCATCTCAACTTGTGAACATTTTAACAAACGGACTTTAAGGGAAAATGAGGGCAACCTGAACAGGTGTCCGTCACATTTTCCACGCAACTCCGCTGATGGCGATGCGTATTCATGAACAAGACGTACACACAACTGGGAGAACAACATGGCGAATATTGTCATCCGGGCGCAAGACGTGGCAAAAGACCTGCCGCTGGGCAGCCACACCATCCATGCGCTGCGCGGTGTGGATATGGAGATTCGTGCCGGGGAAATGGTCGGGATTATCGGCCCCTCGGGCAGCGGCAAGAGTACGCTGCTCGGTCTGATCGGCGGGCTGGATACACCGACACGTGGCACCATTGAGATCGACGGGGTCAATATCACACGCATGAATGAAGATCAGCTCACCGAGATTCGGAATGAGAAGATTGGTTTCATCTTCCAGTTTTTCAACCTGATCCCGACTTTGACAGCCCTGGAGAATGTGGCACTGCCGATCCAGTTCGCCCGTAAGCCGCAATTCAACCCGGATAAGCGCGCCAAAGAACTGCTCGATTTGTTGGGATTGAAGGATCGGATGCGTCATCGTCCATCGGAATTATCGGGTGGTCAGCAACAACGCGTAGCGATTGCCCGCGCCCTGGCGAATAATCCTCCGCTGCTGCTGGCAGATGAGCCGACGGGAAACCTGGACACCGAATCGGGGCAGATGGTGATGCAGGCTTTGCAGGAGATTCGGCGCAGTTCCGGGACAACAGTCGTCATCGTCACGCATGATGCCCATATCGCCGAACGGGCGGACCGGGTGATGACTTTGGTGGATGGCACTATCATCAACGGTTCCACTGGCCCGGGTTAACTCCGACAATTGGCAGATATGCACGCTGCCAGAATCGGATAGAATACAATTACCTGGGTTTCATGATGGGACGAGTTGGATGAAAGTTGATTTCGCGCTCGACTACGATGTACTGACGGTAGAGCGCCCACAAAAAGTGTATCTGATGGCGCGGTTGTTTTCCGGTCCCAGCCCGGAGAATTCGCAGCGACGGCCACTGAACATCAGCCTGGTGCTGGATCGCAGCGGGTCGATGGCTGGTGACAAGATCGAATACACCCGACAGGCCGCCCAATTTCTCATCCAGCACCTGAGCGCTAAAGACATCTTTTCCCTCGTCATCTACAACGAGAATGTGGAAACACTGGTCACATCCGAGCCAGTGCTGCACAAGGACTCAATCGCCCAACGCCTGAAACAGATCAAGGCCAGCGGTATGACCAACCTGAGCGGCGGTTGGCTGCAAGGATGCGGCCTGATCGAGCAATCGGCGCAGGGCGAGATGCTGAACCGCGTCATCCTGATGACCGATGGTCTGGCAAATCGCGGCATCACGCGACAGGAACAACTGGTCAATCTGGCGCGGCAGAAACGGGATGAGCAGATCATCACGACAACGATGGGTCTGGGGGTGGATTTTAATGAAGACCTACTGATGGCGATGGCCGAAGCCGGGGGCGGCGCGTTTTACTTCATCGAAAGCCCGGAATCGACACCATTGATCTTTCAGGAAGAGCTGCGCGATCTCTTGAGCGTGGTCGGGCAAAACCTGACCGTCACGCTCCAAACGACGGAGCATGTGACCGGCGTGAGCCAGTTGAATGCCTATAACATGCACACCGACGGTCGCGCCTATAGCTTCACCCTGGGAGATGTGTATGGTGATGAGATCAAGACACTGGTGCTGGAGTTATCCATACCTGGTCTGCATGAAGCCGGCGAGTGTGAAATCGCCCGACTGCGCTTTGATTATGATGTGGTGAACGAGCAGCGCAGCGAACACCAATCGTTCGAACTGCCGGTGACGATCCGCGTGGCGAACGCCGATGATCTTGCCTCAGAACCCAACGCCGAAGTCCAGGGTTCGGTGCTGTTGTTGCAAGCGGCCAAAGCGCGGCGCGAAGCGGTGAGCGCAGCCGATAGGGGCAACTTTGACAGCGCCTCGCAAATACTCAAGCAAGCCGCTGGGCGCATCAACGACTCGCAGATCAACATCCCTGAACTGCTTGATGAGGCGCGCGCCTTGTCGCAGCAGGCAACCGAGATGGAGCGCGGCCACGATTTTTACGACAGCTACAACCGCAAGTCGATGTCGACTCAGGCGATCTATACCCTGACTGACCGGCATGAGGCCACCCAGAATCTCCGCGCCCGCGAGATCGAGCAAGCGCTGCACAAACCGACGGTCGATCGTAAACCAGGCGTTGCCCCAACCGCGTTGACCTGGCGCGAACAAACCCTGCCGCTGGATACCGACCTGATCCGCATCGGGCGCGCCCCGCAAAATGAGATGGTGCTGGACGCCAAGAACATCTCGCGCTTTCACTGCCAGATCAAGCGCGACGGCGAACTGCTGATTCTAGAAGACCTGGGCAGCACCAATGGCACCTTCGTCAATGAGATGCTCATCCGCGAACCGCATGTCCTGTGCGTGGGCGATGTGGCGCGGGTGGGTTATGAGCAGTTGATTTTCCACAATCATACGTGATAATTCTCTACATAACTCGTCCGCATCAGCAGAGGATTATCATGACCCAACAAGAGACCTTCCCCGTCGAAGTCGCCGGCGTCAAGCGCGAGCTGCGGCTGTTCGAGATCAAGCCCGGTGTGCGCATCGCCATTCTGAATATCCTAGGGGACACCGAACTGGTCGAAGCCGTCAGCAAGGAACTGGCCCCAAAAATTGCAGCTCACAAGCCGGATGTGCTGGTCACAGCAGAGGCCAAGTCGATCCCGCTGGCGCACGCCGTCTCAGCCCGCATGGGGCTGATGCCGTATGTGGTGCTGCGGAAGTCGTATAAGCCCTATATGGGTGATGCGCTGCAATCCGAGACACTGAGCATCACGACCGGCGCACCGCAAACGCTGTTCCTCGATGAGAAAGATCGCGCCATTGTGGCGGGCAAGCGCGTTGCCATCCTCGATGATGTCATCTCCACCGGCAGCACACTCCAGGGGATGCGCCTGATCCTGGGCAAAGCCGGAGCCGAAGTGATCGCCGAAGCTGCCATCTTCACCGAGGGAGACCGCGCCACCTGGCAGAACATCATCGCGCTGGGGCATCTGCCGGTATGGATTGATGCCAAGTAATCCTCAGCGAATGATGATGCGGTTATCCGGCTGCGGCTGCCCATCAAGCGTGGTGGCCAACCGTTCAAAGCTCGGCTGACGATACCAACCGATTGCGAGTTGTGCCGGCTGTCCGTCGGCTGGAACCACCAGGGCGTGGCTGGTCTGCACGATACGTCCCGGCTGCCAAGCCCAGGTCGGATAGCGACCCTCGAACGGCTGAGCATCCTGTTGGGCAATCAGGTTGCCATCGGCGTCGATAAGGTGGACAAAGAGTGTGTAGCCCTCACCCATCGGCTGAAGCGCTTCCCAGAACAGACTGAGCGTCACTGTCGCGCCGGGTTGGACACCAGCAACGGGTTGCTCAAGCGAGTAGCCACGCAGGCGGATGACATCGCCATAGATCGCATCCGTCGTCTGAGCTGGTTGGCCGGTTGGGTCAAAAGCGGGACTGTTGACCAGGCCGCGTCCGACCAGCAGCCATGAACCATCAGCCGCGACCGAGGGGTTGGTGAGCGTCACCGGCACGCCGACCGGGCCGGGATAGCGATTGACCGAGAGGGCGAAGCGATACCCGCCAGCGGGCGCATCGCCGTAGACCTGCACCCAGCGCGTCTCGGTGATGATACGATCCGGTAGCCACATCACGCTGGGGAAGAGATAGCGCAGGATCAGGCCATCCCGGTCATTCTGCGTACCACGATTTTCGCCGTTGAAGTCCCGCAGTTGCAGCCGGACGAAATAGTCCAGTCCAGTCGGTTGACGGAGCCGCCAGCGCAGCGTCACTGGCAGCCATTCGCCAGCCCTTAGCTCGAAATCGCTCTCCAGACTGAGCAGTTCCAGTTCATCGTTGAAGACCGCCAGCGGTGGATTGCCCAGCCTGACCATTTGAGCGAATGGGTGATAGGCTGCTGTCAGAGCCAGTTGACTCCCGATGCGCCAGCCCTGCCTGGTCAGCAAGGGCTGCCCGAGGGATTGGATGCGGTCTTCAAGCTCCCGCGCTTCAGCCTGACCCAATGGATTGAGGATAATCAGTTCGCCCGATTCAGGCAGCGCCAGCACATATTGCAGCGGGATGTGGTCGAACTCCGGGAAGCCATAGGTCACCTGCTGATCGGGGCGAAAGAGAACACCATCAGGCAGTGAGCGCAGATCATAGGGAAGCACGCGCGGGAAGGCCGATGGGCGGAGCAAGGCGGCTGCCCGAACCGTGTTGACCTGATCGAGCGGTAGGTAAACTGGCTGATCGGACTGCGCGATCTGAAGCAGCATATCCTGATAACCGAGGCCGAAGAGATACGCCCAGCTATAGACGCTGACCGGATCATCGACTAGGCGCGGCTGCTGTTGAAAATGATACGCGACATGGTAACGGGTATGAAGCGGTGTAACGATCAACAGCAGCGCCAGCCCCCCCAGGGCGAGCCAGCGTCCCCAGCCCTGCCGCAGGCGATTGAGCAGTTCCCCTGCCCCAAAGCCGACCAGCAGGCACAGCGGGGCATAAACCCCGACCATACGAACCGGCTGTTCCGGGGCGTTGGAGAGCATGTTGGGGGCGATCATGACGCCGAAGACCAGCAGCGGGATGAGCGTCACCCGTTCACGCCAGCGCCAGAGCGCCACCCCTATCCCAAGCAGCAGCAGCACGATCTGAGGCGGATTGAGGTACGGGATGGTATAGGGGTTGTAGACCGGGAAGAACACGGTATCGGCGATGACGATGGGCTGAAGCGCCGTCACGATCTGATGAAGGATGGTGGACGGGTCGGCCAGCGGATTGAACTGCACCGTGAGTCCCTGGATGCGGGCGAAAATCCAGTTGGGAACTAACCCAAACATCATCAACCAGGGCAGCAGGCCAACCCCAAAGGCCAGCACCAACCGCATCAGATTCGCCCAGCCCGGCCAGCGATCTCGACCCGGCAGCAGCAACACCAACAGCGAGGCCGCCAGCGCCAGCGGAAAGGCGATGCCCGCCAGATAGAAAGTAACTGTCCAGGCGGCGAACAGGCCGCTGATGAACCAGTAACGCGGACGCCGACTGCGCCAGGCCCAGACCAGCGCCGTGAGCGACATCAGGCTGGTGAAGGGAATCCAGTTGGCGGCATACATGGCGCGCCCGATGATGACGAAGGGCGGGAAGGCCGCCAGCGACACCCCTGCCACCAGCGCGATCCAGTCCCGCTGGGGATGCCGCCAGCCGAGCGCCCGTGCTAGGGCAATAACCGCAGCCGTCGCCAGCAGGCCGAGGAAGCCGTGTAGCAGGCGTCCGGTGAAGGGTGAGACGCCGACAAAGGTCTGAAACCCAGCCCGGATATAGGCATCGAATGGTTCAGGGATGATGCCAAAGTCGGCCAGCATCCCGTAGCCCTGGGTCAGCCGCCATGAACGCTGAAGGTTTTCCGCCTCATCCAGATGCAGCCCCGGCGGAATCGTCGTCAGATCGGTCAGGCGCAGGGCGAAGGCAACCAGGATGACCAGGGCAAACAACAGGGTGCGGGCAGGTGTGGCGATCATGCCCTGATTCTGCAACCCAGCCTGCCCACTTGTGAAGGGTCAGGCAGTGGAAAGATTTCACCGCCAAGAAAAAGACGAAGAATTGAACCACAGAGAACACAGAGGACACAGAGAGAAATCAGAGTCTTTTCCTTTGAACTTTGCACTTTCCACTTTGTACTCCGCCGCCGCCGGCGGATCGGTGTTTGCGGTGGCGGAACGACGGGAGAGATACGCCAGTATTAACGCAGCTTGTTTCGGACCGGGTGATGTCATGGCATTGATTCACAAGATTCGTCAGATTCGTCAGATTCGCATCAGTCCATTTTGAAAGTCGCGAATCTTGTGCTGGTCGCTGGGGGCTGAAGCCGCCCAGCTAATCAGAAATCGGTAAGCGCACTGAAGGCGCTGAAAGAGAAGCCACTATCGCCAGCCCCTTCAGTGGGCTTACCACTCCGGATAGCTGTGGGTTTTAACCTGCAGCGTCCGCTACTCGCAAAAGTCGTCAAAGTCGTCAAAGTCACTCCTGACTTTTGTGAACAATGGCCTTTAGCTTATAGCTTTCAGCCCTCAGCCTTCAGTAAAAGACGAACACAGAGAAAATCATCGAGCAAAGCCTTTATCTATCGACCACCGACTTTTGACTATCGACTGCCTGTGGCAGCGCTGCCAGTGGGCTTTGTCGGGTGACCCAAAGCGGCGAAGCAGGCTTCACTCCTACGAGAAGAGTACACCGGATTACCCCGTTACCGGTGAACTTTTGGTAAACCTTTTGTTCTAGTCGTGGCTGGTCTAGCGCTAACCATTTCACGGGAGCACAGAGGTTAAGGCAGTCGGCGAGGGGTTAGGGAATGGTTGGAGAAGATCGGGCTTGAGGGAGCGGAATTGGTGCAATGGAAAGATAGGTCATGAACTGAGGCAGGTGGAGGGTGACCAGCTTGGATAGGAATCCTGTTCGTCATTATCAGTCAATTGGATCGTTTCTCGTGTCGCCAGATCAAGTACGTAGATTTCATAATCGCCATCCCGATTGGAGTCGAACGCAATTTGCTGATCATCAGGCGACCAGGAGGGATACCGATTGAGGCCATTGCCTGGAACCACGATTGACTCGATTGCACCAGTTTCCACGTCAACAAGAAACAACTGGCTCTCCTCTTCACTCATAACGGCTGAAAACACAATCCGTCGTCCATCGTTTGACCAGGCGTAGTTTGAGATTCCATAGTAGTCATCGCCAGTCAGAATCGTCACGACGCCTTGTTCATCAATCATCCGTAATCGCCCGCCCTGTGCATTATTGGAGACAAAAGCGATACGCTTACCATCCGGCGACCAACGCGCTCCTATATCATTCGTGTCGCTTGCAACATAAATCGTTTCTAGGCCAGAACTATCGATTCTGATTTGGAACACATCTGCACGATTATCCACTGAACCTTCTGGTATTGCGCTGAACACTATCCTATCACTTGTAGGCGACCAATCCGGGTACTCCAAATATGTACTTGAGTCGAAGAGTTTCTTGACTTCTCCAGTCAATATGGACAAAGCATAGACACCGAATCTATGCGACTGGTTAGGATCTATTCCTGTAATCGCAACCCATTCTCC
>JALHNT010000099.1 GCA_022843385.1 Anaerolineae bacterium | reverse complement strand
CCCGCCAGTAACGCACCTGTGGCGCCCGCCGTCGCACCAGCAGGAGCCGCCAGCGCATCGGGGAAGACCATCGCGCCAATGCCACAGCGCCTGTCGCCAACAGCAGCCCCAGCGCCGGCAGCAACACCACATAACGCGCCGTCCATACCGGGTCGCGCAGCAAGGCATTCCCGGCAATAGTGAGCAGAACCCATAGACATAACAGACTGCCGATAGGGCGGCGCATCCGCCAGACTGCCCAGGCGATGCCCAGCAGAAACAGTGGGACGATCAGAGGCAGCAAGAGCGCTTGTCCACCACCATAGAAGTAGCCCTGATCGGGGAGGGAAACCAGATGCCGCAGTGGCCCGATGATCTGTAGAATATTCTCATCCGATGTAGCGGTCAGGATTTCATCGGTGCGCAGTGATTCGCGCTCCAGGCGGGGTGTCAAGGCAGTTTGATTGCCAGATAAGGCTACGATCAGCGGCATCGCCACCAATAACGCACCGGCCAACGCAATCACCATTTCCCGTCGGAAAGAATGACGATCTCCGAATAACCCGCGCGCAACTAGCCACAGCAGCGTCAGTGCCGGAAAAAGTAGCCGACCGCCTTCGTAGAAATACTGTGTCAGCCCCAGCAGGACGCCTGCCAGGGCATAATCGGAGGTACGATGATCGCGCAGCGCCCGCACCAGAAAGCCCAGTGCCAACACCCCAAACAAGGGGTCAGCGATGTTATTCAGAGCGATGCGGCTGAAGTGCAGATGCGGCGGCAGGGTCGCCAGTGCCAGGGCGGCAAAGCCGGCCAGCCAGCGGTTCTGGGTCAGCGTTCGCGCCAGAAAGTACAGCGCCGGAATTGTTAGTGTGCCGAAGATCACACTCAGAAGCCTGAGGCTGAACAGGCTGGAACCAAACACACTGGTGAGCGTTTGCTGACCTATCGGGTAGATCCAGGGGAAGGCTGTCACATAGCCAAACGGCAGCAGAATAGTCTGGGTGGGATCAGACCGCAGATCAACCACACCCTCCATAAAGTTGATCTCATCAACAAACTGGAATATTGCGCTGTCCAATGCGACCAGCCGCAGGAGCAATGCCAGCAATGTGAGGGCAATCAGCCCCGCCCATTCGTATTCATACAGCGCCGGCCACCGCCAATCACGCCCCATCAGCCCACGCGCAACGAGAACGATTCCAGCAAACCAGAGGGTGATCTGAAGAACATAATGGGCTTCAATTGCACCAGGCAGATTGAGCCAGATCAATGCCACAAGACAGATGATTCCGGTCAGCAATATCCAACCACGTACCGTGCTGGCACTCTGGCGCGCCGGTGTTGGTGGCCGTGCGGCGAAAATCTCTATCGGTTGCTCCTGCGAACCAGCAGTCGGCATTTCAATAGATTGTATCCGTGACGAAGGTTGTAGATCATCCGCTGAGATCGGCTCGGCGGCCAGCACAAATCGGCGTCGGAGCTGCCGCCAAATCAAGCCAGCGCCACTGGCAATCAGGCCGAGCAGAGTCAGGTAAAGGAACCAGCGGAAAACGATTGAGCGTTTTAGCACAGGCAACACACTCGCTCGGCGACTTCAATGATTGATGCAGTATATGCGAATTATATATCAAGTGACAATTGGGGGTGCGGAAACCTGAACACAGTGAGGGTTGAGCAATCCCAACCCTCTGCTATCGATCATTGCCTGTTTAATCACCCGCAGCCATCAGATGAGGCTGCATTTCCGGGGCAATCAGGGGAATGTGGTCATGATTGATGAACTCGTGTACCAACGCCTGGAAGTGATGCACGCCGTTCTCGTGCCGTGCCGAGAACCGTCCACGATCATAAGCGCGTGACTTCAAGCCATTCTGGACATATTCGCAGATTTCGATGTCCTCGTACTGCACCTCGTCGGCGAATTTGACCATGCTTTCCATCGCCTCAGCGTCAAGGTCTTGCTTGAAATACCACTCAAAGGTCAGCAGCGTTTTGTCGTGCGTGAGCGGCTTGAGCATATTGACCGAGACATTATCGGGATAGGTGTCGATCATGAAGTTGGGGAATACCACATGATAATAGATCTTGTCACCTGGCTGCGGGTGGTTATAGCGGCGCTTGGAGTGATGCCCTTTACTACCCGGTTTAACTGGCGCCCACTGCGTGGAATGGAAGCGCCAGGTATCGACATAATAATCATCCAGGTTCATCTCGCGGTTGAGGCCAGGGTGCGCCATCGGCACATGATAGCCTTCGGCGTAATTGTCCATATAGACTTTCCAATTGCACTCAATCAGATAGTCCGCTTTCTCGATCAACTTCCACTCATTCAGATCAAGGCCACTGGTCTGACTGAACGAGTCGCCCCAGGTCTGACCCAAAGGCGCAGCGTTGTCATCCAAGTTGACAAAAACATACGGTCCCCAGGTATCGACGCGGATCTTGTTCAGGCCGTTGCAAGATTTGTCAAAATTCTCGGTTCCCTCGAAGCCCGGAATCGTCCGCAGGCTGCCATCCAGTCCAAATGTCCAGCCGTGATACAGGCATTGCAGCGCCTTCCGATTGCCTTTCCCGCGCGCCACAATACCTGCTCGATGAGGGCAGACATTATAGTAGGCGCGGAGTTGATTGTCCTGATCCCGCAGCAGCACAATCGGCTCACGGGCGGCATCGACCGCCAGATAATCGCCCGGCTTTTGCAGGTCATCTAAACGCGCCACACACTGCCAGGTGCGGGCAAAAATCCGTTCCATCTCCAGATCGAACACTGCCGGATCGAGATACCAGCTCGCATCCAGTGTGTTGGCCCGAGCCACATTCGGTTCAAACGTCTCATTCGTCCAAACCTTACCCATGTTATCGTGAGTACCTCCTTCAACCTGTTAAGTTGTGCCTCGATAGTCAGGCACCAGCGAAACAAAAAGGCAACCCCAATGAAGTCGCCCCAAAAATCAACTATAAGAGCGCGGAAACCAGAATCCGCGTTACTTTTATCCACTACCAACGATGATGATTATAGCGAATTGTTCGCATTTTTTGCATGAGAATTTGGCAAAAAGCTGATGAAGCGAATCGTGGCTGATGAGGATCGTCCTCGCCGACCGCAATATTAATTCGTGTACGGCGTGACATCCCAGATCGTCACCAGACGCGACCCGCCCAACGCTAACCGCTGCCCATCCAGGCTGAAATCGGCTGCCCGCGCCGTGAAATTGAGTTCCGCTATGTACTGACCCCCCCGATTATACAGGCGGGCTTCATCATGGATCGCTGCCCCCACCACCCATTGACCATCATCGGACCAATCACCATCGCGCATGAAAGCGACCAGCGGTTCGAGGAAGGTTCGCACGGCTTCAACCGGCTGCCCGCGCCAGGTGATGATTTCGGGCAAATGTTCTGAACCAACCGCGCCAGTTTCCAGGTTGACGATCATATCCGGCTTGTCGGGCGTTTCGGATTGAAGGAGAATCCAGCGTTGATCCTCGCTCCAGGATAGATGGCACACCCCAAAGGCATACCCACACTGACCGGGCAGCGTGAATTGCCGGCGCGGCTGCGAATCAGTCTGCTGGGTATCCCAGATCGACAGGCGTAAGTCTTCGCTGAAGCTGGCAAGCTGTCGCCCATCGGGACTCCAGACCACTGCATTCACCGGACTTTCCAGCACATAGGTCGTCAGCGGCGCGGGCAGAACCGATTGAGCCGCCCCGGCGCTCAGGTATGGGACAACCCGTTCCGGCAGCCAGCGCACCTCATTGAAAAGCTTGTTCAACTCGCGGCGTTGGCTGCCGTCCACCCGCAGGATAAGGTTAGCGCGCGGGCCATTGCCACCCCCGGCAAAAAAGACGATGCGCGTGGCAACGACCCACTGGCTGTCGCTCGACCACTGGTAACTGACCTGGGGCAGCGTGCCATAAGCAGCGGCACTGTGAACCGGATAGCGCCAGATCTGTCCAGTTTCGGTGTCAAGCGCCGCATCCATCTCGGCCAGGGTGAAATAACGGCTGTCGGGGGAGGAGACCAGTTGAATGCCGCTGGACACAGGATGAACCGTAGGCGAACTCGAACGAATGCTGAAGTTGTCGCCGTCGGCTTGCATAACATAAAACGTGTTTCCGCCATCGGCCAGCACAAGCAATCGCTGTCCATCGATTGACACCTGGTAATTGACCACTCTTCTCACATCAGGCACAGGTCGGGAAATGCCAGTGTTTGTGTCATACAGTCTTAGTCTGTCCTGGCTATCCGCGTAGAGGATGGTTTTGCCATCCGGCAGCCAGAAGTCAAACCGCGTGAGAGAAGTATGTGACTTGACCCGATCAATCTGAGACGCGGTTTGATCTTGAGGCGACAGGTGCCACAACTCCGCCGTATAGCCTGAAGAGGATGAATTGTATGTGTTGAGCCGCATGAGCGCTTCATCACCGGAAGGATTCCAATTCAGGTAGAGGTCAGTACCACTCAATGGCACGGGAACCTGCCATGCTCGCCCGGTGCTAACAGAACGAACCACAATATGCTGGCGATCCTCTGACTGTTCGACCTCATATTGAGCGCTGGAATATAACCGGTGATAATAGGCTCGATACTCCGCCTCGATGTCGATTCTACGATCAACAACTCGCCCATCACGATAGATTTGTCGTTCAACTGGATACGTTATTTCGCCTTGCTGTTTCAGCCAATCACGAGCATGGTAAGTAAATCGCACAAATGCGCCGTCATCGGACCACTCAGCCGACAAATCACCTTCACCACTCACATAATACGAACTACCCGAAACTACTCGAATAATGTGTTGGTTCTCGACATCAATCAAAAACCCTTTGACGACGAACGCAGGCATTGATGACACCTGTGCTGCTACAAATAGTAAATCATCAATTGGCGACCACACCATTTGACCCACATTGATCAGGTCATCGGGTAAGTCAACCCGCCTTTCGCCATCCGCGCTGATAATCCAGCCTGAGTTGATAACACCCCCTGGCCCATTCCATGCCCCACTGCGCCAGGCGAGCCATTTGCCCGATGGCGACCATTCGCCATAAACGATATCATGCGCTCTCGGTGTTATCCCCGTCCCCAGGGTGCGGCTGTCGCTGCCATCGGCACGTTCGATCACCCAGGCGTTGAGCGTGTTGGAGTAGTAATGCATATACGGTGCCAGTTCCTGTCCGTGCGCGGGCAGCCACAGCGCCAGCATCAGACAGGCTGCGAACGAGATGATCCATCGCCGGCTGTTCGTCGGGAGCAATCCTTTGCGCTTCCCCCACATCGATTGCTGCTGCCCTAAGTGCTGTTCAGGACGTATGATTTTGTCTCTCTTCTGATTTATGATTCGTCAGGGTCACTTCTTGACTGTGCAAGCAAGAGTTGTTTCACATGCTCTTCAAGTATAGGTAAGTGAACCTGGATGATTTCCCAGATGATCTCGATATCTACGTCGTAGTAATGATGAATAACGCGATCCCGAAAACGACCAATATCGCGCCAACGCACTTCTGGTATGGTGGCGCGAATATCATCAGGTATGGATTTGACTGCCTCACCTATGGTCACCAGATTGAACAAAACACCGTCATAGCGCAGCTCATCAGCCACTAGAACGTCAACATCAATGCCAGATGTAAAGTGCTTGATCTTCTCAATGCTTTTCAGGATATCCTGCAAGTAAAGTTCATATATCCTCGACATAGCGCACCTCAGCCATGATGCGGGATTTTAGCTCTGGACGAAGGTTCTTTTCAGGAACCAGATCAACTTCACAGCCGAACGAGTCCTCCAGAAAATTCCACACGTCCATCCAGTTTGCATACGTCATGCGTGGCATGGAAAACAGAAAGTCCATATCGCTGTCGCTGCGCTGTGTTCCCCGCGCATAAGAGCCGAACAAGCCAAGACGGGTCACGCCTTTGTCATGCAGCCACGCCCGATGCTCGGATAGAAAGGCCAGGATGTCGTCAGCCATCCAGCGCGTTTGGATCATGTCGCTCATGATGAACCGCCTGCTTCGACTCCAATCAGATGATGCAACCGTTCGAACTCGGCCACGAACTCAGCTTCCATCTGCTGACGTTCGGCCTGCGGCAGGCGTGTGACGCGCACGGCATTCAACAGCAACTGCTGAATAGTGGCGACGTCCCAGCCGAAGGCGTCGGCGCTTTTGTGATATTCATCGGTCAGCGTAGTGTTGAACATCGGCGGGTCATCGCTGTTGATCGTCACGTACAGCCCTTCAGCCATCAGCTGCGGCAGTGGATGCTCATCGAAGCGCGGGAAGACGCCGAGGCAGATGTTGCTGGTCGGGTTGACTTCCAGCGGGATTTGCATCTGGCGCAGGTGTGCCACCAGCGCCGGGTCTTCCAGGCAGCGGACGCCGTGACCGATGCGGACTGTCCCCTGTTCAAGCGCCCCCCAGATGCTCTCCGGCCCCACCGTTTCGCCGGCGTGCAGGATGCAGGCCTGACCGGCGTCGCGGGCTTTCTGGAATGAGACCGCATGTTTGGCCGGCGGATGCCCGACTTCTGGCCCGCCCAACCCCAGCGCCACCACGCCATTCCCCATCCCGGCAATAGCCAGGTCTGCCGTCCACAATCCTTCTTCCGGCGTCACATTGCGCGAGATGTCGAGGATGATACCGCTCTTCACCCCCATCTCGCGTTCCGCCCATTCACGCGCCCGGTTGAGCGCTGCCAGTTGGTCATGCCCGTTGATGCCGGCCAGCTTGTAGTGGATGTGGGGCGTGAAGGTAAATTCGGTATAGCGGATGTTCTGGGCGGCCTGCCCCGCCAGGAACTCGCGCGTCAGCCACTCGATGTCTTCCGGTGTGCGAATGCACTCACAGATTTTCATGTAGATTTGAATGAAGTGGGGGAAGTCAGTGAAGGTGAACCATTTCCGAATACCTTCCACCGTGTCAGCCGGCAGCGCGATGTGATGCTTCTGTGCCAACTTCAGCAGCGCTTCCGGTTGGGTCGATCCCTGATGATGCACATGCAGTTCCACTTTGGGCATGGCATTAATGAAGTCATGCAGCGTCATGCGTACCCATTCCTGTTCGTTATGTCCCACAAACACCCAGCAACGTTATCCTGCTGCCACCGCCATCTGCCGCTTCAACCGACCACTCGGCCTGTCCATACTGCCCCTGCGTTCCCGAAGCCGCGCGGTCGCGCAGCACGGCCGAGACGGTGCGGGCATACCAACTGGTGACGGTGTTGACATCATCCGTGCTGGTTAACTCCACCGTCGAAACCCCCATGCCGAACAGGCGCAGGAACGAATGTTGCTCACGGACAACCGCCGCGTTCGGATAGTAGGGCAGGCGCGGGGCGATGTCGGCCAGGCACAGGCTGTCGGTTGTCAGGACAATCGTGACAGAACACAGGATAATCCCCATGATGATGATCGTCAGGCTGATGATGAGTCGACGGCAGCCAGTTGGACGGTGTTCATCCATGCGCATCAGCCTCCGCATATCCCATTCAGGACAATCTGCGTTCCCATGCCATCGACATTACGCGCTGCTGACCACTGCGCCGCCGTGATGAAATTGAGCAGATCGCGCCGGTTGCGCTCCGCCACGACTGTGTACCACTGCTCGACCACTGGCAGGTCATCGTTAGAATTCAACACCATCACCGTCTCACCCAGCCCAAAGGGACGCAGCAGGGTATAGCGTTCCTGGGTGATGGCGGCGTTGGGATACACCGGGATTTTGGCGGTCAGCGACCGAAAACAAGCCGCGTCCGCCACCAGCAGCGTCACGCTGCCACAACCCATCAGGATCGTCGCCGTCAACAGCGCCACCAACCCCACAAAACAACCTTTGCGCCACTTCTCCATCTTGCCCACAGGACTCCGGTACTACTAACCTTGCGCCCATTGTACACCGGAGTCCCACGCTATCCTCGCGCCAATTGTGCTTCATTTGTCCAGCATCGCTTTGACGATGGCGATAATCTGCTCGCTCGTCGGCAGCGTTTCGCGCCAGAGCAGAACGACTTCGAGCTTGAGTCCGGGCAGTGCGACCAATGAATAGATGCCTTCAACTGGAGGGCGATTGTGATAAAGACCATCTTCGCCCCGGACATAAAACAGCGATTCGCGGCGCTGCGGGTCGAGAATCCAATACTCGTCCACGCCAGCCCGTTCATACTCCTCGAACTTCTCGCCCCGGTCGCGTTTTCCGCTTTCCGGCGACACAATCTCGACCACCAGATTCGCCGCGCCCGCCATCTCATTTTCGCGCAGCAGGTGCAGTCGATCTGGCAAAATGACCTGAATATCCGGCTGACGACCGGGCAGATCAGCGCCGGGTTTCATGACGAATGGATCATGCGCCACTTCGCCGCCACCCGTCGCTTCACAATAGACTCGGAACAGAACGATCAAAAACTGGCTGAGGCGATTTTGGGTGAAGCCTACCGATGGCATCTCAATCACCGCTCCGTATACCCACTCGACATGAACGCCGTACTTGCCGGTCAGATACTCGTCATACGACACATTCTCGGCCACCACGCGCCCGCCATATAGCCGTTCGCGCTCACGGGGGTCAATCCAAACCGGTTGTGTTGTCATGGCAAAAGCCTCTTTCAAGCCATGTCATGGGCAATCATGTATCGAGTTGAAGATCATCCAGCACAATGATTTGTAATTCCGTCACTCGCCGTATGCCTAAATCATTGGTCAACAGGGCATCGCAACCGCTGTTGAGCGCGGACGCCACCTGAAGAGCATCTGGTGTCTTGAGGTTGTGGCGTGCCCGAAGTTCAGCTGCGCTCTAGGCAACAGACGCAGTGATAGGTATCAACTTCATTTCTTGGCTTTGTGTAAGCAGCTTACGATAGGCTGCTTCAACTGCTGCATCACGCTGACGAATGGGAAGAGTCAGCACTTCGGTCAGTGTAATTGCCGATGTTGTCGCTAACATCGCCCCAGAAGCTATTCGTTGCATAATAGCCAGCATCCGAGGAAAGTAAACCGGATTCTTCTCTACGTAATAGATGAGAGGCGCACTTTCAATCGCCACCAGGCTGACCATAGCGAACGCAGCCGATATCTTCATGCCCGATGATCCCACTCGCTCCGCAACTGATTGATGTAATCCTGTGCGTCTGTTCCATCATACAGGTGCGCCCCGGCTCCAGCGAAATCCAATATGCTGTATGGCTTTGGCGGTTCAGTCAGCGAATCGACGATCCAGAGGATCAATTGCTTGCGCGCTTCAACATCGAGAAGTCGGACTTCCTGTATAATCTCCTGTAATGTCATGGTCTATTCCTTTCAACTCTCCCGGCCTATTGTAGAACAGGCGGGTCTTATTCCCCAAGAATCTGCGCCGTGCGATCCAGGCTGCCGACGCTGTAATACTTGGCGTCGGGGTGATGGACGACGATGGCCGCGGTGCTTTGCTCTGGCACCAACTGGAAGCTCTCAGTCAGGCTAACGCCGATGTCGCTGACAATTTGTGGCATCAGTTTCCAGACGATGGTGTGATCGTCCAGATCCGGGCAGGCCGGATAGCCCCAGGAGTAGCGTTTGCCCTGCCCATTGGGGATGCCCAACTGCCGGTTGATGACTACCCGGTTGACATAATTGGCAGTCGCTTCTGCTGTCTGCACCGCCAGTCCATGAAAGAAATAGGCTTCGCTGTAGTGATCTGCCCCTTGCAGCTTCTCGAAGGCTTCGCTAGCGGTCTCGCCGACCGTCACCACTTGCAGCGCCACTGTATCGACCGGACCGCCCAGCGGCGCGAAGTAATCGCTGATGCACAGATACTCACCGGTTGGCTGACGGGGGAAGCTGAAGCGAGCGACTTCGGTCAGGGTCGGTGACGCGCCGTTGGCATGAGCGAAGGGCACAGTGTCCCAGATCACCAGATCATCGCCATCGCGGTTGCAAGGGAAGTAGCCATAGACCGCCTGGGGGCGCAGCGTCTTGTCGCGCAGAACCTCGCGCTGCATCCGCGCCAGCCGTTCATCGAACTCGGCCTGCAACTGATCCCAGGCCGCGCCATGTGTGTTGGTCGCGCCCCATGACAGCCGGTAGAGTTCCGGTTTATGGAGATACTGGAAGACGATTTCCAGCGGCATCTCCTGAATGGTCCTGACGCCCCAGAAAGGCGGCTGTGGGATGCTGGGAGCGGGCGCAACCGTGCTGCTGGCAGCCGTGCGCGTCCGGCGCTGCGGCCGGGGCTTGCCCAGTTCCTCATAGGCTTCGCTGACTACCTGCTGCAAGAAGGTCTCGCGCTCGTCGCTCACCAGCCGGTCCATCACGGCCAGGCCCTCGAAGGCATCCTTGCAATAGAACACGCCCGGCTCATACGGCTGACCGCCTTCTTCCAGGAACAGGATACGCCGTCCGAACTTGCGGTTGATGGCCGCGCCGCCGATCAACACCGGATAGCTGAGGTTGCGCCGCGCCAGTTCATTGACGATCACCGGCATCTGCTTGGAGGTGCTGACCAGCAGGGCGCTCAGACCGATGGCGTCGGCCTGATATTCCTGGGCTTTTTCGATGATGGTATTGGCCGGAACCTGCTTGCCCAGATCATGAACCGTGTAGCCGTTGTTGCTCAGGATGGTCTTGACCAGATTCTTGCCGATGTCGTGGACATCGCCGTATACGGTCGCCAACACCACTGTGCCTTTGGTCGAACCTTCCACCTTATCCATGTATTGTTCCAGGTGCGCCACCGACTTCTTCATCACCTCGGCGCTTTGCAGCACAAACGGCAGGATCAGCTCGCCAGAACCAAACTTGTCGCCGACTTCCTTCATGGCCGGCAGCAGCACCGTATTCAGCACCGTCACTGCGTCGTGGCGTGTCAGGCAGTCGTCAATCAGCGCTTCGACGCCTTCCTTTTTGCGATGGACGATCTGCCAGTGAACGGCCTGCTCGCTGGTCATGTTGGCCGTCGGGTCTTCGACTTCCCGGCTGGCGGTCTGCACCGTGTTCTGCTCAAAATACTGGATGAAACGCGGCAGCGCATCCGGGTCGGTGTTGAAGATCAGGTCGTTGGCGATTTTGCGCTGCTCATCCGGGATTTCGGCGTAGGGAGTGATATGCGCCGGATTGACAATCGCCATATCCAGACCGGCCTGCACCGCATGATACAGAAACACGCTGTTCAGCACACCGCGCGCTACCGGTGTCACGCCGAAGCTGACATTGCTCACGCCCAGGGCAGTCATCACACCGGGTAAGTTTTGCTTGATGAGCCGAATGCCCTCGATAGTTTCGATGGCGTCGTTGCGCAGTTCCTCCTGACCGGTGGTCAGCGGGAAGGTCAGCGTGTCGAAGATCAGGTCTTCTGGCGACAGGCCGTATTCGCGGGTGGCGATCTCGGTGATGCGCCGGGCGATTTCGTATTTCTTGTCGCGGGTGTGCGCCATCCCCGCTTCGTCAATTGTCATGCTCAGGACGGCCGCGCCGTATTTCTGGGCGATGGGTAGAATCTGGTCAATCCGTTCGCGGCCATTTTCCAGATTGTTGCCGTTGATGATCCCGCGTCCCGGATAGAGCGCCAGGGCGGCTTCGGCCACCTCAGTCTCGGTAGTGTCGATAATCAGCGGCACGGTGACGGCCTGCGACAGCTTCTTGACCACCTTCTCCATCTGATCTTTTTCGTCGGCGCGTTCGGTCAGCGCCACGCATAGATCCAGCATATGCGCCCCGCTGTTGACCTGATCGATGGCGATCTGCACCAGACTGTCGTAATCATCCGCCAGCAACAGCTGCTTGACCTTGCGGCTGCCCTGGCTGTTGACCCGTTCACCGATCAGCGTCGGCCCCGGATTCTGCATCATGGCCGTCGCCGTCATCCCGCTGGAAGCGACTGCTTCGTGCAGAACTTCGCGGATTTTGGGAGCAGCCTTATGCAGCGTCAGGGTCGGCAGACCGGACTGGCGCTGGGCCAGAAAGTCGCGGTAGGCATGACCATGCACCTTGCGATAGATATGATCGATATGCTCGGCGCGTGATCCGCAGCAACCGCCGATGACGCTCACCCCCCAGCGGGCGAACTCGGCCAGCATCTCGCTGAACGGTTCCGGCTCCATCGGGTAGACCGCCTCGCCATCGACATTGATCGGCAGACCGGCGTTGGGCAGCACACTGATGGGCAGGCGGCTGTGTTCGACCAGATACTTGATCGGCTCGCGCATGTACTCCGGCCCGGTCGAGCAGTTGATGCCGATGACATCAATCGGCAGCGATTCGAGCGTTGCCAGCGCTGCCGCGATGTCGGTGCCGAACAACATCCGTCCGCTGACATCCAGCGTCACCTGACATTGCAGTGGGATACGCAGGCCGGCATCGGCAAAGTAGCGATTGATCCCGACCACCGCCGCTTTGACTTCCAGAATATCCTGGCTGGTTTCGATCAGCAGCACATCCGCGCCGCCTTCGGTCAAGCCCTGTGCCTGTTCATAGAAGATCGCCGCCAGTTCTTCAAAGGTGATGTTGCTCAGGTCGGGATCATTGCCGCTGGGCAGCTTGCCCGTCGGCCCCATGCTGCCAGCCACAAAGCGCGGGATGCCGGTCTCCTGCTCGAACCCGTCACAGACGCGTCGGGCGATCTGCGCCGCCGTCCGGTTGATCTCCAGCGTTTTGTCCGAGAGGCCGAATTCGCCCAGCGTCAGCCGGTTGCCGCGAAAGGTGCAGGTCTCAACCGCTTCGCTGCCCACCGAGAGGAACGAGGCGTGCAGGTCAGCGATCACCTGGGGTTTGGTCAGCACCAGATGCTCGTTCAGGCCGTTGTAACGCTCGCCGCCGTAATCCTCGGCTTTCAGATCGAGCCGCTGGATGTTGGTGCCGGTTGCGCCATCGAAGATCACCACATGGTCGGCAATCGCATCCAGGTAACGGCGGTTGGTGAAGGTTCGGTTTAGAGTCATGTATCCATTTTACTCCGTCATAGAAATGGCATTTGAACGGTAGAGGCAACTTGGATGGGTTAAGTTGTCTTATCCTTATCCACTGTCGTTCAACCAATCATTCGCCACGCTGTCTCTGTTTATTTATCAGGCTAACTCACGAGCGAACAATTTGACCTTGTCGACGTCGCCCTGCGGGACAAAGCCCATCCGTCGCAGGTAGGCATAGTGAGCTTCGCTGCCGGGGACGCTGTAGAGCGTCTTAATGCCACGCTGCGGGAGCTGCTGCGTCAACTGCTCATAGAGAAACTGCCCGGCCTTGAGATCGCGGTAACCGGGGATAACATAATCGAGCCGCACCACTTCGCGCCCGGTGGCATCGCGCTCAGTCACGAACAACCCCACCGGCAGCAAGTCACGCAGAATCAAGTAGACCAGATCAGCCCGCTCCGGGTTGTATTGGAAGTTGGGGAAAAAAGTGGCGATGTCCTTCTGGTAAAAGTCCAGGAAACTTCGGACATAACTGGATGTCCGATCCACTTCCAGCAGTTTGAAATAGGTCTTCTTGGTCAACATCTGGATGATGTAATACAGATGGATGCCGACGATCAACAGGTTGAGGCCAGCAATCGGCACCGAGTTCAGCAGAAAGCCATAGATCGAAAAGGCTATCGCCCCGACCAGACCGAACAACCTTAGGCGCAGCACCGATTTCTGTGTCAGTGATATGGCGACCAGCACCGAGGCGGCATAACCCAGAATTTCTACTGCCGGCATCGTGACCCTCCCTGCTTCAGGAAACAAAAACGCGCTGCTTCATCACATAGAAGGAGCGCGCCATAGGTTCAGGACTGTCGCGCTCATCTTCCAGGACGATACCCGGCGGACTTAGCACCGTCCCGACGCTTCGGGGGTTGCTGCGGTTTCGACGGGCCGTTTCCCTCCACCGCTCTTGATGAGATCAATTGTTCAGATAGTAGTGGATTCGCCGTGAGGTGTCAAGATCAGCGTGTGACATAACAGATCAATAGTTAATGTGGATGGTGATTTAGTCCTGTCAGACGGCAGCCTTGCAGAACGATTTGCAATTTGTGATAAACGTAAACTTGCTTCCCTATCCCGCAATTGGTTAAACTGACAAATTATGGGGATTCGGCAGGTACATGGGCAGGAGTGTTGCGGAGATGGCAGTACAAAAAGTTGCCGCTTTCACGGTGATATTTCACATTGAAGATGACCACATGCCTGTTGTGTTGAAACTCTATGAGCGAGTCATCATTGGACGTCAGTCACCCAACATGCAGGAGAAACTCGATGTGGACCTGAATGATTATCGGGCAGCAGAACATGGTATCTCGCGCATCCATGCCACACTCGAACATACTGAGCAAGGTATCCTCTTGACTGATCTGGGCAGCCGGAACGGGACGTTCCATAATGGTGACAAGCTCTCCCCATTTGACCCCCAGATTCTGCATCATGGGGATCATGTGCGGCTGGGGAAGTTGAACCTGCGGGTCGAAATCCAGGAAGGCATCAACGACAATCGCATCCTGGTCTCGCGAGTGAAATCGCAGACCGGTAAGCTGGAAGAAACAATGGTCTTCCAGCGGGTGTAATGTCGTTTCAGAGGTAGAGATCGAATGAGAGCGCGGCCAGTCTGTGCTCTTTTTATTCAGGGTTAAATTCAATTGAGTCGATGATGCCTTGGTAGGTGGATTGCAATGCCACCTGCTGTTCCTCTAATGCGATTAGAGCGACATAAAGGGTTGTGCCATCGCTCCTGGCAATCTCAGCCTGCCGGAGGGGGACATTCGGGTCAACCGCCGTTATCGGTTCTAATGCCAGTTGTACATACGAGACATTATCGGGCGCGACGAAGATGACGCTCTGAGGGCGGCTGGCCTCGCCGCTGACGATGCGCCAACCATCAGGATAGCGCGCACTGAAGACCGCGCCGCGATACCAGCCATCAGCCACGGTGAAGGGCGGCCCCGGTGTATCATCCAGATTGGCGGGAACTTCCTGGGCTGGAATACAGGCCGACACCCACAACATTCCAATAAGCCACAACCAGCCGAGCGTCTTCATCGGTTCACGGAACCCGATTAGGCGTATCAGGATTGGTCGCCATATTGCGCGACGCAGCATCCCCACACCAGATGTAGCCAGCCCATTCCGCGACGCGCCATGCGCCCGACCCATCCGCTTCCATGCGAAGGCTGCTGCACACACCGCTAACACCCTTGTCCTGCTCATAGGTGGCGATGATCTCCACCTGCCAGGCCGCCCCATCCGGCGCGGCACGGCGATAGACCGCGCTGACCAGGCCGCCCCATTCCGGCGGAGTATAGCCCTGGATGCAGGCGCTCACCTGCGAACCGGGGCAGTTCGTGCGCACCCAATCCTGCACTATACTGTTCAGCAGGGCGAAGGCGGTCGCCTCGTCGCCTTTGGCAGCCGCATTGGAAAAGCGGACCGCAGCCTCAAACGCCGGGTGGGTCTGTTCCGGCGTGAAAGCCAGAGTCGTGATGACGATGAAGATCACAGCGATCACCAGGCCGACAATCAGCATAATCAGGCGGTTGAGATTCATCAACGCGCCACCCGCACGATCAGGCGAGCGCTGCCCATTTCAATTTCGTCGCCATCGCGCAGGCGGTACAATTTCTCCGACGCAATCCGCAGCCCATTGATGCGGGTGCCATTGGTGCTGCCCAGGTCTTCGATGAAGACGACGCCCTCCTGGCTAGAGAGATAGGCATGGCGCCGCGAGACGCCAATCTTGTCACCGCCAAAAGCGGCCAAATCCAACGCCAAATCACCGCCGGTATCATCGCCATCCGAGCGCCCGATCAAGGCGGGTTGGGCAAGATTGAGAGTGGCAGTGCCTTTGCGTTCAGCTTCAATCTGGACAATGAGGAGTGTCATCGTTGCAACGACCATTGGGGATACGTTAACCTGCACTTCACTGGTCGAACCACTTCTATTATACGCCACGACATGATGGCATAACGCTCAAGAATTGGCAATAGGCCGTTGCTGCCCGTACAATCATAGTCTGCAAGGAGATCATGGATGAGACGATGGTTGATGGCGCTGGTGGTGGGGCTGCTCCTGCTGCCGACGATTCCCACCGACGCGCGCGAGGTGCGGCAGGGCGATCAGTGTGTGGTTGCGGCCAATGAGGTTATCACGCAGGACTTGTTTGTGTTATGCCGCATTCTGCTAGTCGAAGGACGGGTGACCGGCAGCCTGACCGGGGCGGTGGTCGAAGCCCGTATCAGAGGCACGGTTGAAGGCGACATTTACCTGCTGGGCGGACAGCTCGAAATCAGCGGGCAGGCAGCGGATGATGTACATTTCGCCGGCGCGGTGTTCAATGCCCTGCCGACGTCCACCCTCGGTGGCGACCTCATCAGCCTGAGCATCAACGCGCTGGTCGAAGCGCCAGCGCTGACTGGCAGCGTCACTGGCATCGGTTACCAGATGGCGCTGGATGGCGCGGTGGGGCGCGAAGTCAACTACTGGGGGTCAGCCCTGCATATCAACGGGCTGGTGCGCGGCGATGTGGAAGCGCACGTCGGCGACCCGCAGTCGGGCATTGCCCAGTTACAGACGGTACTGAGCTTCCTGCGTTGGCAGGTTGATCTGCTCAATCCTGGGCTGGTCATCGGGCAGACTGGAATCATCGAAGGCCAACTGGCCTATTCCGCGCCAGCCGAAGGACAAATCCTGGGGCGTGTGACCGGCGATGTGATGTTCACGCCAACCGATGTGACCCCGGACATCACCCAAATCATCAACGCTGAGGAAGAAGATGGCCTGCGCCTGTTTCTGGCTCATGTCTTTCGCGAGTTCACCGGACTGGCGGCCATCGGGATCATCGCGCTGTTGTGGTTCAAGCGCCCGTTTCAAGCGCCGCTGCGTCCTCTGCAAAACCGACCGGTCCTGAGCCTGGGGACGGGTCTACTGACCTTGCTGGCATCCTTTCTGCTCGTACTGCTCGTGCTGGTCGTGGTGATCGCGCTGATTGTGCTGCTGGCTACGCTTCAACTGGAAAACAGTCTGACGCTCTCGTTGAGCGCTCTGGCAGGCAGCCTGTGGCTCATCAGCACCAGCAGCTTCTATTTCGCCGCGCTGTTCATCAGCCGGGTGCTGGTGGCCTTCTTCATCGGGCGGCTGCTGGTGCGGGTGGCGATTGGAGACGACGGCAGTCAGCGGATTGCTTTCGCCAGCCTGTTCGTCGGATTGCTCATCACGGCCATTTTGATCTCGCTGCCGGGCTTCGGCACCCTCATCAGTTGGCTGGCGGCGTTGATCGGCCTGGGCGCCATGACGCTGGCTGTCCAACAAGCCCTGCAAGCGCTGCGTTATCCATCAGCCCTACCGCTGCGCCCGCCCATCCCGCCGGCGCAGCGTTCCGGGATTATCCTACCACCTCCCCCACCGTTGGATGACAGCGCCGCCCCGCCGGGGATGGATAACCTGCCGCCCGGTTTCAGGTGGTGGGATGATTAGCGTAGCTGTTATCACTCCTTTTTTCAATTCGCGCATCAATCGTCAGTCAGAAGCATTCACCGCCAAGATACGGTGTTAAATGTCAAGTAGCAAGTGGACAGGAAGCGCGGTGGAGTGGATCGAAATCCTGTTGTTTGACCACGAGCGCCCAGGCCAGATGCACGAGTTTGCGC
>JALHNT010000098.1 GCA_022843385.1 Anaerolineae bacterium | reverse complement strand
GCGCAAACTCGTGCATCTGGCCTGGGCGCTCGTGGTCAAACAACAGGATTTCGATCCACTCCACCGCGCTTCCTGTCCACTTGCTACTTGACATTTAACACCGTATCTTGGCGGTGAATCACTCGCTCCAATCAGCAAAATCAGCAGCAAAGCGGGGGTACGGTCAACCAGCAGCACAGAAGACCAGGGGCGAGTGATGAGTGTTGTTCATCCTCGCCCCTCGGCCGGACTACTTTTTCTTCGGGAAGCGGCTGAGGACAGTCGCTGGTTCGGGCAGCGTCACCTTGTCGCCCAGACCCAGTTCGCCCGGCGCTTTGCCCGCCTTCACCCGCCCTGACCCGGCGTACACCGCGATGGCTGTGCCTTCTGTCTGATACTCGTTGTTCAGGTAAACCTGTCCCGTCTGGTAGCCGTCGCTGTCAATCGAGCAGCTCGTCACCACGCCGATCACGCGGCCTTTTTTATCAACCACTGGATCGCCCTGATGCGCCGGACGTCCACTCTTGTTATCCAGCCGGAAGCGCGTCACTTCGGCCTGGCGCTGGCGCTCATGGGCGATGAAAGCCGCCTTGCCAGCGAAGGTGGGTTTCCACAGCTTGACATAGGTATCGAAGCCTGCGTCCGCCGGGTTCAGGTTCAGCGGCCCGGCCAGTTCATGTCCATAGAGGGGCAGCCCGGCTTCGGTGCGCAGGCTGTCACGCGCCGCCAGTCCACAGGGTGTCGCGCCCTTCGTTACCAGATCGCGGAACAGCGCCGCCGCCTGATCGGGATGGACGAACACCTCATAGGCGGTGCGTTCGCCAGTGTAGCCGGTACGCGACACGATCAGATCATAAGCGCCCAGCTTGACTTGCGTCACGCCAGCCCAGGCCAGCTTCTTCACCTTCGCCTGATCGGCCTCGCTTCCGCCCAGGCTGAGCAGGATTTCGGTGCTTTTCGGCCCTTGCAGCGCCACATCCAGCCGTTGATCGCCCCCGCTGCTGGCAGCGCGCAGATCGCGGATGACGCAGTGTTTCGCGCCGGTGGGCAGGCCGGACGAGTCGCCGAAGCCGATCTCGCCGCGCTGCGCCGCCCCCAGATAGGCGATCAGCTTGTCATTGTTCGAGGCGTTCACCACCACCAGGAAGCGTTCAGCGCTCAGGCGGTAGATCATCAGGTCATCCAGCGGAATGCCATCCGAGTCGAGCAGGTAGGTATAATGCGAATCCCCCACCGCCAGCTTATCGACTTCATTGGTCGTCAGCACATCGAGGAAGGCCGCCGCGCCCGCGCCGGTCACATCCAGCACACCCATATGCGTTACATCGAAGATGCCCGCGCCCTTACGTACCGCCAGATGCTCCTCGCTCACCGACGAGTACCACACCGGCATATCGTAGCCAGCGAACTCCACCATCTTCGCGCCGAGTTCTTTGTGCAGCCCATGCAGCGGGGTCTTCAGCAGGCCATCACGCTGCGGCTCACTCCAGGTGAAGACTGGTTTGGCGCTCGGTTTCGGTCCGGCGTAGCGCGAACCGTTCAGGCCGATGAACGTCGATTTGTCGGCGTATCCAGAGGCGCTGTCCTTCAGGCTGACGCGCAGGTGTCCCATATCGGTCGCGCCCACGATCTGCACATCCACCGGCCCCGGCACTTTGGCGTAGAAATCGGTCGGGTCGATCACCACAAAGCCATCGGAGAGGGCACGCAGCCAGGCCGCTGCCCGTCCTGCGTTCTGCTCCAGATGCAGCCGGTAGCCGCTGCTGGTCGCTTCCAGCACACCGCCGCTGATCGGCTGACCATCTGCCTCCAGCAGCCAGGTCGCCTGCTGATCGCCCGTTTTGAGCGCCAGCACATCGCTGGTCAGCGCCGTGTTGAGGAAGGTCGTCGCCAGTTCGCCGGTGATTGCCAGCGTCGTCCAGCCGGTTGGGGCCGGGCTGTCCATATAATAGAAGTGGGGGTAATCATCGGCTGCCGCATCGGTGTCAATCCCGACGCTGGCCGCGAGATCGCGCGTGCGCTGCTTGGCCTGCTGCAGCAGGTCGAAGTCGATCTTGGCGCGGGGTTCCGGCCCTTTCTTGCCCCCATAACTGAACGGCACACAGCCCAGCAGCACATCGGCGATGATGTCGCCCAGGGCGTCAACCTCCGCTTCCTTGAAACCGCGCTGAGTAACCCAGGGCGTGCCGATGCGGATGCCCGATGCCCGCAGCGCGCTGGGGTCGCCGGGGATCGTGTTGCGGTTCAGCACCACGCCGCACAGATCGAGGATGCGCGCCGCCATGTCGCCGCTCAACCGCGTCCCATCCGCGCCGACCACATTCTTGCAATCGACCAGGATCATGTGGGTATCGGTGCCGCCATAAGCCACCCGCAGCCCGCGCCCCGCCAGCTTCTCGGCCAGCCGCGCCGCGTTCTTCACCGTCTGATGTTGCAGTTGGCGGAACTGTTCGGTGGCCGCCAGCCGCAGCGAGACCGCCAGCGCGGCGATGCTGTTGACATGCGGGCCGCCCTGTTCGCCAGGGAAGACGGCGCGATCAATCTTGCTCGACAGCGCCGCTTTATGGGTGATGATGACAGCACCGCGTGGCCCGGCCAGCGTCTTATGAGTGGTGAACGTCACCACATCAGCGATGCCCACCGGGTTCGGGTAATCGCCAGCAATGATCAGACCAGAAACGTGCGAGACATCGGCCAGCAGATACGCCCCCACTGCGTCGGCGATCTTGCGGAACTGCTGCCAGTCCGGGGCATAAGGATAGCTGGTGTAGCCGCCAATAATCATCTTCGGCTTGTGTTCCAGCGCCAGCGCCATGATCGCGTCGTAATCCAGTTTTTCGGTCTGCGGATCAACGCCATAGCTGACGATCTTGTAATTCTTGCCGCTGCGGTTGACCGGGCTGCCATGCGTCAGATGCCCGCCGTGCAGCAGATCGAGCCCCATCACCGTATCACCCACACTGAGCAGCGCGCTGTAGACGGCGTTGTTGGCTGGTGCGCCGGAGAGCGCCTGGACATTGACGAAGAGCTGCTCCGGCTTGTACTGCGGCGTGGTAAACAACTCCGCCGCCCGTCGTCGTGCCAGCGCTTCCACAATATCGGCGTATTCGGTGCCTTTGTAATAGCGTTTATCAGCGAAACGCCGGTATTCCGGCAGCCGCTGGTTATAGTCCAGAATCTCCTGCTGGCTCATCGTCCGTGTTTCATCCAGCGGATAGCCTTCCGCATAGATGTTGTGGAAGGCCGAACTGAGCGCTTCCCGCACCGCTTCCGGCACCGTGCTCTCCGAAGGGATCAGAATCAAATAACGCGCCTGCCGCGCCGTTTCGTGCCGGATCAGCTCAGCGACATCCGGGTCCAGCTCGGCCAGTTCGCCGCGAAAGAGAAAATCTTGTGACGCCATAATGTGCCTTTATCCAATATTCAGCCGGGAATGCTGGCGATTGTAACAGATGCACTGGCTGGCGGGTATAGAAAAGCGAAAGCCTCGGCGATAAGGGGCCAAGGCTTCCTGATGGGATGAGGACGTTCGATGATCGATCAGAGACGGCGAACCAGATTGGAGAAAATGTTGCCGATGGCCGGCCCCAGCAGCGCCAGGATCACAATGACGACTACAGCGACCAGGACGAGGATCAGCGCATACTCAACTAGTCCTTGTCCTTCCTCGCGGGGTTGATAAAGCATTGAGAAACTCCCTTACTTGACGAATGATTACCTGTGTAAAGCATATGCTTTCTCTATTCATTTTTAACCATAAGGTTTTGAAATGCTGCCAATTGGTGTGTTTCAAAGCGAAAGCCCCGGCGATAAGGGGCCAGGGCTTCCTGATGAGGACGAACAATGAACTAGATCGCGCGGGAGATATTGGAGAACACGTCGTTACTGATAGCCGGGCCGAGCAGCGCCAACATGACGATGACGATCACTGCCACCAGCAGCAGGATCAGGGCATATTCAACCAGTCCCGGACCCGCTTTGCGTGGTCGATTCTGCATCGCTTTCTCACCTCCTTTCTGGCATGAGGATGGCTACAGGGTAACCAATGGGGCGGGCAGTCGGATACCCCAGTTCCTGGGGGTAAATGATTGCCCGATGAGTGTTGTTGCAGAAATCTATCGCACGTTTGAAAGCATTTAGCTTGGATGAACATATTCTTAATGTTGAGGGTGGTACTTCATTCCTAATTCACCCTTCCACTGGGACTATTCGGCTATCCCTGTTGGTTGCGATATAAAAATCGTAAAGGTATTGTAGGGCTTATGGATCGCGTCTTTATGCAATGCTTATGCTGGGAGATCGCATCAATGGTGAATGGTTATCGGAATGACGTTCTAATGATAGTGCGAAAAGCGTTGATGCCTTCGGTTATCTACACCGCGCTCATTGTATTCCTGATTCAATTGTCGGGCAGCACCCATGCCCAGAACGCGGCTGGGGGCTTTGGCGTCGGCAGCGGCTTTGGTCGCGAGATCGGCATCAATCTGGATCGAGTCAATCAGGTCAAGGCAGAGATCGCAGCCGGGGTGTATAACCGCCCCTGTACCCCCGCCGAACACGACAGGACGAAGTGGCACTCGATTGTGAATACTGAACTCAAATGCTACTACGATCACACCCATATCGATGACCCCAATTATGTGAACGACATCTTTGGCCCGCCCGGTACCTGGTTCAACATGCCCGGTCAGGAAATCTCGTACCCCTGGCAGACCTTCAAGGCCGCCACCCGCAACGAACCCAACACGGCTTATGCCGGTCAACTGGAAAATGATCTGAAGCACGAAGGCTATATCTGGCTGGTGCGGCGCGATCAACCCTGCCCGAATGGCAACTGTGTCACCGACTTCCGCATCCAGACCCATGCCATCATGGGTGCCCATGACATGCCGGTGCGCTTCCATTCCTACAGCATCGAAGCCCGCGTCTGCCTCGATAAAGCCCGCCCGGAGACCTGCGGCATCATGCGCTACGGCGGCTGGATGGATATGGGGCGTCTGTTCACGACTCAGCCCAACGACCTGCGCTGTTCCCACGATGTGCGCGATGTACCGATCCCGCTGCCCGCTGACAGCCTGTACTTCCCGCTTCAGCGCGTGTCAGAACGTGACGAAATCCGCTGCCATCCGAATGTATCTACGCTGCCCGCCTATCCTCCCAGCCGCCCGCTGGCCGAGTGGTGGGGACATGGCGGTGGCGAGACCCGTTTCCAGATTCGCTCGTATGACCCGATCGGTAATGTCAATCCGGCTGATCCGAGTAAATGGCACTTCTTCTGCCGCCCGGACGATATGAGCTGCCGTTATGATGGCTCGATCTTCTCGATCTTCGTCGGCTATGTGTTGCAGGTGCCGGAGTTTGTTGCCGGGACGAACCAGCGCATTCGTGTCGATCAGAACCGCGATGGTCGTACTGACTTCAAGGGTTTTGTCAGCCGTTGGGGTGGGTACAATGCATCCTGTACCGCCTCTGGACTGGATTGCATCCCGTATCACTACGACAACATCGCCCTCAATCTGTTCCAGAACAAAGAAGCTCGCTACTTCCACACTTCCTGTGACCGCAACTGTAACCCGCTGGATTACGACTGGTCGCCAGCCGGACAACGCTGGATCAACTGGTTCTATCGCTACGCCGATGGTCATCACGGCACCGCCACGCCGACGCCCAGCGCATCGGCCACAGCCGTCCCCACCGGGATGGCGAGCGCCACAGCCACGACGCAGTTGCCCAGCGCTACCTCAACGGTACAGTCGCCCAGCGCCACAGCCACGCAATCATCCAGCGCTGGCGCGTTGAACGTGTCGGTTGATCCGGCTTCAGCGCCGGTTGGACAGACGGTACAGGTGAAGATTTCGCTGGCGAACATCCAGAACGTCTACGGTCTGCAAACCACCTGCCGTGTCGATCCGGCAGTGCTGGCTGGCACAGTGCGCGGCGATGGCGACATCTTCAACGCCAACAACGGTTTCTTCGTCGATAACGGCTTCAAGAGTGATGGCAACTGGACGGTTGGTGCCAGCCGTCTGAAGCCCAGCCCGGCGTTCTCCGGCAGCGGATTGGCTTATGTGATGAACTATACCGTGCTATCAGCGGGCAGCACGCAGGTGACCTGTTCGGCGCTGGCGGTTGATGCCGATGGACGTGACATCAAGCTGACCATCACCAACACGACCTTCAATGGGTCGCCGGCCAGCACCCCAACGCCCGGCAGCACCGCGACGCCACTGCCACCGACGATGACCGCAACAGCGGTGCCGCCTACCGTGACACCATCACCCATTCCGACGCAACAGGACTTTTCAACCATTGCAGGAAAGATGGCTTTCCAGAATCATCCTGATGTGGATGGTGATGGTCAACAGGACAACGACAATATCACCGTCCAACTGGTGACGCCCAACGGCGATGTCATCGCCAGCGTGACCACTGGCAAGGATGGTGCCTACACCTTTAGTGATGTCCCGACCGGAACTTACGGTGTAACAGCCGCTGCTCGCCATCACCTGCGTGTCGGTAAAGTGGTCGCAGTCAGCGCGGGGGTTCCGGTCAATCTGGAGACCATCACGCTGCCGGGTGGCGACACCAACAATGATGGGACGATTGATTTGCTGGATGCCGGGTTGATTGGCGCAAACTTTGATCTGGAAGTCGGATTTGCGCCTGCTGACGCCGATGTGAACATGGATGGACGGGTCGATATTCGTGACCTGGCTATCATCGGCGGCAACTACGGTCTGGTCGCGCCAGTCATCATTTCCTGAGTGCCAGATATGGGTGGGGTGCCGGGCATAACCAGCACCCCGCTAAAGAAGCCTGAACCCCAGTGCTTTTCCGATGTTGATGTTTGTGGAGGACAATCACAATGCTGCGTAAACTCTCTCTGATGATTGCCGTGATTGGCATGCTGCTGGTGACCGTGATGAGCGCTGGCGCTCAGGCCGCCGCCCCTCAGATTACGGCCCAACCCGCTGTGCCGCAGGCCGTCGCTGGCGAAACCTTCACCGTTACCATTCAGGTGACTGGCGCGACGGAAGTCTATGGCAGCAGCTTCAAGCTGGCCTATGACCCCACTGCTTTTGAAGTGGTCGTCAAGGACAATAAGGCCGTCGAACCCGGTGCCTTCTTTGCCAGCGAGCCGGGCTTTGCCCTGAAGAACGCAGCCGATCCGGCGCTCGGCATCGTTGAATATGCCATGACGCTGATGCAGCCGGCCAAGCCGGTCAGCGGTGACGGTGTGCTGGGAACGGTCACGTTCCGCGCCCTGAAGGATGCACCCACCACCATCGCTACGATTGAAGGCAAATTTGTCGCGCCGCAGTTCTCTGAAGTCGGTGGGCGGCTGGTCGCCCAGACCGTCAATCAGGTTGAAGCCGTGGTCGATGGCGCACCGGCTTTCACCACCGCCAATGCAGCTCTGGCGGCCAATGCCGATGTGGCCCAGATGTTCAATAATCCCAATCTGAACAGCGCTTCCGTCGGCAGCGCCGCGGTGGCTTCGGTCGGCGGTTACCGGCTGATGCCTTCTGCCAGCGATGACACCGTCCTGATGGCGGCTGGCATCTTCCTGTTGTTCGGCATTGTCCTGCTCACCGTCAGCGTGGGTCTGTACACCCGGATGCGGTCAACCTTCAGCCTGTCACAGAAACTAGGGTAGGGGGCTGCTTTATGCGCCGAGTTCCGCTCTATCTCATCATCGCCATCTGCGGTCTGCTCTCGATGTCGGCCGGTGTGGCGATCATCCTGGCTGATGGTGAGACGCCAGCTCCGGTTGAGCCGACGGTGGAAGCGCCGCCCGTTCAACCGACCGTCGAGGTGCCACCGGTTCAGCCAATGGTTGAGGTGATTGTGCCGACAGTGGAAATCATCCCGCCGACCATCGAATATATTCCACCGACCGTCGAGGTCATTCAGCCAACGGTTGAGGTCATCGTGCCGACGGTTGAGGTCATCGTCCCTACGGTCGAAGTGATTGTCCCGACCATTGAGGTCATTCAACCGACGGTTGAGGTGATTGTGCCGACAGTCGATTCAGCGGTAATTCAACCGACCCAGCCGGCTCCGGTGACGCCGCAAACCGTCATCACCGGGCAGGTCACCTTCTACCCGCAGAAGACCGATTACAGTGGCATCGTTGTGACGCTCACGCTGCCGAATGGCATGGCGGTACAGACCCAGACCGATACCAGCGGGGTATTCACTTTCGTTGGGATGCCGCCGGGCGGCTATCAGTTGATGGCTGGTGTTTCCGGGTTCTTGCCCAGCCAGCTTGCTTTTTCGTTGATTGAAGGGCAAAATCTGCTGCTGCCGCCCACGATCCTGGTGGCCGGCGATACCAATCTGGATAACATCGTTGACCTGAGCGATGCGGTTCTGATCGCAGCCAATTTCAATGGCCCGGCTTCCGTGCCACAAGCCGATCTGAATGGCGACGGCTGGGTTGATATTCGTGACCTGGCGGTGATCGGCGCGTACTATGGGCGCAGCGGCCCGGTGAACTGGCAATAAGTACCCAAGTCCTATTGCTCATAATAGGCTTCTGGGAACAATTGCAGTAATTAGGGCAAATGGATTTTGCCACCTTAACCTTACTATCTCCCTCCTGTGTCCTCCTGGGGTGAGGGGCGGGTAGTTGGAAGAAACGTCCAGCTAACCCGCCCCATCTCAACTATGCTCCCGATCACGCTTTTCCAATGATCTTACTCACAATCTCTGCCCTGCCTTTTTGACAAGCTCTTCACACCGCCTTAAAATTTCTCCATGTGGCAGTTCATGCTGCGAGTCGCCGTCAACGGCGCGACACCATAAAAGGAGATCATTTTTATGAAAGAGTATGCGACTGACAAAATCAGGAATGTTGCCCTGGTGGGGCATCAGGGCGCCGGTAAAACCACACTGGTAGAAGCCCTGCTCTACAATACCGGCGCGATCTCTCGGCTTGGCAGGGTTGAAGAAAAGTCCACTGTCTCCGATTGGGACGAAGACGAAAAAGAACGCGGCCTCTCCCTCTCGACCTCACTGATCCCCGTTGAATTTGAAGATCATAAAATCAATATCCTCGATGCGCCCGGCATGACCGATTTCCAGGGTGAGATCAAGAATGCCATCCGTGTCGCTGACTCGGTGGTCATTGTGGTCGATGCCGTCGCCGGCGTCGAAGTCGGCACCGAGCTGGCGCTGGAATATGCCCAGGTTTACCAGCAGCCGATCATCGTCACTATCAACAAGATGGATCGTGAAAACGCTGATTTTCAGCGGGCACTGGAGAGTCTGCGCCACAGTTTCCCAGCTTACAAATTTATCCCGGTCATGATCCCGATTGGGGCTGAGGCCAGCTTCAGTGGCGTGGTCAACCTGGTGACGATGAAAGCCTATTTTGGCACCGGCAAGGATCGGTCGGATTTGCCAGCAGAGATGCAGGCTGAAGCGGATGCGGCGCGCACGATGTTGATCGAAGCGGCGGCTGAAGCCGATGATGCCCTGATCGAGAAGTATTTCTCCGAAGGCACCCTCTCGAATGAAGAAATCCGCGATGGGATGCGGAAGGCGGCGCGCGACCCGTATCTGAAGACCGTTCCGGTATTCGTGACATCTGGCGGCAAGAACATCGGTACGGTGCCGTTGACCGAAGCCATGCTGGTCTACGTCTCGCCACCCTCGGAACGCCGCGTACAGGTGGTCAACCCGGCCGGCGAAAAGCACTACATGAACGCACCGCAATCCGATGATGGCGAACTGGCCGCTTATGTCTTCAAGACGGTCAATGATCGCTTCGTCGGCACCCTGAACTACTTCCGCATATTCTCTGGTTCACTCCGCTCCGATGGTCGCTATTTCAACTCGACCCGCAATGTCGAGGAGCGCTTCAACAGCATGATGACGCTGCGCGGCAAGGAGCAGATGCCGTTATCGGTGCTGCATGTCGGCGACATCGGTGTGGTCGCCAAGCTGAACGAAACCAAGACCGGCGATACCTTCTGTGGTCGGGCCAACCCATTTGAAATCCTGCGCCCGGAATTCCCTGAACCCCTGTACGCCATCGCGGTGAATCCCAAGACCCAGGCCGACAGCGCCAAGATGGGGACGATGCTCACCAGCCTGGCACAGGCTGACCCGACGCTGCGCTGGCGTCAGGATGCCGATGTCAAACAGACGATTGTCGAAGGCATGGGCGAGGCGCATGTCAATCTGGCGATCAGTCGCGCGGGCAAGCTGGGCGTTGGCATGGAAACCGTCATGCCGAAGGTTCCCTACAAGGAAACCATCACCCGCCAGGGCAGCGATTTCTATCGTCATAAGAAGCAGAGCGGTGGTGCCGGGCAGTTCGCCGAGGTCCATCTGCGGCTGGAACCGAATCCCGGTGGGGGCTTTGCCTACGCCACCCAGATTGTGGGCGGTTCGATCTCACAGAGCTTCCTGCCCTCGATCGAAAAAGGTATCCACTCAGTCCTGGGCGAAGGGGTCATCGCCGGTTATCCGATAGTCGATGTCAAGGCTGTCGTCTTCGATGGCAAGGAACATCCGGTTGACTCGAAGGACATCGCCTTCCAGATTGCCGGGCGCGAAGCCTTCAAGAAAGTGTTCGAGGAATCGGGCGCGGTTCTGATGGAGCCAATCATGGATGTGCAGATCACCGTCCCGGAAAGCGTGATGGGTGATGTCATGGGCGATCTGAACACGCGGCGGGGGCGCGTTCAGGGCATGGACACCGAAGGCGCGAAAGGCACCGTGACAGCACAGGTGCCGTATTCCGAGATGATGCGCTACGGCAACGTCCTGCGTTCAATCACCGGGGCGCGCGGTATCTTCACCATGAAGTTCAGTCACTACGAGCAGGTGCCATCTCAACTGGCGCAGACCATCATCGCTGCGCACAAGGCCGAGGTCGCCGCGACCTGATGCTGGAATCAACCTGCCCAGATCTTTCGGTCTGGGCAGGTGTTGCCTCACTTCAGCTCGCCATCATCGCTCAGCGGTGGCTGGCGCTTCGGCTTCGCATCCAGCAGATCATCCACCCAGGGTTCCTGAAGGATATCCTGGGCGCAAGCGACATCTTCTTTCAAGACGATTACTTCAACCGGGCGCAGGGGATTGCCCAGAAAACCGACCCCCTGCGGCCGTAACCACACATCAATCCCCTGATTCCGCAGCCGTTCGGCGATCATCCCGGCTTCGGTCTCGCTCATAGCGATCTGGATGATTTCTGTCTCTGGCGATGACATGACGTTCGCCTTTCATCCATCACCGGATTTCCCAATCAGTGGCTGGCCGGCGCAAGGTTGCTCATCTTCTCCAACGACGATGACTCGCGCTCGACGCCGGCGATCTCGTACACCCGGCTGCCATCGACCACTTCGTGTTCCAGCAAATCCTGCGCCAACTGGTCAAGTTTGGCATGATTGTTCTTCAGCAGTTCGACGGTCTTGGCATGGGCTTCCTCGACAATGCGCCGGACTTCGGTATCGATGCGTGCCGCTGTCGATTCGCTGTAGCTGCGCCCTTGCGAGAGCGAGTACCCCAGGAACGGCTGACGTTCGTTGTCGCCGAAGTTCAGCGGGCCGATGTGTTCGCTCATGCCGAACTCGGCCACCATGCGGTGCGCCATATCGGTCACGCGCCGCAGGTCATTCGAGGCCCCGGTGGTGATTTCGCCGATAGCGACTTCCTCAGCCGCGCGCCCGCCCAGCAGCATCAGCATCCGCGTCATCAGGTATTCTTTGGAGTAATTGCGTCGGTCATCATCCGGCATCGAGGCCGTGATGCCCAGCGCCTGTCCACGCGGGACAATCGTCACCTTGAACACCGGGTCTGCGCCGGGCAGCAGCGCCCCAACCAGGGCGTGACCGGCTTCATGATAGGCTACCACACGACGCTCTTCTTCGTTCGAGAGCGGCGGGCTTTCCGTCCCCAGCACGATCCGATCAAAGGCATCGAGGAAGTCGCGCATGGTGATCTTCTTGGCATTGCGCCGGGCCGCATTGAGCGCAGCCTCATTCGCCAGATTCGAGAGATCCGCGCCGGAGAAACCGATGGTGGCTTTCGCCAGATCCTCGACCACCACATCTTCACCCAGCGGCTTGCCCTTCACATGTACCTTGAGAATGTTCTCGCGCCCGCTGCGGTCTGGCAGTCCCACCGTGACCTGACGATCAAAGCGTCCGGGGCGGAGCAGTGCCGGGTCCAGCACGTCGGGGCGGTTGGTCGCTGCCATCACAATCACGCTCTCAGTCTGATCAAAGCCATCCATTTCGGAGAGCAACTGATTGAGCGTTTGTTCGCGTTCATCGTTCCCGCCGCCCAATCCGGTGCCGCGCTGACGACCGACAGCATCGATTTCGTCGATGAACACGATGCTGGGGGCGGCATCTTTGGCACGCTTGAATAAGTCACGGACACGGCTGGCGCCGACGCCGACGAACATCTCAACGAATTCCGAGGCCGAAATGCTGAAGAAGGCTACGCTGGCTTCACCGGCGACGGCGCGCGCCATCAGGGTCTTGCCGGTGCCGGGCGGGCCGATCAACAGCACACCGCGCGGGATACGGGCGCCGAGGGCGATGTACTTGTCCGGCTCTTTCAGGAAGTCGACAATTTCCACCAGTTCGGCTTTGGCGCTGTCCTGCCCGGCGACATCGGCAAACGTCACCTGTGGGCGCTCAACGGTGTATTCACGGGCATTGGTGCGACCGAAGCCGAACACTCCGCCCATTTGCCCCTGGGCGCGCCGCATGGTCCAGAAGATGAAACCACCGATCAGCAGAAACGGGGCGATGTTAATCAGAAAGATCAACAGCGGCGAGAGTTCGCCAGACTGCGCATTGACGACCACATTCTGTTCGCGCAGCAGACGCGAGAGATCGGGATCAGAAAAAGGTTGTGAAGGCAGAATGGCGCTGAAGCGCTGCGCCGTTTGCACCTGAATCTGACCCCGCAGTGGTGAATCCGCTGGCGGGTATTCGGTGGCCTGCCGGAAGCGTCCCTGCGCCGTCTCGCCGATGAAGGTCACGGTTTCAACATTGCCGGCGGCGACCTGATCGCGGAAGAAGGAATAGGGGACTTGTACTGATGATTGACCACCGAAGTTATTGAAAAAACTCCCCGCGCTCTGGATCGCCCATAAGAGGACGATGCCGATGATCGCGAAAAACGCCCAGCGCGGCACCTTGAACTGGGGGCCGGGTGGCGTATTATTGGGCTGTTTGTTATCTTGCACGGGACTTCCTCAACTGGTTAGTTTGGCCTCGGCTTATGCCGCTGCTAAAAGGATAGTCAGCTTGTGTTAGAAACACATGAGCAGTCCGTTGTATCCCCATCAGTCTGGGCTGTGGTGAATATGAGTTGCGCTTCAGGTATCTCTGATATATGCTGGAATCACTGCCCGGCGGGATTGAAAAGAGCCTTTACATGCCCACTCACCAGCACGACGAACGGCAACCGGATGAGATGACTGTGCCTTCCCGCCCAGGGATGGCGGCGCTCCCCGCTGAGGATAGCCCCCATACCATCGCCTCGCGCGCCAGTGGGACGGGTGCCCCCTGGCTGATCGAGCAGCATCAGTACGGGCGCATTAACATCTACGAAGAACTGACCATCCGTTATCCCTCGCTGCCGCTGCTGACCATCATCAAGACGCGCGAGAGCCGCTCCCCTTCTCAACCGACGCTGATGGTCATGTCCGCACCAGATGGCATGGCTGGGCTGGTGGCTGAAGTCAAGCCGAACACGCGGCAGCTCCAACTGGCTTTCACTTACGGCTCGGTGATGACGATGCGCTTCGTCTTCGATGAGCTGAACGCTAATGTGTGCATCGACTGGTTGGATATGCTGCGCCGCCCGCAGGATGGCACCGCCTTTCTCTTCACCGAAGCCCGCTGGGAAAAAGATTATCTGATTACGGTTGTTCGCAAGAAGTTTGCCTGTATCTATGGCTTCTCGCGCAATGGCTTCGAGGCGGCTATGCGCATGACCGATGAGGTGAAGAACCACTTCCACGATGCGCTGCGACGCGCCTGGTCGCTGGAAGATGGCGAGTTGACGCCGAAAGTGCCGCTGTGGTGAGGACACCGCGCAGCCGTCGCTACTGGCTGCGTCTGATTGGCTTCGCTCTATTCAGCTTCGTCAGTTTGTTCCTCTGCCTGATTGTCGGTTCGACGGTGGCGATTGCCGCATCGTATGTCTCCCCTGCCCCCAGTCCAGTTGTGCTGCCATCCGATCTTCCTTTCGCTGTCGAGGACGTCCGCTTCACCGGCGGCGATAATCTGACGCTGCGTGGCTGGCTGGCACAGCCCCGTAATGGCGTGGTCATCATCCTGCTGCATGGTTACTATGGCAACCGGCTGTCGATGCGCTTTCAGGCCGAGGGACTGGTCGCGGCGGGTTATGGTGTGCTGATGCTCGACTCGCGGGGGTCAGGCGAAAGTGACGGGAGTATTCGCTCGTATGGCTGGGCCGATGTGCCGGATGTCCAGGCTGCTGTCGATCTGCTGAAGGCGCGGGACTATCAGGTGGGGGTGCTGGGCTGTTCGATTGGCGGGCAGATCGCGCTGCGTTCAGCGGCATCCGATAAGGATATCGAAGCAGTGGTTGCCGATGGGCCTTCTGTTGCGGCCCACAACGATATGCTGCCGATTGGTTCGAACTGGGATGGGTTTCGTTTTGTCTACAATGCCGCCATCCTCAAATGGGTGGAAATCTTCTCCGGCGTATCGATGCCCGAACCCGTGGTGGATGTCATTGACCAGATCGCGCTGCGCCCGCTGCTGTTGATCGCCGGAGCGAATGGGACTGAACTACCCCAGATTCAGGAATACGCCCGCCGCGCCGGGTCAACTGCTGAACTGTGGGCGGTGCCGGGTGCCCATCACTGTGACGGCCCGCAGGTCGCGCCAGAGGAATACACCCGGCGGATGCTGGCCTTTTTCGATGCGGCCTGGGACTGAGACTCATTCAACCTGATAATTGGTTTGCAGGAAGCGCATGAACTCGATCATGGCGCGCCGCCGGCTAGAGATCGAGAGCATCTCATCTTCGCTCATTTCTCCCAGCGTTTTGTCGAAGCCCGCCGGGATAAAGATGTTGTTCCAGCTATAGCCGCTGCCACGCGGTTGATCCGGAATGGTGCCTGGCACGACACAGACGAACTTGCGCTTGAGGTAACCGTCGGTGAAGGCGATGGCCGAAACCGATTCGGCGTACTTATCCTCAAACGGTTGCAGCATCTTGCAGATGTTTTGCAGCCCGGCAGGCCGCAGAAAGGTGGTGGTCAGCCCGCCCGGCAGCCCGCCCCAGGCGCGGATCGCCAGCGCCGAGTGATCGACGAACACCGGCTTTCCCAGGATGTCATAGGCTTTCTGCACCTTATCCAGCGCCACCTCGCCGGCATCAACATGCTGCATATCGGGCAGGTCGAGCGCGGCGGTCTGCAAGGTGGTGTTGAGGATTTTCTCGTACATCGCCTTCTTGCGATTGTTGATAGTGGCGAAAAACAGTTCAGACACCACCAGCCGCGAGGCCAGCGGATCAACCGCCGCCTTGCCCGATTTGAGCGGGTTGAAGACGGCACGCTCGATTTCGAACAACCCGTTGAGCAGTTTGGCGATGCCGGCGGTGTTCATCCCTTCCGTGACACGGATGATCTGGTACGCGCCCAGCGCCTCCGGGATGTCCATCTGGGTTAGCATGACCGGCGCGATAGGCTTGCCCAGCTTCATCGCCAGCGCCAGTTCTTTCTGACAGTATTCCGAAGTGAGCGAGTCCGGCGAGAGCAGAAACAGAAAGCAGTGACAGGCGCTGATCTCCTGCTGAATCTTATCCCACCAGTTCTGGCCGATGGTCAGGCGGTGGTCGAACCACACCTCGTGGATTTCCAGCGCCCGCTGAATATCCAGCACATGGGCCGTGTCGTCATGGGCATAGCTGATGAAGATTTTCATAGTGGCACTTTTGGCTAACCTTGTGGAGGATGTTTACCGACTTTGACCCATAGTTTGCGCGGCTCCAATCGGAGATAGTGGTTGAGTTGAAGCGCATCAACTGTACTGCGTCCAACTGGAGTTTTACCAACAATCATGACGCCTTCCGAACTCCATTCAAAATGGTCGTCCCATTTTTGAGTACGTGGATTAAACAATGGCGTCAGATGATTGGTTGCTGGATCTCTGGCTTCGATTTGCATTCCCTTATAGGCATTGCACATGCGACACGAAAGACAGAGATTATCTTCCACATTCGTGCCGCCTTTTGCCACAGGCTGGATATGTTCGACTTCAAATGCAATGGGAACAAACTGCTGTGAACTCTGGCAGTAACTACAACGGTTCTTGAAATGCTGTTGGATGCGCTCACGCAGTGCTTTCGACACATAGGTCATAGTGAGATCAGCCCACGTTGAGCAGCTTCTATCATGGCCTTCGTTTTGTAAAGCGTTGCGATCCCGTAAATCTGGGTGAACCAGGAGAGTTCTTTTTGCTCGGCTGGCGATAGTGACCGCTGCTGTTGTTGCTGGAGCAGCAGAAGATGACGCTGATCGGCTTCAGGAGTCAAGGTGATCTGAGTGAGCGCCAACAAGTCATCATCAGGGAGTGTTTCAACCGGGTGGTTGGGGTCAATACTAGGGGTGAGGGGCAGCGTTTTGTAAAGCAGATGGGCGATAACCCCCTCGACAGATGTTTCTTCCATCGCCGCTACCTGTCGCATCAGTTGATAGGTTTCGTCGGGTAATGTAATTGGACTGCTCATGCATCAACACCTCGCTGCTGACTTTCCATCCCCATCATAGCGCAAAACCGAGGTGTGGGGGAACAGGCTGTTCGCTCATGCATCGTACGGCGGATGCCAGCCGACGGCAACCCAGGCGCGGCGCACCTCAACCGCATTGGGATGGTTCAGATTCAAGGCGATGATAGTGGCGCGGCCAATTGGGGTTTGTCCAATGATTTCTGTGCCATCTTCACTCCACTGGAAATGATCTGTCCATATATCCTGACGTGGATGAAACAGTCGGGCATCCTCACCTGTGTCTGGATCAATCACATTGATCTTGGCACTCTTGTGATTGTTACACCGGTGACAGGCAAGTGCCAGGTTGGACTCGTGATCGCTGCCGCCTTTTGATACAGGCTGGATGTGTTCCACTTCCAACACGCCCATGACATAACGTTGTTGGCTCAGACAGTATTCACAGCGATACATTGCCCGCTCACGAACCCGCTGATCCATCTCATCAGTCAGAGCTGTCATGTTGGGAGCAGCGGTTGTAGCCCGCGTTGAACAACGGCTTGCAACGCCTGAGCGCGGTAACGCATACCGATCTCATAGACACACATCAGGGTTCGTAGTTCGGCCTGGTCGCCAGCCGAGAGCGCCCGTTCTGCCTGCAAGTGGTTGAGTTCGCGCAAGCGCCGTTCGCGTTCAGGTGCCATCTGCACCTGAGTAACTGCCATCACCTCATCATTCGATAAGCCCGTCAGCGGTTTATCCAGATCGATTGCCGGGTGAAAGGGCGCAATGGACAGATCCAACAGCGCGGTCAGCACCGCCTCAACTGGATAACCAATCGCTTCGGCCAAGCGCTGCGCCGGTTCATAGACGTGATCGGCGACCATCACCGTTACGGTTTGTAGGGTCATCTGACTATTCCTTGACCAATTTATCCATCCCCATCATAGCGCAAAACCGGAGTGCAGGGGAACAGGCCGACAGCCCATTCCCCGGTGGATGACCTTACGGGTTGAGCGTCGCCGTCACCTGGAAGGCAGTGGCTTCGGGCGCGGTGGGTGGCAGCAGATCGATGCGGAAGACGCCGATGGTATACGTCCCATCGCTAGGCAGGGTGAAGCCGGTGCTGAGGGTGGACGAGGTGACGAGGCTGGCCTGGAACACGACCTGATTATCCGCCGACAGCACCACCAGCCCCAGGTTCAGGTTGCCCGGCGGGAGGCGGTTGAATGCCAGATCGAGCGTGTCGCCGGCTGCTGCGTCGAAGGTGAAGCCGAGGATTTCCCCGCCCGTCGGTGTGACCGCGCCCGTCATCGGGACACCCATCACCATTGGGATTTGGGCGACACCACCAAAATCAACCGGCGCGAGGCCGGGGAAGCCTACACCGGAGAATGCGGGTGCAGCGGTAGTCGAGCCAGTTGACCCTGTTCCGTTAGCGGCTGGCGCTACGTCGTCGGGATTGATGACATTGCCATCACGAGTACAACTGATATAAAGTGTGTAGACACCGATTCCTGTAGGGTCATCGATATATCTATATAGATTTTTTTGATCTGCATCATAGCTATACGCTGTAAAATTAACCACACGTATAGTGTATGTTCCGTTTGAGCCTACTATTCCTGTACTAACTTTTGATTCTAACTCAGTACCAAATGGATTGACGCTATTCGGCTGAAATCCAACTGTAGTTGAACTCACTGCAAGAACTATAGTTAAACGGATTTAGAATTACGCATATTGTTGATTTGCTGATTGATATTGTGAATGATGTCGGGGCAGGTTTTGCTGGCTTTTTTGATTTTCTTCTTTAGGTTCGCCCAGGCGT
>JALHNT010000097.1 GCA_022843385.1 Anaerolineae bacterium | reverse complement strand
GGTACGGGTATTGTGTGAGCTTTTGAGAACCTTTGTGAACTTTACATGCCTTATGAAGGACACGGCAAGCTCGATGAAGGCTGCGGAAATAGGGGACAGGGTATTGAGGCTGTGCCTATTCCACAGCTCGAAAATCTCACATATGCTGCAATAGGCGGTTGGTGAAGGGGTAGAGGAGGCGCTCTTGTGGCGGGTGTTGAGCTTGTCGCCGGATCGTGGGGGGCTAAGGGGTTACGAGGCTCCTACAGCCTTGTGCTGCTGGACGACTGATGCAGGTAAGGCATGATGCAGCAGATCGCGGTACAAGACCGTGCCGGGACGCAAGTCCACCCACGACATCCCAATGTGCCGGAGAGTAGCGGTGGTGCGGATAGCCATAAGCGGGTAACCTTTCTGCTGCCGGAGCAGCGTAGCCTCACTCCCTCTAAGCCGGGGGAGCAAGGATGCCGGCTTCATCACCGGCACAGCCCACTTGCGAGAAGGCTTTGTATGGTTCTTCTACATTGAACCCAGAAACTATTCACTGACATCGTGACCACCTGCTGATGGAAAGATCTCTAATCAATGGCAAAGCTCCGCAGAAAGTAGCTCTGACCAAAGCATATGGACGGTTTCAAGGGAGAAATCTGTTTCTCACGTGGACACGATGTTGGTGAACTCTTTTGGGGTCTGAACCAGAAGAACCATACAGGCTTCACGAGTTAGAGCGTTCGTTACGCTTGAGATACTGAAGCACAGAGCCACATCAACAACGTCGAGATTTTCTGCTATGCGGTTCCACCTCACCTCCGCGAGGACATACTTACCATCAGCCAACCGTTCCAACGCGATAGTGCCTGGCGTTATCGAACAAGGCAGTGCTGTCGGTGAGGCAAACGCTCAGATGCCTTACACCTTCTACCTAGCGCTCACCGCTCAAACGGTCTAGCACTGTTCTGGATACGCCAGAACGTAGGCTGTAGAACGTGCGCCGGGCCGTCATCCTGTGTATGTCCTCAACAAGGCCCCCCACGATCAATTTCGGCGGGCTGCTCTATGTGTACTGATCTCTTTCCTCGTGGGGCAGCCAGAACGACCTCTTAGTGAGCTAGTGACCTGGCAAGCGTAACCTATGTCAATTGACTGGCAACTTGAAGTATCCCGCACGCCTTAGCGCCGGAATGAGGCGTGTAGAGACCACTGGCGGCGACCAGTTCGTACTCCAATTATGGCGTGGGTTTAAGGCTGTTCATGTTTGTTTCTCTGGTGGATTGAAGCTGATGTAGGTGTGGGTGGATTTGATGCGCTCAAAGGCGAGGCGTACTGCCTCATAACCTTCGATTTCATAGAGCGCCAGGAACAATTGGTCGCGCGTCGTATCGGGATACGAGCCGATCTGAACGTGACACTTGGGACAGATCGCGGCCAGCAGTTCAGGCACGTCGGTCAGTTGATGCGCGACCTGCACGACAATCTCAAGGGCGACACATAAGGCAATCTGATTATGTAATGGGGCAGTGCGCTCCGAGAGGCTGTTATTCAATAAAATGGGGCGTATTGCCGGTCTGGTTGGCGACTTTCCGGTCAGCACATGGTCAAGTAGGACTTCGATCTCTGATGGTGTAGGCATGTCGGGACAGTTGAGAAAGGCGAAGTCGCCATGAAAGCGGCGTGCGCCAGCATCACGGACGAGGGCAGCCGTTTCGAGCGCAACATGGGTGCCAAGATGGATGGTCTTGCCGTTGAGTTTGAGGGAAGCCTGAAAAGTACCCCAGCGCGTGCGAGTGACGCCTCGGAAGCCGGTTGAGGAATGGGCAGCGGTGTGCCTGCTGCGCTGGTTCTCGGCGCGGGTGGCGAGGCGCAGCGATTCGCGACGGTTGTCGAGTTTGTCGCCCCAAATGTGATCGACCTGCAAGCCAGGTGGCGGGTTGAGCAGCAGGCGATGGAGGTAAATGATCCGCGAATTTCGGGGTCCTTGAATAGTGGCGACGACGTAGCCATTGGTACTCAAGCGCCAGCGATAGGGACTGATGAGCAGGAGGTCACATTCGGAGATCAAGGTGAAGATGCCGGGGCGATTCGAAAGGGGGATGGCGAGCATGATGGATGTCCTGTGGACAGGGCAGGGGGATCGGGAGGGAAGTGTTGGATCAGTTTTTGCTCAGGGGGATCGTGCGATAGTCAGGCATAGAAAATGAGGCTGCGAGACCCTGTAATTATAGCAGATTTGAGGGTTATTCTGAAGGATGACAAGACGATTTTATCGCCTCTGCTCATCCCCCCATGGTGGCGGCAACGCTAGCCCCGGCTAGGCATGTAACTCTTCCGCTTCATGTATTGTGCAAAAGAAAGCCTATTTCGGCGCTATTTTCGCCATAAAATTGCAGCGATATTCAAGCGATTCGCTTGTGATTAATCACGGAAAATAATGGCCGTTTTTATTGCACTTTTGGCACAATCAAAAGATATAATCAATTAAGCATCACAGCAACATTGAATACAGTAACCAACAGAGCATCAAAATCTCTCTAGCCTTTGGTGCATAGATCAGGTTGTCAAACATTCGTCATGCCCATCTGTCCGATTAGCATCGACATGACAGCCGTAAAACTTCTGAAATGTCATAGTTCTGTTACATTTGCTACCTATCATTAGCACATAACTGCATTTCGAAAAAAATTGTATGGCGAATAACCTTATCCGCTCCTGGGTCTGTCTTTGTTGGATTGTCATTTGCGCGCTGACGATCACCCTATTGTCTCACTATGGTTTTGCCTCTCGCTACAGCTTGGATCAATATGGTGATCGCCCACGCCAGTCTATTGGTATGCTCACTGATTCCTCTAATGAAGGTGCATACTGGTATATTGGCAGTATGGTACTGCTATTTACAATGTATGCCTTCGGTTACTGGAAAGGGGTCAGATCGTCGGTTCATTTCAGCTCGGCCTACCAGCGGTGGGCACTGGCGTTGATCATTGTTGGAGGGATTGTTTTCTGTCTTGCCCTTCTACCTATGTATCCGGTGGATGGTTCGGACATTTATGATTACATCATACGGGGACGGATGTCTGCCGTTTATGGGTTGAACCCATTAGAACACGTACCCGACCAAATTATGCGAGATATGTTTTATCGCTTCGCTTCATGGCACAGAACTCCCTCTGCTTATGGTCCAGCATGGGAATTGCTGGCACATACGGTGAGTACGCTGACCGCAACCAGCAACCGTAATCAGCAGGTGATCGCTTACAAACTCGTGGCTATCGCTGGATATGGATTGACAGCATTGTTCGTTGGTTTGACGCTGCGACGAGTTGCGCCGCGACGATTATTGATCGGTTTGTATCTGTTCATGTGGAATCCATTGGTTGTCTACATGACTGCTGGGACGGGGCATAATGATGCCCTTATGACGGCATGTATAGCTCTCGCGCTTTACTGCCTGAGCCGCCGCTGGTATGTTGCGGCAACATTGGGAGCAACAATCGGTCTGCTGATCAAATTCATTCCAGCGCTGTTCATCCCGATCATCGCATTGGTGGCATTGCGTGACCTCGGTACACGACGCTGGCTGCGCTATATGTTGCTGTCGATGTTTCTGGGTGGGGTGCTGGCAGTGATAATGTATACTCCCTACTGGCATGGTTGGGACACACTGCGAGCTGAGCGTCGAGCTTTGATGTATACCGGATCGGTAGCGACTGTAATGCGCCACTGGTTGATGCCCATTCTTGACGGTGTAACCGACCTAACCACATCGGCTCGTAATACTCCTAATAGCCGGACGATTCTGGCGAATGGAACACTGGCACTCTTCGGAATCTTTTATCTCACCCAACTGGTCATGTTGTGGCGAAAACACGACTCCTTAACACCCATCCGTATTACTGCCCGCATCATGCTGGCCTATCTGCTCGTTGCATCGCTATGGTTTCACGCCTGGTACGTGATTTGGTTGATCGCGCTGGTGGCGTTGCTGGAAGACACGCCGCTGCGTCGTCTGGCATTGGTCTTCAGCTACCTCGTAACCTGGCAGGCATTCTTGTACAACTATATAAGCATTCAGACTCGCTCAGACCAATGGCTACCCTGGCTTGATCTCGTCCCGGTAGCGATTTACATGGGGTACGCCTGGGGGTATATTGTCTGGTATCAAATCACAAACAGATTACGTTGGCAGCGATTATACCTGGAAGATCGCGCCGTTGGCGAACGTTTGCAGGCTGCGCGAGGCGCGCTTGGGCTAACACTCAGTGACCTGAGCGATGAAATGGCAATTCACTATGATTATTTAGAACAATATGAACAGGGCAAACGACCACTGCGCCTTGATCATGGCCGGGCGCTGGCTCAACGATTGAATTTGTCGTTGGAAGATTTATTAGGTACGAAGGCATAACGCAGAGTCACGCCGAGTATATAATAGGTCGCCAGCAATGTTCCGCGTAGCGTCCCGCTCACTTTTGACTGACCCGACCAACGCTTACGATAATGCACCGGCACTTCGACCATGATGAAGTCTCGGCGTGCAGCTTTTACCATCATTTCAACCGGCCAGCCAAAGGTCATTTCGCACATATCCAGAGATAACAACGGGTCACGTCGAATCGCACGGTAGGGGCCGAGATCAGTCACTTTCAAACCATAAAGCAGACCCATCAGGCGCGAAACCAGGCGATTGCCGAAGCGCTGATGCGGGGGCATAGATCCGGGTTCGATATGCGCGGCGCGTGATCCAAATACAAGATCGGCGCGATTTTCCGCAATTGGTCGAATGAGTAGCGCCATTTCTGCCGGGTCAAAACTGCCATCGCCATCCATAAATACAACAACATCGGCATTTGCTGCTGCGCCTACACCCGCTGCACAGGCGTATCCATAACCGCGACGGGGTTCATAAACAACCTTCGCGCCCGCTTTCTCAGCTTCTAGGGCTGTCTCATCTGTCGAGCCATTGTCCACAACAGTAACATGGATACTGCTCACAAACGGCAGTGTGGACGGTATTTCCCCCACCAGCCGTCGGATGTTCCCTGCCTCGTTCAATGCGGGAATAATAACCATCATGCGCATTAGAGATTCATCCTTTCTGCATGTGCTTTCAGAAATTTACGAGTGTAGGGCGCGGCAGTAGCTGGCAGGTATTCCAATTCATCCATCAGTCGTTTCAGGTCATCAACGTAGTCAATATCGTAGCAACCTGGCAGCATCTTTACTGTCATATCCGACTGTTTGGCTCGATCTAAAGTATCAGCAGTGACCTGCGATGTACTCATGGTGACAGTCAGAAATAGTGAAGGTGCGGGTTGTTTGAGTCCGATCAGATAATAACCGCCATCATCACATGGCCCCATGGCAATGTCGGAAGACTGCAAAGCCTGGAATGCTCCCACCAGGCTACTAGCTGGCAGAGTTGGGCTATCACTGTCCATAATGACCGCCTGTTCGTACCCATTCATCAGGCAATGAGTTGTCGCATTGTTCAATCGTTCTGAGAGGTCACTACCCTCTTGTAAGATAAACTCGAAATCCGGCGCAATTTGCCGAAAATAATGCTCACCTTCGGCAGGTAGATAGGCGATAATCGGCACAAAATCCAGTTGTTTTTTCGCTGCGCGGATAATCTCCATCGTGTCGAGCAGGAAGCATTCGTAAATTGCTGCGGCTTGTTCTGCTGTCAATGCCGGGCTGAGGCGGGTTTTGGTCTGCCCAGGAACGGGTTGTTTGGCGACGACCACTAAAGCCCGCTTTGGGGTGCTAAAGTTTGAGAGTTGAGGTTTCATGTTCACTTTGTAACTCATCATCTGATGGAATAGAAAACTGAGGTGTAGATAACCATCGGCGCATTCGCGTGAGGACAGCCGCAACAAGCAGAATATACAGCGGCCAGAATTGCAACTGTATAGCCCATTGTTCTTCTCTCCAGCGGATAAAAAAGGTATACGACAGCACGACAGTGCCGGTAAAGACCCACCAAGCCAATGCCGTATTAAACCGAATATGACGGGTGGCAAAAAGATCAAGCGCAATCAAAGGTAGCAGCCACAGGGCATACCATGAGAATAAATTGTGATTGATAAGCAGATAAACGCCAATCGGCCAGAAGCAGCGCAAAATAGCCTGCCGCGCTTTGTGGGCAGGACTAATGACCATCCATAAACTTATGATCGCAACGAGGACAGGCATTCCTATGTTACCGGGGCTGTACCATTGGATATGATGCGCCATTGCCATATCTGTCAACCAGCGCATCAGTGGCGACACATTAAAAAACTCACGTCCATAGGTGGAAAGGAAGCCAAGCGCATTAACGCCGGGCTGAATGTAAAGCGCATACCCGATCAGCACTGTTAGAACAGCAGCAACAGGCAGCGCCAGCCGCCAGCGTCGTTTACCTGACTCATCACGCAGACTCCAGAGCGGGATAACGAGCATTGCCGGATACAATTTTATCAGTGTCGCCAACCCCAGCAGAATGCCAATTCCAGCCTCGTGCCGCCCACTCACCCGGTCAGATGGGGAACGCGCCCGCAATAAAAATGCACCGACGATCAGAGGCAGATAGAGCGCGTCAGCGTGAGCAGCGTGAGCGACCTCAAACACCAGGAGCGGGTTCCACAAAAAAATCAGGACACGCTCTGGCGGCTGGTTGAGCGCTCGCAGGAGTTTGACCAGCAACCTGCCTGCCAGTAAGGTTGCGGCAATCATCACCAGCTTTATACCCACTACGCTGTCTGGGAATACCCGCCAGGCTGCGGCGAATATGATCTGCGCCCCCGGCGGATAAATCGTGACTGCATTCGGACGGTTCATGTTCGACCAGATCAAATCATCGCGTAAATACTCCAATTCCTCAGCATTTGACGCATAGCGATAGGGGTTGATTCCCGCTGCCTGTACACGGCCATCCCAGATATAGCGAAACATATCATCAGACAGTGTGGGCCACGAAGGTATAAGGAGTGCGTTGAAGCCAACGGCGAACAAAAAGATCGTGCTGAGTGACCCGCCCGCTCTGAGCTTTATGACAAACCAGCAGGCAGCCCCGTAAAACGCGAACAAGCCCAAAAAGATTGGGAAAAATGGCTCCATCCGCCTGGGTCGGAAATCTCCATGAAGAATTACAGCCAAATACAACGGCAGGGACATTAATCCGAGCGCGAAGAGTGGGTGTTTGGCAAGCCAACTCAGCGGCAGCGATTGTTGTAAGGTGAGCCAATATTGAGAGAATCTGTTTGGACGATTCATGTTATCGTGAAGAGATGTCACAGGCTCTCTCTGGATAGAACTATTGTCCTGTTAGCAATAAACCGATACGCCCAACCGGACTGCCATTTTCATCCAGCTTTTTAAGGCGGGGGATCAGCAGCGTATCAATACCGAAGAAGCGCCCTGGCGCGATGGCGATGACAAAAATGGAGAGAAAGACCATATTCAGATAAATCCACTCCCATTCAAAAGGGTTCGGAATATTTGCCAGCCCAACCGCCAACTGCATAGACACGCCGAGCGCAATCAAGCCGCCTAAACGACTCAATAAGCCGAACCCGACGAGGATCACAATAGAGAATTCCGCCATCCAGATCAGCCAACCGAACAACCCAATATTCGGAATGATGATGTTGTCCACAATCCAGCCGTTGAACTGCCGCAGCACGGTCAGGTTCAGGAAAATCTCCGGGCCGCCCGTGTTATCCAGGTTAGCTTCAAACACACGTAACTCACGGCTTGCTGCATAAAATGATTGGATACCGAGCCAGTCGCACAAACCGCTCGTTCGGGTTAACCGTATCCGCCCCTCCTGAATAGCCCCAGTCGTGAACGAATAATCTGCCGGACAGCCAAAAGTTGGCGGCATTTTCCACCATAACTGCGTGAAAAATAGATACGCGAGTGCTAAGCGTACGACGACAAGGGCTGCCTTTTGCCAGTTATTTACAACGATGGTTTGGTCGCCAGCATGGGATCGTGTGGTTGTTTCGTCTGCATCTGTCTTGATATTCTGATCGGCAGCTGACTGCTCCGCCATGATTATCCTCCTTTACCTAAGAATTGTCGCTTATTTATGAACCAATGATGCGCCGAAGCGCCGCATGGAGTACCGCTGTAACGGTCATCCCGTCGCGTATGGCGTTGTTGTGTACCATCTGCAACACCTCGTCAAACGGAAATGTCTGAATTTCAAAAAACTCGGTATCATCGGGAGGCAACTTGTTCTGAATCAGGTCATAACCTAAGTAGAGATAGGCTGTTTCGTCGCAGATGCTCTTGGAGGTGTAGTAGATGCTCACGGGTAGCAACTGTGCCGCTTGATACCCCGCTTCTTCACCCAGTTCACGTTGTGCAGCCTGTTCTGGTGTTTCCCCCGTTTTGATGCCGCCAGTGGGCATTTCCCACCGAAAATCCTCTTTCTGCACATAGCGGTACTGCCGCACCAACACAACGTGATTATCGTCAATGAACGGCAGCACACCGACACACTGACCAAACGAACAAACCCCATAAATGGTGGTGCGCCCGTCCGGCATTTCAGCGATGTCTTCGCGCAGACTCATCCACGTATTTTGATAAACCTCACGAGTGCTTTGTGTTTTCCAGGGTTTCGGTGGCATGAGTCTGCGCTCTTTTTGTGATTAGTTAGTACGAGACGCTGCCCGCGCCCTGCGACAAAAATTCGACTAGTTTTGCGCCGCCAGCAAAAACCGCCCCGCTAATCAAAGTGTCTTCGGTAACAGCGCGCACATTGGCACAGGGCGGGCAAACCCAAACCATGCCGCCGCCAGCGACAAAGGTTTCGATCAATTCCTTAATCGGCTTAAAGCCTTCGACATGAATATCGTCCGCAAAGCCATGCTTCGCCAGCAGAACCGCTTCTACGCTCAGGAACACGGCGACTTCCTGCCCACCAGCGATGCCTGCATTGGCAATCACAAAGGCTACCGTTGCCTTGTCAATGTTGTCTTTCCCCGATGTCAGATTCACCAACAGCTTTGCCATGCGACTATCAACCTTTCTGAATGTAAAAATGCGATGTTTGCGAAGGGTCTTTTGGAACATCCTGGTACAGCAGCCTGTTGTGAGTCATGCGACACCAGGCCGGAATATCTTCTGCTGCGCCGCGATCATAAGCGACAATGTGCAAGACCTGGCCGGATTGCAGGGTCTTGACCTGGTTGTAGATCAGCAAAATCAGATCGCCGCAACCGGTGATTCCGGCGTCCAGGGTTACATCGTCTGTAGGAGGGCTGTTCAGCATTATGTGTCAACCTAACTTACCAAATGACGATACAGGTCTCAGTTCGGCGAACGCCCACGGCGCTCGCAATACCCTGGCTAATTCAATTCCCCAAATCTTGTATGGTGGGTGCCTCGACATAAGCGATCAGGTCAAAACGACCGGTGGTGGCATGAACCGACTTGATGACCGAGGCATCAAGCTGCATTCCTGCCAGCTCCTCTACCAACTCCTGGACACGGGTTGGCTCAGCTTCGATGAGAATGTAAGCGTAAATCATATTTCCTCTTTATTGTTGTATGCCGACCAGTAAATTGTCGTTGATGGCTCTGCACGAGAGCCGAAATTGGCTATCCTCAGGTAAAGGTGACAAGTGGGACGTTGCCAGTGCGTGCCATCTCATCCATGATTCCTTGAACTTTATCGACAGAATGTTTTAACGGAAACAGCTTTTTGGCAATTTGCATATCACCATCCGTCGATAGCGGATGCCAGAATACACCATCGATATTGACGGTTAACTCTGGGACGAGGTTATTCATCCCCAGTTCCATGCCTTCTTTGGAATAGCCCCGTTTCGCCAGCGGACGGACAAAATGATCCTCGTTCGGAATGCCGAGTGATTCGCGGAATCGATATAGTTCATCCAGATGAGCGCAGTTAGAGGGTGTTTCAGTTGTGCCAATGCGAACACGAAAGCCTGCATCCTGCAACAGTTGAATACCCTCAACCGTTTTATCCCATGCGCCTTTGCCTCGATAGGCATCATGATCTTCTGAGCGACCACCATCCAGACTGACCTGGACAATGAGATTATCATTCGCAATAGCCTTGAGTTTTTCCAGTCGTTGCCCACGCAGAATCATTGCGTTGGTGAGGACCGTTGTCTTGACATGTGCCGATGAATACGCCAGCATGTCGTAAATATCATTCAGTAAGAACGGCTCTCCACCGGTAAAAAAGATGTGATCAAAACTCAGATCAAGGGCTTCATCAATCAACCGTTTGACATTCTGCAAGCCAATTGCCCGACGCGGCGCATTGGGGCTGGATTTGGCAACACAATACGAACAGCGCAGATTACAATCGTAGTTGGTGTAAATCCAAAGTTTCCAGTGAAAGGCAGGGGCAGCACATACATCGCTCGGCTGTTCATTCAAAATCGGTTCAAGAGTCATCTGTTTCCTCCTACAAACTCCAATGCACGCCGCATCCGGCACAGGCTTCATGCGGTTCATCGCTCAACAACTGCTGCCGCCATTTCGCATAGCGTTCATCATTCCAGATGCTTTCAAACGACTGCTCGAACACATTTCCCAGTTTCAGGCTTTCGTAATCCTGGGTGGCAAAAGGCGAAATGCAGCAGGGGAGGGCATTGCCGTTGGCGGTAATATAGGCTGTTGTCCAGGGGCGCATACAGGCTTTCCAGGGCTGTTGATCGCGCTGGTTGCTGGCTTCCAGGCTGGCGTGTGGGTTAGTCGCGCCAGAAGCTTTAAACAGAATGCCGAGTTCTTTCGCCAGCACTTCGCATTCGACAATCAGCCGCTCGACTTGTTCATCGAAATCGTCGAACAGGCCGTGTCCGGTATTCATCATGCCTGGTGCAGTCGGTGTTTCGTAATAATAGACCATACGCTGGAGATACACTTCCGGCACACCCATCTTCGCCGCTAATCTCAATAAATCGGGCAATTCGCCCACATTTTCTCGCATACCGGTCATCCACAGCGATGCACGCGGCGTACTTGCACCTATTTCGCGTTGAATCTGCATAAATCCGGTAAGGTTGCTGACAATTTTGTGCAGCAGCGGCGCACCTCGGATGAGTGCGTAAGTCTTCGGGTCAGCACCATCGACTGAACACCGCAGTTCATCCAGCCCGCTCCCAATCAATTGGCGTGACCACTCGGCACTAAGCAGCGTCGCATTCGTGTTGAACAGGACGTACACACCACGCGCCTTGAGGTAGGCAATCATGCGCGGCAGGTCTTTATTGATAAGTGGCTCACCAATCCCATGCAACACTGCCCGCTCCATTTTCGGGAACTGCTCGACAATCTTCAGGAAGTTGTCCCAGCTTAAGGTTTTCGGCTCTTCGTATGTAATGAAGGTGCGCGGGCAGGTTTCACAGAGCAGGTTACAGTGATTCGTGACTTCAATAAAAACGCAGTGGGGGTATTCTTCAGCAAAAGCTGCGCGAGTCGCCGCATCGACGGAACGATAGGCGGCAGGCAAATAGTCAGCTTTCGACTCAGTTGGATAGACGGCAAGATTGGGTAAACGCAATGGATCAGTCATAAGGTCATGATTACTCCAAAATTTTTTAGTTACTATAACACCCTATTGAGGAATTCTTGCCAATTTCTTACAATTTCGTTCCCTAACGCTAATCTGGGCCAACTCGAAAGAGAATTGTAAGGATTTTATGTCATGTTCGCTGTTGGCACACTTATTGATATTTGTAAAAACATATCTAATCGCAAAAGGAGCAATTGGAATGTATCGAATATTTTCACGTTTGATTGTCCTGATTTTCTTGCTAATGCTGACTGTTTCGGTAACGCAGGCACAGCGAGAGCGAATCCGGTTTGGCGTTGGCCCGCTGCAACCCACCCCGGCTGGCACAAAAGCGGCATTTGAGCCTTTCTTCGCCTGGCTGGCAGAAGAACTGGACGTGGATTACGAATTGGCAGCGACTGATAGCTGGGCAGGTATCAGTGTAGCGATGATTTCTGAACAGGTGGACGTGGCCTGGATGGGCCCCTGGGGATATGTTTTGGCTAACGATGCATCTGAGGTGCTGACAGGTAATGCGATCACCGCGATTGCAACGGTCAAGTACGATGAAAAGCCGATCTATCATGGCATCATCGTCGGGCAGCCCGATCTTGATCTGTCCTTGCTCGATATGGGAACGGATCCCGATGAAGAAACCGTCCGCGCCTGGCTCGATGCGGCGAGTCAATACAGCATTTCTTTTGCTGATCTGGGTTCAACCTCCGGCTTCTTGATTCCAACTGCTTTCCTTAAGACTTATGGGATTGACCCCAAAACACACTTTGCCAACTATAGCGAAGGCTCCACCCATGCTGCTAATGAAACGGCAGTTGTAAACGGACAGGTACAGCTTGCGACAGACTTTGACCGCAACCGTAACACCATGATTGGCAATGGTGCATTCAGCGAAGAACAATCGGTCATTTACTGGCAGTCTGCGCCCCTGCCCAACGACGCGATTGCTGTTCGCTCCGGGTTGGATCCAGAGATTGTGGAAAAGCTGCGCTCAATTCTGCTGAACATTACCCCGGAACAGGCGCAGGAACTGGAAATCGGGATTGCTGGCAGTGATAACACGGTGGTTCGCTATACCGGATTTGTGGAAGCTAATGATGCCAGCTACCGTTCCATTCGTCAGGCGGGTATCTTTATTGGCAAAGTCGGCGCACGCACTCGTGACGAGGAAGAGCCTACTGCTGAAGCCACCGCAGAAAGCTAAACCTCCTGATGGATCAGCGATCACCTTTTCCGTCTAATCTACCTCCATATCTTCCCATACGGCGTAAGGGGCCTTTTGGTATGAGCCAGGGAACATGGCGCTGGCTCATAGCTTTCATCCTTTTTTGCTTGCTGTTTGGTGCGGCACGGCTGACCGAGGTTGACCTGGGACGACTGGCACAAAATACGCCCAAAATCGGCTTATGGGTGTCGCGGATTTTTCCGCCTTACGATGGCTTTCGTAACCCACCAAATGGTGAAGAGTTCGCTGGCTATGTTCGTAATGGCCTCATAACAGTTGCCATTGCCTCGGTCGGCACGGCAACCGCATCGGTGCTGGCATTTGTTCCTTCGGTATTGGCTGCCCGCACACTAACCCCATCAAACTTCATTTTTTACCCGGTGCGCTGGTTTTTGAACATGCTGCGCGGGATCGACAGTTTCATCTTCGCCATCTTTTTTGTGGCTGCCGTTGGCTTGGGCCCATTCGCTGGTGTCCTGGGCGTTACCTTTCATACGTGGGGCAGCATGGCAAAATTGTATGCCGAAAATCTCGAAAATATTGAGATGGCACCCATGATGGCGTTGGAAGCCTCCGGGGTCAGCCGCCCGCGTGCGTTAATTTATGCGCTGCTGCCGGATGCGCTACCATCCTTCATTTCAACAACCTTATTTGTCTGGGAACTGAATGTGCGCTTATCGGTGGCACTTGGCGTTGTAGGAGCGGGCGGTATTGGACAGGATGTCAAGAATGCGATTGATCTACTCAATTTTCCGCATCTCGGCGCTCTCTTGCTCATCATACTCATTATGGTGACAGTTATTGACCAAATCAGCACCCGTTTGCGACAGGCACTCCGTACATGATGAACATTATTGAAGTTAATGAGTTGACAAAATACTACCCTGGTAATGAGCGACCAGCACTTGATCGGGTCTCGTTCGCCGTGCAGCCTGGATCACTGACCACTATTCTAGGCCGCAGTGGGAGTGGGAAAACAACCCTCTTTCGCTGTTTGAACCTGCTTCTACGTCCAACTGCCGGGCATATTCGCATCTTGGGGCAAGATTGGTTGAGTCTGGATGCCCATGAGTTGTGCGAAGCACGCCGTCAGATGGCAACGATCTTTCAGCAATTTAACCTGATTAACCGCCTCAGTGTGATGGAAAACGTCCTGGCCGGGCAGTTATCAAATGTCCCATTCTGGCGTGTTCTGGTACGCCGCTTTCCCCCAATGTACCACGATTGGGCGTTGCATTGTCTGGAACGGGTTGGCTTACAAGATTTGGCAGATCGTCCGGCAAACCAGTTGAGCGGCGGTCAGCAGCAGCGGGTTGCGATTGCGCGAGCACTCGCACAGCGCCCTCGGATCATTTTAGCCGATGAACCTGTTGCCAGCCTTGACACGGAATCATCACACACCGTTCTTGAAGAACTTCGCACCATTGCAACTGTAGATGGGATTACAATTTTATGCAGCCTCCATCAAGAGAATCTGGCTTTGCACTATGGCGATCATATCATCGGTCTGCGTGAGGGGCGTGTGGCTGCCGCTGTTCCGCGTTCCAAATTTACTGCTGAACACCGGATGCTAATCTACCAAACGCCCGATTCGAAAACACCTCACACAATGATTGAGACTTAACATACCGGTCAGGTTGTCTGTAGTTAGAATAGTATCTACTCAAGAGGCATGTCAGAATTTCGTAAGAATTCTGTGAAAAGATCGGGATGTCCGTTTTTGATTTCAAACACACGGGAGATTAGATTATGACTCGTAATAAACGCTTTTTCTTGACGACAGTGTTCGCCGTGTTTGCACTTGTAGCGGTCTTTGGTTTCGGTGTACAGCGCAATCAGTTAGCGCGGGCCCAGGATGGGATGGTCACATGCGATTTGTCCCTCATCAGCCAGCTCTATATTTCTGAACACGTTTACGGCCACTTCCCCATGACCGACGTCTCCAATATTGATAAGGGTCAGTACGCCCCGCTGTTCGACGCGATGATGGAGATGATGGAGGAAATGGAGCCGACGGAAGAAGCCATGATGGATCCTACCGAAGAAGCCATGATGGATCCTACCGAAGAAGCCGTGATGGAAGGCATGACCATGTTGGCATCTGGTGATGTTGCCGGTGAACCACAAGTTTGCACCGACCTGCGTCATGAACTGGATGCCTGGTTCCTCGTACACTTCAAGCATGAAATGGAGATGATGGCAGAAGGCTCATAGTCCCTCTGTCGATCACTCGCAAGTTTTGACTTTCAATACCAGAACTGTATAGGCAGCGAAGTCCGCTGCTCTACCAGTTCTTTTTTTACATGTTCTTCCTGAATATTGAACAATCCAGCTTTCTCATGCACTAAACCAATTGTTTGACGTTCGCATCGGTGAATAATTCTGGAGGTGTATCCTTGCAAAAAATGGAAACACGCTGGGTGCAATTGGGCGCGAGTCTCGGTGGACTGGCTGCGCTGATTAGCTTGGGTTTGTTTCTGATACTATCTGGCTCAGACCCAAACAGTGTTGTTCCGGGTATTCTGATGTATTTTGCAATGGCACTTCTGGGAGGCGCAGGTTATGGTTGGCTGCTCAGAACGGGCATTCGGAACCTTAAGACCTACGAAAGCATAGTGCTCGGTGTCGTCTATGGTGCTGCAAACTGGGTATTTTTCGGTTTAGTAATCATTCCTGCACTGGCAGGAATGGGACCGCAGTGGAATGCAGCAGATGCAGCCGGGCAGTTTCCGCTGCTCATGATTTATTTGTTGCAAGGCGTAATTCTGGCGCTGGCATGTCATAGGATGCAAGCTCTTGGTTGGCTGCATGCAGTAGAATCATCATATGCTGGTGACGAAATAGAGACGGATATCCAGCAGCGTGTGGTCGTTCTGGGTGGTGGCTTCGGTGGAGTAACAACGGCCCAGGAGCTTGAAAAACGACTGGGCGATTATTCCCATGTGCAGATTACGCTTGTCAGCCAGACCAATCATCTCCTTTTCACACCGATGCTGGCGGAAGTCACAGCAGGAGGTGTAGAAGCACAGCATATCAGTGCACCGCTGCGTGCTTTCTTTCGTCGTGTACGAGTGATCCGGGGCGAGCCAACGGAAATCAACGCCGCTGAGAACACCGTTTCAGTGAAATTGAGTTCAGGGTCGAGCATGACTCTATCCTATAACCATCTGGTTTTGGCGTTAGGAGCCGTCCCAAATTTCTTTGGAAATGCCAATTTAGAACGTTACGCTTTTACGTTCAAGTCCCTGACTGACGCGATACACATTCGTAACCATGTTATCGAATGTCTGGAACGAGCCGACAGCGAGATGAACCCGGAGCGGCGGCGGGCACGGCTGACATTCGTCGTGGTAGGCGCGGGATTTGCTGGCTCAGAACTCATCGGCGGTCTGAACGATTTTGTGCGTGGGTCGCTCTGGTATTACAAACATCTCCGCAACGAGGAAGTAATGTTTCTTTTGGTTCATCCGGGTGAGCGCATTCTACCAGAACTCAGCACCGAACTGGCGCTGTATGCTGAGGAGAAAATGACAGCACGCGGGGTGACAATTCGCGGCAGCGCGCGGGTAACCGATGCCGGATTAGGCAGCGTAACGATTGGGGATGAAAGCATAGCCGCTGAAACTCTGATCTGGACAGCCGGTAATCTGCCCAATCCTATTTTGAGAAATATTGGCTGCGAAACGGATAAACGCGGCGCGATCATCGCGGACGAGAAACTGTTGGTAAAAGGGCAGCAAAACCTCTGGGCCGTGGGCGACTGTGCAGTTATCCCGGATGTTGTTACCGGGAAAAACGCCCCTCCAACCGCTCAATATGCGCTGCGTGAAGCCAAGACACTGGCTGCTAACCTGTACGCCGTGTTAAACCAGCGCGAACCCATCGTATTCCGCCACCATTCACAAGGCGCGCTGGCGGTGGTCGGGCATCAAACGGCTTGTGCCGAGGTATTTGGTTTCAAGTTTTCTGGTTTGTTCGCGTGGTTAATGTGGCGTGGAATCTACCTCTCCAAGCTGCCCACTCTAGAGAAAAAAGTGCGTGTACTACTGGATTGGATAATTGATGTATTTTTCCCGCGTGACATCACCTATGCTCCACTCGTCGACGAAACTGTTGAGACAATCCCAGCCATAGGAGATTGATTCGTGAGCGCGCGATTCATAACCCAATCCGACCAACTTTTTCCGCCTACAAAACGACTGGTACAGACCGCGTGTGGAACTTTGGCTGGATTGCTAGCAGGCTTGATTTATGCGGCGCTGTTGACCAGCCAGCGGATTTCTCTAATGATGAACCCGACTGACTTACCCGGCGATAGCCTTTTTCACCTACTGCTGAGTGCCGTTATTGGAGGCTGCTTTGGGTTAATGCTGGGCGAACAGACGGCAACAACGGGTGGAAGCCTTGTCTGGGGTATTGTATTCGGCGCGTTGTGGTGGCTGATTGGTCCGCTGACGCTGTTCCCCCTGCTGCATGGGGTGCGCCCTGATTGGAGTGTGACATCGGCGCGTACAGCCTTCCCTCTGCTCGTTGGGTTGTCAGTGACTTACGGGGCTTTTATGGGCCTGCTGTACTGGGGATTGTATGGACTTGTGACGAGCTGGCGCAATCTTCGTATGGCGCGCCGAGGCTTGTGGCACACAGTCCAAGCCGCGCTCAGTGGAGGGCTGGCCGGTTTGCTTGGCGGTTGGGTCTTCGGAGTGTGGATGGAACAGGCTGGGTTTTTTCCATTGGTCGCGGGGCTGGTCAATTCGACAGATCCGGGCATGGGGCGCAGTTTGCATTTCGGTATCAGTGTATTGATTGGGGTGAGTTATGGCATTTTATTCCAACAAGATACCCGAACGATTGGAACGAGCATCGCCTGGGGATTGGTCTATGGGCTAATCTGGTGGATTCTCGGACCTCTTACTGTCATGCCCTGGCTGCTGGGGCAGGGTGTGCAGTGGAGTCTGGCGGCAGCACAATCCGTTTTCGCCTCACTCATCGGGCATTTGTTATATGGTATCACCTTGGGTGTTGCTCAGGCTGTCTTGAGTCAGATTTGGCGCACATTATTCGTGGATTCAGATCCCCTCACGCGTGAACCCGAAGGCCCGGGCACACGCAGCCTACGGGCGCTGGGTTTAGGTGCTGCGGCCAGCATCGGAGGAGGGCTGACTTTTACCATCGTGATGGTGGCAACGAATGCGTTCCCGGTGATCGCTGGGTTAATGGGGATGTCCGGTGCTATCGAAGGCTTTGTTGTTCATATGGGCATCAGCGTGCTTATTGGCGCAGCTTATGGTTTGTTGTTCCGGCATGAATCTACGTCACCCTATGCTGGATTAGCCTGGGGATTAGTCTACGGTACAGTGTGGTGGGTGCTGGGGCCGCTCACACTCATGCCGTCGCTGTTGGGATTTCCGCTCCAATGGTCACTCGAAGCCGCTCTAAGCAACTTCCCATCGCTGGTTGGTCATCTCTTATATGGGGTGGTGCTGGCGCTGGTCTATGATCGTCTTTTGCAACGCTACGACCCGCGTAGGGCAAAGGCTGCCCAAACGGAGATTGCCCCTTCCGCAAAGGCTGTACCAGCATTATGGGGGCTGGTGCTGGTGCTGCTGATGTTTATCCTACTCCTCCAAGGATAAACACTTAATGGCAATCATGCCATTTTACGCTTAGAAAGATGGTGTTTCCACTATTCGTGCCCCCAAATAGCATACGCTGCTGGTCCAGGGCTGATGAGTAAAGGCAAATGGACAAAAGCTGTCGCTGATGCAAATCCCGGTTCTCGCAGGTAATTTACTCACCCTGCTGGGGAGATAATGCCCCTTTCACAAAAGCCGTTGAAGAACCCCAACACATCAAATCGGCTTCAAAATGACGTGATCGGCTTCCTTGAGCTACAATATCCTACCGAATGCAATGGTAGTTGAGGCCAAGAGGAAAGATGGGCAAGCAAAAACGGCTCCGAATCGAAAGGCGTGCCGCCAAATCAACCGACAAGCAGAGTCTCCAGCCCAATCAGATAGACACGCCGACGGAAGCTCAAGAGCAAGAACATGCTGACTGGCTGGCGCGTCACGGTCATGCCTATATTTCACTTGCCGAAACAGTCCGGACATGGAAGCGCTCACCGGAGCAAATTCTGCGCTGGGAGTACCTGTCCGACCAGCGACTAGGATAAATCCTACACCTTCCTTCTTGGTGGATCATTCTTGTCGGAGATACGGCCGTTTTTTCTATCGCTTTCCTCAACCGAAAAACTCTGCTATTACAATAAGGATCGTTATACCAAACAGGGTTTTTGCTGGATGACAAATCAATGTCCTCGTGCCGCCTATTTTTCGGCATCGAAATCG
>JALHNT010000096.1:11169-19873 GCA_022843385.1 Anaerolineae bacterium | reverse complement strand
GGCAAGCCAACACTGCTATAATCTCTTTCATGGGATTCTCAGTTCCTGGACTGTTAGAGACTATCCACTTTACTGAGAATGCCCCTTTCCGCTAGATGCGCTTTTGGCGAAGGTATTGTCAATCGCTAACTAAAAGTTTCGCGGTATCAATAGTTCTGGAAGGTGGTTGGGTGATAGCGAAACAACTTGAGCTACGTGTTCTTCTAACGGGATGTTGTAATCAATTGATATTATGGCAAGCCACTTGCTAAAGCTTTTTCTCAAGTAGTTGAGGGCTTGATCAAATTTCTTGTAGTTCTCTGTACCAAATTCATAAAATCCATCCTCAGTTCGTTCAAGCTTGTAAGTCATTTTTCGGAATTTTTCGCACACTTCTGCCAATGCTTTAAGATGTTTATAGAGAGGTGATTCGATTCCGATGGTTTTCATCATGGCGATAAGGTCTTCGCGTATATTTAAGACCGACTCAATACTGTGAGATATATGTTCCCACTCCGTGTCAGCATAAAGAACTTCTCTACGCTCCAAGTCGACAAAAAAATCTTTAAGCAACTTAACTTCTGTAGGTTGTTTTGGGGTTTCTGATTTCTCATTATCCTTCGGCTTAAAAGCGATTGCAGCTCCAATAATGGGCTGACCTGTTACAGGGTCGAAGGTCAATTGCGGCTGAATTTCTGAGAGTTCAACGGGACTAAGTGCCATTAAACGCTTTATGAGTTGCTTTGGAGTAATCATATATATCCTAACTTTGGTTTTCTAAATGTGCTGTCCAGCCACTACAAGAGATGCAGCATTCCGCATTTTGTAGATACGCGATCGGTGTTCGTTATTGCTGTAAAGTCTGGCAATCAAGCGTCCGATGGATCTGTAGGCTCGCCGTTTATATCAAGATCAAAAGACTTTTCAAGATAGTTCAGCATAAGATATGCGAAATTCCGTAATTCATTCTCTGTAAATTTTGAAGACCATGTCCAGATGGCTCGTTTCTTCCGATCATTTACCGAAGTGTTACTTGGCACGTTCCAAATTTCGACACCAATAATTTTGCGATTGCCGTCTGCAATGAAGAAATAATTGCTGTGTGCAACCGCATTACGGGTACAAGAAATCAGTCGACTAAATTTTTCGCTCTTAGATTTAAGGGAAACGGCAACTCGCAATCCCAATTGTTCAACATCACCCCATTCAATGTCTGAGCCATGAAAGTATTCTTCTCGAAGACATACAAGAATACCCAACATGCTATTGAACAACTGCGTAAACTCATACACTGGAGCGCCCTGATCATATTGAGCGTAAACATACTCAAGATTCTTGCGCGTGCGTCGTGCAATCTCGATAGTTTTCTCATCTGATGGTTCCACTGCTAAAATCCTCTCATATCGTCCCACGTCCAATTATTCCTCGACGGCGGGATCAAGCATTCCCTATATTGGCTGCGTTCACCGACGCTTCCGCCAGCGTGCGTTTTTCGATTTGATACCGAAGATATTCGGGCTGTCGTGGTCGCCAAGATAATCGGCATAATCATGAAGCGATTTACCAATTAGACCGTCTAGAGTGCGAAACACTGCCCGATCTTGTACATCCACATACCTGTGGAGCGCCCGGACAAATTCCGGCTGGTAAGCACGTGCCAATGCCAGGATGAACCGATGCGAGTCGAACTCATCCGGCAAATCAGCTAGAATTTCTGCATAATGGGGAGTGAGTTCATCCAATACAGTCATTTGCCTGTCTCCTAATTCACGTTAACGGGTGTGCCGCCCGCACATCAGCCGGAGGCGGATCGAGCCGCGTTTGATAGCCCACCACGCCGCCGAGCGCCGCCATTTCGTCGTAGATTTCCAGAATGATGCGCTTGGTCAGATATTCGCCGTGTTTCGCCTCATCCTTACGCTTGACGATGGGGAAGGTATTCATGATGTAATCCACATCGTCGCGGTTGATTCCATATAGGTGAAAATACAGCGCGTCGAGTTCGCAGCGCATCAAGAAGCGGCGCTCCTCATCCCACACGAAGGGCGCACCTTGATAACCTATATCTTGTGCAAAAGGCTGCAAGTCCCATGCTATGTAGGTAAGTTCCAGAACACGCGGCACAATGAAGTTGAATATCTGTGGTGTGAAAACATCACGCGAGGGAACAGGAAGTTGCGAAAATGTGGTTACATTTAGATGACGATCAGATATCTTTTGTCTTGCCACATAATCAACGACGAAGCTATTAAATGTACTCACAACTAGGCAAGCAGAAAAAACATCATCACATGAAACGGCATTGAGAGGTTGTATCAATCCAACACGTGGTAAAATGCAACAAATCGCGGTACGTTCATTATTGACATTGGTTACGTCTCGAACACCTATTGACCAATTAAAGTTCCATTCCTTTGCGGAATACATTTCCTCTACTACATCAATCGAAGCCCAAAATCGAGGGATAGGACGAATATTGGGACGTTGCTTTAGCGAATCTGGAATTTCAACTGGATTTCCATCTTTAATCGCCTGTTCTGATGCCCCGTCGTATGTCGCGTAGAGATATTCAAATTGATGTACTAATTTTGACTCAATCAAAGGGATGAAAACTCGACTGAGGAGGCCCACAGTACCATCTTGTCTGAAATCTCCGTCATCAAGTCTCTTTTTCGACTTAAAATGTTCGGACGAATTAGCCGTCATCAATGCGCGCCAAGCTCGTGCAAAGTGTATTTTTTCCTCTTGAGAGTTGTAAATAATATTGCTTCGATATATGCGTTCTACCAGTTGGAAATCTTTTTTGGTTCTTGCTACAGGAGGCTGACTTGTATTTGGATTTATTATGGACAGCACAGTTATCGGAAGCTCATATACTCTTTCTGTATCCATCATTTGCTCGGGTTTTGTAAGCCAAAAACCTGCGGTAATCTGAGATTTGGAATCACGAGACGAACCACATAATGTAAGGAGACAAAATTTCTGTTCCGCATGAACCGCGGGGAAAAGTTTTTCTCTATTCTCAAAGTCAATGATACTGACTAACTTTCGTTCCTTAACCAAGTATCGCCAGAAATCCTCCATTGGAGCGGCTGTTGCAATGCTCGTTTGCACGATAATTCCCGATCTGCCAGACTTGGCTATCGTTAGCAACGATAAATCGGTAAATAGAGCATATGTGTTAAGGCGGCCCGATGCCCCTCTTGGGAACAAACCGCTGGACGTAAAGAAATAGCTTTCAGCACTAGATTTTCTATATTCAGCAGAATACTCACTGTACAAGACAGGATCGGTCACTTTTAGCTCTTCTATGCGTGCTTTGCGCTCAGCAGTTGTCAAGGCAGCAAGAATTTCCGGTGATCTTGTTGCAAAGAACTCTGCATCTTCAAAAGCTGTACGCTCCCATGGCGGGTTGCCAATTACACAGTCAAAACCGCCCTGCCAGCCGGTCTCTGTGGCTCCGGCATCATTCGGATTGTCCGACACGGAGAACACATCGGGAAAAGCGATATGCCAGTGGAAGAACTGATAGCGCTTCTTAACACTGTAAATATACCTCCGCACACCCTCGAAGTTTGGGGCAAACGGGGTTTCTTGCAGGCGGCGGTATTGCAGGTCAGTCATTGGAGGAAGTTTATTTGAAACTCCTTTGTCCCACACAAAAGCCGCGCACCACGCATCCGCAAGGATTTGTGCTTTCTGGCGTTCCGGGTTCTGGTCGAGTTCAGCATACGCCTGTTCCTTACGGCGCAGCCCGTCTAAAGTATCGTCGGGAATCTCGTCGAGTTGATTCACCGCCTCAGCGATGGCATGGTAGTTGGCAGCCTGCTCGACCAGATGTAAAAAGTCTTTTTGTCCGCTCGCCAGCTTTTCGCGCTCTTTGCGTTCCTGTCGGTTAAGTTTCTTGAGCCAGGCAGCATCCTCTTTCTCATCACCTTCAATCGGGTTAAAGGCATTGTCAGGGATCCCTTTTGCCATCAGTGTCGGAGTTGTCCCAAGCAGACTGTTGCCCACCTGAATGCGATGGTCAAGGAAGTTGAGTGGCTTGCCCGGTTCCAGCGCTTCCAGCCACAGGTTGACCTTACATAGCTCTACAGCCATCTCGTTCATGTCCACGCCATAGATGCAGTGTCCAATCACGTCACGCAGAGCAGCCCGGTGAGCATTCGGCGCAGGTGCTTCTTCACCCGTGCGGACGCGGGCGAGTTCGCTGGCAATGCGGTGCGCCGCAGCAATCAGAAAATGTCCACTGCCGCAGGCAGGATCGCACACTTTGAGGTCAAGCAGAGCAGTTTCAGGGTCGGCTTTACTCCGCGCTTCGGCAATCACCGGAGCAAGTGCGCTGTCCAGCAGGGCGTTGATGAGCGAGGTCGGTGTGTAGTAGCTTCCTGTTGTCTTGCGTTCGTTACCACCTGCTGTCGCCAGCGCGAAAGTTTTTGCTGCGATATTGATATGCGGGTGCAGTTCCAGCAGGCTCTCATATACACTACCGAGTTCTTCCGGTCCCAGATTGCGATAATCGATAGTACGCAGAGTTTTTGTTCGGGTATCTTCAACGAAAGCCAGTGCGCGTACCGCGTCCAGCAAGTGTACGTTAGTGATAGTGCAGTCGATCAGGTCAGCCAATGACACATCGCGGAACAGGAATGAATCCAGAACGGGCAGTCCCAGTGATGCCGCACCCTCTATTTCGCCACCGAGCAGCCGTGTCACCAGCCGCAGTGCTTCATATAGATCGGCATGACGTGTACCTTTTAAACGCTCTGCAATGCGTCGCAACCGTCGCATCGAGTAGTGTTCGCTGTAACGCTTGCGTGCAGATTCAGTACTGGCTGGATCATAGAGTAGTTCACGGTCTTCGGCGGTGAACATCACCAACAATCGGTAGACCAGCCGGAGAAGCTGGCGATAGTAATCCTGTGCGGAAAGGTCGCCACTGTGCAGACGGTCACGCAGTAAAGTATTTTGTGGATGATCGAGGAATCCAATGCCCAGTGCCTCAATCGCAGCTTGTACGCCGTCGCGCAGTTGGTCAAGCGCACGTGTCCCCTGCTGCTGTGCAGTCTGCGCCCATTTCTCCAACCAGCAGTCACGTCCGCCTTCGAGACGACTCTGGTGGCATAGCAGCCATACCAGCACGAAGTCAGAATAAACTTCACCATCCATCATCGCCTGTAAATCAAATTCAACATATGCCTGACGAGTCAGGCTGGCATTATCACGCAGAATACGAAGTTTATAGCCGTTGGACAGGAATCCCCATGTTTGCGTTTCAGTGCGATTGAGCAGCACCTGCACCAGACTATGAGGACTGGCGGTAGAAGCCCCCGCGACTCCGGGAGTACGTCGATCAAGATCAAGCTGGTAGCTGATGAGATGAACGGGAAGTCCATCGGCGCTTTTGTGTGAAACGGGGTAATTTTTGTCGTCGATGGTGAAATCACCTGCACTGGCAATTCCCAGACGACCGTAGTCCAGTTCGCGGAACAATGGCAGGAGCCAACGTTCACGGGTCAGCGTCGTACCCACATCGCCAGCAGGCAAGCGGTCACGTGCAGTTTTGAAATTTACCCAGATGCCCTGTAGTGTATTCCACGACTGGTTAATGACCTCATTGAGCTTTTCGCCAGGACGATGGTAACTCTCGGCAGTTAGTCCGCTCAACGATGGATCGCCATCGACAATGCGTTGTAACAAATCGGGCGGCAGCAGCGCGCCTTCTGTACGAATGGTGGTAAATGGAGTATTCGAAGGCATATCACGCTCTCATATTGGTTAGCAGCACAACTTCAACACCAGGGATCAGTTTTACATAGCGATGCTGCACTACTTCGTAAGTCTTTAAGTCGGTTACAAAGAAAAACTTATAATCAGCCTGAGCGAAATTGAGTTTGTCGAAATCTTTTTGAAAACTCGCCTTTTGTTGTGCGCCCAGATCATTTTTTGCGCCGGAATAGGGAATTGTTGTCTTTATTTCGCCAATCACGCGCTTGCCATCAGTTGTAGTGAGGTCGAGGTCCAGCCCTGGCGCTCCCTGTGGCTTGGCGGCAGCATCAAAATCGCCAATCTCAAAACGTGCAGCAAGATAACGCTTCGCCAACATACAACCGAGGAAGCTGAAATCATTGCTCGTGTTTCCCTGAATTGCACGTATAGCGCCAAGAAACTCAAACCACGCCTCGATATCTTGCGTCTCATCAAGTGTGTGATTGTTGAGAAATACGCGAAGTTCGGCGATATGCGTTTGAATGCGTTGCAAATAAGCTTTTTCGTTTGGAGTCATTGTCCCCACGCACTACCTGCCTCTTGCTGGTAAATACACATAAATGCCCAACACATCTGGTGGAAGCTGGGGGACGACTTCATAGCGCACCCCACGTATTCGCGCTGCGGCACGCACACGTCGGTGTGCTTCCAGTAGTTCCTCACCACGTCGCTGTGCGATCTCATCCAGCTTTGGAGCAAGATGTTCAAAGCCTTCGACAACACGGTTGACAAAATCCGCCGCTTGCATCGGTTCAATGTTCTCGTCGGGATGCTCCATGTTCATTAACCGTTCAGCGGCTGAACTATCAAGCCAAATTGCATTATCTGGGGCACCCTCAAATACGATTGTCTGGCAATCTTCAGCGAGAAGTTGGCGCGTTTGACCCTCACTATGCGTTAGTAGGTGATAGCGGAAGCGCACCAGCAAGATCGTGGTACGTCGCTCCACCAGCCGGGTTCTCACTGTGCCACTGCGTCTTGCCCGTGATTCTTCAATTGGGTCGAGTGCTGTATCCATAACATACGCTGCCAATGACTCGACGAGTGGATGTGTTCGGGTGAGTAAAACTTGTCTATCCTTCACCGGTAGTTCAAAACGGGCTTCAAAGGTCTGAACACCTAGTCGCTCCCGCAATCCGCGTGGTGCTTCAGTCATGTCAAAACGGGTGCTGCCGTTTGGGGCAACCACGCCGCTATGCAGCCGCACAGCATCGCTCATGAAACGCGCCACATCAACACCGCTTCCAACAGCAGATCGCGCTGCTTCTAATTCGGCTGCAACTTCGTCGACCTTAATCGTCTGTTGAGCAAACATCGTTCGCGAACGTCGCTCACGTTCAGCTGCATCGTTCCACTTTAAATCGAGTTCCATCTGCTTGGGCTGCATAAAGGCTTCAAAGCCGGGCAGTATTTGGGCCGTAAAACCTTCATTCTCGCGCAAGAGTAGCCCCTCGAAAATTGCCTCGACAACTTCTTCAGTATTGCCAGGTACCGGAACAGAGACCCCTAATGAGTCACGAATGGTCTTATGCTTGCGGAGCAATACATCGAGGACAATGCCGTCAATCTGGTTATCTACTCCGTAGTAGGTAATGACTTTCACATTGGGGCTGGGTTGTCCATAACGATCTACACGACCCTCGCGCTGTTCGTGCCGTGTCGGATTCCATGATAAATCGTAGTGAACGACAGCATCAAAGCCATCTTGCAGGTTAATGCCTTCACTCAGACAGTCAGTACAGACCAGAACACGCTTATCGGCTTTTGCTAATGCATTGACGCGGCTCTCACGTTCAGTCGACGGCAGCAAGCCAGTCACGCCCTCAATTTCGACCCCTCGCAGTGTTCCTCGTACCGCCTCAGTAACATAACCTACCGTTGGGATAAATCGGCAGAAGACAATCGGGTTGTAGCCCTCGCGGATGAGGTTCTTCAGTAGTGTAATCAGTCCAGCGAGTTTTGCATCGCCGTCGCCCTGTAATCGCTCGGCTTCGCGTGCCATCTCTAGTAGTCGGCGGCGTGTTGAATCGGTTTCAAGTTCACCCAGATCACTACCTGGAATCACATCTACACTTTCCGCCGTCTCGTCTGTCATAACATCTAAAACGGTGCGCCGCCCGATTTCATCGACATCGCTTTCGGTCTCTGCCTGAGTTGTGGCCGCTCGGTTGCGCAAGGTTGCGGCGGCGGCGGCTGGGCTGGATGCCAGGGATCGTAACAATGCCAGCGCTGACCACCAGCGCACTCGCTGGCGATATCCTTCGCCGGGTTCTAATACTACCTCGCGGGCATATTTCAGCACTTTATCAAATAGACGATGGTAGTCATCTGTAAGCTTGTACGTCGCCTCAGCATGTTCACGTTCGGGGAACGGCGTTTCGGCATCCATGTAGGCTTTAATATCAGCGCGACGACGCTGGACGAAATAGCGTGCCAGTTCACGGCGATATGGCTCCCTTTCAGGACCGGTCAGATCTTCTGGCAGATCGGCAAATTCAGAGTTAAGCAGCGCTAGCAGAGAGCGGAAGGCATCTTCTTTACCGCTGTGGGGTGTTGCTGTGACCAGTACAACATGGCGTTTGGGGTTGCGAGCCAAAGCAGAGATTAATTCGTAGCGTTGGTGTCTTCCACCGCGCCGATCTGTGGTATGAGCAATGCTGTGCGCTTCATCGACAATTACGAAATTGGGACACGTTCGTAGAAACTCATCACGCCTCCGCTCGGACTTGATGAAATCGGTGGAAACGACGACAAAAGGAAATCTTTCGAAAATCGATTGATTGAGGTTAACATAACGCTCCAATCGCGTTGCAGTACTCGATAGCACAAGTTCTGCTTCAACATAGAACTTATTGAATAGTTCTGCTTGCCACTGCTCAGCGAGATGAGGCGGACACAGAACTGCCATCCGATCTATTTCCCCACGATCCAATAATTCACGTGCGACTAGCAGCGCCTC
>JALHNT010000096.1:0-11159 GCA_022843385.1 Anaerolineae bacterium | reverse complement strand
GCCTCAACTGTTTTGCCAATACCTACATCATCAGCAATGAGTAAGCGCACAGGGTCGAGTTTGAGCGCCATCAGAAGTGGCACGAGTTGGTAAGGGCGTGGTTCGACATTGATCTTCGCAAATGAACGAAATGGTCCAGCGCTAGAACGAAAGCCCAATTTGATAGCATCACGCAGGAGTCGAGCAGATCGATAATCTCCCGTCTGGGCCGGGTTGGGTAGTCCAAACTGAGCAGGTTCTACCGCTTCCAACCCAGTGTCTATACCCGCGATTTCTTCGTCAGTGCCACCTAATGGTCTTAATAGGAGCATATTATCTGACGAGTCGGGCAACACAACCCATTCACGCCCGCGAGTGCGCACCAATGCTCCAACTGCATAGGTCATGATTCACCTCCAAAGATGTGCGGATAACGTGCAAATACCTCGCCCCAGTCCTCTAAGTATCCAAATCGGATCACCGTGTAGCCGTTGTCTTCCATACACTCTGTTTGTCGATGATCTCTTTGCTGCCGGTGGGGGTAATCATGGTGAGAACCATCGACATAAATAACAGCATAACGATCGTGGTAGAAAAAGTCTGGGCGCGTGCTACAGGCATCAAACAAGACCTGAGCCTCGTCCGGGAGTCGCAGTCCAAGTTCTTGGAGTTGTATGAGCCATTTGCGTTCTAAATCGGAGTCACATAGGCGCAGCAACATCTCCAGATGCGACCCGCGCGTGTTGTCCGTTGGGCTGGATTCGACCTGTGCAGTAGCTAGTGTCAAAAGTAAATCACGAATGCGCTGACGATCCAGAATTGGATGTTCGCGTTGATTTCCATAACTTAGTAGACAGTCATAGCAGGCAGCTTCACAGTCCTCGCGGGCACGTTTCGCTCGACGCATATCCTCGCCAGTATCTGGATCATAATGGCAGATTTGTAGTGCTTCCCGCGCTACCATTGCCAGTACGCCTGGTTCATCCACCAATCGCCGAAGGACACCAGCTCCACCTTCAGCCGATTCATAAAAGAGGAGTGATTGGCGCTGTTTCGCATTGGGAAGTGGTTCAGCCGCAAGTTCATTGTCCTCCAGCTGGAACCGTGTTTCAATTGCACGTTTGAGCGCTGCTTGCAGAGTAGCCATATCCTCCATGTCAAGCGGGATAGCTGGCTCAAATAGAAGACAGTTACGACTATCCTCCACGTAAGGAATCACTCGGCGTGTTCGTTCTGACATGGGATCGGTAGGGTCGTCCTCAACCTGTTCGTTGCGCGCCCAATAACCTCGCTCGACATCCAGCACAAAGCCGTACTGATACTTATTCTTGCGCCGTGCCCAACCTAGATTGATACGCCAGAGAGTTGCAGAAGCAGCATACGTCAGGCGGAGGAGTTCATCGCCATTATTTACAACTTGCGCTGTCGTCACTGCCGAACGACCGTCCTTTGCAACGAAGCGCACTCCGGTACGAATCTCGTAGCCTAGTCTTAGGCGTTCTTCCTCGTCGGAATTAATGCGATCACGGCGGCGGGTGACAACATTTTGAAGTCGCAAGAGCGAGCTAAGTGGTGGGTCAAGTGGCATTCCACATCGTTCACATAGGTCAAAATCGATCCCGGGACTCAGTGGATGCAGATAACCGCAATTGCCACACTGCTTCGCCTGAGCAGTCAACGGCTCATCTTCCTCGCTCATCGACACGGGCATAATGATCTGGTTGATGAGATAGCGTGAACCCTCATGATAGACGATGGCACGCGGTCCAAATTCCGAGATCGCCAGAAAACGTGGACGGGAGAGGAACTCGTCGCGCTGTCGGGAACGGCGTGCCGGGATAAAAGCAGAGATTGGCAAACGTGGGAAACTGTATCCAGGTAAAAAACCTTCTGTTGCAAAATAGCGATAGCTGTAGAAATCTGATTGAACCAGACTCTCAATTTCAGTGAGTAATTTTAACTGCGCCTCTGCTTCTCGACGCAAGCGTACCGCCTGCTGTTTATCTGACGCGCTGCGGGAAGCATCCCTGATTATCCTGTTTTGTATGTCTGCCTGTCGGAGTGCCGCCCAGTACAGGTCGCGCCATCGCCGACAAGTCGCGTCAAAAGCACCCATCACGGCATTCATCGTCGCATCCAGTAGCCCTTCGGCATTTGTAAGGTCTGAGATAGTTGCCAACACTGCCGCAGCACGTTGACGTGCTGCACTGCGTGCAGCGACGGAATCTGCCTGCTGACGAATTTCAGGGAGCAATTCAAGTGAAGGAGTATCCCCCCCGAGATCGAGAATGTCACGCAGCGACTCACCGAGAGAGATACCTGTTTCTGCCAACCATATTGCATGAATGTGGGCACGTAAGAGGTCGGCGTTCGTCAAATCAAGTCGGGGTGGTGTGACTGCACCCACTACCATACGGTCAGGTCGGCGAAAGAAATACTGGTCATGAGGACTGCCGCCAGAACAATAAGTAAAGACAAGGGCAGGCTGACCACTACGACCCGCGCGCCCAGATCGCTGGGCGTAGTTGGCAGGCGTAGGCGGGACATTGCGCAAGTTAACAACATTGAGTTCAGCGATATCCACGCCAAGTTCCATTGTCGGAGAGCAGTACAAGATGGGCAACTGCCCTGCACGAAAGCTGTTTTCGCGCTTGATACGATCTTCATTCGGCACCTGCGCTGTATGCTCACGTGCTTCAAGTCCAATCAAAGACTCGGAGACAGAGCGGTAAAAATCGGCAAAGAAGTGATTGGGACGGGTACCACCCTCTGGTTCGCGAGGCACACGGATTGGATCGTGAAAACCACGTTCACCGCTTCCGACATACCAGCGCATGGCTGACGCAACAAGTTGGTAACCAGCAACGTCGGTGGAGTCTTTTGGCTCAACGACGATTTCGACGAGTCCTGCTACACGCAATCCTTCTAAGAGCTGCCGAATGAGGGTATCAGTGACTATCAGATCAATTGAGGCACTCGTACGGCGATCAAATTCGGGGAATGTGCTGCTACGCCGCAAATATAGACCGAAACCGCCGCGTGCTGAGACGTAACGGTTTTCGAGCGTATCATCACTACCACTAGAACGAGGGAAAACCACAGTTGCGTGTTCCATGCGCTCATCTTCGTCAATTGCCCATGGATCGATCAATCGCTGGCTACTTTGCTGCTGAATGCGCTCTTGATAACTCGCGTCAAGATAATCAACTTTTATCGCCAGTTCTCGGCGCAGATAATCCAAAAGAACTTTGGCAACACGTTGTCGCGTTTCAGGGCTGGCTTGGGCGAGTGCCGGATGATAGTTTGCCCAGACATCCTCAGATGAGCACAGCTCGTCCAGTGACTCATATTCGATTTCCAATAGCCCACATTGTTCCAAGTTAGGGGAGGTAATCCGCCACCCTCTCCGCAAATCACGGTAAATGCGATAACCAAGAACCTGACGCAGTGCCTTTTGCGTATCCTGTAAAGCCTGGAATCGCACTGAAGAGTCACTGCCATACAGGTGAAGCGGGAGGCTGATTGCATCAAAGACCTTCTGTGCGATCACATCATGCCGTAACCCTTCCTCACCGGCACCGTTCACCGCACGATAAATCCCACCACGCAGCAATGCCAGTTCAACAAAATCGTTGAAGTGCCCGGCTTGTAAAGAAGCATCTTGACGATTATCGGTGAAACTGAGGAGTTTACGCGCTTCTGGTTTGAGATCACTCACGCGCAATGATCGTATTGCCGACAGGCTCAAAATAGTTGTGGCACTACTACGTCCTTCGGAACTGAGCGATGCCAACTTTCCAAAATCGTTCTGACGTGGCGCATAGGCAACACCGCAATTTAGGCAGAATAAAAACGGTGCAGGAATATAGGCGCAGTATTGCCCGGTGTCGTCCTCATCTCCATCGGCAAGCACCTTTACAACCCGTGGCAGTTTGTCCCGACGGCTCGCCTTGACACGGTGAATTCCATTACGTTCTTCTAGCCAGTCATCAGGCAATTTCTCTAATAATGATTCAACATCATTTGGCCATGGATTCGAGGAGCTTAAATAGAGATATCCAGCCTCGCTATCTTCGTCATCAAGTTGATCACGGAACTCGCGCGGAACAACTTTGTGGCGTTCGTCAGTATGAGTTGCTACGCGGACGACATAATATTCCTGTCCGCATTCCCGGCAGAAACACAAAGGAAACAGTACCTTTTCGCGGTCGCCAGGTACAAACTGCTGTCCGCTGAGGGTGAGATAACGCAAATTTTCCGGTTCAATAGTGGCAAAAACTGTGTCGCCAGGGCTAATGAACTGGTGCAGGCGGAAGGCAAAGGGGCGGAAGCCGGTTTCAGGGTTCGGTGCACATTCATATCCACCCAGCAACCAACGCTGAATGAGTTGAATACATAGGGTCTCGTTTACATCCGTCAATTCACTGAGTAAACGAGCTGCGCCTTCTTCTCCTTGGATACTGCGTGGCGCACTACGCGCTAGGCGTCCATCGCGTATCTGAATACCGAATGTGCTTTCTATCCACGAGGAAAGGGGATGCTGCACAAAATCACGATAGGTTTGTGGTGGAGTCAGACGACTGCCCTGGCTTACAGATTCAATCAGCTTCCTACGAAAGATAGGATCGTTCAGATCAGGTTCTGGCGTGGCGCGCTGAAGGGTCTCACCGATGATATGTTCAGGGTGAACTGGCGCACCGAAGAGTTGTGAACCTACTTCGGCAACTTTTTGACGTTGCTCGTCATATGTGCCTTCGCTTGCTAGGGTTGCAGAGGTTCCAATACACTGAATCGTCTGTATATCTTCGAGTCGATTTTTAACACGCCGTATTAGGAGCGCAACATCTGCCCCTTGTCGCCCGCGATAGGTGTGCAACTCGTCCAACACGAGAAATCTCATCCCTCGTGCACCTTCCACCAATTTGCGCTCACGGGGACGTGTCATGAGCAATTCTAACATAACATAATTGGTGAGTAAGATGTCTGGAGGATGTGCGATAATTCGTTGCCGCTCTTCATCACTCTCCTGTCCAGTGTATCGAGCGAATGTAACAGGTCCTTTGCCCTCAGGATATCCATCTTGCAGGAACTTGCGGAGTTCACCAGCCTGGCTATTGGCGAGTGCATTCATGGGGTAAACGATAATCGCTTGAATACCTTGCCCACTCCCCCTGCGTAGGATGTAATCAACAATCGGTACGATGTAAGCAAGACTTTTGCCCGATCCGGTTCCGGTTGTCAGAATATAGTTATAACCAGCCTTCGCAGTCAGAATGGCATCTAACTGGTGACGGTGTAAATTAAGGGGGCTGTTTTCGCCCCTGTCTTTTCCGCGTCTAAATATCCGACTGCATTCAGCAGTGAGTATATCTTGAGTCACAAGATCTTCGACACTACTACCATATTCAAAGGTGGGGTTTAGTTGAATGAGTGGGGCAGGCCAAAAAACACCTTCCGCTAGGTTCGATTGTACTGTCTCGTAGATACGAGAATCGAGGATGTGGATAAAACTGCTAGCGTAATCGGCATAATCCTTTGTGAGTTTGTCTCTAAGGTGGAAAACATCCATTGAAAGTATTGCCCTCAGCGATTGGGGATCTATTTACAAATTAAGTGTACGCGACACTCTATATTTTGACAGAATTAGAGCTAATTGTCGCGTAAGATTCAAACCAGTTCTCTTAGAGTTTTAGCGAAATCATTATGCGAGGATAGCTAGTTGGGAATTAAACCATGCACTAGAATCCCCCACAACTCTGACTGTTACTTGATTTATTTCGCACTGGTTTTTGCATAGATTTTCTCACAGAAACTGAAATGTTGCATTTGTAATTTTTTTCTGACGCTTTTACATAGCAAAGGCGGATATTACATAGAATCACGTGGAAATAATATGGCTTACATGTCAGATTGAAGAAGCCATCCCACCTCAATTATGATTTGCCAGCCCCCGGACAGGTAAAAATTATTGATATTCGACATTGTGTCAATTTTGACGGCTTAAAACTGCAATTTTACAGCCTTTGGCAGACCCTGATTTGCGATAATGAGAAGGAAGTTCGCCGATCGGGAGAGTACACATGTCAAAAAAATCGGTACAGCGCAGTATCACCATGACGCAGGAGATGCGGGATCGCCTCGCGCTGCTGGTCAGCAAACAACCCCGTGATACCACTGAAGCCGACCTCATCCGCGAGGCAATCCGCCTGTATCTGGACAATCAGGAAGACATCATCGGCAGCCGCAAGCACTTCCAGAAGTCGCTGCAAGATCGGCTGGATCGGCTCGAATCCGCCTTCGCCTTTCACCTGAATGTCCTGATTTACCTGCTAGCAGCGCTTGAGCCGGAAGGCAGCCCAGAACGCATCGCAGATGCCATCATAGCGGCACGGCGCGACGGTGAGACGCTGTTGGCGCAGATGCAGGCTGTCCGCGAGATGAAGGCTGGCAAGCGTTGAGTAAAGCCATCATCGTCGTGGATTTTGCCTACAAAGGCACGCAACGCAAAGGGCATGGCACAGGTCGCAAAGGGCTGAGTTCCACGCTCAAATATCTCCAATATCGAGATAAGGTGCAGAACCAGCTTGCCGCGAATCGGGATTACGAACGCTGGCAGGATCGCGGGATGGGCATCCACTGGCGTGACATCATGAAGAACAGCGATGCCTTCCAGAGCAAGCATGTGCTGGCGTGGACATGGGTGATTTCGCCTGCCCCTGACCTGATGGCACTCATCCCGGAAGCAGAACGGCGCGATCTGGTGTGTGACCTAACGGAACGCATCGTCGAGGATTACTATCTGGAGCGGGGTTTCGGCGTGCCGGAGTACAGCTATATTCTGCATGACCGCGAAGCGCAGATGGAAGATGACGACGAAACCATGCAGCAGCTTCATACCCACGTTGTCTTACCGGGAACCGCGCCACTGGACGGAGTAGACCGGACAGCGGTGTACAACAACAAAGAGCGCGGGCATGATGTATTATTCCGCGAAATTGCCAGCCGCCATTTCAGCGAGGCACTGGATCGGCTTGTCGGACCAGACTGGCAGCTTCTGCGTGAAGAAAAACTTGAAATCGAACTGGAGCAGCTCGCACTGGATAATCCGGAAGCGAGGTCGCCAAAGTGGTAATTGCACGGTTATGCAGGATAAATCTGTCAGACATGGACTCTTGTCTGTACCCAATCAAGTGTGAGGATATGTGCAATAGTACAACATCGTTCAGCCTGCATAACCGCTCGTGTTATCTAGACAGTCAGCATTAATTTACCAGCTACGAACCAGAAACGATGACTTTTATCCGGTGGGTGCCTCTTCACCGTTAAATATCATGGTGCAAGTAACTCCTCCTTTTCCTAGACCGGTTTCCCCACCACCAAATAGACACATAAGAAAGAGTGCTCCCCCTAGCAGAAGCAATGTAATTATGCAAACCTCCTTCGAAAATGTACCGCTTTCACATAGCAAGCCAACCACAACTGCTATTATCACAACCACAATTACTACAATTATAAATATCGTGAATGGGTCAATGCCGGTCGGAAGCACTTGGACTCCATGAAGCGCCATTGCTGAGGTTCGTTGCTCATAGCGTTCGAGTAGATTTTTCAGCAAAATCAAGACCACCGCGTATGGGCTGAAGTGTGGAATTCCATCAATTATGGCTTTATGATCTGTCACTGCTCGGCGAAAGAATTCGCCGTCGACAAATGAGCTACTCTCAATTGTAGGAATGTATGAAGGATTCTGTGGCACCAAAACGGCACGGCGTTCCTTTAGCATCCCAACGATGTTTCCTTTCTCACCTGTAAGCGTAACACCAGAGAAGTCTTGGTAACTCAATGCCCAATTCCACAAATCTTTCTTCAATCCCCGTTTGACAGCAAAGTCTTCCAGTTCGGGCATGGATTGCTCCCAAACTTCGTCAAATTGCATCTTGCCCCTCGCCTCCAATTCAAGAGCCAAATCAGCAAAGAATTCATCTAGCGTTCTGGAATCTTGATACTCATTGAAAAGATCGAGGGTAGCCTTCGCCAATTTGATTGCATCGGCTTCAGCACGTCGTGCTGCCCGGAGAATGCGCCTTTCAACTTGGATAGGAAGCTCCCCTAGGTCGGCCTTTGTTGTCTCCATCCGGTCTAGAAAGCGTTCGTATTCGAGCAAACGGTTTACCGATTCTAGGACTGTCCTAAGAGAATCCTCTATCACCAATGGGTTGATGTACTCCGACCTGCGGATACGGCGTTTTGAATGTTGCGATTTTTCAGTCATGTTTCTGCCCTTTCGAAAGAACACTCTTTGAAAATTTGGCAAATAAAAGTTGTATGGATTTTCGATTCGTTATCATTTCATATCAATGATGCGCCCACGACTTAGTAACAGGTTCTCTATCCCGTTTGCTTGTCGTATACTCAAAGAAATATTGTAGATTGCCGCAAATGGTCGGCTCAAATATCCAGTTACACCCTTACGCATAGACTGGAGCCACGCTTCATAAGTCGCTTCCGGGTGAGGAGTAGGTTGATTGACATTCGATAGGTAGAATGGATATAAGATGACTACATTTTCTGCTTGATGTTTTTGTTTGTAAGCGTTCGACACTTCCTCAGGAACTTCTTCAGTTAGGTTATCTTTTTTGACAATCTTACATATGTCGATATTGCAGTGTCCGCCTAATAGAAGTTGATCCTCACTGAATGTCTGCCCAAAGTATTTCCCTAGCAGTCGAATGCCCGCTATCACGGTTCCTTGAGCATCAAGAATGTCTGTTTGGTTTACGCTAGGATATAAGAGAATTTCTATAGTTTTGTCACCTTCTTTGTATGCGTCGGGTATAGGCCGTCCAATATACTGATGAGGGTACTCTCCTGATTTCCATCGGAAGCTAACGATTGCCTTGATAATGGTTCCAGATATGACTACTGCGTAATCGTCTTGATTAATGAAACTTTGCATTGTGCCTACCGGAACTGAGCTTCCAGTCAGCCGGAATCCGAGTGAAAAGCAAGGTTGAATGTTGGACGACAAGTTCGGTAATGGTTGGATATCCACGTGCGATATTGACAGCTCTGCGACGCTGGGGTATCCACCTGTACTTAGAGGGGAAATTGAGCCCAGTAGTGAAATTTGCGGCGAGAGAGCAATCTGTCCCTTTGTGCGAACAGCATTGCTTAGAGAAGGCTGAACCTTCTGATCGTAGATTCTCTGCGCGTCAGCATTGTTGAGACTATCAAAAGACAATATAGCATCATTTAGGTCAGCTATGAGGTCAACAAACTGTGTGGTCTGATGGATTTGTGTGTGTAACGGCGCACGAATCTTCAGTGTACCTGTGGTATCATACTCTCGGAAGGTGGCTGATTGTTCTCGGGTGATTGGATGAGATACTAGGCGTTTCCACCCCTTGTAATTCTTATATGTTCTTCCATCAGGGTCGGTGATTGTCTCGTAATCAGGAACCCAGATGGTTTGTTGTATAAGTTGGGATATTATGTGTTCTATTTTGTATTGAAAACGCATTGGGGAGATAAGAACCACATCTGTTGAAGTGGATGTGACACAATCCACAGCTGAAGGGGACGGTGATGCCTTAACAGTGGTTCTCGAAACATATTCTTCTCTTATCACCACTTCTTCCGTGTAAGGCAAGTTTTCCGGCCAATTTGCGGGCGGTCCTTCCTGTTCACCCTCCAGCGGAGGTATTCCACCTTCCGGGAATGGAAATCCTGGTGGATCCACCGTGAGTTCCCCAATAAATTGAGATTGCTCAGATGATCCCGATATATCAACTATGTGAAGTTCAAGATCATTCTTTCCAAACGGTATGCCATCCACATATATTTCCTGCAACCCAATGCCCTGAGGAGCAATTGTTATGGGTTTCGGCGTGGGTGTTATGAACACACCAATCGCTGGTTGCACAACAATTGTGATTGGCGAGGCTTTGTGATTCCGAATCGCCAGCTTAATAACGCCAGCAGCCCCCTCACTTCGGAATCTTCCTACATGGTGGAGTGAAAACTTACTATTGACGATCTCTACGGAATTATTTTCCTTTGAAGCGAGGAAAAGTGCGTTTCCTGAAATGGTATTATTATGCTGAACCGGAATAGCCGCATGGAAGTCGGATGGCTCATCGTAGGTACTCTCAAATATTGGGATATCCAAAGATGAGCGAAGTTTCGCGGTTAGTAAAGACGCGGATAATTGTACAACAGCATCATAGCCAGCAGAAAAAGCCACAAGCGATTGACGTTGCCAAGTACCTGACACTGTAAAACACCTCCTTAAGAGTTTTTAGCCTACCCTTCAATTCAGTTTGCATACTTTGATCTAATCATCTTGCAAAATCCACTCTACAGAATGTGACATTCATCACAAATAACTTGTTTCATTTTTCTCGATTAAGTGCTGAAAACCAAATTTGGTTTTATCATCTATACGTTCTTTTATTTCTTCTTTAGAAGCAGTTTTAGATGTTTGCTAGTATGCAAAGTGACACGCCAAATGAAGCGCGGAGGCTTTAGTGCCGAACTGGAAACTAGGAGCACTCCTGCGTTTTCGCCTCGATCAATACGCTCTGTCTTTAACACAAAGAAGTTTTCTAATTCTATACGTCCACCTTTGACTAATTCTTCAGTCCAGACCTCAATCAGCGCTTCCAGCATCGCTTGCACCTCGCGGTTCTTCAGCCGCGTGCGCCGCCCGATTGCGCGGATGATCTTGTTTTTCGTAAGGGTCATGTGTTCACCGCCTTCCTTTTCGCCAGCAGCATGTCACGCTGCTTCCGCATTTCCGCTGTACTGACTGCCTGTACCCTGCCACCGCTCTGCTGCTGCGCTTCATTGGCAATCTTCACCATGAGCGCAGATGCCGCCAGTTCGAGGGTCGGACTGGCAACTGCTATCGTTTCGGCGGGCGCAACAGCTTCCACTGGTTTTAGTTCGAGCGAGATGCCGCGTTCCAGCAGCAGGGGCTGAACATCCTGCGCCGCATTGAGCCGCTGTTTCCAGTCGTCGCGCTCGTAGAAACGAGTGAGACGGGCATTCAAGACCACCTGTGTGGCAAAGCCTGCTTCGACGTAACGGGCGAAGATGGTGCAGTTGCCCACCTGTGGCGTAACGACTTCATCCACCGTCAGCAGCGGACGCTGGCGCAGATGGCTGTTGGGATCATCGGC
>JALHNT010000095.1 GCA_022843385.1 Anaerolineae bacterium | reverse complement strand
AGCAAGCATTTTCTCAGTGGCTATGTCGCGATCCATGAGTTTCGCGTCAATCTCAAGCGCGTCTCCGTTGCTTTCATCTCATCCCTGGTCCGTTTGCACTCTTTCTACCCATGAGCCTACATTAATTGTTCTGAGAGGTGTTGCAGGCGATTTGTGCCGAGGCGCAGCGTATCAAGAAGTCCCTTCAACTCTCCAGTTGATAATGTATCCACCTGTCGCTCAATCAAATCCTGCACCAGACGAATCGAAGTGACAGGTGCCTTTAGGTCCTTCGAAACCAGATCCAATAGACTGGAGCGCACCTGTTCAGCATCCTGACCGAACACCTGAGACAAAGCCTCATGCCGGTCCAAGCGAGCACGGATAGCAGAAAGCAATTCACCCCGCGAGAACGGTTTTGTTAGATAGTCGTCAGCACCCAACTCCATACCATGTCGCATGAAGGTCTTGTCCGCACGTGCTGTCAAAAAAATGAACGGAATGTGTGTCGTTTCAACGTTCTGACGCAGTGCAACCAGTACTTCATAGCCATCCATTTTTGGCATCGAAATGTCACACAGAATTATCTCTGGCCTATGCAGACGCGCCTTGTCTACGCCATCCACACCATTGACTGCCTCAATAGGCTCGAACCCCTCGAACTTAAGCCAATCCAGCACTTCCTCACGGAGTGCTGCTTCGTCTTCAATCAACAGTATACGTGTCATACACGATTTCTCCCTACTGATAGCAGCCAGCGGTATAGCAAATGGTCACACCAGACTTATTATTACATTCTTCATTAAGAATCATTCATTCGATTATACATCAACTCAGGTATTGCCTATTCGACCAAAAGAATTAAGAAAGGCCGTCGAGGATATGAGCCCTGGCACATGTAGGCTATGGCCCAGAATTCATGTGTACCTCATCAGGTCCAGGTTGCTCGGACAGCAGTGCTGTGTTCCTCGAAGCCGATGTTAATCAAGAATGCTGAACCGTGTTTCGATTGCAGTTTCTTACGTTGGGCCAAGCGGCGCTGTGGTGGGTTATGCACAATCAAGGAATATCAAAATTGAAATAAAAACCGCAATACATTAAAATCTTAATTAATCTAGTGACCCAAAGGGCTGAATTCGGCTTTACAATTATTTGGAGTAGAAATGCTCAATAAGTGACTAAAGGCGAACATGAGCAAGAGACGAAAACACGCTACGCCATCGGGCGAAAATCATCCCGTGATGCCTGTAACACCCGGTGCTGACCTGGTCGAGGCATCACCAGGATATCAAGCAATCATGCAGGCTTTGGAGCATAGCGCGGCCTCTATTGTGATTACCGATGTAACTGGCTGTATCGTATACGTCAACTCAAGTTTTCAGGAATTAACCGGGTACAGATCGCATGAAGCCCAGGGACAGAACCCCCGCATACTTCAATCGGGCTTTACCGAACCGCAGACTTATCGCGATCTTTGGGAAACGCTCAAAAAAGGGGAAACCTGGGTTGGAGAGTTCTGCAACCGAAAAAAGAATGGGGACCTGTATTGGGAAAAAGCCACAATCTCGCCTGTAATTTCGCCCGATGGAAAAATCACTCATTATGTCGCGGTCAAGGACGACATCACTAAAGAGAAGCAAATTCAACTGGAGGCTGAAGCCGAGCGCGCCATGACAGAAGCGCTCATCGCTTCCAGCAGCGCGTTGACACGTACTCTTGATCTGGATGAAGTGATGCGCCGAATCCTGGAAAGTGTAGACCGGGTCGTTCCAAACGACGGCTCGAACATCATGCTAATTGAAGGCGATAACGTGCGGATCGCTCATTGGCGAGGTGGCTACAATACCAGACTCGAGAAAGACTGGAAGTTAGTTCCGATTGTGTCACGTCCGCTAATGATGGAAATGCAACAAACAGGCCTTCCAACACTGGTAAAGGATACCCTGGCCGATCCGAAGTGGATCTGGCTTGAATCAGCGAGCTGGATACGGTCCCACATCGCTATGCCTATCCAGATTCGAGGGCAGGTGATTGGGTTTCTCAATCTGGATAGCAGAACCACGGATTTCTTCACCGAGAGGCACTGTCTACAGTTGCAGGCTTTTGCCAATCAGGCAGCTATTGCCATAGAAAACGCGCAACTCTACGATGTTTTGCAGCAATATGCTTTCGAACTCGAACGACGCATTAACGAACGCACCGTTGAGTTAACTGTATCCAAGAACCATGTCGAAGCCATCCTCAACAGTGCCAGCGATTCGATTGCTGTCATTGATACCAACGGCAAAATCAGGCAGGTGAACCCGGCATTCTGCAGTCAGTTCATCTGCGAAAGCGACCAGGCCTTTCGCAAACCGATGGTTGATTTCATCGTCGATGGCTTTCAGGATCAATTCAAGATGGGGCTGGCAGAAGTCGTTTGTAGACCCGTAGCACGACGAATGGAGGTGCAGGCGCAGCGATGGGATGGCACCACTTTCGATGCCGACATCATCGTTTCGCCGATCCAAAAACACGTAGCCTCACTGGTATGCAGTATCCGTGACATCACTGAACGCAAGCGAGTTGAAGATCAGTTACGGCTGGCACTGGAAAGTGAAAAAGAGCTAGGGGAAATCAAATCGCGCTTCATCCTGATGGCATCGCATGAGTTTCGCACACCACTAGCAACCATTCAGGCTGCGACAGATGCGCTGGACTCTTACTGGGATCGCATGAACACTGACCAAATCAGAGGTCGCCTGGACAAGATTCGAATTCAAATCAGACACCTGACTGAGATTATGGATGATGTGCTGGTACTGGCGCGGTCTCAGGCTGGCAAATGCGAGTTCCACCCAGAATTGATTGAATTCCACACCTTCTGCGCATCGCTGGTCGAAGAAGTCCAGACTACCTGTGCTGGATCGCATCAGATCCACTTTTCACAACCTGAGACCTGTCCATTACTCGTAATTGACAAGAAAGTGATGCGAAAAACCATCACCAACCTACTTTCCAATGCGATCAAGTATTCACCGGTTGGCAGCCAGGTCTGGGTCAACGTGGAAAACCATCAAACTCGGATCATCCTGCGTATCCGAGACGAAGGAATCGGCATTCCGAGTGAGGAACTGCGGCATCTGTTCGAGATGTTCTATCGTGCCAGTAATGTTGGCACTATTTCAGGGACCGGACTCGGGCTGGCGATTGCACGGCAATCGGTAGAACAGCACGGCGGTCGAATTGAAGTTACCAGCGAAGTCGGTTTAGGAACTGAATTCTCTATCATCCTACCTATACCAATTGAGGAAACAACGCCATGACCCACCTACTCGTCATTGAGGACGAAAAGCCTTTAAGAGAGGAAATCGTTGACACATTGCGCTTTGAAGGTTTCGAAGTGCAAAGTGCTGAAAACGGACAGCAGGGTGTCAACATCGCCCGCGAGACCAAACCGGATCTCATTATCTGTGATATCACGATGCCTGTGATGGACGGATATGAGGTACTTATGGCACTGCGCGATGATTACACTACTGCTGATGTGCCGTTCATTTTCCTGACCGCGCGCGCGGATCGGTCGTTTGTCCGGCATGGTATGGAACTGGGGGCAGACGATTACGTCACCAAGCCATTCACTCAGCATGAGTTGCTTGCAGCTGTCAAGTCGCGCCTGGATCGCCGCAGCGCCATTGATGATGTCTATCGCGCCGAGATGTATCGCACCCGTCACAAGTTGGCAAATCTGATTGTTAACGAACTGAAACTGCCCTTGACTTCTCTACAATCCGTACAGGAAATGATTGCCCAGCAGATCAACCATATGTCAGAAGAGATGCTGCAAAGTCTGATGGATTCGCTGCATACTGGCACTGAACGCCTGAGCCATATTGTCGATCGCATGGTTTACCTGACCCAGCTCGAGACACAAACGTTAAACCGGGAAAGCGTCCTGCTGCAAGGCAAGATATTGCCAATCTGGGGAATTGTTCTTTCGGCATTGCCACTTGCCCGCCGTTTTGCTACCCACAACCGCGAGCAGGACATCATCACCGAAGCACGTGACCGTTTTCAGATGGTAAAGAGCCAGATTGATCCACTGAAACACGCTCTTGCCGAACTCATCGCAGTGGCGCTAGATGTATCCGACAATGGCAACCCCCTGCACATCACACAGTCGAGCGACCAGCAGTGGACACAGTTACGCATCTGTAATCTTGACCGTGCTACTGCTGAGCCGGAAATATTGCAGCTTGAGAACTTGCATGAATCCTTTGCCGGTTGGGACATCTTCCGACGCATTGTGGAAATTCATGGAGGAACCGTAACGATCCGATCATTCTTGCCGGAAAAGCTCTGGATTGAGGTGAGGCTTCCAGTGACCAGAGCTATTCCCGCATTTGACATCGACCCTTCGATTTTTGCTGACGAATTCGAGCCAAATGAAGTTTGAGCTGCGCATAGACGCAATGGAGACAATGCTATGACATCAGTTTTGGTCATTGATGATGAACACGCATTGCGTGAAGAAATCATCGACATCCTGCAATTTGAAGGATACACAGTAATCGGGGCTGAAAATGGACGGCGCGGTATCGAAGCCGCATTGCAACACCAACCGGACATTATTCTATGCGATATTATGATGCCAGAATTCGACGGTTATCGCGTACTACTGGAGCTGAAGGTCAATCAATCTACAGCAATGACACCCTTTATCTTCATGACTGCCCGAGCGGATCGGCAGGATATCCGCAAAGGGATGTCGCTGGGAGCCGATGACTATATCACAAAGCCCTTCACCCATTCGGAAATGCTTAGTGCCGTTCACACCCGCCTTGAGAAACAGGAGCGCCTTAAGCAAGAAGCCGAAACAGCAGTCAATAGTCTGCGTCAAAGACTGGTATCCAGTCTGCCACATGAAATGCGAACGCCGCTGGTCGGGATACTGGGATTTGCCGAGTTGATGGCAATGGATGCCGACAATCTCACACCGGACCAGATTAGGAGCATGACTAGCGGCATCATTTCGGGTGGCGAGCGCTTGCATCATACTATCGAGAATTACCTGTTATTTGCCCGTTTGGAAGGCCTGGTGGCAGATCCAGTTAAGGGAATTAGCCATGAACCTGGTACGAGCACGCCAGGAACTTTGGCGCAATTCATTGCCCATGACATGGCAAGTCGTCATGAACGCGAAGGTGATCTGAGGCTTGGATCTTTGGTAAATGCGCCTGTAACCATTGGTGAAACCACCCTTCGGAAGATAACCGAGGAACTCGTTGACAATGCCTTCAAGTTCTCGAAACCAGGGAGTGCTGTCGAAATCTGCGGCCAGGTTCAGAATGGACACTATCGCCTCTCAGTCCAGGATCATGGGCGTGGCATGACCCCAGAGCAGTCACGGCATATTGCTGCCTTCAATCAGTTTGACCGCAAACAGTACGAACAGCAAGGCTGTGGATTGGGACTGGCGATTACCCAGCGTCTGCTGGAACTCTTCAACAGCAAGTTAGAAATCCAGAGCGTACCCAACGCGGGCACCCTGGTCACTGCCGTCATCAAGCGTTCTTAGGGGAGAATGTCTCCCTTCCACCCTACTTCATAGCGAACATCAATACCTGGTAAAGATTTAACAATTAACGTATATCTTTACCAGATATTGATTAGAACAAATAGTCTAAAAATGAGTGATTGATGAGAGTGCATCACTTTTCGTAATAATTAAGATTGTAATGAAATGATCTTCATTGACCGTAAATTGAAGTGCCATTACTCTATAAACAGATGAGGATACACAAACGTAAACACAAATTCGCAATCATCCTCAACTCTTCATTCACTCTAGATTTGGAGGATAGCACGGCCAGCACAACTCATAACATCACCAACCACCTGTTTTCATTTTCGTTCATTAATACTCTCCAGGAGGAGAAACAACATGTTCGCAATCAATCGTCTGAATCGTGATGAACAAGGTCAGGCCGCTCTCGAAGCCGCCATCATTCTGATCGCCTTTATCGTCGTGGCATCCGTCTTTGCCTTCGCCATTCTGTCGGCTGGTTCTGCTTCAACCGAAAAAGGCGAAGCAGCCATCTATTCGGGTCTCGAAGGCGTGCAGTCGTCGATGAATGTGATCGGCACCGTGATCGGCGAGAGCACCGCAGCCAATCAGGTCAACAATGTCGTCTTCACCCTCGGCCTGGTCAGCGGTGGCGAACCGATTGACATGAGCACCACCAATCGCGTCGTCCTGATCAGCTACCGCGATGCCGCCAATTATGAGAACATCACCACCTGGACTGTCACGTTCCCGGTGCATACGGATGGTGCCGCAGCCGATGATATGCTCGAAGAAGGCGAACGCGCCGAAGTGACCGCGCCCATTCCCGTCGCCCTGGGACCGAAGACGGCCTTCACGCTGGAGATCAAGCCGCCGTCAGGTGCAGTGCTGCAACTGAACCGCACGACCCCGGCCGCTATCGACACCTTCATGGATCTGCGCTAAACCGCGCAAGCGCGAGGCGAGGGACGGCAGGCTACCAACCAATCGCCGTCCCCCGGTCACCTAAAACGCACGAAACGTTCTCGGTATCACCAATCATATCATAAAGCACGGCCAACCCATCAGCAACTTCATTACGGTCTTATCGCTCCCAATCTGGGCGTAGACAGAGTTGCCCCACTCACCTGGCCGTGCTAGTGGGGCAACTCGTTTGTTGTAACCAGTGTGCGTAAGTGGAAGAAAGTAGACGCTCATGGACCTCGAAAAACGTGTCGAGGAGCTGGAAAAAGAAGTGGAATTGCTGAAAGTACAGATCCAGGCAACCCTGCTGGATATACAGGAAACGCTGTTGACTCGCAGCTATCCTGATCTGAGAGTTGACGACGATCACCGGTCAGCGCCATCCACCCGTCCAGACGTCCGTTCGGCAGTGTTGGCGACCGAAGATGGTGACCACACCCGCTGGCAAAACCCGGTACGCCAGGTGCGGATCAACTCTGAAGAAGAGCACGCCCAGGAACCCACATCGCAACCGGCGGTGGTGCGGGCTGTCAAAGTGCCGGCTGCTCCACCGCCTGACATCACTCGTCCGCAATACACAGAAGCAGCGCCCCGACCAAAGGCAGCGCGCAACCCAGTTGCCAACCAACCGAAACCAAGTCAGCCGCCGCAGAAAGGGGTCACGCCGCCTCAAGCTCCGGCCAAACCAGCCAACACGCAGGCACGCACACGCACTTCCGCAGCCAGCCAAACCGTACCCAGCAAATCCAGCGATGCAGCCAAATCCGCGACCAACCGGACTGCGCCCAAAGCCACCACACCGGCTGAAGCTGAAACCGCGGCATCCATTCCTGAACAGAACAGCCTGGTGCTGCGTTTGATCGCAGGTATCCACAACGCTGGTGCTGGCATTAGCAAGAAGCGTTCGACCTATGGATAAAGCGATAACCACTGCCATGTTCATTGTGATTGGGATGGTGCTGGCAACCTTGCTCTTCAACGCAGCCTACCCGGCCATTGTCGAGGGCGGGGAAGCGATTGCCAGCATGGCAAACCGTGCCAGCGTCCAGATGGACACACAAATCCGGGTCATCCACGCAGCGGCTGAAATCGACAGCAGCGGCTGGTGGCAGAATACGAACGGCAACAGTGAATTTGAAGTCTTTGTCTGGGTCAAGAATGTAGGCGAGTCGCGCATCGTCGACCTGAACAATCTCGATATTTTCTTTGGACCGGAAGGTAATTTCACGCGCCTGCCCTATGGTGGCACCAACTACCCCTACTGGACCTGGAATGTCGAGAACGGCAGCGAGTGGCAGCCGACCAACACCTTACGGATCACCATTCATTATGCGATGACGCTGCCTCAGGGGCGATACTTCTTCAAGATCGGGACGCCGGAAGGCGTATCAGCCGACTATTATCTGGGGCTATAGAACATGGACAGTGTACTCACGGCGGTTGTCATCATTTTTATTGTCCTGTTTGCCGTGCTTTCACTTTCCTATGCTACTTTTTCGTCGCAGGAAATGATGGCGGTGAGCTGGCAGGCCATGCAGGCTCGGCAGGATACATTAAGCCGAACGCAGCTAACGCCCGTCAGTGCCCAGATTGTCAGCGGTGGCACAGAAATCCAGTGGAGCATCCGCAACAGCGGGCAAACCCGGTTAGCAGACTTCCAGCGTTGGGATGCCATCCTGCAATACACCGACAACGGTTCGCCGAGCAGCCATCACATTAACTGGTTGGCTCACAGTACAAGCCCATTATCACCAGGACAATGGCAGATCAGCGATATTCGCGTGGACGCGATCACACCGGAAACCTACGAACCGGGCATCCTGAACCCCGGCGAAATCGTCACTGTGGTGATGCCGGTGCTGCCGCCCATCGCACCTGGATCGACCATCCAATTGACCCTGGCAACCGATCAAGGAGTGAGTGTGAATGCCTTTGCAACCCGCAATCGCCCCCCCACCCTGACCCACAATCTAGGGGTGTCGATCATGGCTGGCGACACGATCGCACTCACCTCCGCTGAATTGAAAGCGGATGACCTGGATAACACCGCCTCACAATTGGTTTATACCATCACAACCCCGCCGGGTCAGGGGCTTCTTACCCTGGGAGCAAGTTTCACCCAGGCCGATATTGACAATAACCTGCTGGCATACAGCCATATGGGCAGTGGAACGGATAGTTTTGCCTTCACCATCAGCGACGGCGAGACGGTCATTGGCCCCTATACATTCGTCATCACGGTGCCGTAAGGAGTCGCAATCATGCCAGCCAGTGAAAAAATCTCGCGCAAAATCATCTCATCCGGCAATGCCGAGCTGGATGGCAAAATGGGTGGTGGCTTGCCCGCCGGCTCGCTCGCGTTGATCGAAGGCAGTTCTGGAGCCGGTAAATCCGTCCTTTCACAACAGATTCTCTTTGGGGCGCTCAAGAACGGGTTCAAGGTTTCCACCTTTACCAGCGAGAATACGGTCAAGAGCCTGCTCAGTCAGATGCAGAGCATCGATATGGATGTGGTGGACTACCTGCTGGTCAGACGCCTGAAGATTTATCCCATAGCCTTGGCCCGTATCGGCAGCGATGCCCCGAACCGACTGCTCAATGCGCTGCGTTCGCAAAAAGGTCGTGATGTGGTGGTGGTCGATTCGTTCACCTCGGCCATCGCCAATCAGACCAATCCGACTTTGATCCTGAACTTCTTTGAAGAGTGCAAAAAACTGTGTGGCAAAGGCCTGACCGTTATCCTCACGCTGCACGCTCAGGCAGTCGGCAGCGACCTGGTCAATCCGATTCGTTCCATGTGCGACGCGCATCTGCAACTGCGCACGGAACAGGATGGTCAGCGCCTGGTGAAAACGTTGGAAGTTGCCAAGATTCGGGGCGCAGCCAGTGCTACCGGCGCCATCGTTGGCTTTGATGTTGAGCCGGGCTGGGGTATGCGTGTCATCCCGATCAGCAAGGCACGAGGTTAATTATGGCGCATACCATTCTCCCCTTCGCCCCGGATACAACACCGCGCTTCTATGTTGATGACAGCCTGCGCGAGGTTCTGCCTGAAGCACTGCTGACCGCCTGCGATCAATCGCCTTTTCTGGCGGCTTATGTTCAGCAGCTCCCGCTGGAGGACATCGGTGTGCCGGAGTATCACGCAAAGCCACCCCGATCATTGGGTCAAAAGGATTACCGCAACTTCATCTATCCGATCAAGGATGGCCTGTTCGTCCACATCTTCCCGGATACGACTGGCGCACGTGATCATTACATTCCCATCGAACCGACAACCGTCGTCAATATTGACCACCTGATGCCCCAGATCGACGAACGACTGGTGGCCTGGGCGGAAGAGATTGGTCGCACCGAAGACAAGGAAGAGAAGAAAGCGCTGCTGCTCCAACTGCTCGATGGCATCTGTACCACTCAGCGCGCCTATAGCAACGGCAAATCGAGCAATGGCAAATCAAAAATCGAGCGCATCACTGTAACGCCGGAGGAACTTCAGGCGGTTCAGTATCGGGTCATTCGCGACAAGATTGGTCTGGGTGTCTTACAACCCCTGCTCTTGGACAACAACATCGAGGACATCAGTTGTTCCGGCGTAGGTCATATCTTCATCGAACATAAGATCTTCAAGAGTGTGCAGTCCTCGATTTGTTTCGCCGATCTGGATGATGTGGATAACTTCGCTGTCTGGCTGGGTGAGTGGATCAAAAGCCCGGTGACGGTGCGTAACCCGCTAGTAGATGCTATCCTGCCAGATGGCTCGCGTATCAACATCGTCTATGGACGCGAGATTTCCAAGCGTGGCAGCAACTTCACCATACGTAAATTCTCCGGCACTCCGACCAGCGTCTTTGAACTGGTTGAATTCGGCAGCCTGAACTACACCATGGCGGCTTATCTTTCTCTGATGCTGGAAGCCGGCATGAATGCCTTCGTGGTCGGCGCAACCGCTTCGGGCAAGACCACCCTGTTGAATGCCATCACCACCTTCATTCGCCCGGATGCCAAGATTGTCACCATCGAAGACACGCCGGAAGTCCAGGTGCCGCACAAGAACTGGGTCCAGGAATCAACGCGCAGCAGCGGTGGCGAGAAAAAGGGCAGCGATGTCGGCATGTTTGAATTGCTCAAGGCGGCGCTGCGCCAACGCCCGGAAATGATCATCGTCGGTGAGATCCGCAGCGTCGAAGCCGTCGTGGCCTTCCAGGCGATGCAGACCGGTCACGGCGTCATGTCTACGTTTCACGCCGCAACGGTTGAGAAGCTGATTCAACGTCTGACCGGCGATCCGATCAACATTCCCAAGACCTATATTGACAACCTGAATCTGGCAATCATTCAGTCGGCAGTCCGGCTGGCCGATGGCAAATCAGCCCGGCGCGTGATGAGTATCAACGAGATCATTGGCTACGACCCGGTCTCGGAGAGCTTCTCCTTTCTGGAAGCCTTCCGCTGGAACCCGGCCACCGATGTCTTCGAGTTTCCCGGTTACATGAACAGTTATCTGCTGGAGCAGGTGATCGCCCTCAAGCGCGGCATCCCGCCCCATCGTCGTAAGGAAATCTACGACGAAGTGAAACGCCGCGCCAAGATTTTCGAAAAGCTACACAAAGAAAAAGGAGTCACGGACTTCCATGAACTCTTCCAAGTCCTTGCCGAAGCGCGACGACAAAAACTCCTTTAAGGTAGTCGCGCCCTTCCAGATGTTCTATCAGTTGACCTATATGTCAGCGATGGCTGCATCCGGGATTTCGCGCTCCAAGGTGTTTCAGATCGCCGCACAATCCGATAATCCGGCTGCCCAGTATTTCGGTGCCATCAACACGCTGGTGGAAGAATTCCGGCTGGACTATGCCGATGCCTGCCGTCGCGTTGGCATCAAGTCGAAGTCGGATAACATGAAGAGCTTTCTGCTGCGCCTGTCGGATGCACTGCGCTCAGGCGAGCCGTTATCTGATTTCCTGGCGCGCGAGGCCGAGGTGCAGTCACAGGAATATGAGAATCGCTATGAGCGTGACCTGGAAGGGCTGAAACAGTGGACGAACGCGTTCTCGTCCATCGTGATCTCGACCGCACTCATCATCATCATTCAGTTGGTGACGGCCATGATCTACACCACTGATCCGACTTCGATTTCGGGCATGGTGTTCGCCGGTATCATGCTCGGCTGTTTCAGCGTATGGATCATTTTCCGCTCGGCTCCGCGTGAGACCATGACCGTCAGGGCCGCCGTCGGCGCGGCAGAACAGCAAAAGGCGATGCGATTGTTCAAGCTGATCGCACCGCTGACGCTGGCGATGGCTGCCTCGCTCTATATCTTGCAGCTCAATCCAGGCTGGGTGCTGATCCTGTGCGCGATCAGCGTGCTCCCCATTGGCATCATCAGTTTCAAGAGCGACCAGAAGACCAGCAAGAAGGATGCTGAGTTCAGCACCTTCCTTCGCTCCGCCGGCAGCATGGCAACCTCGACCGGGACGACGCTCAAGCAGGCGCTCACCCGCATCGACCTGAGTTCATTCCCGACACTGGAACCCGACATTGATCGCCTGAGCAAGCGGCTTCAGGCACTGGTCGAACCCGAAGTCTGCTGGCATAAGTTTGGCCTCGAAACCGGCAGCAAACTCATCAGCGAAGTGGTCGACATTTTCTATGGGGCGATCAAGATCGGCGGCGACCCGGAGCGCGTGGGGTACCTGTGTTCATTGTTCACCGCCAAAACATCCCAACTGCGCGCCAAACGGAGCATGACCGCCAGCACATTCTCGGCGCTAACGACGGTAATGCAGGCCGTGGTAGCCGGGCTGATGGTGTTCGTCCTTTCCATCGTGCAGAGCTTCGCCGCAATGGTCAAGACGCTGATGCCCACGGCAGAAGAGATGGCGAATCGCCCACAGATGAGCCTGGGCATGGCCGAGTTCACGCCGGAACAACTGCAATTTCTGACGCTGATTACGCTGGTGATGATTGTTACCCAGGCGTTGGTCAACGCGGCTGCCATCATTTTCTGTGATGGGGGCTACAAGCTGAAGGTTTTCCTGTACATGGCGCTGACACTGTTCATCTCTGGTGTCAGCCTGCTGGTCGTGCCGGTGATGGTCTCCGGCATCCTGAAGAGCTAGGAGCATATCATGGCGACGATGGATCTGCTGCTGGAACAAGGCCTGATACTGATCGGACTCGGTCTGGTTGGGGTGATGATGCTGGTCGTCGTCGTTCTGATGTTGGTGCCCCGAGTCAAGGTGATGCAGGAAAACCGGCGTAAACAGGCTGAGGAACGCGCCCTGCTGGCCGCTGCCGAGCTGCAGACCGGCGAAGAACCAGACGCCGAGAGCGATGATAGGCCTAGTAAACCCAGTCGTCCGGGGCGTGTCCAGCCAGTGACCAATCCAGAAAAGACGACAACGCCAGCCGCAGCAGTGGCCGCCGCGCCACCAGTCAAGACAATTCCGATGCCACCGGCTGTACCAGCGGCAGCACCCCAGGCCGAAGCCAAGCCGACCGGCGACCCCAGCGCGCCATCGAGCGCGATGCAGGACTTATTGAACAGTGTGTTTGTCGATGAAGAGGCCATCGCCCGTTACAACCTGCTGATGGAAGGTCATGAACCGGTGAAGGCTGAAACACTCGCCAGATTCGCCAGCGAAATCGCTAACCAGATGCATGAAATGGCGCGCTAAAGGGAAAAGATGATGGATTACACCAATGACGCAATTCGCAAAGTCACCTCTGAGCTGCGCGACGAAATCTGGCGCGAACAGATTCAGCAACAGGATAATGAAATCTTTCGGCCAGTGCCGTATCCGGACCCGAACCATCCCTGCACCTGGCGCGTCACACTGAGCATGACGTTCGACTCGCGCCAGATCATCAACCTTGACCTGAATGGAGAGGTGGTACTGGGGCGCAATACCGACCCTGAGTCATCCATTCTCAATTCAGTCGATGCCGCGCAACTAGGCGTTTCACGGCGTCATGCGCTGCTCCGACCAACCGATAAGCATCTGTATCTGATTGACCAGGGAAGCACCAACGGCACCTGGATCAATGGTCATGCCATCGGCGCGAACGCTCCCTACAGCGTGTCGAATGGCGACATCGTCAAGCTGGGGCGGCTGGAATTCGTCATCAAGATCATCAATCGACCCGGCACGCTCCCGGAACCGCAGGAACATCGGGATATGGCCGAGTCGCTGGCATCAATTGCCTGCACCATCACATCGCACCTCGATCTGGAGCAAGCGCTGACAGAAGCCATGAATATGGTGATGAGCTTCACCCCATCGGATGAAATCACCATCTGGCTGGTAGATGAATACACCGGCGAACTGGTGTTGCAATCAGTACAGGGCGAGCGCGACAGCCGGGTTCATCGCCTGCCGATCAATGATACGCTGGCGGGGAAAGTCGTTCGCAGTGGACAACCCCTGCGCGTTCATCGCGATACCGGCGACCCGATCAAGATCAAGACCGGTTATCTGGTCGAAGCCGTGATCTATGTCCCCTTGAGCGCCGGGGGCATGACCTTCGGTGTATTGTCGGCGGCGCATCGTCGCCCTGGCGAAATATTCACTGAACGTGATGAACGGATTATGTCCTACATCGCTGACCTGACGGCAGTGGCGGTGCAGAATGCGCGCTTGTATCGCGTGGCACATGACTCACTCACCCGCCACATCAAGGTGGTCACCGCGCTGCGTTATGGCCTGTCTTTCGAGATGCGCAACCTGCTCAAGGCCGCGCAGGGATATGCCGGACTGTTGCAGGGCACACGCGGGCTGGACATCGACACACGTGAACTCGTCAACACCATTCTTGAAGCGGGAACTGAGATGCACCATCTGAGCGTCCGCATGATCCAAAGCACTGCCCTTTGTGAAGAACCGATGCTGGATATCAGCCCCCTGGACGTGACCGATGTTATCGCCAAAGCTATTGAGACCCAGGCGGAAGCTGCCCAGCGACAGCAGATAACTTTTGACTGCCAGACCGTCGGGGAAGCCTACTTGATCCAGGCCGATGGACGGTTGTTACAAAGTGGCATCCAGGCATTACTGGATAACGCCATCAAGTTCTCCAGCCCGGAGTCGGTCGTCACCGTGATCGTCAACTATAGTTACGATGGCACGCTGATCCAGGTCTGCGACAGCGGCGTGGGCATCCCTGAGCAGGATTTACCAGACCTGTTCACCAAATTCCGTCGCGGACCACAACTGACCGGAATGCGGGCCGGGCTGGGGCTGGGGCTGGAAATCGCCCGTACAGCTATCGGAGCGCATCATGGGACGATCAACGCCCGCAACCGCGAAGATGGCGGCGCTGAATTCTCGATCCGCTTACCTGGCAAACTGAGAGTGAAATAGACGATGGAACTCACACTAATCGCCCTTCTCGTCGGCATCATTCTCGGATGGTTGATGAGCCTGGCCGCCGACTGGTTGCCACAGATCGCTGGCAAAAAGACCACGCCGACTGACCAGCGGCCCGCGCTGTGGCTGGTCGCACGGGGGCAGCGCAAGATCTCGCTGCGGCTGCTGGCCGAACTTGGGAGCGGATTGTTTTTCGTGTATGCCGTCCAGCGTTACGGTTTGTCGACCAGCGGGCTGATCGTGGCCGGGGCATTCACGTTCCTGTTGTTGGTGACGCTGATCGATCTCAAGTACCGTCTGGTGTTGAATATCATGACCTATCCAGCGCTGGCCATCCTGCTGGTGGTGTATGTGATCTGGCTGCCGGATGGACTGCTCTCGGCGCTGATCGGCAGTGCTTTTGCCCTCTCGGCCTTCCTGGTCACAGCCTGGGTGATGCCCAATGGCGTCGGCGGGGGCGACATCAAGCTGGCAGCGCTGATCGGGCTGGCCTTCGGCTTTCCCGGTCTGATCTGGGCCTTACTGATCGGAGCAGGAAGTGGCGCAGCGGCCGCCATCTGGCTGATGTTGCGGGGGCGTCGCTCCGGCTTTGCTTATGCACCCTATCTGTGTCTGGGCGCACTCATCGCGCTGATCTACAACCCATTTATCTGAGGACTGTCAGGCTGTGACGACACAAGACTTCGACGAACTCGAACCCAAACCGCCGTCAACCGGTGGCGCAACATCCCCCCTGGCCTTGTGGCTGCTGGCACTCACCATGCTGATTCTGTTCGGGATTATGTTCCTGGCGCTGAATACCATCCGCCAGGGCAAGAACTCGCTGGAGACACAACTGGAGACCATCCAGACCACGCTGGCAGCCGAGCCACAGGCCAACCCCACCAGCGAAGCCCTGATGGATCAGATGAGGGGTGTCATGGCCGAGAGTGCAGCGCTGCGCAGCGCGTCCGAAAGTCTGAAAGCGCAGTACATCAACTGGCCTGCACTGATCCGGGTGATTGGCGATTTCGACATCCGCCTGATGCAGCTCTCGCGCCTGATGCAACAGGACAAACTGATTACCCTCACCGGTGAAGGCATCGACGAAATGCAGGTCATGGCCTATGCCACCCGTCTGCGCGAGAGCGGCTTCTTCAGCCGGGTCACGATCCAGGCGCTCAATACCGTTCAACCCACTGCCCCGGATGGCACAACCGCCAGCACCACCCGCATCGCCCAGTTCAGTATTGTGATCGAACTCAATATGACTCCGGGATCGTAACCATGGAAAACCTGACCGAAAACCTGCGCGCCCGCCGCGCTTCACTCCTGCCCGGCATGATGATCTTTCTGATCGGGCTGGCAAATATCTTCTTCTGTATGGCAGTGGTCGCCCCGCAATGGCGCGCTTACGATCAACTCTCAGCCGACATCGTCAGCGGTCAACAGGCTGTCGAAGCGACGTTAACCCTGGTCGAATCCAGTAGCGATACCTCGCTCCTGGAAAACCAGTTGCAGCGCGCTTCTTCAACTCTCGTTGCCCAGGGTGTACCGTTTCTGACCGATGTCCAGGTCAATGACCTGCTCAACCGCCTGTATCAGTATGCCAACGACAGCGGCGTCGAGATCACCAGTCTGCAGGTGCCAATGATGGCCGCCGCCAACGCCAATCCCGGAGCGAACCCCACCCCAGTCACCGAACAACCGCCCTACTCAACCAGCCTGTTCCGTTTACAGGTCGAAGGATCACCCAGTTACCTGATGAATTTTCTGGCGCGCATTCAGGAGGCTGTCTCACCAGCGGTGGTCATCAGCAATGTCAATATGGGACCCGGCGCAGCAGGAGATATTCTGACATTCAACCTGGTGCTGTATTCGTCACCGTATGCCGATGGTAATGCGCTGGGCAATCTGCCACTGTTCATGGTACCCACCGCGATTATCGCCACCCCTTCAGCGACCATCACCGAAACGACGACGCCCGATCCCTGGGGCGCAACCGGCACGGCCATCTGGGTAGCAACCCATCAGCGGGTGGTACCGGAACTCATCTACACGGCGACCACAACTCCAACTGAGACACCGGAAAAGGCCGAAGCGGGCAGCAGCTCATCAGGATCGAACAATCCGGCGCAGCAGGCTCCCCCTGTTCAGCCGACTCAACCACCGCAGCCAACGCAGCCTCCACCCCCTACACCCATCCCGCCAACGGCTATTCCGGTACAATCAACGGTGATCGTCACCCAGATTCAGCAGGTGATCGTGACGGCAACCTTCACACCGACCTGGACGCCCAGTCCAACCTTCACAGCCACGTTGACGGCTACTTCGACACCGACGCTGACCGAGACAGCAACACTCACGCCAACCCTGACCGCGACGGTCACGCCGACCCTGACGGAAACCCACACACCCACACCGACGGAAACGCCCACGCCATAAGATTTCTACCAGGGCAAGGATGACATGCCTTGCCCTCTAACCATCGCTTCAGACCATTACTGTTGCGCTTTCAACCGAATATCGGCAAACTTGCCCTGAGTCATTTTCCACCCTGAAAGGCGCAAGACGATGAGTGAAACACAACATGCCGAGTGGATGGGCAAGATGCGCGCCCTGACGCCGGAAGAAATGATAGAATTTCTGGCTGGGCCAGTGGTCGCCCGCATCGCGACGATTGATGAGAACGGGTTTCCCTACATCACCCCGGTCTGGCAGGAATGGGACGGCGAGGCCATGTACATCATTCCGCGCGAAAAGACGGTGTTCGTCAAGCACCTGAAGGCTAACCCCAGAGTGGCGGTATCCTGTGCACTGGACAGCGGTACCTATACCCGGGTGCTGATGCGGGGTCAGGCGGAAATTATCTTTGGGCCAGCGCGGATGGAAGGGAAATGCCTGGAAATCGGTCAGCGGATGTCGGTGAGGTATCTCGGCCCACGTGGTCCGGAGTATCTGGTGCCCACGATGGATCGTCCGCGTTATCTGGTCAAGGTCACGCCGGAACACAAGATCGTCTCGTGGGACGGCGTCGAATGGCACGAGAAGTATTTGAATAAGTGATCTTCCGGGCAAAGCCCTCACCCCTGGCCCCTCTCCCTCAGGGCGAGGGGAACAACGAGTGTCGCCACAGTCGTCAGACCTTTATCCTGAAACCAGGCTGTCACGAATGACTGGCTGGTCGTTTTCGTCTGATGATGGCGTGGAGTCGGGGGGTTAATCAGGCATTTTTGCTGCAACCGACTAGGGGTGGGTTTGCTGCTGATTTTGCTGTTTGGTCATCCGAGCGATCAACTTTTTGGGTGCTGTGAGGGAGTAACTCTGTTCGATCCAGTCGCGCAGCCACTCCCATTCAACCTCAATATCCAGCCATGTCCCGACCCAACCGTGATGCCCGACATAGGGTGGGACAAAATAACGCTGCGGATCATCCGCGACCAAAGTCTCCTGAACGCCACGCTGGGCCTTGAACCATAGCGAAGGCCGTCCCTCTGCGGGATGACGCATGGCAAAGATTTTGTCGCGCACGCGAAAAGTCGGTGCCCCGACACCCTCGCCTTCTGTTGCTTCGGGGAGAGACAGGCAGATGTCCCGCAGTTTAGCCAGTATGTCGTCGTCTGTCACCGCAATACCCACTTGGCTTTAAATTACCAAGTCAATCATAGCACAAAAATTCTTACCACAACATGAGAAAGTGTTAGGATAAGGTTTATTGGATGAGGCGCAAGGCGCTGCGCCCTCACCGCTGTGGCTGCTGCGCCGTCAGTTAGCTACTTGCAGCGCCATGAACTGATGCAATGCCGTCACCAGATGGGTCATATCGGCTTCAGTCAGCGCCCCACCCATATGCCCGACGCGGAAGACCTGCTCTTTGAAGGGGCCAAAGCCGGTGGTGATTTGCAGGTTGTGTTCGTTCAGCAAATAATCCCGAACCTGAATCGAGGTGATGCCTTCGGGACAGTAAGCGGCGGTCAGAATGGGAGCCATTAGTTGTTCAGGCACGAACAGCGGCATCTCCAGGTCATACAGGCCATCGCGCAGGATATGCGCCATACGGGCATAGCGTTCGCGCCGGACAGCGACGCCTTCTTTCAACAGTGAACGCAGCGCCACCCGCAGCGCCAGCACGACGGCTGTCGGCATAGTGACCGGGAAGGGATGCCAGTCGCCCCAGTTCAGGGCGAACCATTCCCAGCGCTTGAGATCGAGATACCAGCTACGCGGTTCATCGTTTCGCTGATCCATCTTGCGCCAGGCACGATCACTGACGGCCACGAAGCCCACCCCTGCCGGGCCGCCCAGCGCTTTCTGTGACGCCGAGACGCACAGATCAATGCCCCACTCATCGGTCTTGAGTTCGGCTCCGGCCAGCCCGGTCACGGCATCGACCAGCAGCAGCGCATCTGAGTGTTCGTGGGTGACAGCAGCAATCTCACGAATGGGATTGAGGAGCGCGGTCGAGGTTTCCAGATGAACCGCTGCGACGCCGACGGCTTCCGGGTGCGCCTGTAGCGCCTTTTTGAAATCCTGCGGATCGAGCGGCTGGCGCGGATCCGACTGCACCGGCACAACGTTGACACCATTGGACTTGAGGATGTCGGTGATGCGCTCACCGAACCAACCGTTGTTGCCAACAATGACGGTTTCGCCAGGGAGAAAGGCCGAGTGGGCAGCCGCGTCAATCGCCAGGCTGCCAGAGCCGGGCAGTATATGCAGGTGATTACGGGTCTCAAACACTTGCTGCAACAGGCCGATGGTTTCGTTATGCACCTCCAGCCAGGCCGCACCATAATGGGCCTGGGCCGGCTGCGCCAGCGTATCCAGCACCTCTTTTTCCAGTTCAACCGGGCCGGGGATCATCAGACGCGGGGGCATGGGACATACCTCGTGATCTCATATGGATAGGTTGCAGGCTGATGTACGGTATGTTACAACATTTGCCACGCCATCACATTAACCATCAGGAATCCGTGTGAGTCCATCGACGACGGCAGTCCCTACTCCATCGATCAACATGCGTCAGTTCATCCTGCGCTATGGTGTGTACGTGTCGCTCGGCGTCCTGCTGCTGTTGGCAGTCCTGCTTACGCCCAACCTGTACAGTCCCCAAACCCTGACGGTGGTGCTGAAACAAACGGCACAGTTGGGCATCGTCGCCATCGGGCAAACGCTGGTGCTGCTGATCGCCGGGCTGGACTTATCGGTCGGCGCGGTGATCTTTATGACCTCGGTCACTATCGCCCGCGTCAGCAATGGCAATGATGCGATGCTCCCGGTGGCCTTCGCTGTCTCGCTGGGACTGGCGGCGCTGGTCGGGTTAGCCAATGGTTTTCTGGTGACCAAGCGACGTGTGCCGCCATTCGTCGCCACCCTGAGTATCTTCATCCTGGCACAGGGTGCAGTACAGGCTTATACGCGGGGTGTGCCGGGCGGGTTCGTGCCAGAGGCGCTGGGGGTGGTCAATCAATCCATTGGCTTCCTCTCAATCCCGCTGCTGTTGTGGCTGGGACTGAACGCGCTGGTGGCTTATGTGTTGTACGCCACACCCATCGGTCGCTATATCTACGCCGTCGGCAGCAACCAGGAAGCTGCACGGCTTTCCGGGCTGGCGGTTGACCGGCTGAAGATGGGCGTCTATGTAGCGTGCAGCATGCTGGCCGCTATCGCCGGCATCATCCTCACGGGCTATGTCGGTTATGTCGATCGCTTCATCGCCAGCGGCTTCGATCTGGATGCCATCGCAGCAGCGGTCGTTGGCGGGACAACTTTCAGCGGCGGGCGCGGCGGGCTGTTGGGAACAATGGCTGGCGTGCTGCTGATTCAGGTGTTGAGCACGATGGCGCTGCTGCTGGGTCTGGATATTCAGGCGCAGCTCATCATCAAGGGTCTGGTCATTCTGGCGGCGGTCGCCTTGTACAGTCTGGCGAGCCGATCCGACTAATCACGCTGATGACGAAGGAGGATTAGGTCACGAATTCTGTTGCGGTCATTCCACCCCAATCCGTTAGTTGCTTTTTTTGACGAGGAGAATGCTCATGAAGAAATGGATGTCTTTGGCCCTGTTCAGCCTGCTGCTGCTGGGTGCAGTCAGCGTGATGGCACAGGAAGCCACGCCTGAACCGATGACCTTTACCGAAGAAGAAATCGCGGCTTCGCCTTACCTGCAAAGCGTGTTGAGCCGCAAGGAAGAAATGTACGACACCTCGGCCTTCAAGAAGGACGGCCCGTATCGCATCGCGCTGGCGGCACAAGGCACCAGCAACTCATGGTCGGCGCTGTTCGATGAACATGCCCGCTGGTACGCTGAAGAACTGGGCAGCGATGTCGTCGGCGAACTGCTGTATGCCGATGCTCAGGCCAGCGCCGATATTCAGGTTCCGCAGGTCGAAGATCTGTTGGCACAGGACCCCGATGCGCTGATCCTGGTGCCAATGGGCGCGGCGGCGCTGGCGGCTCCGGTGGAACGGGCGATGGCGCAGGGCGTGCCGGTCATCCTGTGTGCCAGCAGCGTTGACACTGATAACTTCGTGACCGAAGTTGGCACCAACCTGTATGCCAGCGGCGCATATCTGGCGCAATATCTGGTGGATCAGCTCGGCGGCGAAGGCAGTGTGGTCGTCATGACCGGCATCCCCGGCGTAACCACCTCGGATGTGATGCAGGCCGGCGCAGAAGCGGTGTTCGCTGCCAACCCCGGCATCACCGTGCTGGATTTGCAACCGGGCAACTGGTCAACTGCTGAAGCCAAGACCATCATGGAAACCTGGATCGCCCAGTATGGCGACCAGATTCAGGGTGTGTGGTCGGGTGGCGCGCAGATGTCGCAGGGCATCGTCAGCGCGTATCAGGATGCCGGCGTCGCCGTTCCTCCAATCGGTGGTGGTGAATTCGGCAACGGTTTCCTGCGTCTGGCGATTGAAGAGGAAATTTCCTTCGCCGCCTGGCAGTACCCCAATGCGATGGTGACGCTGTGTATGGATACCGCTATCCAGATCCTCCAGGGCGAGTCGGTGCCCCGTTTCATCGACTTCCAGGACTTCATCCCCAACACGCAGAATTTCACCGACG
>JALHNT010000094.1 GCA_022843385.1 Anaerolineae bacterium | reverse complement strand
ATGGGCGCACGGAGGACATGGAAAACCTGTGTGGGCAGTTGGATCGCGCCTGGGCGGAAGGTGGCAACGAACGGCTGCTCAATACGGCACAGCACGAAGCGGAAGTGCGTGGACAGGTTGCGCCCGGCACACCGCTGTTTGATGCTGTACCCAATCGGGAATTGTCGGACGAATTGCCATTCACCTTTGGCGATGAGATGCAGCCTTTTGATGCCCAGGGCATTGGACAGGCACATCACGTCGATGGCGGCGGGACAGCGCACTGGTTCGCTATCGTCGAGAACGCTGAACCGGAAGCGGAACCCTACGAACTACGCTATTTCCGGGTACTGGAGACGGGCGACGGGACGCACAAACATGACTCATATCCGATCATGCCACTGGCTGACGACGATCCCAGTACGGCGTGGCCGCTGCCGGGCTTGGAAATGTATTTAGAGAAGGGTGATCTCTACATGGCGCAGCAGTTCGCCCACGATGTCGCCGACCATCATGGGCAGGCTTTCCCTGATCCGCTCGATTTGCCAGCGCTCAATCCACAACCGGAATACTACTTTGGCTACGGGGTCGGACCGAACAATGAGCCGTCGCTGGAAGCAGTGAAAACCTGGATGCACGGCAGCGAACGCCGTTTCGACACCTTCACCATTGCTGAATATGGCATGTGGGACGAAGCACAGACCGATGAACGTGAGATGGAAGATACCCTAAAAACGCAGGGGCTGGAAACCGCTATGAATCAGGCGGAGCGGCTGGCAATGGCGGGTGGTTATCTCGACCCCAACCGCACCGATGGGCGCGTCTTCTTTGAAGATGATGCCCCGCCCGACCCCTTTACCACTGAACGCGAACAAGCGATGGAGCGTGACATGCAGCACGACGAAAACCAGCAAGACCTGGAATACAGTATCACCGCGATTTCTGCCAATGGCAGTTCGCATCTGGATGTGACCAAACAGTGGGGCGAAGACCAACACGCCCACCTCATCATTCCGCAGCCGGATTGGGAAGCGGCGCGGATGCACGCCGAGTTTACCAATGAAATGCTTCAGCAGGAGATGCTTCAGGGCGCGATGACGTATGTGGAGATGGTCGGTGTGGAAGCCGGGGTGATCGACCCGCAGCGCGATGAGCCACGTCTCTTTACCGAAGGTCCGCCTGACCCGTTTACCACCCTCCGCGAACGTGAACTGGCGCAAACACTGGATGTGACCGAACTGGACACTGAACCCTACACCCCGGTCACACTTGAACCTGAAGCGTCCGACTACCCGACCATGTACCGCGCGTTTGCCGCCGAAGCTGCCCGTGAGCGTGAAGCGAACGCAGCGCTGGAAGGATCAGCCTGGTTTGAGGCGACCTTCGAGAAATCTGAAACCGAACTGCTGCAACCTGTCAATGACACCGTGAATTATGCAGTAGTGGTGCAGGAAACCGACCCCTGGACGCGAGAACTGCTGGTGGACAAATATTGGCGCGAACCCAACGGCTATCTGGGGATGCAGTCAGTGACGCTGGATACCTGGGACTCGGAGGATGAAAAGGGACGCGCACAGGCGGAGCAGGCGCGGGAGGCGCTGCTCGAAGTTCATGACGGGCGCGGACTGGAAGCCGTGATGCACAAAGCCGAATTGATGGCAGTGCAGAATGACTGGCTGGATGGAGATCGGGTTGACCCGCGCCTGTTTACGCAGGGACCGCCGGATCGTTTTGAAACTCTGGCGCAGCAGTTAGAAGATGAAATCAACCCGTACTGGAACACCGATGGCGAGAAGATCGAAGACCCTGCACCGCTGCCAGCGGTAGAAAATCCCTACTGGCGGTTGGATCCAATCCCGGTGAATGACCCGGACGGTGAACCGTTAGGACACGCCCTGCATATGGTCGTCTATCCTGGCGTGGAACGCGACCCGGATGCGGTGGGCAGTCCGGCAATGGCAGCGGATGAGCCGTTCCGTATGCTGGAGATGGCGCATTTCGAGACCCCGGAAGCGGTAGATAAATTCGGCAAAGATTTCAACGGGTATCTCATCCCCGGACTGCTGGACGGACCGGAACTGGCGGTGGAGGTGGCTCGGCTGGAAGGGCTGCCTGCCGAGTGGAAGACGCTCGAAGGCGCTGACCTGAAAGCCTATCAGAACGCCGAACTGACGCTTACCCGTGACCCGGCGGACTGGCATCCCTACAACCCCCATGCTGAACGCGATGCTCGCATTGCGGCGGAAGGGCTGTATACCGATCCGATTCAGCAGGTCGTTGAGCAGGATGAACCGGAGATTACATCCGGCACACCGGAACTGGACTTTTAAGCGATGACCACGCTCAAACCACAGACTGCATTGGGCGGTTTTGCCTTGATTACGCTGCTGCTGGCTGGCGCTGCCGTCGGACGGGTATTGGGCGTGAGCTTGGGCGAGGCGCTCTACCTGACCGGGGTGCTGCTGGTCATACTCGGCTGGCTGGGCAATCGGGTGATGCTGCGATACTGCGCCAATCCATCTAAAGATCAGGGGGCGTAGCCGATGTTTTACTGGTTATTCACCGAGGGGCGGGCGCTGCTGGGCGGCTGCCTTGCCCCGCTCCTCTGTCTGACACTGACGGCTCCCATCATGGTCAGCGCCCTGCTGGGGGCAGGCATCCAGCGTACCAGCGCAACCCAGGATACAACCGGTTGGAAACGTGGCGCGAAACTCCTGGCACACCTGATCGTGGTGCTGGGTGTTTCCGCCATCTATCTCACGCTGCTGGGCGACATGGCAGTACAGCCGCTGCGTGGGCGGCAGACGACGAACACTTTTGTCCAACTATTCGTCGGTGCGCCACCCAATATCAACGCCATGCGGCTGTTTATGTTTGGCATGATGCTGGTCATGCTGTGGTTCTTCCTGACCATCGGGTTGCACAGTGGGATCAAAAACGGCGGTTGGCTGCGTGAACGAGTGGATCGCCTGCGAAATCCGCAGGTCAAACGCGGAGCTTTAGGCTCGTCGCACTTCTGCACGATGCGCGAGTACAAACGCTTTCGCCGCGAAGATGCCGAAGGGTTATCATTGCTCGGCGCGTTCTGGGGCGAACAGAAGCGCCGCCTCGATCTGGGCATGGGACGGTTTTCGCTCAGCGGTGAAGATGTGGCGCGTGGTATTCTGACACTCGGCGGTCCCGGTTCCGGTAAGACGCAGGGCATTATCCTGCCTGCCATCGCGGATCGGATGTTGGCGGGACATTCACTGGTGGTGGCGGATCCGCAAGGCGAAATTACGGGACATGTGCTGAAGTACGCCGCTGTCACCCGCCATCTGGTCGTCGTGCATGACCCGACCAGCACGATTGGGCCGCGCTACAACCTGGCAGAAGGCATTGACAATGTATCCGATGCTCGCGCCATTGCGGATGTGCTGGTGCCATCTGCCGCTGGTGACAACCGCTTCTGGACAGACAGCGCGGCGGCGCTCCTTGCCGCCTGCCTGATCCGCTTTCCCAATCTGGGCGAAATCTACAACGCCATGAACGACCTCAAAGGGTTGGCGGGTAAACTGGCATCCCAAAAGGATGATGCCGCGCTGCTGGCGAACAGCTTCATCGCCTCGGTGGGGTCGGATGGCAAGGTTGCCTCGAATGTGGTGGCAACGCTGGCGACGGCTTTAACGGGTTGGGCTTCTACCGATGTGCGTGCCAACACCAGCGCTTCCGATTTCGATGCCGATCTCGTGGTGGGGCAGCCAACGGTGGTTGTCCTGACCTGTCCGGGGCGTATGCGTGCCGTCTACGCTTCTTACTTGGGCGCGACCCTCCGAAAGCTGATGCTCGATCTGGATACGATTGGCGAACGCAACAAAGGCCCGCTGCCCGTTCCCGTTGGCATAATCCTCGACGAGTTTCCCACGCTGGGCAAACTCGACAGCCTGGTGGCGGATGTGAACCTCGTCCGCAAGCGCCGCATCTCGATCATGATTGGGGCGCAGACCAAAGGGCAGTTCCACATGATCTACGGCAATGAAGGCACACAGGCGTTGTTCACAGGTTTGGCAACGCAGGTGATTTATGGCGGCTGCGATGCCGACACCGCCGAGTTTTACAGTAAGGCAAGCGGCACGGCAACCACCGATGCCAATGCCGATGACCCTAACAGCCACCTGCGCCAGCGTCCACTGTTGACAGTCGATGAAGTGGTTACACCACAGGTCGGCAACTGCACCATCTTTGCCCGTTATGTGGAGGCGGGCTTTGCCACGCAGGTGGTCCTGAACGCTCGCCTGACGCGCTTCTATGAGCGCGACGACTGGAAACAGCGGCTCAATGTAGCGCAGGATGTCCAGCCGCTGCTGCTGGAACGGGGTATTGCACTCAATTTGCAACCTGTCGAAACACCTGTACCACCTGTTCCCAACTCGAATACATCTGCATCCACTGTGAATACACCATCCACACTGGAAATAGCCGCATTGATGGCACGAGTCGCCGCTGAAACCCAGAAGCAAACCAATGGCAATGTTCAGACCATCAGCACGAGTGAAATGCGTAACCGGCATGAAAAGCGCAAGCGTGCTGTGAAAGAGGTGACTCCATGACCCTGACCAGGAATAAAATGATCCGCGAAATCGGGCGGCGCACGCGGCTGAAGAACCGCGAGGTGCAGGTGGTGCTGGAAGCGCTGATTGAGGTCTGGACTGAAGCACTTGTGAGCGACGGAAGAATTGAACTGGAAAATCTTTTTGTCCTGGAAGTCCAGACGATTGACCGGGGCGAAAACGCCGGGGCGCTCAATGGCGGTGATGCTCCGCGCATGATCCAGCGCGTGATCCTGCGAGTGAGTAAGCGGTTAAAGCAGTGTCTGAATCATTCCGGGGAACTACATGAATAAACAGGGTTGTGACCAGATCATGCGAGTATCACCGTTGGCGCATCCAGTAAACGCCCGCCTCATCGCACTTTACTTCAAACCTTGTCGGATAGTCTGCCAGAAACTTGAGCAGACTCTTGTATTTCTTGTCCGGCTGCCCCAATCGTTTGGGCTTGAGATGATAGAAGGTCTCATAGAGACACTGTGCGACCCGGCTGAAATTGACCCACTCCTCCTTCTGTTCCCGAATGAAATCACGCGCCGCCTGTAAAACATCATCCGTGCTGTAGTCCCGAACAGCCTGAGCTGCGATTTCACGCTTGCGCTGGGTGTTGCGCGAGTGCGAGCGTTTGTTCTTTGGCTTTTTGGGAGAGTCAATCAGTTCGTAGGCACCGCCATAGTCACGGATGACACGCTCGCGCAGGGCTTCCAGTTGATCCGGCGCAACCCCGAAGGCGGTGACGGAATAGTCCCAATCTCGTGAGCGGATGAGATCACGTTCCAGCTTCGCAAAACAGGTATCGCATAAGCTCAGGTCATTGACGGGAAACGGCAGGTCACAACCTACACAAAAGGTGTCAATCAATTCATCGGTGCTGTCATCCTCTGGATAGTCCATCGTATTCTCCTGAAATCCAGTCAGGGGTTGCCCTAATCATAGCAAGTTTCTACCAGCTAACTGAAGGGGCATCACGTTCAGTTTCGCGGAAACCAGGCGTCCAGGTCATTCGGTTCTGGCTGTTCCGGTTCGATTTCTGGTTCTTCACGCAGAAGCTGCCAGTCTGGTCCGACGATGCGATCCAGTGCCTCGCTGAAATGACGGCTGGCAATCTCGCGGAACAACACATCATGCCCGCGCTCTTTGTTGTTGTACACCGCTGCCCGGTCTACCCCATCCAGCGGCGCGGTTCCCGGTAAGACGACGTGGGTATGAAGCTGCTGCATCTTTGCTTCCTCATCGTCCATCTTCGCCTCCCGGTCATGCAGAATATAGCTATACTCAGGTACACCGAAACCGCGCTCCAGATAGTAATCCTCGACGATGCGCTCAGTCAGGTCGCACACCAGGTCACGCCGTTCTTCCTCCGGGATGAGCGCCATTAGATCAGGGGCAGGTGAAATCACCCATGTCCATGCCAGCACATGCTTGCTCTGAAGCGCATCGCTGTTCTTCATAATGTCGCGCCAGTGGATGCCCATCCCGTGATCCTGCCAGCGTTCGTAATCTCGATTCGCGGCAAGACGGTTCTGCACCTTGTCCCTGTATTGGAGATATTTGAGCGTGGAACTCAATCCCTTACGCCCGGTACCATGTCCTTTGCGCTGTGTGCCTTTGTAGGCGAAGTCCACGACGATGATGGCTTTGCTCAACGTTTAGAAGCCTTCATCTCACGGACAGCTTGCATCTGTGCCAGCAGAGTTTCTCCATCGCGCCGGGCGGCAATGATGGCATCCGCGATGCGTTCCAGGCTGCCTTCCGGCTCAAGTGCCGCCAGCAGGTAAATCAGGACATTCAGATGAAAAGCGAACGCCGACTCCAATCGATCCAGCCGATCTTGCAGCGACTTCTGAAAGTGCTTGCGGCTGCCGATGATGTCTTCCTGATTGTCCAGATACAGGCGGATTGCTTCGCGGATGAGGTCGGCTTCAGTGGTATCACGCGGTTGTTTGCTGACCAGCAGCGCAAGGCGATCCCGCATCTCCTGCGTCATGGTGATGCTGCGCTGCACCGATTTCTTTGACATACTTACTCTCCCGATAGACGAACTTCTCTCATTATCGCAAATCGGGGTCTGGCAAAGGCTGTAAAATTGCAGTTTTGGGTCGTCAAAATTACCAGTTGATGACCAAAGCAGAAAAACGGAGCGAACTATAACGAAAGGGGTTTTGCACCAGCGACGAGTAAGTTCTCAGTCTCTTTTGCCTCAAACGTCGTCACAGGCTTACCTGCGGCGATCAACATCCGCGCAAAAGTCTCTGTCTTACCACCGGGTTCAGCGTAGGCAATAAATACCTGTTGAGCCAGAGCAGCGACCAGTTGGTTGCGGAGTGCTGCTATTTCCTGTGTAGCACGAGGCTGATTTTCTGCGAATGGTGAGACGATGAGCAGCCGCTGTTGTTCAAGCGGCTTTTTCCAATCCGCAGGGACACGCATGTTTTGGATGCCGCGTGCGGGGCAGATGACAATAGCAGAATCTCCATGTAGCAGCGTCACCAACACCTCTTTTTCTACAGGCGAATGAAAGCCGCTAATAATGCCAATGTTCTTGTCTCTCAGCGTTTGAGCAAGGTCATATGTTTTAAGAATGATGGATGCAGGACACTTCACCGAACAAAACAGGGCAAAATATGTTTTCTGAATGATTGATGGATCACCAATTACCGAGAGTTTATCTATTTTGAGCAGATCGCGGATAGATTCTGGTGATTGGATATTCTGCGGCTTCACGACAGGCATTTACTCCGATGAGGGGTGTCAACTTACCCTGAGTATGGCAGCATCGAGCGGCAAGTTGGGTAGTTTGAACAGCCCCAGAAGCGGTTGCCAGCATTTGCCCCACTTTTGGCTGTCCGCAGTATCATCACACCCCCGCATTTTGGGCAGGTTGGCGCTTCATGTTTTGGTGATGAGAGCGCAGATGATTCCGTCACTCGCACTGGTGTAGTTGCCATCGTTTTTAATTGAGAGTCAGCACCGAGAAATGGCGCAATTTGGGCAGCAAGCTCCGCAGCTACATAACCTCGTTTGACCGGCACGTGTAGCAGCGGCAAACCTGCCGCCTTAAATACCTGATCGACGAAGGCATCTCGTTCCTGCCGATCCTGGCGCTGGTGGCTCTTATCGTCTAGCTCAATACCCACGAGTGGACGCATGGTCACAGAATCGCACACCAGAAAATCAACGTGTTTGCGGTCAATCTTGTTGGTATAAATACGAAAGCGGCTGGGATCGTCTTTTTTCACCCAGAACACGTCCCCTAGTGCGACCTTTGTACATAGCACTGCTCGATTATCAACGACAGTTCGCAGCACCTCAAAAAAGCTCAACTCGGCAGGTGACAGAAAGTGGTCACGCAGGTGATAGGGAAATTCCGGCGATTGCACCGCATTAGAACTATCTTTGTTCTCACCAACAAGCAAATCCACGATGAAGTTAACCACATCATCCGCTGGTTGTTGTGAAAGCCCTATCGCCCGCAGCACTTTACGGAGTAATCCGAACTTATTTTCAGATGTCATCAGTGGTCACTTCGTCCGTAAATGGTTCCGAAAAAGCTTTTTCAATAATTATGCTGATTGCTTCACGTATACCAGATGTGAGATTGCGCCTGACTTCTGCTTTGTTATCAGCATCTTCGGGAAGATGATAAGGTAGCAATCGACGGGTTCGTAAATCAAAAGGCATTTTTTCAACGTCACCATAAGCAGTGTTTACGATACAAATGATACGTTCCCACCCTAAGACTGCCGCTGCATAACCTAATTCGACCATCACATTTGGATTCGGGGCCGGATGCTGTGAACCCTGATCTGTAATAATGGTTGCATCACAAATAAATATCTGGCTCTCTGCGATCTTACGGAAGATAGTAGCAGAAATATCCACACTACCTGCTTCACCCAATGTATCCCGATCAACCACTGGCTCGACTTCTATGGACTCATCATTCCGAATTTCTTTAGCCGCTTTCTCGACGGCTGTGAGTATAAAATGGCGGTTTACATTTGCTGGTGTCCATGACTGCCAGGAATAGAAAATCCTGAAAATATTTGGAAGAGTCTTTCCAGTAATCACTTCTTTGAGGCGCTCTGGAAGCAGAAGCATGTTCCAGCCAGATAATCGCCCTTTGCTTCTTGTCTCCTGTAAGGAAAGCACGCCGTAGGCAGCAAGCTCTTTTATATCTGCAATAGGGACTGAAAATTCTGCCAATTGTCCACCACCAGAACGAGACAATTTGACGCTTACTCCTCCAAAAGTAGACATAGCGACAAGGCGGCTTTCTTTTTCAAGTTCCTTCTGTTCAAACATCTCCAGAAGTTGTCTGGCAGCAGTTTTTGCTTCTTGTGATAGTTTCAAAGGTTCACCTTGCCGACCAGAAAAAAGCCTTGTTGCTTGACGAGTGTTTTCCACAGCGATTTGTTGCTCGATTTCAGCATTTACATCCTCAAGATGTTGTAGTTCTGCCTCATGTCGTTTCTTGCTTTCGCTTTCTTCGGCACTCGTCAGGCTCTTTGTTTTTTGATTGATTGCACCGATTTTTGCTGCGATCTTCTTTTCAATCTCACCAATCTTCTTTTGTGTCTTTGCAATCTGATCTTGTTTCGATAGCAGTTGGCGCTGTTTGGTTTTTCTCGTTGATTCACTCTTTGTTTTTGCAATATCCGTTTGGAGACCACTCGCCTCTTTCTGCAACTTGGCAAGACGAGTTCGTTCCGCAGCCAAATCGCCTTCAAGATTGGCTTTTTCCTTTTGCAACTGCTCCAATTGGTTGCGATACATATTGCTCGACAAGGTGCTAGGCTTCCTCTCCCTCGTCTTCATCCCCGCCGAGATCATCGCCCATGCGGTACTTGATGTCGTAGTTGATGATGAAGTCCAATTCTTCGTCGGTGAAGCCGTAGTGCCGCGCGAGCGCCTTGTCGATTTCGTCTATGACTGGCTTAGAAACGGATGCATTTAATGCTGCGTACTCGATCACATCACCAATTCTCGTGATGATTTGTTTCTCCGAGGCATTGCTGACTAAGTTAACCCTTAGCTTCTCTCCTAAGGCTATGAGTTTTACATCATCAAGAGTTTCTATCACAAAAGGAAAGTCGCTAGCGAGCAAACTACTTAAGTGATATCCATCTGAAAAAGTGGCAAAGTATAGGAAGAACAGTGAACTATTTACTATAGCGTTTATCACGGTGGCATGGGAAGGTGTTTCAAAATACATAAACCTACCGTGTGCGGGTACAGAAGAAACGCCGTTTTTGCGATACATAGGTATCTCATCTAAAGATTTAGTCCAGTAGTTAACGGCTTCCTGATAATATACGAAAGCTTTTGATCGCGCTTCCGGGTGCGAGATGGATTTAATTAAGGCGCGTTTAGACTTCTCTTCGACTTTTCTGAATATTGAGATCGCAAGCGAGTCATTGACTTTCGGAAACATATCCTTAAACAACAAGGGTGATGTGGTTATGTAGTCAAGACACTGCATCAAGAATGAACGAAATTCGCTATTCCATCTCACATATTTAGTGAAATGAGTCCTTGCTCCATCATATGATGACGCAGCTCTTCCAAGAACGATTGAAAGCCTTTGCTCAGCTCCTTCAAACAATTTTGCGGGCCGAACACCGTAATTTGAAACCCACAACTCTGCATTTCGCTCTGAGTATATTTCCCTTAGCGGTAACATTCGACTACTGGAAAATGCACTCAATGGGACAATCAAACCACTCCGTCCGTATCTACTCAATAGATCGAATGAACGCTCGGATATGAAGGCATATAAGTTGCTGCACGCTTCAGTTTGATAGCTGAATACCTTGTATGTCTTTTTGACCTTGCTATATTCAACATAAGGTGGGTTGCCGATAATCACATCAAAGCCGCCGTTCTTCAGCACACCGTAGAATTCCACAAACCAATGAAATGGCTCATGCGATTTCAGCCACTTCTCATACTCTGCATCATTCGTCGGATCAATGCCGTACTGCCCTGCGAGCAGCCGATTCAATTCATCTTCCAGCACCCGCAGTTTCTCCCGAAGTGCTTGCTTGTCCTCTGGGCGCACCTCACCGCCCAGCACGGTTTGCTGCTGTCGGAACAGTCCGAAGAGGCGGTCAACATCCGCTGCTTTGCGCTCAATCTCTGCCAGTGCTTCCTGATCTTCTCCGAACAGCAGCTTGCCCTGTCCGCCGCTGGTGGTGGTCATAGCCCGTTTCACCTCGTCCTGCGTGGCGAAACCAACGAGGGTATTTCCGGCGCGAATGTTGAAGTCAATATCCGGCAGTGGTTCGATTTTGCCTTTATCGCCTACCTGCGCCACCAGCTTAAGGAACAGTCGCAGTTTGCAGATTTCGACAGCTTCCTCCATGATGTCCACGCCGAACAGGTTGTTAACGATGATGCTCTTGAGGACGAAATAACGGCGGTTGGGATGTTGGTCAATTCGTGTCAGCACTTCGCGGAAGTCGCTGTATTTCTGGGGATGCCCGCCACCTGTGCGCTCTAGCTCTGCGACAAAGCCTCCCATCCGTTCCAAGCAAGCTTCGTACAGCGGCTCAAGGATGTTCAATGCCGCGAACAGAAATGCACCGCTGCCGCAGGTTGGATCAAGTATGGTGACGCGATTGATGGCTTTCCAGAAGGCACGCACGACATCGGCGCTGTCGGTGTAGTCAATCGCATCCTGCGCGAACTGCTGAATATCGAGATTGAGCGTAATCAGGTCGTTGATCTGGCGCACCTCACCGCGTTCCAGCTTGCCGCGCACTTCGGCATAACGTGTGCGCCGTGCCACCACCTCGCGCCAGATTTCCGTCGGCAAACCATACTCAGAAGGGGCAGGCGTGTTCCAGTCCCCGCGCTGGCTCACCTCGTCCAAGCCAACGGCGATGTTCTCTGGAAGCTCGTATTCTGCGCCGTGTCTTACCGCCGGATAAATGTAGCGGTCAGGATTTTCGGTCAGCAAATCCCAGAGGGTATGGTCGCCTTCAAAAGCAATTTTCACTGCCTTACGCGCTTCATCAAACAGGAAGGGAATTACGGTATTCTTGCTGATGTACTCGGTGATGTCCTCTTTGGTGTAGTACGCGCCCATCTGTTTCTGGTTGATGTACTTCTCGAAGATGTACCCCAGCACATCGGGGTTGATCTCGTTGTCGTTACGCAGCGGGCGCTCATCTAAATGCCAGTGATACTCGTCGAAGAAATCGAACAATTTCTCGAAGGCTTCATTCTCAATCTGGATCGCATCACCGTACACTTCCTCAATCTGATGCTGAAGAAACAACCCGCCGTTCAGATAGGGCACATCACCGAGCAGGCGGCGAATCGCGGCTGGATGCTCTTTCTTGGCAAATCCCTCGAAAAATAAGGGACATAGGAAGTCACGGTAGAAATTGCCATCTAGTTGAGAAAGGCGATTACGGAGGTAATCCACATCACCATCCAGAAATCCCTTCTTCTGAACAAAGTAGATAAACATCAGGCGGTTAAGCATCACCGACGCATACCAGCGCTGGAAATCCTCGTCCGGGATGCCATTGATAAACTCAAGAAATGCATCATGCTGGCGTTTGAAGCGGTCATAGAACCGCCGGGTCACACGCTCCATGTCGAAGGCAGCCCGCACTCGGCTGGTCACATCGACGATGGTCAGATCATCTTCTTCGTCCAGGCTGAAGGCGATTCCCGCGAGAATCTGAGCGATGTTTTCGCCGGATTGTCCTTTGTAAAAGTGGCGCTCTCGGTTGGCGAGCGGCTTGCCTGTCTCCCGCCGCACCCACTGCCAGACCTGCTGATTGTTCTGGGTGTCGCTGTAGATAATGATGTTCTCGCGGTGTGCCTTTGCCACCTGCTGCTCAATCTTGCGACGCAGCTTGTATTCAGGGATGTCGGCGATATGCAAGGCGACCATGCCGCGCTTTTCGGCAAAGGCGGTCAGCGTCACGCGACTACCCTCAACAACGACTTCAAGCTGGTTCCGCTGCTGGTCCCAGCCGAGTTCATCAATGAACAGGTCTTCAAAGTGGAAGTTCTGGATCTGTGTGCGGATGCGGGTGATGTTGACAGTCATAAGCTAATTTTCACTCTGTGATAGTCCTAAACTACAAATAATGCGGGGTTCCTGAAACTCCACTTCGCCATCGTGGACGATGCACAGGCGGTCATCTTCGCGCAGACTCATGACCAGTTCTGCCAGTCCTTCGTCGTTGATCCCTGCTTTCAACTGGCGGTTGAGCGTATCCACCGCCGTCTGCCGCAGCGGATAGCGATAGATCTCATCAACGGCTTTGTACAGCCCGCGTGCCTCGTACTCGGCTTCAAACAGTGTCGCACGCTGCGTCGCGGCATAATGTTTCAGGCGCTCATAGGTGCGGAAACGTGCGCCACTGGGTCGCCCAAGCTGTCCACCGGCAGGGCTGTTGCGCTGGCTCTCGATGATCTGCCGGATGCCTGTCTGTACAGCATCGTGGTGGTAATCGGCACGGAGCAAGGCGGGTGATTCTGGCGCACAGCGAGCGGCATTCAGGATTTCAAACTGTGATTCGCTGACAATCTCGCCCTGTGGATTGATCCATGCCAGCACATCATTGCCTTCAGTGGTGCGGAGATAGACTAACACACCCTCCGGCTCCTTGGGGTTGGGGATGTGATAGCGTGTCGAAAAGCTGACCGGAGCCATCTGCGTGATGATGCGTTCCAGTGCCGGGTCACGTTTGATGGCATTCTGCCAGATTTGATAGGCATAGGATGCCAGATCAACCTCATCGTCTTCTTCATCTTCGAAGATATCGGCGCGCTCATGATACAGGTTGAGCAGGGTTTGGGTATCCACGTCCTCTTCAAAGAACGACTCGTCGGTCCCAACAACTTCGGCGTTCTGGGTAAGACGCTGGCGGATACGCTCCCGTAGGCGGATGATCCGCTCCACTCCATCCGCAGGCAGGAAGGTATAACACAGGATTTGCTCAGCTCGCTGCCCGATACGATCCACACGCCCCGCACGCTGGATCAGGCGGATAATCGCCCAGGGCAGATCGTAATTCACGACAATCGCGCCATCCTGGAGGTTCTGACCTTCCGACAGTACATCGGTAGCGATGAGAATACGTAGCTCTTGTTCAGGCTTAATCTGATCGCGCCGGTTGTTGCTGACCGGGCTGAAGCGGTGGGCAATGCTGGTTGGATCAGCCACCTCGCCAGTTGCGCCAGCTACAGATCGGATACCGCGCCGCTTAAATTCACGTTCCAGATAACTGACTGTATCAGCAAACTGGGTGAACACAATCACTTTCTCTTTGGCGTGGGTCTTCGTAACCAACTCAACCAGACGGTTGAGCTTTGCATCTTCGCTGGCATTCCAATCCCCACTCATTCGCATCACGTCCAGCAGTGTCCTTGCATCCTTCTGGAGATGAGTTGCCAGCCGCTTCTGAAACAGGTCTGAACGTAGCCATTTGAAGCGGCGTTTGTACTGAACTGCATACAGTTCATAGACTTCCTGCGCCCGACTTTTGAATTCCACCTCACTCAAATGCTCGACCAGTTCATCTACTGTTGGAACGCTGACTTCGCCGTTCTCATCTTCCATCTCGAACAGCCCCAGTGTGACGCTAGTTTCATCCACATCGACATCGCTGGTACGGGTATCGAGCATCGCTGCGTCCTGTGTGCCAATGGGCAACGGCAGGTTGTTCTGGATGGCATACAGGAAGATGTAATTCCGCAAGATGTGGCGTTCCAACGATTGCAGAAACACTTTGCCAGAACTTTCAAGGCGTTTGAACAGATTGGTACGACTGAAGCCCATCAGTCGCTTACCAGCACGCGAAAGGTTGTCAATTAGTTCCCGCTCGTTGCCTCGGGCAAGCTGGTCAGCATTTTTGACAGTGTATTCTCCGAGTCCGTAGCGCGGCAGTTCAAGTTCGTTGATGACCTTTACCACCTCATCAGCATACAGTTGTGCGTATTGATCGTGATCACCCCCAATTTGGAACTTCACGGTTTGCGGCACACGCACCGGGAAATAGCTCCGAGTGCCATCCTGATAGACTAGAAACGGGCGGTTGTTGGTTGGGTCAATCTCGGCATAGTTTTGTTTGATGAAACTACGGGTGCGGCGGATCATATACAGCCGCATCAGCTCACGCCAGTCGTCGGGATATTCGCTCTTCTCGAAAGCCGCTAGTGTTCTTAAGCCTGCCTGATGCCGTCGGATAAATTCGGTTTCACCGATCTCGCGGAGCAGTTGTTCCGGGCGAATACCGAGGTCTTTATCCTCGGGCACAAACAACCGAAGCTGGTTCGATAAATCGAGATAGGTTTTGTTGTAGGGTGTCGCTGACAGCATAATGCACAGGCTGTCGTTAGTGGTTAGGTAATCCTGAATTGCCTTGTAGCGTTTGCCCTCACGATTCCGCAGATTGTGCGACTCATCAATGATGACCAGTCGGTAGCGCTTGAGGCTGGGCAAATCACGGATCGCCTGAGTGGTCGAAAGCACCCGTCCACGCAACCCATAGCGATAGACATAATCTTCTTCCCACATTCTCACCAGATTCTTCGGACAAATAATGAGCGTTTCCAGCCCGAAGTCGTCCTCGAAGATACGTGCCAGGGTGGTTGCCATCAGTGTCTTGCCCAACCCTACCACATCCCCGATCAGTACACCGCCGCGCTTATTGAGATGGTGAGCCGCAACTTTGACAGCGGCTTTCTGATAATCGAATAACATACCTTCTAAGTCGCGGGGGATGTTGAATTCATTCAGCCCGGCGCGGGCTTCCTGTGACAGGTGGTAGGCCATTTTCACATAGAGGTGATAAGGCGGAATCAGGTCTTCACGCGCCCAACTGGTTTCAATAATTTCGATGAGTTCCTGCGAAATATCAATGCACCAGCGATCCTCCCAGCGATCTTCAAACCACTCAGCGAGTTTTGTGGCTGCATCGTTGTCAAGCACATCAATATTGAGTTCGCCCTGACCAGATAACCCGGAGAAGGTCAGATTGCTACTGCCCAGATAACCGATGGTGGGATTAAACCGATCCTGACGGTACAACAGATACAACTTGGCGTGTAGTTTGTGGCGCAGATACAGTTTGACTACGACCTTACCGCTGCGAAGTTGTTCCGCAAGCTGGCGCAGAGCAGCTTCATCTTCATTGGTGGGCGTGCCAATGGTCAGTTGATCGCGGAATTCTTCCGCCAGTCTTTTGCGGAGACGGTTGGCGGTGGCGTTATCAATGCGGTCGGTATCTTTCAACTGCTGCATGGCTTCGCGGAATTCATCTTCCGGGCGGCGCTGCATTCCTACAAGAACCCGGCAGCGATTGTCTTCCGCGCCAGACCATCCATCAATGTAATTAGCAATCGCACGCCAACCGCGCAGGTTGAAATAACCAACGCAAAAATCAGCACGATAGGCGACCTGTATGGTGTCTTGCAGGGCAGGCAGCAGGCTTTGATCTGGTTGGAGATTGTCGAAAATACGAGGCACAGGTATTCCTTTATTGTTGTAACCCGAAATATCTTTCGAAGTGACTCTTCTCTAAAGGATACTCGATTTATTACAGATATGCCGATAAAGAACTGTCCCATGAGCGGGGAATTTGTGATTGATCTCTGCTCGTTTGAATCATGGGACATAGCAATGACTATTCCAGCACACAGCCCGTCAGATAGCATTGCTCTTGGCTTGCAGACGGATTCTAATGTTGGAACCGGTCATGCAGGACATCATACAAACACAGCAGGTGAGACCGGACAGCAAGCAAGGCATCATTGCGTCCAACAAACACGAACGAATGCTGCCAGGTGTGTTTGGTCGGCATGGTTCACCGTGCCGACGCGCTGGACGACACCTGTAGGGTCGTTCAGCGGTGCTGCGCGTGAGCGCGGCATATCAAGCCCTCCGGCGCATGAGGAGCGAGCGTTTTAGCTCGCTCTCCCCCTCAGCCGTGCCGATGTCTCCGAAATCGGGCTACTCCGGCTGTAACGCAAGCATGTGTCCTACACATGTTTAGCGGCTGAGGGGGATCGGGTGTCCGTAGGACGCTGCGCTGCTGCGAGGCAGCGCCTTCCCGTCAGACATCTGATGCAGAAAATGAATATTATGAAGATTAAAGCTGTCGTTGAGGCTTGTCTGTCTAAAAATACAATTTCCGAAGTAGAATCAATGCTATGATCTCCTTTGATGCTTTGCCCAAAGTATGAAATACCCCGCTTTTGACGGGGAGATTAATTTAATTAAGGCAAACTCCTGAGGCTCTCAACTGCCTGTCTTTCCCACGTAATATAGTTCATGGGATCGACCCAAAACTGCGACCATGCTTCGTTGAGTGCCGCATATATAGTAGTGGTGCATTTTGGCGATGCGACCTTACACCCAATATCATCTACCCCCTGGATAGCCATTTCCGCGATCTGTTGGAGCATCTGCTGTGGGAAACAACGTCGATATTCTGGACCTGGTTTTGCCCCGGAAATATTAATCAACTCTTCCCATTTTGTTTGGATAACATCGGCTTCCTGGATATAGCCTAAAAGTCTGAGACCGCAGAGCATGGTTTTCATTCGTGCGTCATCAGCAGGGTGGCTTTGTCTACTCATCGTGGGAACTTCAAATGGATCGTTTCCATATTTTGCACAGAGATAAATATGTGACCATGCAAATGCTGGTCCAATAGTGCAGATCGCATAGAGGTCGCAGTAAAACTCAGTTGTCCACTCTAACCACGACTTTTGCCAGAGGTAGAGATAGAAACCAATTCTTTGCGGACCACGGCGTCGCTCCTCTTTCTGTTGTTCATTTGCTATATACTCCAAAACAGTATCGAGCGTTTGTGAAAACGCAGCTTGAAACGGACGGACTCGCCGATCATATCGTTCAGTTACCAGAGGGTGTGCTAGCTCGTGGTATAAGTCCGGGAGATGAAGAAGAAAATCTCCTTCACTCAAAGGGACAAACAATAGATTCAAGTTTGGATAAATGTGAAAATATTGCTGTGACAGAGATGTCACAATAGGTGGGAGTAACGGAAAATTCGTTTCTGAGCGAATATGCTCAATAAGTCGATTGAGAAACAAGTCATCATCGTTATGTCGTGCCAAAGCTGCGATGGCTGTCGTCTCAAGAATATTCATGTACTCGACAATACGTCGAAATTGCCGCAAGCGCTCAGGTTGGTAATTTGGCATCTGCATTCTTGTATCTTTCAAGAGCATTCCTAGATTGTCATGCAGTTGCTGCAATTCATCCCTACACTTTTGGGCGAGTGCATGAAACTCCCGTGGCAAGTTACGCGGAATTCGTTCCATCAAACGTGCACACCGTTCTTGATGCTGCTTAATTGAGCCGGAAAAGAACTCCTTCAACGTATGCTTCCCCTCATTTTCGTGATTGTGCCCGCTTGCTCTTGCTCTAAGGCTACGGCGAGATCCTCAAGGTCTTTGGTAAAATTCGGATCGAACTGCTCTGCCAATAGAGCTTGACCCAGTTGTTGCCATTTTTGTTGACTGGTTTTGTGGGTATCACGGAGCATGAGAGCAATCATACGTGTAGGTAAACTCTCCCATGTCTCTCCGGCAAGGGTGATAAGAAGATTACCCAGTGTTTGCCGGATAGGATCATGAGGCTGGCTCGTGCCTGACTTCAGTCCAATCAGAACAGTATCAACCAACTCAGCATATTCACGGATTTGCTCGTAAATACTCGCATAGAGTCCTGGGTTACTCATAAATGGTCTCCTCTTCCAAAATGGCTTCGATGGTAAGTGCATCGCTATCATAGGTTGTGGCTTCCTCACCCAAGAATCGATCATTGAGTTTTGTCGTAATTGGGTAGCGCGAACAGTCATTCGGACGATTCCATGCCAATGCCGTCAGGTAGTACAAATCTTGCAAGCATAATTCCAACGACATAGAACCTTCGATACGTTTGACGAATAACGGTTTCGCTGTTCCGTGTCTACGGAATGCCCGTCCAGTTGAGCAGAGATACCCTTCATTCTCGGTAATACAGCAATAGGAACCAATCTGTGGATTGTAGGTACGTAACTGATCATTCTCAACAACAGTGTCAAACAAGCGAAAACGCACCTGAGACGTTTTTGCAAGTTCAAGTATAGTAATGGTGGCATCAGGGTCAATCGTACCTTCACGCTTGAGAAGGTCAACACCGTCTCGTATTCCTCGAATCTCAGATTGGTAGATGCGACCATCTCTTTGTAGGACGATGGTCTTGATAAGATCGGTTCGCGCGGCGGCTTCGCGGCGGATGATGTCTACCAAATATGCCTGCATCTGTCGTGCATCGAGCTTCTCTTTCTGACGGGATGTGTTGAATGATGTTCGTATATCTGCGCCGTTGCTTCCAATAATGACCAAACCGACAGTATTCTGCTTGACATCAACACCAATAGTGAGGTCGGCATTCAAGCGCGTCTCAAGGACAAAGGGCCAGCGTTGATTGGTAAGCAACACCTTATTGAGAGCGACCATTCGCATATAACCAGATAACAAACCACGCTTGTCATCACGGACAACGTACTGGGGCGTTCCATTCTGTTGAGTAAGTCGATAGGATTCCAGCCCCACTGCTGAATGGATGATTGCTGCCGTGATATCAAATCGCTTGCGCAGCTCTGCAATTACCATTGCTCCCAGTTGATCTTCTTCTCGCGTTCCCCTGTCATCGGTGTGATGAATCATGACGACAGCGTATCCTGACATAGTACATTTCGTTTCGACTGCCTCAAGAATTGCGTTTCCCTGACGTGCATATGTCTTCGGCACTCTATCGTTATATGTCACCACTATCGGGTCATAATCATCAGGGAACAATTCGTTCATGGCTTGTTTCAAATCGTCCTTAAAGCGAGTCCCATAACTGTCAGCTACACTCTGCGGGACAATAAGATACTGACGATCCAGGGAATCTCTGCTGAAGAAGCCAACACGCTTATCACGTAGCAGAGACATCCTCGTATTTCCCAACTCATCCAGGCTGACGTGACGTGTTCCCGGTGTTCCTCGTACCGATAACACAGTGGAATTGCCAAAACGGAGGTCAGGTACGATAAACATTTGATGCGGAATTGTTACAGGGTTCTCAGCGAGCTGGAGATAGGTGTTCCCGAACTTGAGCCGTCGTAAATAGTGACGTACAAACTGGTGGATCGCATATCGGCGACGGTGGGGAGGAATAATGGTGCTTCCGTGCTGGCTACCTGCATCATCGTCACTTGTCCCGTGTACTGGAAAGCATAAGGGAGCGAGCGCCGCCCGTGATTCACCCCGATTGTTCATGTAAATCACAACCGACGCATCATGGGGCACTTGTGCAAGCTCTGGTGGGATCGGTTTCTGACAGTCTTGTACGATGTACTCAAGGAGTGGAATGGTTTTTCTGTCTCGAGTAACAACATACTCCGTCGCATTCAGGTCATTCAAGCCAACAAGCTGAACATCGTACCAGCTATGGCCATAGCGATAGATAACATGTCTATCTTTCCACCGGGCAAACTCGTCATGTGTTAAATGGGTTGGAAGTGGCGTTTTGCTGATCGCTTTGCTGGTGACATCGATACAGAGACCTAGCCCTCCTGTCGGAGTAATTGTGGCGCGAACCGCAAACCCAGAATAACGATTCAGGTCACTTGATGGCTCATGGTCGTGTGGTTTCTCGGCAATCTTCTTAAAGAATGGTTGCCCCGAACCCGGCTGCCAGAGTTCTTTATTCGCGTAAAGCGGTGCTTGAATGATGAAGTCAAGGAAGCGAAGACAGATCGTGTCGTTCTCTGGTGAGCGAACCGTATAGTCTAGCTTGAAAATCCCCGGACACGCTTCAAAAACAACCGTCGCGCGGACAAGCGCCATATTCGGTGGCGGCTCTTTACCATCGTTCAACACCACCAGATGAGCTACTCCTTCGCGTTCAATCACCGTGACCGGATTTTGCATCCTGTAGCTGAGTTTTTCGATGATTGTTTGGCAGTTCTGATAGTACTCGCTCTGATCCTTATTTAGCCCTTTGATGCGGTATAGCTTGTACTCTGAGATAAGGTCAGTCAAGTTTGTGATGGGGAAGATGTTAGTCTCTAAACTGGTCATGCTTATGAATACTCCCAACATATTGAGCGAAATGGACAGCGTTGGCATTCTTCAGGATCAAGAGTGACTGGAAAGTCCAGTGGGGTGAGCGTTTTTACTTTGTTCCCATCAACAGCCAGGCTCATCTCACGCGCACTTCGAGCAATAAATGAATAGGTTGCTTCCACATCAGCATCAGTCAGGGAGTACTGCCGCTGAACTTGTGTTAACAACTGCACCTCAAGTAGCCGGACATCCTGTGGTGAATACTGTGAAAGCGTCTCTGGAAAATCTATATGTGGTTTACATTGGGTGAGTGCAATCGCGTAGCTCGCCAGTTGGAGACGGTAATTCTGCATTCCATAGGCATGTACCTTCCAATCGATAATCGTGGGAGGCTCAGTAGGGAAAAAAGCAATCAGATCAGGAACCATGCGAAGTGAAGTTGAGTTGTACGAGAAACTTAATGCGCGTTGAGATACTAGATAATCTGCTCTTCTTAGCATCTGAATAAGGTCACGCATATTCAGAAAGCTCGTTAGGGCAGACTGTATATCACTCCATGCCTGGTCTAATTCTTCATCAGAAATGGTAAGTCCGTCTTCAAAGTCTTGAAGCGCAACATATGCTGTTCCAGCCGCTTTCAGGGTCATTCCTGGTTCGCGGATTCTGCGTTGCCGTGCAAAGTCAAGTTGTTCTTCAAACAATTGGCGTGCGTGTCGATGAAGTGTTGAAGCACTAATAGATTGATTACGTCGCAGGCTAGTGACCACATGGGTAGACAATACCTGATCGACAATGCTCCCTCGCCACGCTGAAACTGATTGGAGCTTAGATAAAAGGTATGCTTCGTGACGAAGTTCATCCTTCGCCAACGCATTCGCCACATGCGTTTTGAAAAACCACTGACGTTGACACTTTCTAAATGTACGGCTACCAGAAAATGACCAAACCATACTAGCCCTTCCGTTTCCCCCGTGAACGTAAAAACTCGAGATATTCAATCAAAGCAGTTTCCTCTTCTGTGGTCACAGATCCGATACGTGATTCAAAGTTAGACAGACTATGTTCTTCGGTAGATTGGTCGGGAACTGGATAACCAGCAAGCCGCATGACATCTGAGTACGAAATCTCATACAGCTCGGCAAGTTTATGCAGCACCGAGGGCGATGGCTGTTTTATCTTGCCGCTTTCCAGTTGACTCAGATAAGCGTTAGATACCCCAACAGCCTTTTCAACTCCACGCAAAGAAAGTTTCTTGGCATCGCGTGCAGCTTGGAGAGTTTGTCCTAGTGATTTCTCTTGTTCATCCATAGTGCTAAGTTTATCAAGCAATGCTAATTATGTCAAGCAATTAACGGATTTACACGAACATAGAAGCGGCACTTTCGTGCCGCCTCTGTATTGTCTTACGTTGATTAAGCTAGAATGGAATGTCTTCCCCGCTCTCCGGGTCGTCACTCTCCAGTCGGTCCAGCAGTACCAAACGATTCGCATCCAAATCCAGACTTGCCTGTGGTGCGCCGCTCTGGTCAACCCACGCGCTCGGACGCAG
>JALHNT010000093.1 GCA_022843385.1 Anaerolineae bacterium | reverse complement strand
AGTAACTTTATCGCTCGTTTACGCATATCCACGCTATAGGCCATCATTCCATCCCTTTCTTGACAATGGCACAATGATACCAACAAGTTGCGTAACTCCTAATCTGCTCAACTATAGTTTGCTTTCTGGTCAACAGCAAAATTGACCTCGTGAGTACATCTGGCTAAACTAATAACACATTCTCACACCACTACACGAGTACCAAAGCCCTCGACCACGACCTTTCAACATGACAGACTGACCCGCTTTGAGTTCCCCGCAAGCGTCTGAGTGGCGACTCGCAAGTCTGAATTGAGATGCACTCTATCGGTGCGCTTGAACTGATGACGGATAACGTTCAGGCCACTAGCGATGGAATGAGCATGCGCAGCGTAGCAAATGGTCAGGAATATCTGGACATCCTGCTTGGCAATGAATCGAGTTCATAGACTGACTCAAGATGCGCATACAAGAATTGCCGGTCGACGTGAGGACTGGCTCAAGCCTCGTCAGCGCAGAATTTTGAGAATCGTGTCGATGATAAAGCTCCGCTGTTTTTGAAACTGTTCAACAAATCCCGCTTCATCCTCCGATCCCATGGTCAACCCTTTGACGACGCCATCCACAGCGCCTATCGCCATCATGATGCGCAAATCACGATCGTCCTCGGCGGTGGCTTCAGCTAACAGGCTGGTGATATGGGGGCGCATTTCCAGAGCGACCTGACGCAGCGATTCTGGAATCTCATTCGTATCGCGCGATACGGTCAATACAATTCCGCTGTGCACTTCGAGCGATTCCAGAAATCCTTCCAGAATTCGACGGGTTCGAGCCTCGCCGGTAAGCTGTTCTGCTTCTGCGAGAACCATTTCCATACGCCTCAGAGGCTCTTTCAACAGCTCAAGCAATAAATCCGACTTCGATTTGAAGTGGTGATAAAGGGACGGATTGGCGATGCCGAGTTCGGCTGCGATGTCGCGCACCGACGTTGCCGCGTACCCCCGTTCAGCAAACAGCGCGGCTGCGACCTCCAAAATGCGTTCACGAGTTCCCATACTTTCTAACCTTAATTGTCCACCCCATTGACATTTTACCTAGCAACTGCTAGATTGACAAGTAGACCACCTAGCAATTGCTAGGCCACCGAAAAAGCAAAGTCGATCAGTGATCCTACCCTGTATACGTCCGCCGAACACTATAAGCTAAAGGAGATTGCTCAATGTTCAGAAAAACGACCGCCATACTCACGGTACTGCTATTGTGCATCAGTAGTCTATCCGCGACCGCTCATGCCCAGGATAGCCTATGCTTCGCAGAACTGGAAGTTCAAACGACCAGCAGCGGAGTCGAGTTCGTTCGCACCCCTGATGCCTGCTTCGAAAATCTTCCAGATTGGGACTATGAGCCAAAGTATCTGGAGATCGATGGTCTGCGTCAGGCATATGTCGATGTCGGCCCAGCCGACGCCGATCCGATTCTCCTCCTGCACGGACAGCCTTCGTGGTCATATCTCTATCGATACATGATCCCTGTGCTGGTTGAAGGCGGACACCGCGTAATCGCCATGGATCATCTAGGAATGGGTCGCTCCGACAAACCAATTGACATCGCCTACCACAGTTTCGAAAACCACATCTATCGCCTTGAGACACTCATCCAGGAACTCGAGTTGGATAATCTGACCGTATTCGCTCAGGATTGGGGGAGTGTCATGGCGTTGTATGTTGCAGGCATCAACCCTGACCTCTTTGACCGCATGGTTATCGGAAACGGAGGATTGCCGGTTGTCGAAGAAATTGCCCCGCTCCCCGATGACATTGAGGCAAGCAATGCCGCTTTCGATCAACTTCTCAACATCATCCCTCCCAATCAACCGCCGTTTTTTGATGCGGAAGGGAATTCTCTCCTGCCGGCTAATGGGGGTGTTGAAGGCGGTTTCGGTCAATGGATTGCCTATGCGATGTACTACCCCGACTTTAAGCCTTCCATGATGCTCGAAGCCTTGACCTATGGTGCGCTGACACCTGAAGAAACGGCTGCTTACGATGCACCATTCCCTACACCGATTACAATGGCAGGGCCGCGTTCATTCCCCAGCCTGTTGAATACACTGGTGGGTGTACTGGAACCTGCGCGCGAAGGATTGTCAAACTATGACAAACCCCTCCTGACCATCTTCGGCTTGAATGAGCCGGCTGATGTCACCGCGGCGCAGAATTGGATGATCGACACCATTCCAGGTGCAGCCGGACAACCCCATCACCTTTTCCGCGATGCCAGTCACTTCCTGCAGGATGACAAAGGCGCGGAAATTGCCGAGATGGTGAATCAGTTCATCACGGACAATCCGCTCTAGCCTGACCAGTTGTGTAGAGTTCATACCGCCCCGCAGCACGGGGCGGTTTACTGTATACATCACCGCGCAAGAAGTCTTTATTAGGGATAACACAATATGCAGCAATCACGACTGACAGGCATGAACGCATTTTACGCGCTCGTGGCAGGACAATTTGTCTCCACGTTAGGCTCGGCAATCACACGTTTTGGCTTATCCGTTTGGGTCTTCAGCCAAACGGGGAGCGCGAGTGCTTACACCCTTCTGATCTTCATTGCGACATTCTCAGTTGGTTTTGGAGCGCTCATCTCGGGACCGCTAGTGGATCGTTGGGATCGCCGCCACGTCATGATGATCAGCGATGCAATAGCCGGACTCAGCACTGCTGTACTCGCCGTGCTCTACTTTCTCAACATGCTGGAGCTTTGGCATATGTACGGGGCGCTGCTGGTGAATGGCGTTGCTAGCGCGTTTTCTCGCCCAGCGCTCGAGGCCAGTATACCGCTGCTCGTGCCTAAGGATAAGTTGACGCGCGCATCCGGGTTGTCCCAGATGACAGGGGCTGTTGAGATGATCCTGTCCTCAGCGCTAGCGGGCTTTGTGGTCGGTACATTCGGGCTTGGGGTAGTCTTCGTCATCGATTTCCTAACGTTTGGTGTCAACATTGTCCTTATCATGCTGACCGCCATCCCGCAGCACGCGCGTGCTGCCACCCAACAGACCCTGAAGCAAGTCTGGCAGGATTTCGCCGTAGGACTCTCCTACGTCCGCGCGCGCCCTGCACTGATGTATCTGCTTACAGTCTTCTCGGTCACGATGTTTCTTTTGCCAGGCGTCTCCTATTCGCTGGTTACACCGCTGGTGCTGACCTTCGCCAATGAACAGTCACTCGGCATGATCATGTCAGGGTTTGGCGTCGGCTCGCTCGTGGGCGGGATGTTGATGGTGATGTGGGGGAATGCCAGGCGTCGGACAGCGGGTATCCTGATGGCAATGGCTGTGGCGGGTTTGGCGACACTCATCATCAGCCTGGGCAAAAGCACGCTGCTCATCGGTGTCGGCTTTTTCATCACAGGCATCAGCTTTGTCTTCATAATGGGACTGAGTCGTGTGATCTGGCAGATGAAGGTTGCGCCCGAAATGCTGGGGCGTGTGTTTTCGCTTCAACTCGCGGTCGGCGTCGGCGCACAATCATTTGGCGCGCTTGTGGCGGGTGCATTGGCAGATCAGGTGTTTGAGCCGCTGCTCATTGAGGGCGGCACATTGTCCAATAGCGTTGGTGCGCTCATCGGGACGGGACCCGGGCGCGGGATTGCCTTCATGTTTATGCTCATGGGTGCGATCCAATTGATTATCGCGCTTGTCTCGCTCTCTCGGCGATCAGTGCGGCAGTTGGAAGATAGCCTGCCTGATGCAGAAGTAGTGGATGCCGATGGCGCGCTCCAGGCGGCAGCTCGGTAATATCGTGTGAGAAGCAACACGGTTACTTTGAACACGCGGGCAATTCCCCAAGGACCCAACAGCAACGTTCTTCGGCGTAAGGCGGTGTTTTGCATTGGCCGCAAATGCCGCGTCTGTCATTGGTAGGAAAGTCGGATGCTGCGCTCTGTAGCTCAATGGGTCATGCCTCAACAGCAGTAGGTTAGTTATGCTCGACCCAGGCACACATGTATGATGACTCTTCTGACCGACGACCGTGTAGTCACCGAGACTCCCACAAGCTAAAACGCTTGCACGTCAAACGCCCGTGGGGCTGATATACCGTGCTCACGCGCTGCATCGGACGCACTCCATGCGTCCGAAGGATAAAACCGCTCGTTTTGTCCTTCTTCAACACCAACTCACTTCATCACTCAGTTTCTTATGGGAGGTACTCTCGCCGCGTCGTCGTTGCGCGCACTACTCAGTTCATCCTGTCATTGCAACTTCGCCCAGATCGGGGAGCGCGTTGGGGGCAGATCACCCTCAAACGACCCCAACGGGCGGCGGCGGCCAAACGGGAAAGGCTGCCGCTGTATGTCGTCGATGTGGTTGAAGTCGATCCGCCTGCCGGTCGACTATATATGGTCAATCGCAGGAGGATGACACCGATCCTGGACTTGGTGCATTACGGCACTCCACTCCGGCTCGAGCGTAGACAGGTTCCTAAACATGCCATGTCCACCAGATGCAAACCGGCGACCTGATTGAGATCAGCATTCGCTATAGGCAGGGGTGGAAATGTTGTCTGATGATTGACGATGATCTTGGAGCGGATCGACCAGCCCCAGTCCCGCACCGTGCTGATCGTCAACGAAGCTCACCTCTTTTGTGACGAGACGATAATCCAGGTCAATATCTTCATCAAATTCATGGACATGATAAGTGTCATCGGCAAATGGTCTCATACCCCACTTGAAAAGACTTATTAATCGTGGTTAAATTATGGATATTGCAATCGAAAAAGCATTATCACATGAGGTGTAACCATGAGCGCGCTCACCCTGCCGCAGCCGCGCGATGCGGAAAAATCCTCCTCCACTCCCCGCTGGTTGACGCAAAGCTGGCTGGAATCCCGGCTGGTGGCCGTCACCGCCGTCGCCATCATCAGTAGTTTTATCAGTACCCAGGTCAATGCCCCGGCGGGTCTGACGCTGGCGCTGAACATCCTGGCCTATGTCGCCGGCGGGGTCTTCGGCGTCAAGACCGCCATCGAGAGCCTGTTGGAGAGGCGCATCGATGTCGATATGCTAATGGTGCTGGCGGCCGTCGGCGCGGCGCTGATCGATCACTGGCAGGAAGGCGCGATGCTGTTGTTCCTGTTTTCCCTGAGCAATGTCTTACAGGATTACGCCATTGGTCGCAGCCGTCAGGCCATTCGCAGCCTGATGAAGCTGTACCCGTCGGATGCGCGGGTGCGGCGCGAAGGGCAAACAGTGACGGTCGCGCTCGATCAGATTCAGATTGGCGACATCGTGCTGATCCAACCAGGCGAACGCATCCCGGTGGATGGCCTGGTGCGCGGCGGACGCTCGGCGGTCGATCAGGCACCAATCACCGGCGAGTCGATGCCGGTAGAGAAGTCCAGCGGCGATACTGTCTTTGCCGGGACGCTCAACGGTCAGGGGGCGCTGGATGTCGAAGCGACGCAGGCTGCCTCCGATACCACGCTGGCGCGCATCATCCGCATGGTGGAAGAAGCCCAGGACTCGAAAGCCCCTACCGAACGCTTCCTGGAGAAGTTCGAGCAATACTACGCCCTGCTCATCATCGGCGGCGTGGCACTGTTCATCATTGTGCCGCCGGCGCTGGGGCTGACCGATTTCCAGAGCAACTTCTACCGGGCGATGGTGCTGATGACGGTGGCCTCGCCCTGCGCCCTGGTCATCAGCACACCGGCCTCGTTCATCTCGGCCATCGCGGCTGCGGCCCGTAATGGGGTGTTGTTCAAGGGCGGTGCTTATCTCGAAGGCATGGCCGGCATCAAGGCGATTGCCTTCGATAAGACCGGCACGCTGACCAAAGGCAAACCGGCGCTGACCGATCTGGTATCGTGCTGTGAACTTCAGGAAGAACAACTGCTCTCGGTCGCGGCAGCGGTCGAGTCACGCTCGGAGCATCCGCTGGCGAGTGCCATCGTCAAGGCGGCGGAAGCGCGTGGACTGCACCTGGGTCAGGTTGAGGATTTCGAAGCGGTGACCGGCATGGGCATCGTCTCCAAAGTTGATGGACGGGTGGTGCGGCTGGGCAGCATCAAGTATCTGGAAAGCAAGAATCCGTTGCCGGAGCGGCTGAAGGATGATGTCGAGCGGCTGGAAAATGAAGGCAAGACGCTGATCGGCGTGGTGCGCGAAGGCGAGTGCGAGGGCTGTGGTGCTTGTGATCGGGCGGCGCAGGGAGCGGACTGGATGGGGCTGATCGCGCTGGAGGACGAGCTGCGTCCCGAAGCGCCGCTGGTCATCCAGCAATTGCGGGCCGCAGGCATCCAGCGGGTCGCCATGCTGACCGGGGATAATCTGCGGGTGGCGCAGGCCATTGCGCATCGGGTAGGCGTGGATGCGATTTATGCCCAACTGCTACCGGAAGACAAGGTCAATGCGCTCAAGACGATCGAGGCCGAGGTTGGCCCGGTGGCGATGGTGGGTGATGGGGTGAATGATGCTCCGGCGTTGGCGACGGCCAGCATCGGCATCGCGATGGGCGCAGCGGGAACGGATGTGGCGCTGGAGACGGCTGATGTGGTGCTGATGGGCGACCGGCTGGAACTGATCCCCTATGCCTTGCAACTGAGCCAGAAAGCACGGCGCGTCGTCTGGCAGAACATCGCTTTCGCCATCGGCGTGATCGTCGTCCTCATCATCAGCTCGTTCGTGGTCAACCTGCCATTGCCGCTCGGTGTGCTGGGTCATGAAGGCAGCACCGTCATCGTGGTGCTTAATGGCCTGATTACGCTGCTGCTCTGGCCGGAATTTAAGAAGCGCCTGGCCGCCTGACCGCTGACTGTCTGCGGGCTGGGGTGTATTTCAAGTTATTGGGCGGCTCGTGAGCCGCCCTACCTCCCCTGTTTAGAATCCTCCCCCATTTCCAAATCCCCCCACAGCGATAGACGCACCTCAATCCTCAATCGCCTGATACGCCAGGGCGCGGAAACGCTCCTGTACCGGATACGGTTCCAACGGCATATGCTGCGTCATCATCAGCCCGATGAAGTCTTCCGCCGGGTCGATCCAAAAGTACGTCTGGGCCGCGCCGCCCCATCCATATTCCCCGACGGAAGTCGTAGCGCGTGCCTGCCCCAGGTGCGTGTTCACCCGGAAGCCCAAGCCAAATCCATGATCGAAAACATTCTCCCCGATCTTCAGCGGTTGGAACGCCTGCGTGTGGTCGGCGGTCATATACGCCAGCGTCTTGCGCCCGATCAAACTGCCGCCGTCATATTTACCGTTGTTCAGCAGGCATGTGCAGAATGCCAGGTAATCCGCCAGGGCGGAAACCAAGCCCGCTCCGCCAGCCGGACAGTTCGTGGGCTTGGAGACATCGCCGATCAAGCCAACCTCATCCGGGTGCGGCACCACCGGGTTATACAGCTTCTCCGAGGTGTAAATCTGCGCCAGACGATCCAGCTTATGCGCCGGCACGTGGAATGCTGTGTCCACCATGCCCAACGGCTTGAAGATGCGCTCCTCCAGGAAATCCCCCAATGGCATATCCGCCACCACCTGGATCACCTGCCCGATGACATCCGTAGCGTAACTGTATCGATACTGTGTCCCTGGCTGGAAGAGCAGCGGCAGGCTGGCGATGGCATCAATCACCTCCGTAAGCGGCTGATGACGCTTGAAGATCGTCTGGCCAATCTGGCGGTAGAGGTCTTCCACAGGCGAATCGAAGAACCAGCCGTAACTCAAGCCAGCGGTGTGTGTCAGCAGATGATAGAGAGTCGGCGGCGGGTTCGGGTCTACCAGACGGGGACTCATCGGCGCGGCTCCGGCGTAGACTTTGGTCTTCGCAAAAGCAGGGATGAATTTGGCAACCGGGTCTTGCAGGCTAAAGCGCCCCTCCTCATAGAGCATCATCAGCGCGACACTGACGATGGGCTTGGTCATCGAATAGATACGAAACAGGGCATCTTCCTGCATCGGCTTGCCCGCCGCGATGTCCATCATGCCATATTTGCCCAGATGCACCACCTTGCCCCGCCGCTGGATCAAGGTCATGATCCCCGGCAGTTGGTTGTCCTTGACGAACTCCTGCATCACTGGGGCAATGCGTCCCAGACGATTTGGGTGCATTCCAGCGCTTTCCGGCGCGTGAATGTGCATAATGGTTATCCTTTGGCTGCAAAATAAACCTGTATTTCACTGAGGGCGGATTATAGTCCAGAATCGGCACATCTGCTCTAAGCATCGCCGGAGTCCTGCCGTCTGCGGGCTGCCGTCGCTTGACACAGCCCGCATCAACATCCTATAGTGGTAGCACAATCCAGACCACGCTGCGGCCTGCACTGATTTGACCCTGTCCACACAAGGATGGTGAAATTGACCGAGCACATACGCCGTCTTATCTTACGCAGCGCCAGGCGGCATTCCCCCCATGCTGATTCGATTGATGAACTGGCTCCCACCGTTTCAGAAAAAATCATTGACCTGCAAGGCATTGTCGGCAACCAGGCAGTGCAGCGGCTCATCAGCGAAGGGCGCATCGAAAGCCCAAGCCTGACATCGCCTTCACGTCTCGCTTCGCCCCACATCCAGCGTGATGAGCCAACCAACGCGCCAGCCCCGCCCACCACCTGGGGCACCGCCAAAACAACCGCGCCGGTTGCCCGCTATTCGCCTTACAGCCAACTGCTTGAGCCGCTGCAAAAAGAAGTGGCGCTCTATAAGAATGCCAATGCCATCATCACCTGGCTGAAGAAACGCATCAAAGACCCCAAACCGGCGGATGGTAGTGCCGCGCCAGCGCTGACTGTTGATGACATCGTGGCTGATGCGGCTACGGTCAAGCTCATCAAGCCCAAACCGGCCAGCGCCGATGATCTGAAGCCGACGCTGGAACTGCTGGAGCAGCACAAGGTCATCCAACTGGTCGTCGGGACACGCCAGCTCAAGCCGGTTATGAACGACAAGGGCGATGTGTTGAATACCAGCGCGTTCGATGCTGAATCTGCCAGGATCAGCACGTTCACCAAAGATTTTGAAGCGCGTCGCGACCGTCCCGACTCGGTGAATGCTGTCACTGAAACCGATCAGATACCTGCAACGATGGCGGCCGGCACCAAAGACGAGAAGAAAAGGGATACCGATGCCGAGACCTCTCTGAGCGATCTCAAAAAGCAGCGAGCCGAAACCGAAGCGAGCAACCTCGATGCCGCTGCTAAACAGGAGAAGCTGGCTGAGTTGGACGTGAAGATTGCCAAAGCCGAGAAAACCCTGAAACGGGCGCAGGGCTACCGCACCTTCAACACACTGGTGGTTGATCTGCTCAAGCGCCTCAACGCCAAGAACAGCAACTGGTCGGCCGGCAATTATGCCGGGCATTCCTGGGGCGAGTTCTCGGCAGATATTTTCCTGCGGGCGAGTCTGGTCGAGGTTAAGGATGCTGAACCTTATTCCGGCCAATATTGGAATCGCGCCGCCGTGCGCCAGTTCTTCGATGATCTGAATGCTGTTGCCGAGGAGGACGACCCGGAAACCGGCAAGTTCGGCTGGCACGCCATCTATAACGATATTCCGCTGGCAAAAGAGATCAACACCAAGTATGGCAGCGGGCGCGTTCACCAGGTCGAAAATCACGGCCCGGCACCCGATCACAAGCTGCATATCCATCTTGACCTGCGTCCGATCACCCTGCCGTCTGACATGGCAACCACCTATAAAATCGAGAATGGACGGGTGAAGGTGACTCCATAGGCGTATTGTCCTGCGTCGCTTGACTCGATTGGCGTGTCACCCTATAGTGAGATTCATAATCGAGAACACGCTGCGGCCTGCACTGATTTGATCCTGTCTACACAAGGATGATGACTGTGACTGAGCGTACCCGAAAAACCAACGCATCGCAGCGCCTTACCGCGCCGCAGCGACCTGATGCCCAGACCGAATACCCCGTGACCAGCAACCCGGAAAAGATCGTCGAATTGCAACGCCTGGTCGGCAACCAGGGGGTACAGCGCCTGATGCGGCAGGGCTATTTTGGCGACCCGCCCACGTCGTCAGCGCCTCAACCGGTTTCGGGTTCGGTCGGACTCAGCCTGCGCCGCCAGTTCAGACAGATGCCCCATCCGCTGCTGCAACGCGCTGGCGTCAATACCTGGGCCGGTGAATGGGATACGGCCAAATATGAGATTGTCAAGGACAAAGGCGGTAAAGAGATCGGTGTTGATATTGACCTGCACTTCAAGCCGGGCGACAAAGTGAACGCCACCCAGATTGGCACGTTGCAAATGGTCAACAGCATCAACGAGGGCAAAGTCGTCAACATCAATCCGACGGTGAAGGATCGTTCCATCCCGGATGGTCAACCAGGTGCGGGACAGCATATCGACCAGGCTCCTCACAATCGCAACCCGTTGTACGCCGTGGAAAATCCGCCTGGGACGGATACCGGCCTCGGCGATACACCGGCCAATGCCGGTTTTGGTCAGCATGGATTTCGCTTTAAAGATGCCACTGGCAACGAACAGAAAAAAGACGCGACGCTGCTGGATACACCAAAATTGCCTGATCGGGGCAATAACGCCAGTCAGATTTTTGAGACGACGGCGCTGGCGATTTCTGGAACGCAGGAAGGCACCTACTATGGATCGGTGCGTTGGGGTTGGGAAACTGATGGCACCGGCAACTTCAAGCAGCTTCCCTTGAGCGTGACATCTAATGATGTGCCGTCTGGCACGTTTGGCGCAGCCGCAAAAGTCTGGAATGACAGCAAGACCTCAAAGGGCGAGGATACGCTGGATGTGCCAATCGTCGCCGGCAAGTACACCAACTCACCTGGCGTGTGGCTGGTCTCCAACCCCAGCAAATACAAGCAGACTCATCTGCGTAATCTGGCGCTCAACACACGGGTGGAAGTCACCAATAAGGGCGAGACCGAACCCTTCAACCAGGTCACCGATCCACAATATTTGTGGCACAAAGTGACGGTGGTCGATGGCACAGGATCGGGGATGGTCGGTTGGGTGATGCAGCACTATCTCTCTGATGACCAGAAAGTGAAGAAGGGCGCAGCGGCGGGACCGTAAGTCCCTGATGGGGAGAGGTGCCTATGTGGCGCGGATTCATCATCGTTGTCTTGTTGAGTGGCTGTTCATTTATCCAGGAAATGCTGACCATGACTGAACCCCAACTGGCCGATCGGTTGCTGCGAGCAGGTTACGTTGGCCTGTTCATGACGCTGGACGATGCCGAAGTCAATGCAATATGGGCGCAACCGGGCGCAGCGCCGGCACTGAGCCGGCTGGCGCTGGATGAGGGAGCGCCGATGCAAGCGCGTTTTCTGGCGGCGGAAGTGCTGTTTTACAAGGACCCGGACTATCCACCGGCGGGGGATGAGGCGGCGCTGGCACCGGTATATGCGGCGGCGCTAGCGAATAACTACACGACGATGGCGAATCCCTGGGGGCTGCCGGGACAACTGGATGGTCTGGCGGGGCAGCACTTCATTGCACTGGGCGAAGCAGCCATCCCCTCGCTGGTCGGGCTGCTGGACGATACGACAGCGGTGGACTATGGCGGCAGCCGGGAAGCCACCTATGGCAACAGCTTCAGCTACCGCGTCAAAGACCTGGCCGCTTTCTTCATCAGCCAGATTCGCGGCCTGCCCTATGAAGTGTATGAGTCGCCGCAAGCCCGCGATGCCGAGATCGAACGCCTGCGGGAGCAGCTATGACCGATCAGCCACAGGACAGCGCCGCGCTCGATCAGTTGGAACGGCAGGTCGAGCGCGGTCAGCTCTTCACCCATACGGCTCTCAGCAATAACGCCGAGCGCATCATCGAGATGGAGACCTTCGTCTACGGGCTGATCGACCTGCTGGTGGAAAAGGGTCTGGCGACAGCGGAAGAAATCAGCGATAAAGCCCAGGCGGTGCACCAGGAGATGGTGCAAAAAGGTGAGACGCTGGGGCCGGGGATCGTCATGCGCCTGGAAAACCCGGATACGCCGCGTGAAGACTTTGTGCCGGTCAACTGCGCCGAACGGATTCACATCTGCCAGGCCATCTGCTGCAAGTTGAGCTTCGCCCTGACCGCACCGGAGATCGAGAGCGGTCACGTCAAGTGGGATCTGGGGCGTCCCTACGCCATCCGTCACGAGCCGGATGGTTACTGCACCCACCAGAATCGCGAGACGCGCGGCTGCGGCGTCTACGACCATCGCCCCGGCATTTGCCGCCGGTATAGCTGCGCCAACGACGAGCGCATCTGGTCGAACTTTGACGCGATGGAGTTGAACACCGCCTGGATCAACGATCAGTTGGGGGCAGATGACCGTCCAAAGCTGGCGCGCATCGCCATGATCCGGCTGGAAGACATCACCAATACCGGCTGAACCTTATCACCGCCCCGTCCAGTCGCGCAGATACAGGAAGTCGTGGCCGATGGAGCGCCGGCTGAGTTTGGCGATGTTGGGCATGGTGCGCTTATAGTGGTTGGCTTTTACCCGCCGCCACACCTTCTCGACAAAAGGACGGTCAAAGCCTTCCTCAATCACTTCTTCCACCGTGTAACGTTCATCGACCAGCAGGAACAACACCTGATCGACATCGCTGTAGGTATAGCCCAACTCGCCTTCGTCGGTCTGCCCTTCCCAAAGATCCGCCGAGGGCGCTTTATCGATGACCGGCTGTGGCACGCCCACCGCCCGCGAAAGCTGGCGCACCTGGGCTTTGTACAGGTCGGCTATCGGTTGCAACGCCACGCCGCTATCGCCATAAATGGTCGAGTAGCCCAGCAGGAATTCGGTCTTGTTGCTCGTCCCCATCACCAGCCCGCCGAAGGCCACCGACTGGTCGTAGAGCGTCACCATCCGCAGCCGCGCCATGATGTTGCCCTTGCGCACATTGCTCATATCGGGGAAGCGGTCGATGAGCGGGTCGGCCATCGCGGTGATCGGCAGGTCGATATACGGGATTTGCAGGTCTTCGATCACCAGCATGGCATCATCCAGGCTGGCCTGAGACGAGGATTTGTAGGGCATCCGCACCGCCAGCACATTTTCTTTGCCCAGCGCTTCCGCCGAGAGATAAGCTGAGAGGGCTGAGTCGATGCCGCCGGAAAGCCCCAGCACGGCGCGCTTCATCCCGGCTTTGTCGATCTGGTCGCGGATGAAGCCTGTCAGCATTTTGCGGGCGATGTCGGTGTTGATGTCCAGGCGGTGCAGAATATCGGGCGTGGTTGGCATGAGTGAACCTTGTTGAACGCGAGTCGCTGATTAATTCAATGATGTTCGATGCTGCCGGATCATCTCGTGAATCCGGGTTTGGTCAGCCGTGCTATAACGCTCTGGCTGGGCGAGTGGCTGCGTTGGATCCGCCAGCAGACGCAGGATGCGGGCATTGCTGACCGTCTGATGGTAAGCCGCTTGCAGATCAAAAATGATTGTCTCACCTGCGGCCAGCAGGATGGTCAGGCGGGGCAAGGGTTGATCGACAGCAACGGCAAAATGGGCGGTCTTGCCCTCCAGCAGCTCCGGGTGGGGGTCGGTAATCAGGACGTAGTATGGCGTGGCTGCGGTTTCCTGATCGGGATAGGATGGGATGCGGCTCTCAATCGGATGAGTCGTGTGAAGATAATCAATCTCAATCAGGTTGATTAACTCCCGCAAGGTTTCGCGCCGCCCCTGCCGGTAGGCGGCATAATGGCTGCCACCCGGTTTGTTGGCTGGTGACAGCACTTCCAGCCGCGTGACCAGGTGACCCGGCATTTTCCCGGCTTCCAGTCGGTAGATGTTCACCGCATGGGGCAGCGCCTCGTCATCCAGGAGCGTGTTATCAATCGGCAGAATCGCGGTGGGCGCGGTTGCACTGCCGTTCGTAGTCGTTCCCGGATGCGGATCAGTCTGATACACGCCGATGTCCGGGATGGCGCGGCGGACTGCACGATCATCAACAGCACTGACCTGAAGCGACTTCTCAGACGCGGCATAATAGTGGGGGGGTAGAATCGCATCCAGCAGTTGGCGGATGGCGACGATATGCTCGGCATGGAACATTTCCCAGCCGCCATCGGGCTGAAGCAGCCGGCTATTCAAATGAGCATTCACGCCAGGGTACACCGCAGCTCACCTCTTCACGACTCGACAGTATTGTAACACAAGCCGTGCCAACCAAAGTCCCGGAACGATCCATCATTTGGCGGATGAGACCCAGCCGCGCCTCGATTACCCTGATGGCTACGTGTTCATCGAGTATTTGAGGAATTCCTATGAGTCATATTCACCTTTTCAAAAGCCTGATCGTCGGGCTGCTGCTCCTGCTGACGACAGCCCTTACTGGCGCACAGGACAGCCCCTGGTCGGTCTATCTTTATGACAGCAGCACGGCTGAACTGATCCGCGTGTGGCAGGATGGGCGCGAGGAACGCCAGCCCCTAAGCGCCACCGGCAATCTGTTCATCAGCAGCTATGATCTGGCGATCAGCCCGGATGGCAGCCGCGTCGCTTACTGCATGGTCAACTGGACGGCGGACCCGGCCACGACGACAGCCACCCTGACGCTGCGCGACCTGAATACCCAACAGGATGTGCTGTTGATGGATATGGGCACTGTCAATGGCTGCCGCACCGGACGCCCGGCCTTCAACCCGGCTGGCACGCAGTTCGCCGTCAGCACCGTCAGCCAGATGCCGGATGGCAGCGGCAACACCAATATGCCTGCCTGGCGCATCCAGATCATTGATCCGACTAATCCGCAAATCGCGGCTGAACTGAATGCCGAGTCACCGGCGGCTGCGCTCATTACGAACGAAGGGCCGATGCTGCCGTATGTGGTGTCGTTCACTGATGACACGGTGATCTTTGCGGCAGTGCCTTACGGCATTGGTGGTGGGGCGATCTGGCCGGCTTATCGCTGGTCGCTGATTACGGGCGAGGTTGAGCCAGTGGAACGCTGGGGCAATCTGACACTGGATACGCTCGGCAGCACCGGCGAGCAGGTTTGGGCGGCTGAAGACCCCAGCCAGCCAGCGGCTAACCCCGGCGGCCCGATCCCGGCCAACAATGTCGTCATCCTCGCTGATGCAACGGGCGAACGGCTGCTGTATCACACTGCCGATTGGGTGATCGTAGCGGTCAAGTTCGTCAACGGTGGACGACAGATCGCGGTGCAGCAGGTCTCGACCTTCGATGATCTGAACCCGGCTTCACAGGTAGCGCGCTGGATTCTGATCGACCGCGCCGGACAAATCACAACGCTGCCGGAACAGAGCGCGGCGCTCTCTAACAACGCCATCACTGCCCCCAACGGGTTGGCTGTGCTGGACTTCACCATGTCGGAAGATGGCAGCCAATCTATCTGGACGTTGAACGGGTATCAGGGCGATGTCCCCACCATCCTGTGGACATCCACTGTCACGGGCATGGCTCCGCAGACCGAACTGGTGTGGAGCGCGCCGTTCGCCCCAGCGGAGAACCTGCTCCCCTTTGCGCAGTAACCGTTCGTAAAAGCCTGTGTTGCTACAGCAGTAAACCCTCACACGAAGTCCCTTTCCGTTATGGAGAGGGACTTCATTCTCCCTTCATCCTGATGGAGAAGCGTCAGGGTTGATTTTCTGGATTAGCCTCACTCCCATTCTTCAGCCTGACGCACCAGATGCTAAAGCCGCATCTCCATCTGGAGCTGATTGAGCGGCAGGGCTGTCAGACCATTGCGGGTGAAAAGCCCACCGAAGGCTTCGGGGCAAATCTGCGGAACATACCATTTCTTTTCAGGAAAAGCGGCGATGAGGGCGGCGATCAGGCGTGTTCCGATGCCCTGTTGCTGCTGACCGATGGGAACCGCAATTGCGCGAATGATGATCTGCTCGGCACCCGGATCAGAAATTAGAACGCCACTTTCACCGAGTGCATAGGCGGCATAGGGTGGGCTGAAGTGGATCAGAGTCTCTCCGCTGCACTGCCAGGGTAGATCGACTGTACCCCAGGCGGACACACACCGTGCCACATGAGGGATGCTGATCGGCTCTAATGCATCACCCTTTCCAGTCAATTCCTGGCCCTCATAACCCATCAATCGCCACAACGAGCGAAATCCTAACGACTGGTACAGCCGAACCGCGGCGGTATTCTGCTCAAACACTTCGAGTGTCATTCGCTGATCCCCCCGATCCCGTGACTGGCGGATCAACTGGGTCATGAAGTGTTTACCCCAGCCTTTTCCCTGGGCATCCGGGACGATGCCGAAGGCTCCCAATCGCGAGGTATCGCCACGCCGGGCGATCAGCGCGAAGCCAATGATCTGATCATGGTGGTAACCCACTTGGCTCCAGTTCAAATCAATGCCGTCGCGGGCGATCATGCTGGCGATGCTGCTATTAGTGAATTGGACAGTTCCGGCGATGTAGTTACTGAAGGCGCGGTTAGCCGTCTCGACCAGAGTCGAAATCGGGCAGTCGATGGCGCTGATGGTGGTGAGGGTCATGCTGGACAGTCACTTATGGCACGATAGGAGAAGCGCATGATTATAGCGGATGATCGCTGTGCCACCGATAGGCAGGCAACAACTGATGCATCGGATTACAGCCTATCTTCGCTGAGCAGCGGGATGATGTAGATCACCGGCTCTTCATAAGGATGCGCCTGGCGAATCGCCTGCGCCACAGCTCGCGCTTGTCGACGGTCACAGAATGTTTCGATCCGCACTTCATCAACCCGATTGATATGCCCAATGAGTCCAATATGTGGGTCGGCTTGTTCGGCGGGTCGAAAGTGGCCCAGGCCAGAGATGGTGAAGGCGCAGTGGGTATACTGACCGATCACACCCCCACCAGCAGCAGCTATGGCATCCAGGATTTGTTCAACTGCTTCGGCAGGCGTGCCGACAATAATCATCACTCGTTCTGCTGAATCCACCTGAATCCATCCTCATCATTTGGTCGTTGCTCCATTGTGCTGCTGAAGTATGAAGCTGAAAAGGGTCTTCTGAATGGGGCCTAACAAACCAATGCTGATACCACGTTGATGCCACCTCCCGTCCTGTAGCACAGTTAGGATACTGAGCATCCCGTGAATCCCTGACAGCCAGGGCGGATTTGTGCTACAGTCATCCCGTCGAGTCAAAATCAGCAAGGGGGTCATGATGATTGGCAGCAGCCATCGGTTAACCATCGGCGAGTTCACCGCCGTCATCCTGTGCGATGCCGACCAGAAACGGGATGCTCGCGCCCTTTGGAGTAATACGCCGGCAGCAGAACTGGAAGCCGGTTTCCGCAATGAGGGCAGCGCGATGGAGGACATGGCCTTTTCCATGAACATCCTCTACCTGCATCGCGGCGACGATCACATCCTGATCGATACCGGGCTGGGGCCAGGCATGAGCCAACTGCCGGAAACGCTGGCACACGCTGGCATCGAGCTGCGCCGCATCAACCACGTCATCATCACACACGGGCACCGCGATCACATCGGCGGACTGCTCAACCGCGAGGGCGGCCTGACCTTCAGCAAAGCCCAGATTTATTGGTGGAAAAGCGAATGGGATCACTGGCTGCATGAAGCGCAGGAGAGCAACGACCGGGAACACCCGGCGCGTAAAGTGATGTTCCCGATACAGCATCAGGTGCGCTTGATCGAAGCGGCTGGCGAATTCCTGCCCGGCATCCATGCCGTGCCAGCACCGGGACATACGCCGGGGCACATCGCGCTGCTGATCGAGTCGCAAGGCGAGTCGCTGCTGCATCTGGCGGATGCCGCCCATAGCCCGATTCAGTCAGTCTATTCCCACTGGTCGCCGCCGTTTGACTCGCAACCGGAGCTTGCCCGCGAAACGCGCAAAAGCCTATTCAACCAAGCCGCCGATGAGCAGCGGTTGACCCTGGCCTATCACTTCCCTTTCCCCGGTCTGGGTCATTTCGTCCGGCAGGAAGACATTATCCGCTGGAGGTCGACTTAGCAGTTGAGGTTAGGCAAAAAACCTCATCCCACGTTTCTACGCCTCGCCCAGAGGGATGAAAGCGTCATTCACAGCGAGTCGATCATGATTGTAGCAACGCTGTGGTTAAAAACTCCCCGATCTATTGAACGGGGAGTTGGGTGAAAATCAGCAGTTATCGGTGCAACCGATATCACCACCACCGGGCCGTGTCGGTGGCAGCGGTGTGGTGGTTGGCCCAGGTGTGTTAGTTTGTCCCGGTGTGTTAGTTGGCACCGGCGTGGCTGAATGAGGCCGAAGCTCAATTTGCTCGATGATGACATAGCCAGTGGAGTTGGTTCGCAATTCGACCAGATCCGCGGTGGCGTTCGCCGGCAAGGTGATGGTCGCCGTCTGCCCCCAGGCGAAACTGGTGCTGGCGCTGCTGATGGTGTCCACTAGTACCCCGTTCACTCGTACCTCCAGGTTGCCGAAGCTGTTGCCTACCGCCCATGTCAACACAATCTGGTTGACCGCCGCGCTCGCCCGGAAGCGGATGGTCGCGCCGGACTGGTTGATGTAGCGGCTGCTGCCACCCGCCGAAGCTGGATCGAGATAGCTCAGCCAGTTGCTGCTGTAGGCCAGACCGAGATTGTTCTCCTGGTATAGACCGACACCCAGCTCAGGCAGCGGGGGGAGCAAGTCGATGCGCTCGATGACGACATAGGACGGGAACAGGTTGCGCAGGGTGACAGTGTGGTTGCCCGGTGAAGCGATCTCGATCACGGCGGGTTCACCCCACTTCAGGGCATTGGCAGCGCTGTCGATGGTGGTGGTGACGCCATTGACAGTGACGCTGTAGCGACCGAAGCCGGTGGAGAGAGTGTGGTAGACGACGATGCGACCGACGGTGTTGTTGACCTTGAACGACAGGCTGGCGTTGGCGTCGTTGCTGTAGATGGCGTTGCCGCCCAGTGGATCAGCCGCATTGTAGCTGATCCAGTTGCCCTCGGTGACAAAGGCGGGGTTGTTCTCCTCGTAGCTGCCCACTCCCAGCACCGGTTGTGGCGGCAGGAATTGTAGCCCCTCGAGGACGAAGTACTGATTCGACGTGACCAGTCGGAAGGTCAGGTCACGGCTCCCTGGCGGTATATCGAAAGTGAAAGGCTTGGCCCACTGAGTGGTGGTCGCCTGTGAGGGAATGATAACATGTGGGGTAGAGAAACTGTCGATATATACTGCCACCTCGCCTGCCCCATCCAACAGCGTACGGAATACACGCACCCGCCCTACCGAGTTATCGACCCGAACACTGAACCGGGCATCCCTGACATTACTATAGCGCGCATTGCCGCCGATAGGTTGTGGAGCTACGTAGTCGATCCACTCGCGCATGTAGGCGATATTGGCATTATTCTCCTCGATGATGGCGTTTGATGCGCTGAAAACACCATAATTGCCCACTGTATCGATCCGTTCAATACTGGTGTAGCCCGCGCCGAGGTTGCGGATGCGGACGGTGTAGCCTCCCGGAATTTCGGCGCGCAGGGTCATCGGCTGCGCCCAGGTAAGGATCTGGGTGGGTGGGGCGAAGGTCTGGCAGAGTGGAGCGGCCAAAGCTGAGTACAGGCAGATCTCAGTAGAACCGACGCCAGCAAACAGAGTGCGCCAAACGGTGACACCGCGCGCGTTGCTCAGATTGAACAGGAGCGCCGCATCGGGCTGCTGGGTGTAGCGGATGCTGCCGCCGAGCGGACCGGGAGTAGACTGCGAATAGTCCAACCAGTTGCCGACATAGGTCAGCGAGACATCGTTCTCCTCGCGGCTGTTATCTACCGGTATGGTTGCCAGACGAAGCAACTGAATGGCCTCGATCATGATATACCGATCAGACGTGTTCCGAATCTCAATCATATGGATGCCAGCAGGCAGATTGAGCGGTAGGGCGTAAGGTGTATACCAGGTCAGCACCTCAGCCTGGCTGGGGATCGTTGCTTTCTTCACGCCATTGACATAGACATCCATTTCGCCGGCAGCGTTAAACAGGCTGCGCCAGATCACCAACGCAGCGACATGGGTGCTGTCGATAGGAAATTTGACGCTGGCAGCGGGATCATTGGTGTAAGTGGTGCTGGTGCTGTCCGGTCGCCCGCTTTGATAGGGCAGCCAGCTCCCGCTGTAGCGCAGCGCTGAGACATTTTCCTCATAGAGGCCGGGACCCAAAGGCGGATCACAACCAATATCAAAGAATGTGCCGTTGAAATCCGACGAGCTAATGCCAACATCACTCAATGGACCATCAGTGCCGTCGAAATCGAGCAGCAGTGGAATGACTGTTGGGTTGCCTGGCGAACCGGCAGGGATGACCAGCGCTCTTCGCAGTCCGCCCCCTTCGCTGGGGATTGTGGGCGAATTGTTGTCTTCTCCGACAACGCCGGAGTCCCAGATTGTCAGGCTGCCGGGACTACCGGGTGGCGCGACTGCGACAATGCGCCGCAAGTAGATGTTCCCGACTTCTCGCCAGCGAATGTCAAAGCTGGTCAAGTAAGCGATAAAAGGATGGGGATTGCGGATTTCAAGCCGCACAACCCCTGACGATTCAAAACCGACAAATCGCACCTCGGTAGATGCGGCCTCGCATTCGCCGGGTCGCAGCGTCGCGGTCGGCGATGGCGTATTGGAAGGTATAGGTATCGCGGTTGGGTTAAGCAGCGTCAGGTCCAGACCAAAGGCGCTGACCTGTGCCATAAAGACATCGTATTCGCGGTTAGTATCATCTGCTATCAGGTTAGTCGCGCTGGAATGATAAACGACGAAGCGTCCATCAGCAGAGATTTGTGGGCGAATGGAGGAGCGGTCGCCAGGCGTACTACCCTGCTGTGAGAGCAGCACCGTTTGACCAGTCTGGCGGTTAGTGACAAAAATGTCGCTCATCCGATTGGTATCATTCGCGACGAGGTTGGAGGCATCTGAACTGTAGCTGATGATCCGTCCATCGCGCGATAGACTGGGGCTGGCGGAGGGGTCGTTGGCTGTGCCGGTGACTGATGTCAGTTGGCTCGTCAGACTGTCATAAACAACGATGCGACCTTCAGAGCTGTAGGCCATAAGACGCCCATCGCCAGAGAGCGAGATCGGTTGGTAGGGATCAACATACTGATTGCCGATGTTGACCGCGCCGGCGTTGCGTCGCCATAGGTTGACTTGCCAGAGATTCGTCCCACGCAGACGGCTGATGAATGTTACCGTCTGACCATCAGCCGAGAGCGTACTCTGGAAGCCATCAGTACTAACCTGAGCTTGGTCGCCGGTCTGAAGATCTGTCCAGCGAAGGCCCTCCTGTCCGGCGTCATGGAAAGGATAGACCAGATAACGACCATTGGCCGAAAGATCAGCCTTGCCGATGAAGATTGAAGGTGACAGCAGCGTCAGGTTGATATAGGTATAGTTTTGACTCTGCATATCACGGATGTAGACATCGGTCTCATCATCAAGATCGGCGTTGACCAATCGAGCGCGTGACAGAAAGGCCACAAAACGCCCGTCATCCGAAATCGACCCACCATAGGAGTTACCCGTAAGTCCGGTCTCGGATATGGATACCAGGGTAAGCGCACAGGTTTCCAGATCGATGCGAAAGACATCGGAAGCGGCGTTGGCATCGCTGGCGATCAGATTGTCGGCGCTGGAGCTGAAGACCACGAACCGCCCATCGCCCGATAGATCTTCACTGTAACTGGCCTCGTTGGGGCTGGTGCCATTCGCGAGGGAGAGCCGTTGCAGCGGTCTGGTCAGACATGAGGGTGTCGCATAGGTGGGCGTCCAGGTCGAACTCGGTGTAAGAGTGGTTGTTGCTGTGGCAGTCAGACTGGGGATTGGGGTATGTGATGGAAGATGGGTGGTGGTAGAGCTTGGTGTGATTGCTGGCGTATTGGTGGCCGCTTGCAGTGGGACAACCGGCGAATCAAGCGCCTGTGCCGGTCGCGCGATGCTAAACGCGATCCCTAAAGCCCAGACCAGGGCCATCAGGGCAAGAGCAGAGCGCAGGCGTTTATCAGGCATTGGAGCAAAACTCCTCACTCACCGGAGCGACCCTAATGGCCGCCCCGGTCATGGATGGTGCTTACGATCGCAGGTCGATCTGTTCGATGATGACATAGCCACCTGAGGTCGTAGTCAGGGTGATCTCGTCCTCAGTGCTGTTCGCCGGCAGGGTGATGGTCGCCATCTGCCCCCAGGCGAAACTGGTACTGGCGCTGCTGATGGTGTCCACCAGTACCCCGTTCACCCGTACCTCCAGGTTGCCGAAACTGCTGCCTACCGCCCATGTCAGCACAATCTGGTTGACCGCCG
>JALHNT010000092.1:4615-22424 GCA_022843385.1 Anaerolineae bacterium | reverse complement strand
TCTGGCAGTCCAAACGTAATCAGACCCAAGTCACCGTCAATTGGCGTTTTACCACCACCGATGCCCGGATCAAACTCAAACGCCTTTACCCTTCTTTTCATGCTGGTTGACCCACTAGGATGCTGCCAATATTCAGACCTGTGACTGCGCCACCGACGCCGACCAGGTTGAGCAGAAAACCACCAATCAGACCGCCGACAATACCAACGATGATATCCGCCAGTAGCCCTTGTTGTGCATTGGTCTTCATGGCAATGCTGGCCAGCCAGCCAGCAATGGCCCCAACGATGACCCAGACGAAAACATTGATCAAATCCATGTACAGATCTCCTTGTTAACTTGTGCTGCGAGGCAGGTGTCAATCACCCAATACGATTAGTTTTCGCGGTAGGCGCGTTCCCATTCGTCAATCTGACGATCAACATCGTCTTTTGCCATGCCGTAGCGCTCACGGATCTTTCCTGCCAGCTTTTCTCGATTACCCTGGATCTGCTCCAAGTCATCGTCGGTCAGATCACCCCATTTGGCGCGCACATCACCCTTGAACTGCTGCCACTTTCCGGCAATACGATCCCATAATCCATCCATAGTAATTGTCTCCTCATTCAGCTATTGAAGGTTGCGTACCTCACAGCACACATTGCCAGTCTAGGCTAGTCACAAAGCCGAATGATGACCCGCGCGGTCACATTGCCATAGGTCAGACAACCTATGCGCCTATATACCCCCCACTTAACCTATCCGCGCATCCTCTGCACAGCACATAGATGCAACTAAGGCAAGATATATATTTCATTAAACAGATGCATTGCATCATTCGTATGGCCTCTATCTCATCAATGTCGCTGGCGAAATTGAAAGGAAGCTTCATGAAGTATTTGCTGACTGTGAATTACCAGGCGAGCACTCTATTGAGTGAGCCAGTACTGCTCATAGCAAACAACGGGGCGGAAGCAAAGGCTATCTCAGCCTCCAATACACAGGACAATCACGCAGTCTTTACAGTAGAAGCACACTCAAAGGATCTTCTCATTCGTTTTGCAGACGGAGGTATCCACGAGCCTGACTCGCTGTTGCGGCGAGTACATTTTGGTACAAGTCGAAAGCTGGAAATCTGGTGCCAGAGCTGGCATCCATTCGTGCTGCTTTCCGAACCACAAGCGATTAACACACGCCCGGCGGTAGATGCAGCAATGCTGGATTTCACCTGGGGGCAGTACATCAGCGAGACAGGCGGAAGGTTCGCACTGGGTGCCAATCCCCTGCGCGACGGCGGTGCGCTGTTCAGCTTCTTCCATCCTCATGCAGCGCAAGTCTATGTGACAGGGAGCTTCAACAATTGGCAGCACCCAGGCCGTGATGATGCCGATAGCAGCAAGTTCATCGCGATGAGTCTGCATCGTGGCTATTTCGATCAGCCGAACGTGTGGATGGCGCAGGTTAACAATGCGAAGATTGGCGACGAGTATCAATTCTATGTGGTTTACAACATGCAGGTTGGCAAAAACGTTCGTGACTCAGTGCTGGTGACCGACCCGTATGCGCGCTGCTTCGGCGCAGATTACGAACAGAATACTGCAAAGATCGTTGATGCGGGCAGCTTTAGCTGGGGAGATGTGGGCTACAAGACCCCTGCTATTCATGATCTAGTTCTCTATGAACTGCATGTACATGGCTTCACTTATGGACATACTGACGTCGTGACTGAGCATCAGGGAGCATATAAGGGGATCGTCGATAGACTCGAGGCCGGCTACTTCGACCGCCTGGGCGTGAGCGCGCTATATCTGATGCCGCTGGCGGAAGCACCAACACCCCAAGGCCCTAATTCACTGGGCTATAACACCTCCGTCTTCACCGCTCTGGAGCGCGACTACGGCACACCAGATGATCTGCGTCACCTGGTCAACGCCGCACATAAGCATGGTATTGCCGTCATTGTCGACCAGGTTTTCAACCATACAGCGAACGAGTTTAACCCGCTTTGGAAGCTGATCCTTGACCACCCGGACGAGTGGGAACGTGACGACGAGGGCGGTTTGTATTTCAGCGGCGCGTCACCCTGGGGCAACCGGACGGCGACCGAGCGCGTTGAGATGCAGAATATGCTGATTGATGCGTGCAAACAGATGATTGTCGAATATCACATCGACGGCTTCCGCTTCGACTATACACACAGTTCGACCATGCACCACGACTTTCTGAATCGCCTGGCGGATGAATTACAAGCTTTGAAGTCGGATGTGATCCTGATTGCCGAAAACATGCCGAACGAAAGTGACCTTAATCGGCAGGGGTATAACGGATTTGCTCAGTGGCATGACCGTTTCCACGATGGAATCAAGGCACTATTGCGCGAAGGGACGTTCGAGGCGATGGATAACCATCCAGAAATCATAGGCGAAATGTTTTACTTCTCCAAAGGACAGTGGGCGGCGCATACCAACAATGTCGTCAACTACTGTGAGAGCCATGATGAAAACAGCACTGCTTTTGAAGTCGGCACCAATGGTGATCCTAACTTGTCTACACCCCAGGCAAAGACCCGTAAGGCGATGCTTGGCTTCGCGGCGTCAATGTTAGCGCTGGGACAGCCGATGCTTTACATGGGTCAGGAGTTTGGAGTGGAGCGTGAACGCAACTTCGTCTATTACGAGCGCCCAGAAGATCCTGAGACTCATCACTTTTTACACTGGGGAGCAGGCATGATTCACCTGCGCCGTCGTTATCCCGGGCTTAGGTTGCATGGTTATGACCCAATGGCAGATGGACAGTTTCAGTGGATCGTCGGTCCGTGGCTGGACGAACGGCATGGAGCAGGCAAGCGTGTGATCGGCTGGCGCGCAACTCCGAATAGTAACACATTTGACCATATGATCGTACTGATTAACTTTGAGAATCATCCTGTCAAGGTCGATCTGGAGTTGGGGACTCCTGGTAGTTGGGTGCAACTGGCAACGATTGATTCGGTCAATGACCTGCCGCCGATGGGCGACAACCATGTCACGCAGGTGAACACTATCCATGCGCCAGAAGGCAGACTGCCTGACTTTATGCTGGCAGATTCGAGCATCTTTATCTACAAATGGGAAGCAGGGAATGAGGGTTCATAATGCTCAAGGGTTTGTTTAATGCCAGCAAGAAATACCAACGCATGACCACTATTCTGGCGGTTGGGGACGATCATGATGATCTCCGTTTACTGACCAACACTCTGGAGATCAGTGGATATAGGGTCTATGCAGTAGATGATGTCGCAACGGCAGTGAGCCTGCTGACCGAAGTTGAAATGCCCGACCTATTCATCGCGGATTTTCGCAATCCAGAAGTCGATGGGACAGAATTCATTCGCAGACTGAACGTGCGCTATGGTAAGGCATCGCTGGCTCCTGTGATTTTTCTTCTGGACTCGGTAGAAGATGAACAGGTGGCTCATGCCATGGGAGTAAAGGACATTATAGCCAAACCCGTGAACGTTGAGGCATTGTTGCAATGCGTTAAGTCTGCGGTTGCACAATCCTGAAAGAAACACACTCAACTATGACGCTTGCCTTTATCTTCAAAGCGACGCTGACCATCCTCGTTGCGCTGGGTCTTGCCTACATTGTCGCGCTGACACTCAATGTTTGGGTCAGTGTGCTTGTTGCTATTGTGGTTGCGTCTGCGCTGCGCACACCGATTGTGCGCTTACGGGAATGGCGCGTCCCGCCGCCTATAGCTGTTCTTGCCGTCTACGGCGCGTTGGCAGTCTTCACGTTTACGCTATTGGTACTTGTCCTGCCACCCGTCATCAATCAACTGACAGGCTATCTGACCAATGAAGACCGTCTTGCCAATCGGATTATCTTGGCAAAGAATTGGATTGAACGCACGGCAACTGACCTGACCGGCAGCCCATTTGAGATGGGAATTGAGAGTGAGAACATCCGCGCAGCGGTGATTGATCTGTTACAGCAGCTTCGTGTGACTGCCCCATCTCTTCTTGGAAACGCGACGGGCTTCGTTGGTGAATTTGTCCTGGTCATCGCAATGGGTTTGTACTGGATGAGTACACGCGAACGTGCTGAAGCCTTCCTTTTAGATCTGGCACCATTGAGCCGACGATCACAAATTCAGGCGATCTTGAATGAGATCGAAAGCGGACTAGGGAGTTATGTGCGTTCGATTGTGCTGGTCTCAGTCCTGGTAGGCAGCGCCTGTTTCATCATGCTGACGATTTTCCGTATTCCGAACGCTGTATCGATCAGTTTCTTTTATGGGATCGCGACAGCAATTCCGATCATCGGCGGTTTGATCGGTGTATTGCTCGCGACCTTCCTGGCGCTGCTGAGTTCGCCGAGCGCCGCCGTTGTCGTCCTGCTTGTGACCTTCTTTCTTCAGCAGGTCGAGAATTACTGGCTGACACCGCGTTTGATGTCGCAAGGCTCGGATTTTGACCCGCTGTTGGTGGTGGTCTTCGTCTCAATGGGCTTCACACTCGGCGGCGTGACCGGTGGGCTGTTGGCGATTCCAGTCGCAGGCACTGTCTCAATACTGGTCAAGCATCTGATCCTGGAACCTCGCAAAGCCAGCGTGACGCCGACCAGAATTGATGGGGGCGTTCTTCTGCTTCATGAACGCCCCGAACATCCCAAAAGCTAACACTCAAGCTCTGTAAGTCGCGCTAGTGCACCAACCCACGCTCGACCGCCAGCGCCACAGCTTGGGTGCGGCTGATCGTGCCGAGCTTGCTGAGAATGCTGCTGACGTGATTCTTGACCGTTGAACTGCTGATATAAAGACGCTCGCCGATAACACGATTGTTCAGCCCTTCCGTCATGAGCGCCAGCACCTCTCGTTCACGATCCGTCAGGTCATGACCGACGGGAGGTGGTTGCGTGGCAACGCGCATGAGCACCTGGGTGGCTTCCGGTGAGAGTGTAGATTGTCCGTTGCATGCCTTGCGAATAGCGTTCGCAAGCTCATCTCCCGATGTATTTTTCATCATATAGCTGATCGCGCCGCTCTTGATCGCATTCTGTACGGTCTCGGGGTCACCGAAGCTGGTCAATGCGATGATTTGCGTCTCAGGACAGTGCCGCCGGATCAGCGGCAGAGCCTCAAGCCCACTCATACGGGGCATGTTCATGTCCAGCAGCATCACGTCGGGGTTGAGGTGACGACACAAATCGACTGCCCCCTGCCCATCTTTAGCCTCACCGATGATCTCTACATCCTCGAATTGTTCCAGCAGGACACGAAGCCCTTTGCGTACCATATCGTGGTCGTCAACCAACAAAATCCGAATTGTCATGTTTTCCATCTTTCATTCCTTTACTTCATTTAGGGGCAGCATCAATACGACCTTTGTGCCCTGCCCCACATTACTTTCGATGTTAAACTGTGCGCCAATGCTCTCAGCCCGTTCACGCATGATGTTGAGCCCAAGGCTTGTTGGTCGCTGATCGTCTGTCGAAAAGCCTCGGCCATCGTCGTGCACAGTCAAAACCAGCGCCTGTGGCGACTGGCGAGCACGGACACTGATCGTCCTGGCATCTGCATGCTTGACCACATTATTCACAGCTTCCTGAACGATCCGATATAGGGCGATTTGCAGGTCACTAGACAAGGGCGGAAGGTCTTCAATCTCGAAGTGAATGCGGATGTCCTGATTCGCAAGCGTAGCTTGCAAATACTGTTCAAACAACTGCTTCAGTCCGACCTGTGTCAGGCTGGCAGGGCGTAGCTCGAGCAGCAGCACACGCATTTCTGCCAGGGCACTGGTGACCATACGATAGACTTCCTTGAGTAGCGAATGTGCTTGTGTCGGATTGGTCATCCACTGGCGCAGACTTGCCTCGGCCATGGTTTGTGCCGAGAACAGCGTCTGACTGACAGAATCATGCATCTCGCGCGCAAGACGCTGACGCTCCTGAATAGCGGCGAGTTCTTTCGAGCGACGGTAGAGCCGCGCATTCTGAATGGCGATAGCTGCCTGTGCTGCAAAAGCCTTCAACCGTTCGGCAGTGCTCTGTTCAAAACAATTGGGCAAATGACAGAAAATGTTAATAAAGCCGATGACTTCATCCTGAAGAATGATTGGCGCACCTAGATAACTGCGCATTTGTCCGGCAGAAGAATCCGAGTGTTTTTGATTTGGCATCTCGAGATTCCCCAGCACGACAGGCTGACATGACTGGCGCATCTGCTCCAGCGCAGGGGCAGCATTTCTGCCCAAGCGGATACCCACCAACTCTTGTGTGGCAATTTTGTTATCTCCACGGCTGCGAGCAACATGAAAATCATCCTCATCAATCAGTACGATATTGGCGGAGTCGTTGGAAACGACCTGATCGATGTTTTCCAACACGCGGTCTAGGACGACATCCATCTCCAGTGTACTGGTCAGCCCTTCGGCAGTGTTTCGCAGAGCCTCAGCAAAACGATACTGCTCAATCTCTGCGAATTCGGCGTGCTTGCGGGCAGTAATGTCGTTGTATTGCTCGATCCGCCCGCCGGCATATACGCCGTCATGGATAGGCTGGCTCCAATGTTCCAGCCATCGTTCATCACGATGTTCCCCGGCCATCACATGACATTCAAACCGGTCAGTGAAATCGCTACTCTCGTAGGCGCGGAGAAGCCGCGCCGAGTAATCATCAGGGTCGGCGAAGATGCACTTGAGTTTGGTGTCGATGAGGACGCGCTTGTCCTGGTCGAGGATATCCTGGCGCGTGACCCCAAAGTAGATTTCGACCACATCATTCATCCAGACAACATGAAATGCAGGATCCAGGATGAGCACCCCAACCATCGACGTGTTAAACACATCAACGATCAGAGAGCGGTATGCTTGTTCGCTGCGACGGATCGTCTCCTCGCTGCGGTGTCGTTCGCGGGCGTACTGAATCGAACGCTGGAGCCCGCGCCCATCGACTTCACCCTTGATCAGATAGTCCTGTGCGCCCGCCTGTACAGCCGCGATGCCGAGCTGTTCGTCGTGCGATCCTGTAAGGACGACTAGCGGCAGGTGCGCCAGATCTTCCTTGAACCGATGTACAGTTTCGACTCCACTGCTATCCGGCAGCGACAAGTCGATGAGCGCCAGGTCAAAAGTGATTTCCTGGGCAGCAATCAATCCATCAGCCAGCCTCTCAACGTGGGTGACCTGATACGCGGCGACGCTGCGCAACATCTCGCGGATGAGGCGTGCATCGCCAGGGTTGTCTTCGACAATCAGGATATTGATTGGCTGGTTGAGGGACATCATTCTGGCCTCTCTTGACCATTAATCGGGAGACAAGCGTACAATCGAGAACCAGAAATTCTCGATTGTCTTGACGATTTCGACAAACTGCTGGAAATCGACTGGTTTCGTGATATAGCAGTTTGCGTACAGATTGTACGCTTTGAGGATGTCGTACTCGTCGTCTGAAGTTGTCATGATGATTATCGGAATGCGGCGCAGCGATTCATCCATCTTGATTGCCTTCAAGACTTCGCGTCCGTCCATACGTGGGAGATTGAGGTCCAGCAGAATGATGTCCGGACGGGGTGTATCCCCATACTCTCCCCGACGAAATAAGAACTCCATAGCCTGGACACCGTCACTGACAATGTACAGGTTATTTCGGATTTTGCTGTCCTTGAGCACTTCCTGAGTCAGGCGTGCATCGCCAGGGTTGTCTTCGACCAGCAGGATGTCGATCGGTTGAGCATTGTTACGCGAATACATCATGATCTCCCTCGCGTCCGTTCTGTAAGTAGTCGGCGATAGTGAAATAGAACGTTGTGAAGTTACCAGGTTCCGATGTAAACCAGATACGACCGCCGTGCCGCTCGGCAACGCGCTTACAAATAGCTAGACCAATACCGGTGCCGGGATACTTGCCGTGTTCATGCAAGCGCTGAAAGATGACGAAGATGCGGTCATGATACTTCGGGTCTATCCCGATTCCGTTATCACGCACCGAGAACAGCCACGCATCCCTGACTTTCTCCGCACCTATAGTGATTTCGGGCAGGGCTTGTCCGCGAAATTTGATAGCATTGCTGACCAGGTTCTGCATAAGCTGCACCATCTGTCCATGATCAGCGCTGATTTCGGGCAGCGGCTCTGCATGGATGATCGTCCCTGTTTGTGCTATGGTGATTTCGAGGTTGCTTTTCACCTCTGCAAGTACGGTATTCATATCAACACGGGTATACTGCTCGTTGCGCATCTCCACGCGGGAGTACAACAACAAGTCCTGAATCAGGCGCTTCATCCGGATTGCGCCATCAACGGCATAACGGATGAACTCTCTCCCGTCGTCATCCAGCATTGCATGGTAGCGCGACTCAATGAGTTGCAAGTAGCTCGACACCATACGCAGCGGTTCCTGAAGGTCATGTGATGCTACATAGGCAAACTGTCTGAGTTCGTCATTGGAAATCTTCAGCCGTAGCATATATTTTTCGAGCAGAGCTTCGTCGCGTTTACTTGCGCTCACATCCATGATAACACCGCACATGCGGGTACTCTGGTCATCAAGCCCACGCTGTACAATCGCGGAATAGGACTCAACCGGGATAATTCGTCCGTCGCGGGCTTTCAGCCGGAATTTAATCACACCGGGCTGCGTACCCGTAAAGATGTTCATCGCCTGCTCTACTACCAGTGGCATGTCTTCCGGCACGACGATGTCGGACCAGATTGGCGGGTCTTGGTACCAACGCTCGACAGGATACCCCAAGAGGTGTTGTGCATAACGATTGACGTAGATTAGTTTCTGCGTGCCATCGGGCTTACCCACACCTTCCCAGACCAGCCCCGGGACGCTGTCCAGGATCGTTTCTAGACGGGTATGCTGCTTCTCGATTTCCTCACTCAGTACAGCACGCTCTTTTTCGATGCGCCGACGTTCAGTGATGTCCACCGCTGACGGCAGCAGAGCATAGATCAGCCCAGCTTCATTACGGATGGGCGAGAGGATGAAGTCAATAGTGGCGAACCGCCCCTCTCCAATCCTCACATCGACATCGTATCGGACGACTTCTCCCACTTGGGCGCGCGTGATTGCCTGGCGCAGTTCTGCCTGGATATGGGGATCATAAGACCACCAATAGCTTTCAGCGAAGTGTTTACCGATCACATCGTCGCGCTTCAGGTTTGCCAGGTTCAATGCCATACGATTTGCTTCAAGAAGAGTGCCTTCAAGATCCAACATGCCAACGAGTGCCGGAAGGTTATCAAGGATTTGTCGCAGGCGATGCTGCGCATCCATGCTTTCTGTAATGTCACGAAAGATGTTAACCGCGAGGCGCGGCTTTTTGTTCTCGTCAAGGAGCGGGGCAGTGGACAGATGCACCCACTTCTCTGCGCCATTGTCCAGGTAGCGCAGCTTGAAACGGATTGTACCGCCTACGCCTTGCCTGAAAACGCGCTGGCGTGGCAGATGGTCATAGGAGAGTGGCTGCCCAGCCTCGTCATACATAGCGAATCGGCGCTGTGCAGACTCAGCCGTTAGACCGATCATAGACTCAACTGATGAATACCCGGTAAGACGTGCCGCTGCTTTGTTAGCAAATACAACTTGTCCTTTCTCATCCTGAGCTGTGACAGCATCGTCAATATGAGTCAGAAGTGCCTGGAGTTCATCACGGCGTCGAGTACTCTGTCGCAGGCTTGCCAATCTCGAGTGGTTAAGCCAACTGATGAGGACAGCGACACTGGCAAATATGACCAGATGAGAGAAATTACCGGAGCCATCGCCGAACTGCCAGATGGGTGCAATCAGTAGCAGCTCTACCAGAATTATCGAGAGACAGGTTGCCGCAAGGCCGGCGGCTAAGCCACCCATGTAAGCCACCAACGCTACAGCGCCATAGAAGAACGCAAACGGTGTGGAATGAATGCTATTGAAGAAAATTACTGACAAAAACAATGCCGCGATCACCAGCACAAAGGCTGTGACGAAATGCTCGATTGTTCGCTGCCATGGAGAACTCAGTATACGGATGAGTGACATCAAATACATCTCTTATGGATGCCCGACTTTATTGACCTCCTGCCACTATAGCCTGATTCACACCCAGGTGGATGAGAGGGATGGATGGGTTCATATCACCCACTTGACCTATATAGGTGTACCCAAATCACCCCGTAAAGGTTGTGCTGCGTAGTCCTTCTGGCGGGGTGTGCAACAAGCGTATGCTAAATGTGGTTTCCAGACTTGATTGAGGGTGAATTACAAGGAGTTATGAAATGTCCGAGCGCCTATACTACAGCCGTGATGCAGAGATACGTGCGCAGCGACAGCAATTGATCATGATATTGTTGGCAGCTGCCCTCAGCCTGAGTGTTGGCACAATTGCAACATTGCTACTGTCGCCGCGTAAAGGCGAAGATGTTCGCCGGATGCTTGGCGACCATCTTAGTGAAGTTGCCGAAATTGTGAAGGAGCGTGTTCAAGATGCGCGTGGATAACAGCTCAATTGCGATGGTCGCTGGTGTATTCATCCTGGATCGTTTGAGTCGGCGCTTTCGCTGGGTGCGTTGGGTACGGCTGCTTTTGCCAATCGCGGCTATCCTTTTTACCTGGTGGAGCAGCCGCCGTGTACGCTCAATGTGACGGCTTTAGAAGAGCAATTAACCGAAACTGCCTATGGGTATGATACGTTCACTGGTTACTCCCCCTACCAGTTCCGAAGACCAGGCGTTTCTCCTGCGGCGCAATTTGTCGCAGGAAAACCTGGCAGATGCTTATGCTCAAGGCGACATTGTCTGGATTGATGTCGTCGATCCAAGCGACGATGAGATTGACTGGGTTGGGCGCATGTTCAATCTAAGCCCGTCGGTCATGGAAGATCTTTATCGGGTCGATCGACGCCCATCACTGATGGTCTATCCCGCCTATATCTTCTTATCGCTGCTCGAACCGAACGTGAAGCAGTCCAAAGTCGAGGGCACCGAAGTCCACTGTGTTATTGGCGAGCGCTTCCTGTTCACAGCGCGTGGTACGAATACCAAATCGGTTGAAGCTGCCTATGATCGCGCCGCCCAGGATAATGCGATCTGGCAACGTGGTTTGGGATATTTCCTTTATCTGACCTGCCAGAACGCAATTGATGCCTACTATCCACTGCTTGACCGCATCAGTAACCAGCTCAACCGTTTTGAGGAACAGTTGATGATAGGAGGTGCGGATAAAGTATCGCGGCAACCGGTCTATAGTGTCAAGCAGCAGCTCATCAATTTGCGTCAGATGATTGCGCCGCAGCGTGAGGTCATCTCAAATCTACTCGGCGAAACGCGGGTGGCGGATGAAGACGTGCGCGATTTGTTCCGCCATCTTTACGAGCGATTGTTGCGGGTGTATGACCTGATCGACGCACAGCGCGATCTCTCCAGCAACGTTCTTGACATGATGGACAACATGGAGAGCAAGCGCATGGTCGATGCAGTCAATCGTCTGACCATTTTCTCGATGATCTTCCTGCCTCTGACTTTTTTTGCCGGGTTGTTCGAGCTGAATCTATTTGATGTTCCCCATCCAGTCACCCTGCCGTTACCCGCTAGCACATTGTCAGGAATCATGTTGATGCTGATGATACTTTCAGCAGGAGGCATGTACTTCGTGCTGCGGCGACGTGGGCTATTATGAGTACAGGAGAGTCGTCAATGTTGTTGAATAACAAAGTCGCCCTCATTACGGGCGCGAGTTCCGGCATTGGGCGTGCAGCAGCGTTCTTATTCGCACGCGAAGGAGCCTCTGTCGGTGTGCTGGGGCGCACAACTTCTGAAGTGGAGCTTACCACCCGTACCATCAAAGAATTCGGCGGCGAAGCCTTGGCACTGACTGCTGACGTTTCTGATATGCGTGATATGAATGAGGCTGTCCACGCCATAAACCAGCGCTATGGGCGGCTCGACATTGTCTTTGCCAACGCCGGCATCAATGGGGTTTGGGCGTCGTTGGACACACTGACGCCGGAAGACTGGGACCAGACGCTTGACATCAACCTGAAAGGTACTTTTCTGACAGTTAAAGCAGCCCTGCCCTATCTTAAGCAGAGAGGTGGGGTAATCCTCATCACTTCTTCAGTCAATGGGACCCGTATGTTCAGCAATACGGGCGCGACAGCCTACGCCTGCTCCAAAGCGGCCCAGGTTGCCTTTGCAAAGATGATCGCGCTCGAACTTGCGCAGCATCGTATTCGTGTTAATGTGATTTGTCCTGGTGCAATTGATACCAGCATCGATGACAACACGGAACGCAAAGACCTGGACGCAATCCGTGAACCAGTGGAGTTTCCGGAAGGAGAAGTCCCTCTTACGGATGGCGTACCAGGGACATCGGAACAAGTCGCGGAGCTGGCCCTATTCCTGGTATCAGACCGTTCCAGCCACATAACGGGAACGGAAGTCTGGATCGATGGCGCACAGTCACTACTTCAGGGTTAGCTGCTAACCGGCTAATGGTTTGGCGCTGAGTGCTGGAGCGATGCATTTTCGGCGGCGAACTCGACAAGACGTTCCTGTTGCGCCGATGTTGGGCGAATGAATGGACGGACACGACGTATCATCTTCCATGCTTCATCAGGCGTCAGCCCCGTCTTCACAAGATAGGCCGCAACCAGTGTTGGGCTGCGGCCTAAGCCTTCCCAGCAATGGACATATACTTTGCCGCCTTTTGCCAATTCCTCTTCGAGGAACTGTACCCCCATGCGAATATGTGCCTGACTAGGTGCAGTGTTATCGACTGTAGGCAAATAGAGGTAACGCAGCGCAAGGCCACCCACCTCTGCCTGATAATCATATTCCTGACGCAAGTTGATCACGCCAGTTATTCCGCGTCGGATGAGCGTTGCCCAAACTTTACGCGCGGGTTGTCCACCAAGCAGAATTGATGGCGTGATCCAGCCGAAAGTGTATGAGGGTCTGCCGGTGACCCAGCGGATGAGCTTGTCGACTCCAGCGATTAGCGTAGGATATAGCCCCTGGGTACGGAGTTGTTCACGCAGGCGTTTGATCTCGATCCAATGACTCATCAACAGACTCCGTTTCAACAGGGGTGGTGTTAGGTGGCACAACCACACGCAGTGCAGCAGGGATGACTTCGGCGCTTACCCGTTTAGTACGCTTGAGCGGTTCGCCATCACGGGCGACAAACTGACGATGCTTCATCTGCACCGTGACCTGCTTGGCCTGCCAATGGTCGAGATGGACGCCACCATTTTCCGTCGGATTGGGTAACAGACTGCGCAGGATATGGTAGAAGGTTTTTAGCAGCGTTCCAGCCCTCATATCCCGGATGACAATAACGTCCAGGTAGCCGTCACTGACATCACTGTTGTAAGTGAAACGCAGATTGGGGATGCCGACGCCGCTGGAATTGCAGATCATACACGTGATTCCTGAGCGAACATATGTTTCGCCATCAACTGTCAGAATATAAGAAGTGGAGCGCAAGTTGCGTAGCAAATGAATAGCATTTTCGAAGTAGGCAAGCCGCCCTTTTTTCGATTTATGCTCACGTGCTGCCTGCGCGGACATTTCCGCCTCATAGCCAATTCCTGCTCGCAAAAGAAAATACTCGTTATCAATCGACCCCATATCAACTTCACGTGTGATTAGTTCGGGACTGAGTGCGAGTTTGAGCGCGTCTTCAAGCTGGGTAGGGATTTTCAGATCAACTGCCATTACATTTGCGGTACCCCCTGGCAGCATCAGTAGGGGCATATTGCTGTGCATTACACCCATTGCGGCTTCCATCATCGTACCATCGCCCCCATAGGCCGCCACAAGATCAACACCTCGACGAACTGATTCTTCGGCAAAGCGTGTCGCATCCCCCTTCTTTTCCGTCAAATGAATTGCTGCATCAAGTTGATCGGCATGGGTTTCCACAAATAGGCTGATGATATCCAAGGCAGATCGATTGATTCCAGAGGCAGGGTTGACAATGAAGCTTATTCGTCGTTTCTCAGTCATGATAGCTTCTTTCTTATTTCGCACCAGAACACAATGAAGCCTGGATTCCCAGGCTTCTACATCTGTCAGGTGCATTTAGCGAACTGACCGGCGACCGAAGATCAGTGATGCGATGAACAGCACGAGGAAAATCACAAACAAGAGTTGAGCGATCCCTGCGGCTGTTCCCGCGATCCCACCAAAACCGAAAACGGCAGCAATGATCGCGATCACCAGGAAGAGTAGTGCGAGGTTCAACATACGGGCTTCTCCTTAGCTATAGACCTTATCAGATAGGGAAAGTGTAGGACAAAAGCGAAACCCATGAATGCGTCCGCCTGGGCAATCAACGATAGGTCAGGTGGGGGATTCACGGTGATTGCACTCCACCATGATCTGGCGTAGAAGTATAGAAATGGATCGAAATAGGTCAGTTGTACGGGGTGCAACTGTAAGGATGTCTCATCTTTGCGTTCCAGACTTTGCGTAATTTGAGAGTATCGAACGTAACTGAAGAGGAAAGCTCATGTATGATTTACAGATCAACACAATCCCTCGTGGGGCCTTGATTTTTGACCGTACGGGACGTCCTATAGGGGTTATCCACTACGTGCAGACGCCCGATATTCGCCGTGCAAATGCCCTAGTGACTAACTACAACGGGATTGATAATCGTCAGCTCATCTGGGACTTTGGCGAAGATATTCTGGAACTGGCTTTTGGAGGCGATGACCAATTCAGTGATGAACTAATCACTCGCATGGAGAACCAGGGCTACCTGCACGTAGTCAAGCCCGATGGCACAGGTTACTTTGTCTTTGGTGATGAATTGGATCATGAAGAGGGCGGTGCGGTCTTCCTAAATGTAGAAGAACACGATCTTCTTCGCCATTAGTCATTCACAGCACGATGAATGATGCAGGGCGAAGCCAATCTAGCTTCGTCCTGTCTGCTTCAGGCGATCAATAGGATCAGCCACGACAGATGACACAGTTGATCACTTCAGCCGAACCTGCTCGCCAATAGTCATCTGGCATCGGAACTCCTTGACCCAAACCTAACACAAGGGATCAGGAATCAGGAGTTTATCAAACATCTTGGTGTCGCAAGGGTGACAATCCGCTTCGCTCATCAGGCGCACAATTCTGTCGTCATCTGACCAATTTGCACCACGAACTGCCAGCAAATCCTGCAAGTCCTGCTTTGTGAACCTGCTCAAGCATCTTCCCAATGTTATGATCGTTTTCCCGGATACTATGAGCTAACTCCACGATCCACTCATTAATGATGCTATTGACGTGTATAGCTACTTCATGACTTCTCGTTCTTTTAGCGAACAGGCTGTTGAACAACACAAGAGATATGCAAGGGCTTTTGAGTTGTGACCGACCCAGCAGCACCCAATTGGCTAGATTGGGAATCATCTTTACCCTGACCCACCACCCGCCACCTATCCCAACCCTAAACTGCCCACCATTCCCATGAGCTTACGGATGGGTTCCCCTACAATGAGTGTGAAGTTTATATAGAGGAGAAACAAGATGAATACACAGGCAGTAGAACGGGATCGCATTCGAACCGATGCAGCACTTAACAGAACCTATGATCGTGATGATCGTGATTGGTCAACGAACGTGACAGCGGTGATTGATCGCGTGCGTTGGGCATCGATCCTGGCAGGTTTGTTTACAGTGCTGGCGACACTGGCAACACTCGCCGTCCTCGGTGTAGCGGTTGGTTTGTCAACATTTGACGCCAATGAACCCGATCGCTTCGGGATGGGCGCGGGCATTTACGGAGCGATCAGCGGAATCATTGCATTCCTTTTTGGCGGCTTCATGGCAGCCCGCACGGGAGCAGTTGCGGGTGCGGGCAATGGCCTGCTGAACGGTGCGATGGTGTGGATCGTCACGGTCGTTTTGATTGTCAATTTCCTGGGGTCAGGTATCGGCACACTGCTGGGTACAGCAGGTTCAGTTGCAACGACGGCAGTCACCGTCGCCAGCGACGCAGCAACCGTTGCGGCAACGAATCCGGAAGCAGTCGAAGCTGTACAGAATGCGCTGCCCACGCCCGTAGGAGCTGAGCCGAATGCACCCGCTGCAGATCCCGCGGCTGTGATTGCGCCAATCGTCGAAGATGTTCAGCAGCAGCTCGAGCAGGTAACTCCGCAGGAAGTTGAAGCTGCCGCGCGCAATGCAAGCGGTGCCGCGTGGAGTGCGCTGCTGGCGCTGGGTCTGACGGCACTCGCCGCCTCACTAGGTGGCTACCTGGGAACACGCAGCTTTCCGACTGATGTTGCGGTACTGAAGCGCTAACTGTTCCGCACAGATGCTTCACAAACGGACGAGACAAAGCTCGTCCGTTTGCTTAGGGTCCGCAAAAGAATAAGTTACTGCTGCGCCAAAAACCCTCACCCTAAATCCCTCTCCCTCATGGAGAGGGACTTTTTCTCCCCTTCGCCCTGAGGGAGAAGGGGCCGGGGGATGAGGGTAAAACCGAAAGTTATTCTTTTACAGATCCTTAGACCTCAATCTCAGCCGTTGATGACTGTCCCGCCATTGGGGTGTAGAATCTGCCCCGTCATGTAAGAGGAGTCGTGGGACGCCAGAAAGACATAACAGGGTGCCACTTCTTCTGGCTGTCCAACACGCTCCAGTGGGACGCTATCACCGTGGGCAGCCACACGTTCAGGGTCGAACGATGCTGGGATGAGGGGTGTCCAGATCGGACCTAGAGCTACACCATTGACACGGATATTTCGGTTCACCAGCGCCTGTGATAATGAGCGAGTGAAGGCGACGATAGCTCCCTTTGTGGCGGCATAATCGATGAGCTCCTCATTTCCTTTGTAGGCAGTCACAGAAGTAGTGTTGATAATAGCACTTCCAGGATGTAGGTGAACCAATGCCGCCTTGACCATATAGAACTGGGCAAAGATGTTCACATTGAAAGTATCCATCAACTGCTCAGCGCTAATGTTTTCGATGCTATTCTGTGGGTATTGTACAGCGGCGTTATTGACCAGAATATCCAGTCCACCCAATGTATCGACGGTCTGATTGACCGCATGGCGACAAAACTCCTCATCACGTATATCGCCCGGAATCATGCAGCACAAGCGGTCTTCGGCTTCGATATAGTGCAGGGTCTCTTCAGCATCTTCTTGCTCCTCACCAAGATAGACAATAGCGACATCTGCTCCTTCGCGGGCGTATAAAACAGCGACGGCGCGCCCGATGCCGCTGTCTCCGCCCGTAATGAGCGCAATCTTGCCCTGAAGTTTGCCAGACCCTTGATACCGCGGATTAAGAAACTGTGGACGCGGGGACATTTGCGTCTCAATTCCAGGCTGCTGTAGTTGTTGCTGTGGGGGAATTTCTTGGGGATAGTTGCTCGCGGCTGCCTATTCTGCTATCTCGAATTGCCTGGACAGTTGATCTGTCATGTGATCGCCTCCTCAACACGTTTACGATAAGCGCTAGTGTAGAGGTCAGGAGTAAAGTCGAGATGTGCCAGCCTGGGGATTTGGGCTTAGGGAAATTAGCCTATTCGCAGAGGCAAAGTGAAATAGAAAGTTGCGCCAGCGCCTTTTTCGGATTTCACCCAGATGCGTCCACTATGACGTTCGACCACTTTCTTGCATATCGCCAGTCCGATGCCTGTTCCACTGTATCTTGAGCGGCTGTGCAGGCGCTGAAAGATGATAAAAATGCGCTCTGCGTCTCTTGGATCAATCCCAATACCATTGTCCGTTACACTGAAGATCCATTCGTTACGCTGCTGCTGGACACTGATGTGAACCTTAGGAGGAACATCTGCACGGAACTTGAGCGCATTTCCGACCAGGTTCTGCAGGAGTTGGGTCAACATAGT
>JALHNT010000092.1:3174-4605 GCA_022843385.1 Anaerolineae bacterium | reverse complement strand
ATAGTTGCATTGCCGTCTACGGTTGGCAGTGGCTCGGATGAGACCACAGCCTGGGTTTCGTTGATCTTGCCAACCAGATTCCGAAGAGCATGCTGGAAAACCTGATTCATATCCACCGGCTGGAAGCCCTCAGGATTGAGATGCAGGCGTGAATGCGTTAGCAGGTCGCGAATCAGCAATGTCATGCGCGTCGCGCCATCCAGTGCAAAGGCGATGAACTCACGTGCATCGTTGTCAAGCTGATGTGTATAGCGCTGATCAAGTAGCTGGAGATAGTTGGTGACCATACGAAGCGGTTCTTGCAAATCGTGCGAAGCCACATAGGCGAACTGCTGTAGCTCCTCGTTAGAGCGCTTCAATTCCTCTTCAGCGCGGCGGCGGGCCGTAACATCCATCATGACACCGCGCGCACCGATGGGGTTTCCGTCGGCGTTGCGCGTGATGATGGTACGCGCCTCGACCGTGACAATCTGCCCCATCTTGCTGATAAATCGAAACTCAAATGGCACGGGCACTGCGGCAGAAAAATTCACACTGGCCTTTTGTAGTGCAAATTCCCTATCGTCTGGATGAATCCATTCCAAGCCTTTTCCGGGAATTTGATTCCATTCATCCAGGCAATAACCGAGCAGCTTTTCGCCATAGCTGTTGATGTACACCATCGTCTGTCCCTCGGACGGATCTCCTTCGCCCTCCCAAACCATGACCGGAACCGTATTGAGGAGCGACTCCAGCCGCTCACGCTGCTGATTGATCACCTGTGCCTGTTGGATGATCTTTTCTTGCAGCACCTTTTGCTGTGCTTCTGCCTCGTGGCGTTCGGTGATATTGCGGAAGACATTGACCACAAAACGCACGGCTCGTGCTTCATCAAAAACTGGAACAGCAACGATGTAAAACCAACGTTCACCCTCTGTATAAGGACTTTGTGAGCACAAGGTGATTTCCGAGCGAATGCCATGCCTCAAAACCTTCTGAAAAGGCATATCTTCGATGTCCAACTGCTGCCCATCTTCGCCAACCATACGGTAGCTACGTCGGATTTCGTCCTGGCTGATTTCCTTAATCTTTTTTGGGGATAGTCCTGTGAGTTGTGCAGCGGCAGCATTGGCGTAGATGTATTCCCCCTTGCAGTCCTGTACAGTAATGCCATCGCTCACCGCGTTGAGAATCGCTTCCAACTGTTCGGTAATAAGTGTAAGCTGTGCGTTGGTTTTCCGTAGTTTTTCCTGTAGCCAGCCGATAATGAAAATGATGCAGAAGAACATGACGTACCAGATGGGCATCTGCGACGACATGATGTCGGGCTTCACCAATACAAACTCAACCAGAATGACCGACCACAGGCCGCTGATGAATACACCTGTCAATCCGTTTTGGTAGGCGCAGATACTGACCGCTGCAACGAACAGAAACAGCGTTAGGCCCGGT
>JALHNT010000092.1:0-3164 GCA_022843385.1 Anaerolineae bacterium | reverse complement strand
ATTCTCTGAGCACTAAGGTGAGTATCAGAGCGACAACTGGAATGCCGAGTGAAGAAAAGATCTTCCGCCAGCTGATGCGTAGTATCAAAGCGCTGTCACTTTGTCCCGCAAAAAAGCGTTTCGCAACTTCATTCAGGATTATCATGAGTTGTATGCTGCCTTTAGAGACTACCGCATGCAGCTTGGCTGACTTAAGGAGGCTGCTAATCTCCATCCATATATTCTTATTTTAGACATTTATCCCCCAAGTAGATCCCCCACTTGACCTATTCTGAAACCCCATCCAAATATTGCAAGGCCGAAGTCAAACGACAAGCACATAGTTTTCTGTCGACACACCTATACGCATATAAGGTTCGGTGCGCAAATTGTGCGTTTTTTGCAGTGGTGAGGAACAAAGAGGGAGCATGTGACCAGACAATTGCTCAGGTAACTGCTGAAAATCACAATGTAAGTTGGGTGGAAACAATGGCTAAGATGAGGATTACACCCTACTCTGAGCGACTCGCAACCAGAAGTCAACCACGCCGCTCGTATATCGCACATGCTCGAGTAGTACAAACCAAAAACACCGATAGATGAGACCTAAGAAGGGCGATCAAATAGTCGCCCTTCCGTGGTGCGAGGAATTAACAGGGAGAGCGATACGGCTTATTCCGCCAGGTTATGGTTGAACAGCGGTTGTATCAATTTCTGCAACGGGTAGCTCCTGTGGCGCGCCCAAATACCCGCCCGCACCTGCCGCGATTGCGCCGATGAGGACGACAATAAACGCTGCCATCGCCAGCTTCGCCAATGCATCAGTCGCGGACTGTGCTGCCTCACGCGCACTGCGTTCCAGATCACTCTGAACCTTAGATATATGATCGGTGAGTGCCTGTTGCGCGCGTGAGACTTGTTCGCCAATAGCGTTCTGCGCGCGTGTGGTATGTTCACTCAGGCTGGGTTGGGTGGTTTGAGCGCGTACCTGGTCAATGGTTTGGGCCGCCTGCTGCGGCAGGTCTTGCATCATTTGTTCCCAGTGTGCAACCGTCATCTCTGCCTTTACGCGATCCATGCTTCCACGTTCCACCAAAAAATCCACTACTGCATCTCGATCCACCTGATTGACAACCTCACGACCTCGGTTGAAGAGCCGGCCAAGGACATTAGCGATGATACGATCAACCTCCCCTGGTTTCCGCATAGCCTCGGCAGCAGCGCTGCGGATGTCCTGGACAGCCCCCTGAGCCGTATCTGCAACCTGTCGTTGATCTATGCCCGCACGTTGAATGATATCCAATGCCTCCTGACGGATGCGTTCATAGGCATCCCCTGCCCCCACGTCCACTTGCTGCGCCTGTGGCGACTCTGCAACTGTTTGCACGGTTCGTGTGATGCCATCGGCGGCGCGGTGTGCGACAGTACCTGCGGTGTGAATAGCATCCTGCGCGACTTGTGTGACGGTGCCCCCGACAGTTTTCGTAGCACTTCCGGCAAGGCGCAATCCCTGCCGAAGTAATCGACTAAGACCCCCAAGAATACGCCCGATGGTCGTCGTCACAAGAAACATAGTCGCCAATGTGACCAGTCCCCACACAATTAAGCCATGCAACAGCCCATCTAAACGTTCTGGGGTGCCTGCGAAGCGTGCTGCCATCCAGCCCCCGACGAAGAGGGATGCCAGCATGACCAAGCCTATTGAAACAACCGTTCCTTTGCCAACTTCAGCAGCGCTGGCACTTTCGTCATCAGCAGGGTTGAGTGTGCTGGCTCCAATGGCAACAGCCAGTAAATTGAGCGTAAGCTGTGTCATCAGTGCTACCACCGCACCTGCAAGGATCGCACCCCAGGAAATACGCTCCAGCGCTTGCGGCAACACCGCCATATCATCAGTCAGCACAGCTTCCTGTGCGAGCGCCGGGGCAACTGTCAGAACTAAGAATACCAGGATCAGCGAGAGTGACCCCCAACGTGTGAGCTTAAGAGCTGTCATCGTGCCTCCTCAAATTCGTTTACCTTGTGAGATAGTCAGGCCAGCGCAACAGTGCTGATATCGCCTGTCATTAGTCTAAAGAAGGAATCCCCAAGTCTTATAGGTTGGATGATGGATGTTGGATGGGAACAATGGGGGAGCCATAAGTCAACTGAAAACCAGAGAGGGATGAAGTAGCTTGGCAGGCTATCAAGAAAAACATAATCTGCTAATTCCGCCCGACACGAACCGTTAGAGTGCCAAATAGTGATGCGATTTCCTGAAGAGTATCTCCAGCTTGGTATTGAGCAATGATGGCGGAGTTACGCTGGGATTTGGGTCTGTGAGAACCTTGAAGATGATCACGTGAAACAAAACGACCCGCGTAAAGGCGGGTCAGAATGCATTGAACAGCTTTTTCAAGACTGTGTACAGCTGTAGCCCCAACGGGTTACCAGCCATTGCCTAGATATTGGTCTCATTCTTTCACTGTGAGACGCCGCAGAAAGCTCTCGCCCATACAGAGGAACGATCCCCGCGCTGAAGAACTTCGCCTGCGAGCGCGACAATTACGAGAACTTGGCATGAGCTATCCCGGGATTGCGCGGCATTGGGTATCAGTACAGGAGCAGCATGGAATCTGATCAATCGATGAAGGCTACGCATCTGGGATTATGAATGCGGATGAGGGGAAGTATCCAGCTAACTCATAGTGGGAGCAGCTAAACGTGATAGAAAAGATAAAGTTGAGTGATGCTCTCTAAAGCATCTCGAGTAATTGCCAATGTCCGAACCGCAAACACATACCATCCAAGTCAGCGCACAAGAACAGGTGAAATTGGCGCGTGTGATTGGATATGCGAACAATCCGCCAGACGTGGCCTGACGAAGGCACGTATCGCTGGAACGGGTACAAAACACTCGACATGATCGGTTTCGTTGTGGCTTTGCTCCTGAAGATCGGTTCGGACATTGGTATGGACAAACGTATGGAAATCGATCACAAAGAAAGTGTCCATCCATAGGCGGCACTGCTTCCCATCGATTAACGACCATAAACATCCTATTGGGCAGGAACAAATGCTATCTATTTATAGTTAAACGGATTTAGAATTACGCATATTGTTGATTTGCTGATTGATATTGTGAATGATGTCGGGGCAGGTTTTGCTGGCTTTTTTGATTTTCTTCTTTAGGTTCGCCCAGGCGT
>JALHNT010000091.1 GCA_022843385.1 Anaerolineae bacterium | reverse complement strand
TGGCGGGAGCCTTGACCCTGCTCATTCTGGATCGCATCGCTGGCACCAGTTTCTTTGACCCCCGTAATGGCGGTGACCCGCAGCTCTGGCAGAATATTTTCTGGTTCTACAGCCACCCCGCCGTCTACATCATGATCCTGCCGGGCATGGGGATGCTTTCTGAGGTGTTATCAATTCATGCGCGTAAGCCGATCTTCGGTTATCGCATGATTGCCTTTTCGACGATGGCGATTGGTTTGATCGGTTTCGCGGTGTGGGCGCATCACATGTTCACCAGCCTGACCCCCGCCTGGCGCATTCCCTTCATGATTACCTCGATGATCATCGCCGTGCCGACCGGCATCAAGATTTTCTCCTGGCTCGGCACTTTGTGGGGCGGCAAGATCCGCTTCACCAGCGCCAATCTGTTCGCGCTCGGCTTCCTGTCGATGTTCGTCATCGGCGGCATCAGCGGCGTCATGCTGGCCTCGATCCCGTTCGATCTGCATGTGCATGACACGTATTTTGTCGTCTCGCACTTCCATTTCGTCCTGTTCGGTGGCTCAGTCTTCTCGATCTACGCCGGGTTGTATCACTGGTGGCCGAAGATCACCGGTCGCATGATGGATGAACGCCTGGGCAAGGTTCACTTCGTCCTGACCTATATCGGTTTCTTCTTCACCTTCTTCCCGATGCACATCGCCGGTATGACCGGGATGCCACGCCGTGTCTGGGTGTATCTGCCGGAGTTCCAGAGCATCAACACGCTCATCAGCATTTCCGGCTTCATCCTGGGCATTTCGACCCTGTTCATCATCTACAACATGCTGTGGAGCCTGCGTTATGGCAAGGTAGCCGGTGCCAATCCCTGGCGCGCCCTGACGCTGGAATGGGCGACCAGCTCGCCGCCGCCAGCCACCAACTTCATCAACGATCCGATCCCATTCCACGATCCCTATGGCTATGGCTCGGAGGACTCAGTCGCTTACCTGGACGAGATTGACCAGCGCTTCGGTCTGGGTGAAGTACAACCGATGCCGCGTCCGGCTGCGCTGCCGCCCGCGACCGCGCCAGCCACCGGCGATTAACTTTTGATCGGCTGTAGGGGCGGTTCGCGAACCGCCCCTATAACGCCTCGTTGCATATCCCATCCTGCCAGGGGAAGGCATGAAGCGATAGATAACGAGGTTGGCTATGGCAACACAAAGCATCTTCGAGCAGCAGCTTTCCCGGCAGGAACAGCTCGATCTGAAGAACAAGCGCGCCGGGCTGCTGATCTTTCAGTTGTCGTGGATTTTGACATTCATCTGTCTGATCGTCGTCAATCTGTGGTTTCGCGGGCAGGCGGCGCAGTGGCCGCCGGAAGGCGTGCAGCGCGAGTTAATCATCCCCACGCTCTCGGTGGTAGCGCTGATCGTCAGCAGCTATTTCGGGCGCAAGGGATTGCGCGATCTGAAGAACAACGATTTGGCTGGTTTTATCCAGAACTGGCGCTGGACGCTGCTGTTGGGTTTGTTCTTCGCCGTCGCGATGGGTTACGAGTTCGTCGTTGTGCCGGGTGTGGCCCATAATGACGCGACCGACATGTATCTCAATGTTTACCGGCTGATGGTCGGCTTCCATCATGTCCATGCGATGGCGAGCCTGTACTATCTGTGGCGCGTCTACCAGAACGGACGGCGCGGCGGCTTTGGGCCGAGCAACTTCTGGCCGGCGGAAGGCGGAGCCGGTCTATGGGATTTCGTCACGGTGGCCTGGGTGTTATTCTACCTGGTGCTGTACATCCTTTAGCGAGAAGCGTGTTCTCGTCCGAACACATAAACTGGTGTAATATTGACGTTCAGCCCAGGGATAATCCCTGCCTGTCCGTTTTGAGGAGGATTTGAACTTATGCGACCAGGACTTCCACGCGCCATCCCGATGGGAATCGTGGGATTTGCGATTGGCGCACTGCTGGCTATCGCCATTCGCCTGCTGCAAGGTCTGGACCCTGACCCGGTGAATCCGAATGCCTGGATTGGCCCGGCCTTGGTGCTGGGGAGTTTCATTTCCGCCGGTGTCTTCATCTGGGGAATGGGCGGTTTCGACCCGACGATGAGCGTGCATGGCGAAGGTCATGACGAGCATCATGAGGACGAGACTGATAAGCCACAGGGCACGCTGGGCAGCGCCATCTGGCGCGTCACCTTCTGGACGCTGCTGCTGGTGCTGGGTGTGGGGGCGATTGCTTTCCTGCCGCAGGGGCCAAGCATCCGCAACGTGCATCCCGGTGAAGGCGATGTCATCGGCGTCGGTTATGTCACCTTCGGCGAGATTTATCAGCCCACCCGTGAATTCCTGCTGACGGCCACCGCGCTCGATCTCTTGCCGCCATTGGGCGCGAATCTGGCGAGCATCCAGGTCAGCTATCTGACGCTGCTGCTGGCGCTCTTCGCCTGGACGGTGTTCTCGCTTTTCCTGCTGGCGGGCATCATCGCCTGGCTGATTAACTTTCTGGCGCGGGGCAAGAAAGACCCACAAGGAACCAGTTTGCCCTGGCGGGCGCTGGTCTACATCGCCCTCATCGCCGGGCCGCTGCTGTCCTTACCCCTGCTGATCCCGAACCGGCAGATCCCGATGGCCTTGCTGGCCCCGGCCTTCATCGTCGTGCCGCTGGTGCTGTTCATTATGTACCGCAACCTGTTCTGGGGTCTGCTGCTGCTGATCTCACTGGGGCTGCCGGTGCTGGTGCCAGCCGTCGATATCACCCATACCCCGGCCTTGCAGTTCGCCTGCATCGGTGCCGGTTTCCTCGGTCTGGCCTTCATGCTCATCAAGCCGGCTGTTTCATTGCTGGCCTCTGAGAATGTCTGGCGCATCCTGATGAACGGCGCCCTGGCGCTTGCCACCATCGGCATCTTCGTCCTGGCGATTGGGTTGAACGCCAACAACTTCTGGGCGCTGCTATTCAATGTGTTCGTGGTCGCCTACAGCCTGCTGCTCATCCTGCCAACCGCCTTCCTGCGTTCGATCATCCCGGCCGGACTCCAGCAGCGTTTCGACAGCACCGAGTGGAGCATGATTATCCCGCGTCTGGCCGCCTGGCTGGCGTCGTTCATCCGTCGTGATCTGCCGTCGGCTTTGGGACAGAAATAGGAGTTTAGCATGAGCGAATTGAGCATCGAAAAAGCGGCGACCGCAGTCGAGCCGGTGCAGTCCAATGCCCTGACGCATAAGGTTGACCCGCGCGATCATCACGCCCAGCGCGACGCCAATCTGAAGTTCGCCTGGTGGTTGTATCTAGCGTCGGAAGTCGTCATCTTCGCCACCATGATCGCCACCTACATGGTATTCCGTTTACATTTCCCCGATGTCATCAAGGCCGTCCACGAAGAAGTGAGCGTGCTACTGGTGACGGCCAACACCTTCATCCTGCTGACTAGCAGTTGGGCGATGGTGATGGGGCTGCGCGAAATTCAGCGCGACAATAAGCAGGGGTTGGTGCGCTGGATGGGTCTGACGGCGCTGCTCGGCACGGTCTTCATCGGCCTGCAATATGTTGAGTATCAGGAACTGGCGCATGCTGGCATCGCCCTCTTCAACCAGGGCAATCAGTTCGATGGCTTTGGGATGCGCTTCTATGCGCCGACAGCCTTCCACGGCGCACACGTCATCGTCGGTGTGCTGTGGGCGCTCTACATCATGCGACGCGGGGCGCAGGGCAAATTCAGCTCGACCAATTATGCCGGCGTCGAAATCTTCGGCCTGTACTGGCACTTCGTCGATGTGGTCTGGATCGTTCTGTTCACGCTGCTGTACCTGGTCTAATCGGGAGACGAGTTGATGACAACCCACGAATCGCATTCAAGCGGACAACCGAAAGCCGCCCATGCCCATCATGACGACAGCTTTCGCCTGATGGGGCGGGTGTTCCCCTTCCCGGTCTACACCGGCGTCTACATCATCCTGGCGATTTCGACGATTGTCGAAGTGCTGCTGTTCGAACTGCCGCGCGGTTTCTTCACCATCCCGGCCATGGTCATCATCGCCATCTTCAAGGCGGGTTTGGTGATCTGGTTCTATATGCATCTGAACAAGGACAGCCGCGTCTTCGCCCTGACCTTGCTCATCCCGACCGTGCTGGTCATCGTGTGTACCCTGTTCCTGATGGCAATTCCGCCGACCGGCTATTGAGACCATCAAACAAGCAATAAGGGCGGTTCAGCAACCGTCCTTATTTTTTCCATGTCCTGCCATCCTCACAGCTGTCGCAGCACATACCAGCATCGCCGTCCATCTTCAGCAAAATCCACCGCCTGATACCCAACCGCGAAGGCCGCCTGCATTGCCTGCCGCAGCGCACCCTGCCACTGCTGCGCCAGCGCGACGTGATCCCGTTTAAGCGCCGCCAGATGATAGGGAATTTCGATGAAGTGCCACTGTGCCGTGAGACTGAGCGGCTGGCGCAGATGGGGCTGGCCGTCATCATCGCTGTAGAGCAGGAAGTTCTCCAGCGGAAAAGTCTCTGTTTCCGGTGCCGGCAGTGCGCTGGCGGCAGCTTCCACCGCAGCGTCGCGCAGGTTCCACACCACTTCCAGCCGGTCGCTGGGCATCCCGGCGTTGATGCCATCGGTCATCTCGCCATAAAAGTTGATGTGATAAGTCGAACTGACGGCTTTGAGCCGGCGCAGGTTGAAGTTGGCATTGCGCCGTTGCAGCGGGTCATACGTCCAGGCGATCACCTCATAGCCGTGTTCCAGGGCCCATTGGCGCTGCGCCTGCTTGACGCCGAAGCCGATCCCTTTGTCGCGGTGTTCCGGGATGACGCCCGCCATGTGTGACCAGAGGATCCATTGATCCCCGCGTCGCGCCGGCATCGCCAGCCCGAACCCCACCAGTTCGCCATCCAGATCCGCGCGGATGACCATGCCGCCGCTATGGATGACAGCGTGCAGCATGTTGTGGGGAACAGCCTCACTGGCCGGCATCGACCAGACGACGGTTTGCAGCATCACAATCTGTTTCAGTTCATCCGGGTCATGAACTTCGTGGTAAGTAATCATCATTCCTGTTGTCACAAGTGAGTGCGGCGCAGCCTAGAGCGTGTTTTGAACTTCGTTCTCGTATTGCCCTCACCCCCTTCATTCGCTTGAGTCGCTCACAGCCTCTCCCACAGGGCGAGGGGCTTAAAAGCACTTCGTTCACGACATCTCCCCTTCTCCCAGTGGGAGAAGGGGCGGGGGGGATGAGGGCTATAAAGTGCATAACACGCCCTAATGATGACATCAACTCGCGCTGCTCGTCAACACCGGTTCAGCCGCTTCAACCGGCAACGGCTGCGCTTGCGGACGGCGCAGCGGCGGGATGAACAGCCATAAACCACAGGTCAACAACGTCACGCCAGCGATCAGATGAAAGGTCATCGGCGCACCGAAGGCATCGATCAGGCTGCCGACGATCAGGTTGCTCACCGCGCCCGTGGCGAAGATGAACCCCAGCACCAGTCCGGAGGCGAATCCCTTGCTGCCGGGCAATAGACTCTGCGCCAGCACCACGATCAGGCTGTGCGATCCACTCATGCCGCCGATGACGAAAGCCGCCGCGATAGCCCACAGGCCGTTCAGATCAGGGATGAGGAATACCGCCGGGACCGAACCGATCAGACTGAACAGGATGACCTTGCGCGGGTCGTAGCGATCACCGAGCGAACCGAAGAATACCCCGGCGATGCCCGATGCCACCCAGAAGATGCTGATCATCGCGCCGTACTGCGCCGGCGACCACCCTTTCAACTGGAACATATAGGGCAGGAAGTTGACCGTCGAGAGATGCGCCAGGCTGCGGAAGGCGATGGCTAACCCGACCAGCACAAAGGGCAGGGTCAGGCGCGGCTGGCTGGGGGCGGCTGCAACCGGTCGGCTCGGCGCAGCGACGGTGTGGGCGGCGCGGGTGGGTAGCGCCAGAAACATCCAGATGACCGCCGGAACCGACACCACCGCCAGGATCAGCAGCGGCAGCACACTACCCTGTTCGATCAGGCGTGGGCCAAGATGACCCAGCGCCGGGCCATACAGCGCGTTCAGGCTGGTATGGGCATTGTTGAGCAGCAGTCCGGCGAGCGCCGGGCCAATCGCCAGCCCCAGTTGACCACACATGAAGAACAGCGCCGCGTTGCGTCCGGCGCGCATCGGATCGACATCCGCCGCGACCATCGACCCCACCGGATGAAAGGCACCGCTGCCGAGCGCCGCCAGCGCCATCGGGATCGCCATCAGCCAGAACTGCCCGGTCACCATGCCGACCACGAATCCGGTCAGCATGAACACCGTCGTCCAGGCCACCCCGCCCGCCCCGACCAACCGTCCGCCGGTCTTATCCGCCAGCCGCCCGAAGAAGGGTTGACTGATGGCCCCGGTCAATTCGACCAGGCTGGCAGCCAGACCGATCTGCTGGCTCGACATCGGCAGGACGTAGGCGCTCATATAGGTCAGGACGACCGAACGCATACTCATGAACATATCATTCGCGCCATGCCCCAGGCTGACAGCCCAGAACCGGCGGCTGGAGGGAAAACGCATGTAGAAGGCTTTCGGCTGCTAACGATGGTCGTATGCTAACAGAGAAAGGGAAGCCGCGACAACAGTCCAATCTTGACCACCGGCTGTACTTCATCCCGCATTCACTTGACAGATGATCACATTTAGCTTATATTGAAAGTGAACACGTTCACAGGATATATCCGAAACAAACACAGGCGCAAGGACAATCGACAGGCGCTTTTTTTCGGCAAACAGGAAGTGAACACGTTCAAAGCAAGACGAACAGCATCATTCGAGTTTCATCTTTGACTGCGTAAACCTCTTCCCAGAAGGAATTCATCATGTCGCAAGCGCTCACCCTGAAAGCCGAACACACCCGCCAGCGCATCTATGACACCGCCATCCGCCTGTTCAAGGAGCGCGGTTATGACAACACCACCATGCGCGAGATCGCCACCGAAGCCGATTGTTCGCTGGGGCTGGCTTACAAGTATTTCGAGAGCAAGGAAGACATCGTCGTTCATCTGTACCGTGAACTGGCCGTCCATGTCGCGAACTACATCGGCCAGCTTCCACCCGCGCCGATGTCGCAGCGCTTCTTCGACACCATGCAGGAAATCCTGCGGACGGTCGCGCCCTACCGGGGTGCCTGGGTCGGCATCTTCGGCGCGGCGATGAACCCGACCTCACCGGTCAGCGTGCTGGGTGATCGGATGTTTGATCTGCGGGCGCAGATGCGGATCGCGCTTGAAGGACTGGTGAGCGGGGCATCCGACGCGCCCAAGCTGGCGGAGCAAACCCGTGCGCTGGGGCTGCTGCTCTATGTAGCCCACCTGCTGCTGTTGTTGTTCTGGATCGCTGACCGCAGCGCTGAGAACCGGCTGACCCAGCAGATGCTGGAACTCGCGCGTGACCTGTTCAATATGCTCCGTCCGGCAATGGTGATGCCGCCCATCGCCAAAGGCATCCTGCGCGTGGCTTCTATCCTGGAGCCGGTGTTCATCGGGGAGAAGCCCGCATGACGATCAGCCTGCCCTTCAGCGAACGCCGCCAGACGGTATCACGACCAGCAGCCTGGGTCTGGGCCGCGCTGCTGGGATTGGGGCTGATCGTGATTGGTCTGGTGGTGATGGTCGTCGCGCTGCATGGGACGCTACTGCCCTATGATGAGGCTTTTCTCGGCTGGAGCGTCGCCGAACTCAACCACTTTAACCCGCGCATCCTGCCCTTCATGGAGCATGATCGGGTGACCACCGCTGGAACGCTGCTATCGACCGGTCTGCTGTACCTGGGGCTGGCGCTGGGTGGAATGCGGCCCGGGCGCGCCTGGGCCGGTCGGGCGCTGGTCTGGTCAGCCGTCTTCGGTTTCCTCAGCTTCTTCCTCTTCATCGGCCATGGCTACCTCGACCCGCTACATCTGCTGGTGACAGCGCTGATGCTCCTGGTCTTCATCCCGCTGCTGCGCATTCCCCTGCCCGCGCCTGAACCCCGTCCTATCCGGCTGCTGCCCTATCAGCGTTGGGGCAAACGCCTGCTGCTGCTCTGGGGTGTCGGGCTGGTCGGCAGCGGTCTGACGATTGCCATCCTGGGGGCGACCAGTGTATTCGTGCCGGAAGACCTGATCTATCTGCGGATGACATCCGAGCAACTCAGCGCGGCCAATCCGCGTTTGATCCCGTTGATTGCCCATGATCGGGCAGCCTTCGGCGGTGCCATGCTGGCAAATGGGCTGGGGGTTCTGCTGGCTGCTCACTGGGGTTTTCGTCCTGGGGAACGCTGGTTGTGGTCGACCATCGCCAGCAGTGGAGCCGCCGCCCTCGTCCCGGCCATCTGGACGCATTATGCTGTCGGCTACACCGAATTCACCCACCTCCTGCCAGCCTTCGCCGCGCTGCTCAAGTATCTGATCGTCGTGACAGGGACATACGCCGTCCTGCAAAAGGCAGCATCATGAAAGTTGAACAGGTCTTCGAACGCATTACGGCGCAAGGCATTCTGCTCGGGCTGCTGCTGGGGTTACTCATTCAGCCCATCCACCACCTGTATGCGGCGCTCTTCCCGCAGGCGGCTGCTCTTGGCGGTCTGACGTCAGAACGACTGGCGCAGGGTGGGTTGATCTCGCTGACCGGCATTCTGATCGGGGGTCTCACCGGTGTACTGACCGGCGCCATGAACGGCATGGTGGTCGGGATGCTGCTGGGTTTGGTCTTTTATGGCGCTCCTCTGCGCGAACGGCATCGCCTCCTGCTGACGCTGATCGCCGCCGGGCTGCACCTGTTCGTGGCGCGAGCCATGTTCACGATGCTGGATAGCCCGCTGACCCCTTATTTCCTGATGCTCTCGGTCGCCCTGGCAGCAGCCAATATCTACTGGTCGCTGCGCCAGCCGCGTCCTTCCACCTTCGCCAGCCTGTACTGGAACATGGTCGTCCGCAGCACAGTCTATGGGATCGTGGCCGGCACCATGACCTTCGCCCTGACGATGACGCTCGATGGAAGCAACAGAATTCAGGATACCCGCGATCCGTTCGGCTATCTGCTCATGATCGGTCTTTGGGGTGGGATGATGAGCATCGTTCTCAGCGGCACCTGCAACCTGTTCGCCGGATTAGTCGCGGCCTTCAGCGCCACCCGCCTTCCCCAACCCCGGCGCTATCGCCTCCTCATCACGCTGGTCGGCGGCACGGCGGCAGCGCTGGCGTTTCACCTGATCTGGGGTTTCATCGGAGAGACCGAGTTCGTGTGGCTGCTGATGGTCAGCGTGACGCTGGGCAGCATCAAGGGCATCTGGGAAGCGCTGACGCCAACCGTCACCGCTTCAACGCCGGCAGCACCCGTTCACCCATGAGGCGGATGCCGGTTTCAGGGATCAGACCGTGCGGTGTGCCGAACTCAATCCGCCCCGCCCCCGCCGCGAACAGGCGCTCGGCCTGCTCGATCAGGTCATCGGCATCGCCCGCGAAAGCGAAACGATCCAGCAGCTCATCGGAAATCAGCCGCGCCCCCTCATCCAGCTCGCCGCGATCGGCGTGACCGCGCAGCCGTTCGATCAGTTCCGGCTCGACCTGCACCGTCGGGTCGAGCGGGATGACCACCGGCAGGTACAGCACGGCGGAACGACGGGCCGCCCAACGCGCCGCCTGTCGATCCTCATCGACCACCGTCACCGCCCCCATCACCACCCGCACGGTCCCGGCTGGGCGTCCGGCAGCCTGTTCACCGGCAGCGATGTAATCCTGAATCACCGCGATGACATCCGGGTTGGCCGACCCGCCGACCTTGACCTCATCCGCCACTTCGCCCGCCAGCGCACACAGCTTCCTGCCCCACGAGCCGATCATGATCGGGATGGGTTTATCCGGCAGCGGATACGGGGCGCGGACGTGTGGCGCGATCGAGTAAATCTCGCCGGCGTACCCACCACTCTGGCCGGAGAGGAGCTGTCGCACAATCGCCACCGTCTCGCGGATGGCCTGAATCGGACGCGCCACTTCCTGAACGCCGTGATCTTCCAGCCAGGCTCCACGCGCGATGCCCAGGTACGCGCCCCCGGCTGCCGCACTCGCCAGCAGCGCCGTATCCGCCGCGATGTCCACCGGCTGCATCCGCGACGGTGAAACTGCTGCCGGCCCCAGCCGGGCGCGCTGAAGGTGGGGAGCCATCAGCAGCAGCGGGCCATAGCTGGGATGAAACGGCGCGTCACAATACACGCTGACGGCATCGAAAGCGTACTGATTGACAAACTGTGCCAGCGCGATGTACTGCGCCGGCGTCTTATCGGTCTGAAAGGCGATGCTGATTTCGCGGGCGTGGCTCATATTCATGCCTGTCTGGCTCAGGTTGTGACCGGCTTCACCGGCGGCACCGGCGCGGGAACCACCGGACGCTTGCCGCGATAGGTGTTGATGATGAACACCGAGCCGATGATGATGCCGGCTGCGGCGATCATCTCTGGCGTGACGGCCTCGCCCGCCAGCGCCCAGCCCAGGAAGACAGCCACCACCGGGTTGACATAAGCATAGGTAGCAGCGCGAGTGGCTGTCGTATGTTTAATCAGGTACATGTAGGCGCTGAAGCCAATGATCGCGCCGATGAAGATCAGGTAGACCCACGCCCCAACCGATTGCAGCGTGACGGTGGCCCAGTTCACCCTGGCCCACTCGCCAGCGACCGTGCCGATGACCAGCATCAAGGCACCGCCGCACAGCATCTCCATGCCATTCGTCAGCAGGCCATTCTGCGGCAGCGGAGCCGAGCGGGCGTAGAGCGAACCGCTGGCCCAGCACAGGCTGCCGATCAACAGCGCGGCGATGCCAACCGGGTTGATCTGAGCATTCTGCAACGAGTGACCGGGGTTAATCAGCAGCGCGATGCCGAACAGACCGACCAGCACCCCGCCTAACACCATCCCCGCTGGACGCTGCCCGCCCGGACGCAGCCAGTCGATCAGCACAATCCACAACGGCACAGCCGCCACCACCAGCGAGGCCACGCCCGATGGCACGAACTGCACCGCCCAGGCCACCCCGCCGTTGCCACCTACCAGCAGCAGCGCACCGATGATGAGCGTCGAACGCCACTGGATGCGCGTCGGGGTCTCCGGTTGGCGCGATTTCGCCCAGGTGTACAGGATGAGGCCAGCGATCAGGAAGCGCGTCCCGGCCATCAGGAAAGGCGGCAATGTTTGCACGGCGACGCGGATCGCCAGATAAGTCGATCCCCAGATGAGATAGACCGCCGCGAAAGCCGCGATCAGCCGCCAGTGCGTGGACGAAGGTTGTGCCATACAGTCTCCAGTGTGCCGGTCAAGTGAGAAGCGACACGGGTTGTGTCGCTTCCATGTGTGTATTGTATGCCATCCCCGGCGCACAAAAATATCCGTTTATTGCCATCCTGTTTTCCTGTTACAATCGGGGGGTGTCATGCGGCCTGAGAGGATAAAGCTGATGGAAGTCAAGGTCTTTGAAATCAAGGAATACATGATCGTCTGGCGGCAGTTGGAACTGCTGGTCGTCAACACAGTCACGGCCAAAGTGCGGGCGCTGGTGCGTTGTACCGGCGGCGAACATACTCTCGATGTCTATTTTCTGGCGGAGGACAGCGTCTTCCCTGATCCGTACTATGATGCGCCCAACAAGAAGGGAGCGATGTTCCTCAACATCCGCGACATCGGCCCGTTCGTCGAGATGCTGCGTAATGAAAAGCCGGTCTATGGTCACCTGCGTGGGGATCGCCCGGAATGGATGAGCGTGACGACGGGCAAAGAACCTGTTGGCGAGAATGAAGTCGAGAAAGCCTGACCTCACCGGCGCAGGCGTGAACGGCGGATGAACTCGAAGCCCGCGCCCAGCAGGATGCCGACCTGAATCAGCAGCCCCACGATCAGCCAGGGCGATGTCCCCGACGAGGTGACCACCACGCCAGAAGATGACTGCGCGATCAGAGTCGGCATGTCGGTGGGCAGCGCCGCCACTTCGACTGCTGTCGGTGATGGGCCGGGGGTCGGCGTCGGCATGAGAACGTTCATCGCGATTGGCACGGTGTTGGCGGTTGCAGCGACGAAGACGGTCGCCGTCGGAGTCAGCGATGGCGGAGGCGCGGTCAGGGTTGGCTCCGGCGTGTATGATGCCGGTTGGGTGGCCGCTGGCGGTTCGGTCGGCGCATCGCCGGGGGTGGGCGTGTACGTCCCATCCCAGGGCGGGACGAGGAAAATGTCGCCGACCTTGAGTTTGCGATAATCGGCTTCGGTCATGCCATTCAGCGCCAGCATCCCCGGAATATCCGACCAGGTGTAGCCATAAATCAGGGCGATCTGCCCCAGCGTATCGCCTTCCTGAATCTCATGTTTGATGTTCCCGACTGCATCAACACCCACTACGAATGAAGGCGGGCCGCTGCTGCCCTGCCCTCCACCGCCGGGAGGCGCAGGCGGGACATAATCCGGGCCGCCGGGATTGCCGAACACCAGCACATAGCTGCGTCCGGCGCTGCCGCTGGCCGAGGCGATGCCGATCTCCTTGTAACGGGTGTTGACCAGGCCGGCGTAGTGAATGCCGGAATTGACCCAGAACGTCCAGGCGTCGTTGGCGCTGGCGCGTCCACCGCAGTAGATATTCTCGCTGACATCGCTGGTGGTGTAGCCGGCGGCTAAGGCGCGGCTGCGCGGGTTCGATCCATCGGGTCGGGTATGGGCGATAGCACAACCGTTATCGACCATCCACTGCGCCTGATCCTGGGCGGCAGCCGTCAACGCGCCGTTGCCTGAATAAGGCGGCAGACCCTTGCTGGCGCGCAGGGCATTGATGCGCCCCAGCAGGTCGTCCTGAGCCGAGGCCGTCATCCAGCCACAGCCCAACAGTAGGAGTAACAATAGCGTTAGTCGTCTCATCAAAATGGCATTCTACCAGCATCATTCCCGACTTGCTACAACCGAATTGTGAAAAGCCGCGTAACTCATTGATTTGAAGAGTGTTCTTAATACTACTCACAGCACGACCATGTTATAGTGTGTGCGGGTAATCGTATTGAACGTGGTTTTTGGGAGCGCAATTGTCATGCTTGACCTACCGGAAGGCCTTCGCCTGATTTTGATCGCCATCATCAGCTATGTGATGGGATCAATCCCCACCGCTTACCTTGTCGCCCGACAACGCGGCATCAACATCTTCGAAGTTGGCAGCGGCAACATGGGCGCGACCAACGTCACGCGCTCGATGGGGATGAAGTGGGGGCTGGTGGTCTGGTTCTTCGACAGCCTGAAAGGCATCCTGGCTATCGCTGTTTCCGTCGCCCTGCTGCCTGAGAACATGTTCGCTGCTACAGCAATCTCCGCCATCATGGCGATCATCGGTCACAACTGGTCGATTTTTGCGACGATCCTCACCGGCACCGTGCGCGGCGGCAAGGGCGCGGCCATCTGGTTCGGCACCATGTTCGCCATCGCTCCGATTCCGGTGCTGGTCGGTATGCTGCTCATGGGCGGGCTGGTCATCGCCATCACCCGTTACGTTTCGCTGGGTGTGCTGGCAATGTGCGCCCTCTCGATGGGCTGGTTGTTCGTCCTCATCGGTCAGGGCAGCCTGCCGGCCATCTACAGCCTGTACTGTCTGGCGGTGATCGCCATGATCGTCATCCGCTTCTGGGAGAATATCCAGCGTCTTGTCGCTGGCACTGAGCGCCGCCTGGGTGACCCGGCCTAAACCAAGACCCTCCTTTTCTTTGATACCGCATGACCCCACCTCCTCGCCAGTCGTTTGTTCCTGGCGAGGAGCGTATGCCGCTGGTCCAGTACACTCTGAATAGAACCCGATCTTCCATCAACGGCATTAAACCACAGCGCATCTACCCTGACCGAAGGCAGAGGCGCGACGCGAACTCAGTCCCCTGAAACATCCACTTTCCCATTATGCTTTCGCAGTATAATCTCATTTGTAGCCAACACCGGCAAATGGTAGCTGCAAAGGAGCTACACGCCAATCATGGAACAACTCTCGGCCTACGAAATCGCACAGCAGCGAATTGAGCAGCTCGGCCGTCATCGTGGTCGTCTTCTGATGTGGTCGCTCCTGACTGTTTCTTGCTTTTCTATCATCAGCATCATTGGCAACTGCGCCCTCCCCTTTCTGTGCGTCACACTGGCATTCACTCTGCGTCATGCTGTCGAATTGCGCTACAGTTCAGCACGATGGAAACCGTCGCAGCAACGGCTCGAGGAGCAAATGACCTGGCTATTTGGCGAGCGCTGGCAGGACTCTGCCGGTGTCCATGAATACTCACTGGCACTGGAACGAATCCTGAAACTGCAAAAAGGGCGAATCGAATTCTTCCTTCACCTTGCGCTGTTCGTGGGTGTGACTCTGAGCCTCCTTGTTCTGGTCAACTCAAGTATGGAGCCAGGTTATGAGTATCCGCCGATTGGATTGTTCGCCTTTGCCCTCATCTGGTTAATCGTCCTTGCTTTACACGCGAATAGCGTATTTCCCATGCGGAAAAATCTCATGTTACGCGAACAGGAAGCCGGTAGGGCAATTCAAGAAGAGCTTGCGCATCTCCAAAACATCAAGCGGAAAAATGACGACAAGCTCAAACGCGATGCCTACTACCAGATCGGTGATGATGGCGAACTGATCGAGGTCGAGCAAAAGCGGTTGCGGGCAAACCCGGGTGAGAACCGACAACAAAGCACAGAATAATAGGATTGGAAAGTCGCAGCAATTCTGCTCCCTCACTCTCGATTTTTCTAAACCATCCTCTAACCCTCTGACGATGGTCTTAACCTCGGCGCTCCCGTCCGACAGTTAGCGCCAGACCCACCGAGTCTAGAACAAAAAGTTTACCAAAAGTTCACCCGTAACGGGGCAATCTGGGGTACTCTTCTCGTAGGGATGGTTCGTGAACCGCTCGTCTGAGCCGAAATCAGGCTCACTGGCAGCGCTGCCACAAATGGCCTGCCATCACTGCCGCCGCCGCCACAGGGCAGTCTGTAGTCGGTGGTCGATAGATAAAGGCTTTGCTCGGTGATTTACTCTGTGTTCTCGGTGTCCTCTGCGTTGGTCTTTTGCTGACGGCTGAGGGCTGAAAGCTGAAGGCCAAATGTCACAAAACGCGGTTCTGACTTTGACGACTTTGACGACTTTTGTGACTCATGACCAGTAGCTCACCCCTGCCACAGACCCGTGCCGGGCAACTCACGGGAGGAGTTGGCCGCCGCCGAAAGGGGATGTCCGCCGGTCATGAGTCACAAACTGCAAAAAGGGCTGTGCAGAATTTGTCGCATTTGCAGAATCTACGCAGATTTACTCGGATTTCGCTTTGTGTTTTCTGTGTTGGTTTTATGTCTGTGTCGTTGTGTCTGTCCGACGACGACGACGACGACACAAAACGGGAGTTGCATAAAAAGGGAGTTCTAACAGTTGCAACAGTTGCAACTGTCGCAATGTTTGAGGGAAAACGGTGGCACAAGATTCGCGAATCGAAAAACAAAGTGATGCGAATCTGACGAATCTGACGAATCGTGTGAATCAAGGCCGTGACATCGTCCAATCCGAAACAGGTTGCGTTGTTGGCAGCAGATCACTCTCGTCGTTCCGCAGCCGCAAACACCGATCCGCTGGCGGCATACCGATGGGAATCGGCCCGATAAGCTGGTTTTCAGTTGATCGGCACCATATGAATGATGGTCACGCCGCCGCCACCTTCTTTCGGGGTCGCGTCGGTCACTTTGGAAATCAGCGGATGATGCTCCACCCGTTCGCGCACGGCTTTCTTCAGCGCACCGGTTCCCTTGCCGTGAATGATGCGGGCGAAGGGCAGCCCGGACATATAGGCCGCATCGACATAGGTTTCCAGCCGCTTGAGCGCCTCATCCACCCGTTCGCCGCGCAAATCGAGTTCCATCCCTGGCGACTGGCCTTTCGGCACAATCGGATCAGGCGACTTCTCGTACTCCCGAACATGCCCGCGCTTCATCTCGCGGCGTTCGCTCTTGGTGCGGTTCTGCACTTCGTCCAGACCGGCGCGCACCCGCAGCGTCCCCACCTGCACCGAAACCGCGTCGCGATCCAGCTCGATGATGCTGCCCTCGGCGTTCAGCTTGGGCAGCCACACCGTTTCACCCAACCGCGGTGTCCAGGTGTTCTCGACCACCTTCTCGACCTCGTTCGGCACGGTCTGGTTGGCATTAGCGTGCAATCGGGCGGCTTCTTCCTGCACCTGCTTCAGCAGCTCCAGCGGCAGGCTGGCATCGCGCATCTCGCCGCGCAGTCGCTTGATCTCGCGCTGGAACGACTTGACTTCCTCATCAGCCTGACGCCGAGCCGTCGCCACGATGTCGCGGCGCTCATCTTCAATCTTGTCCAGCCGCGCCTGCAACTCGGCCTGCTGGGCTTCGACTTCTTCGCGCAGCGCCTGGCTCAACACCTGGTTGCGGCGGATGTCCTCGCGGGTGCGCTGGATTTCATCGAGCAGGTCATCTGCCACCAGGTCTTCGGTCGTCACCATCTGCCGCGCCGCATCAATGATGACGGGATCGAGTCCCAGGCGGGTCGCAATCGCCAGCGCATTCGAACGCCCCGGCAAGCCAATGATAAGACGGTAGGTTGGGCGCAGCGTCTCCAGATCGAATTCGACGCTGGCATTACGGACGCCAGGAGTTTCGACGCCATAAATCTTCAGTTCCGGGTGATGAGTGGTGACGATGGTGGTCACCTTGCGGTTGACCAAATGGGTCAGCACCGCCCGCGCCAACGCTGAGCCTTCTGCCGGATCGGTTCCTGCCCCCAGCTCATCCAGCAGCACCAGCGAGCGCTCGTCACATTCGCGCAAGATGGCGATGGTGTTGGTCATATGAGACGAGAAGGTGCTGAGGGATTGCTCGATGCTCTGCTCATCACCGATATCCGCATAGATGCCCTCGAACACCGTCAGCTTGGCGTCCTCCGCCGGCACATGCAGCCCGCACTGCGCCATCAAGGAGAGCAGGCCAATGCACTTGATCGAGACGGTTTTGCCGCCGGTGTTCGGCCCGGTAACCACCAGCACCCAGGTCGACTCGTCCAGTTCGACATCAATCGGCACAACATTGCCGGTCAGCAGCGGATGGCGCGCGCTCTTGAAATAGATGGTTGTGCCAGGATGCTGGGCATTGGTCGGGCGCGGACGAATCGGCAGCAGAACTGGCTCGATGGCGCGCAGATCCTCAGCATACTGCGCCTTCGCCAGCACCAGATCAAGATAAGCCAGCCGCCCGACAGTATGTACGATGAAGTCCGCGTTTTGCCCGACCTCATCGGTCAGCGCTTGCAGGATACGGCGGATCTCTTTTTCTTCCGAGAGTTGTAGTTCGCGATATTCATTGTTCAGTTCAACCGTCGCCAGTGGTTCGATGAACAGTGTCGCACCGGAGGATGACATATCATGGACGATACCGGGGATACGCCCCTTGAATTCGGCTTTGATCGGGACGACATAGCGTCCGTTGCGCAGGGTGATGATCGATTCCTGAAGGAATTGGGCATTGGTCGAAGAACCAATCAGCCGACTGAGGCGGGTCTGGAGCTTATCGTAGGCGACTTTCATATCACGGCGAATCATCGCCAATTGTGGACTGGCCGAGTCCAGCACCTCGCCCTTTTCGTTCAGCACCTTGCCGATGGAGTCCTGCAAATGGGTGCATTCCTCGATCTGGTTGGCGATGTCGGATAGCAGCGGATAGGTGCCTTTCATTCGACCAATAGTGCGTTTGACGGTCGTCCCACGCCGCAACGTTTGCCGGATGTCGAGCATGACCTGCGCTTCAATCATTACACCCCGGGTCGCCTGCATGGCCGCATCACGCACATCGCGTGCGCCACCCAGCGTGAAGCTGACCTTATTCGCCAGCAGCGTTCGCATCTCAGCGGTCTCGCGCTGCCAGGCGATGGCTTCATCAAGGTTCGTAGTCGGGTGAAGCTGCCGCGCCAGTTCCGCCCCGGCAGAAAAGCTGGTGTGTCGTGCCAGATGGTCGAGTATTTTGGGCAGTTCAAGCGTCTGCGTCGATTTTTCGCTAATCATGATTCCAATAGCCTGTGAACAATTACTGAAGATGATGGGTCTTGGTTGAAGATCGAGCGATTGACCAGTCGCTTTCAGGATGATACAGACAAATGCTTGACCCGGCGTGAGTATAGGATTACAGGCCAGCGCTTGTCAATGATGAGGATTTTAAGGGGTCAGAATGGCGCAGTTTCAGGGCTTATCGCCGCCGAACAGATCGAGCCATTCATCGACTTCTTTCTCGCTCAGCTTCACATCAACGGCTTCCCCCACGTCAATCTTGGGCTTGGGTGGCGCTTCCATCAGCCGCACAAATTCTTCAGAATGCATCGCCCCCAGCCGCAGATTACGGGCGATGGTCAGCACCTCACGATCTGACGATACCACAATCCAGTTGTTGGGATCGGGAATCTTCCGGATGCGCTCCACAATCACCCGATCTGCCGTCGAACGCCCGGACGCGAACACCACCTGTACAGCACGGGTAGACATACGTGAACTGCCACCCGGCAGCCCATGATCGAAGACGACGACACAATTCTTGCCGGTGCGGGCGGCAAACCCCGAAAGTTTCTGGATGAGGATAGCTTCGTCGTTCGGGTCGTCGAGGGACATATCCGGCAGCTTGGCGATCAGATTATGACCATCAATCATGTACGGCATGGCTGTGTCCTCCTGGAACCCGAAATGAGATGACTATACCATGAGCAGGATAGCCGACTCAATGGATGCTCAGGCGTCGCTCACAATCCGCCGAAAGTCTGACTTGCCTGGCGCAGCAAGTGTGCTACCATAGTGGTGCTGTGACGAAGGCACATCGTCTTCCCCGCAGCAATCGTTCATCCGAGCAGAAAGAATCGTCATGACCACAATCGACAGTTCATTCGAATAATTCGGATTACCCTGTTGATGGTGTTCGCTTGAGATTCTAATTCCCTTCCATTCGATTCGGGCGCAGGCAACTGCGTGGGAAAACGCCATTGGGGTAATGACTCGATGGCGTTTTTGATTCGTGTTTCCGGGAGAGGAGGATGGTATGGCTTTGATGACGATTCACGATGTATCCAAATCTTATGGGCTGCATCGCGTGCTCAACCAGGTTTCGCTGGTGGTGAATGCCGACGAACGGCTGGGGCTGGTAGGGGCGAACGGCGTCGGCAAATCGACGCTGCTCAAGCTGGTGATGGGTCAACTCATCACTGATAGTGGCAGCATCACCGTCGAAACCGGTGTGCGCGTGGGCTATCTGGCACAGGTGATCGCCGGTGATGATGGACAAACATTAGGCCACCTGCTGGATGGGGCGGCGCACACCGTCCGCGCGATGGAAGCCGAACTGCGCGATCTGGAAGCCCGGATGAGCCATTTGACCGGCGCAGCGCTGGATGACGTGCTCAATAACTACAGCGAACGCTCGGAGCAGTTCGAACGGGCGGGTGGCTATGAACTGGATTATCGGATTGAGCAAGTCTTGACCGGGCTGGATGTCGCGCATCTGGAGCGAGAACGGCAGTTCAGCACCCTCTCCGGCGGCGAAAAGTCGCGGGTTGGTCTGGCGCTGCTGCTCCTGAGCGCACCGGATGTGCTGCTGCTGGACGAGCCAACCAATCACCTTGATCTGGCGGCGCTGGAATGGCTGGAACGGTATCTGGCGGCCTACAGCGGCGCGATGCTGATCGTCTCGCATGACCGGTATTTCCTCAACCGAGTGGTGACCGGCATCATCGAGATTGATGAACAGACGCGACAGGCCAAACGTTATAACGGCAACTATGATGTCTATCATCAGGCCAAACAGCAGGAACGGCGCAAATGGGAGCAGGATTATCAGCGCTACATCGAGGAAGTGGCGGAACTTCAGTTTGAGGCCGGGCAAACGTCGCGGCGGAACAACAACTATCGCCCACACACCGATGCAGATAAGTTCATCCGTAATGCCAAGATCGCCCAGCATGACAACACCGTTTCAAAGCGGGTTCGGGTGGCCGAAGAGCGACTGAAGCGGCTGGAAGCCAATCCAGTGCCAACGCCACCAGTACCGCTGGCTTTTGACCCGAAGTTTGATCCGGCTGTGCTGAAGGGACGGCTGCCGCTGGTCGCCTCGCGCCTGACCAAACATTATGGCGAGCGCTGTGTGCTGAATGAGGTGTCATTCACCGTTGGCGTGTCAAGTCGGATTGTGCTGGCCGGGCCAAACGGCGCAGGAAAATCCACCCTCATCCGCTTGCTGGTTGGTCAGGAGCAGCCCGATCAGGGCGACATCTCGATCAATCCCGGCGTGCGGCTGGGGCTGTTAGAGCAGGAAACCGCGCCAACCCATGAGGGCGAGACGCTGTTCGAGCAGTTCAAGGTCGGCATGGCCTATCCCGAACAGTCACTCAAGACCATGCTGATTCGCTCCGGCTTGTTCCGCTATGATGACCTGGACAAACCCGTCAGCGGCCTGAGCAGCGGGCAGCGGCGCAAGCTGCAAATTGCCCGGCTGATCTTCGGTAAGGCCAATCTGCTGCTGCTAGACGAGCCGACCAACGATGTCAGCTTTGATGTGCTGGAGGGATTGGAATCAGCGCTCCATCGTTTTCCCGGCCCAGTGATCGTCGCATCCCATGATCGTCGCTTCATGCAGCAGTTCGGCGGCGAAATCTGGGAGCTGCGCCAGGGTCGGCTGATCCAACACCTCAGTGGCTATGAGGCATATATGGCGGCGCGATTGGATGGGATTCGCTGATGCACAGCAGCCATCAGGGCCTCAATTCTTCATTGGGCATTTCTCGTCTGCACTGCCGGGCAAAGAGCTTATCTGGCTGCGCTCAGGTCGCGAGATATACAGGGCATACTGCTCATCCTGCGGGACATCCGGGTAGGGGCTAACAAATGGTCCATCGAGGTTGAACCACAGCTTCAGCCGTTCAATCACGGGCACATCGACTGGATTCAGGAAAAAGGCATGAACCTGCCAGCAGTTCAATCCTAGCAAGGTAGTGGGGTTAATCGTCACAGTTGGGACTGACCAGGCTGTCAGGTCATTGCGGTGCAATTCAATCATGCTTTGGACTTCAACCACAGGGAACTCTGGGTCGCTGATGAGATAGATCACACTGTCAGGCGGCAAATGAAGCGAGCGCAGGGCGGCATCATACCCATCCAGTTCAGGACGGTCTTCCCGGAAACGCAGATTATAGGCCGGGAGATAATCCTGGAAGTAGTACCAACCCTGCCCCAGCGCGATGGCGATCCCCAGTGCCGCCAGTGCCAACTGTTGTCCAAATCGGCGTTGAATCACGAGCGGAACCAACCAGCGGATGCCAAGCGCTAGCGCCAGTGCCAGCGCTGGAAACACCATGACAAATCGTGGCGAGCCCTGGCTATCGACCAGCAAGGTGTTGCCCAATGTCACACTCAAGATCCACAACAGGAGCAGCAGCCCGCCGGGTGCCCATAAGCGCAGCAGGACAATGGTGAGGCCAAGTAGAAAGAACGGTACGATACTAGGCAATAGCAGCGGCTCACGTGCCCCGAAGAACAAAGTACTATCCGGCAAATTGACATAGGCCAGAAATGGCGGCAGGACATGCTTGCGGATGTGCAGCGTCCAGTCACCGTACTGAAACAACTTGTTCTCCGGCAATTGTTCATAAATGGGAAAGGTGGGAAGAAGGTGATTGCTGACATGAAATGCCCAATCATCATCCCGAAAGAAGACTTGCCAGTAGGAGCCGGTTTGCGCCGAGTTGTTAGCAATCATGCGGGCGAAGATTGGACGCTCAATGCCGATCAGTGTGTAATAAATAGGTGCAGCGGTGATGAACAATGTCGCCAGCGCAATGCCCAGGCGCGGCAGGCGCGGTCGAATATCCTGCCCCTGTCGAACCAGGAGTATCAGACAACCGATGACCCAAATGACTGTCAGCGGCGTGAAGATCACCCGCGAGCCTTCGTGAAAGTAGTGGGTCAGCCCCAGCATCGCACCACTCAAGGCAAAATCGCGCTGCTGGTTATGACGCAGCCCCTTTGCCAGCGCCCCCAGCGCCAGCACTCCGAAGAGCACTCCAGCAATTTCCGAGATGCCGATGCGGCTGAACTGTACATGGGGAGGGAAAGTTGCCAGCAGCAGCGCCGCCAGCAAGGCCGTGCGGTGGTCGAATAGCTGTCGTGCCAGATAGTAGAGAGCCGGTATGGTCAATGTGCCGAGTAAGGCGCTCCAGGCGCGCAGCCCCAGCAGATTACGTCCCAGCACATCCATTGAACGCAGTTCGCCAAAAGGGAACAGATATGGGAAAGCCGCGATCCCGCTAAGGGGTTTTAGCAGTTCAGTGGTGGGTTGCAACCGGAGTGTGGCAACAGCACCCACAAATTCAGCCTCATCGATCAGAAAGCGCGAGGTGTGCCCCAGCAGCCAGTAACGCATGAAGAACGCCAGCAAGACGATCAGGGTCAGCAGCAACCAATCGGCATGATGCCGATCAGGTGATACAGTGGGCATGACTCGTCCACCCAGTCCCGCCACCAGCAGAGCTATCCCCAGTACTAACCAGACGAACTGTAGATTAGTCGACACCTGCATGAGCAGCGGCCATTCCAGCAACCGGCTATTACTTTCGGCTAGCAACCAGAGCAGACTGATTCCTGCCCCCGCCCACAGCCAGTTGATCTTCAAGGGACGTATTACCGCGGTTTGCAGGGTACCACCCACATTTAGGCGCTGGTGGCAGCGCAGCGCACCATACAACGCCACCACACCCCAACCGAAGGGTAGCAACCCCATTTGTACCACTGTCAAACTTTCACGACCAAACCAGAATATAGCTGCGCTCAGGCTCATCAGAGTGAGGGACAATCCAGCGCAACAGACACCGATCACCTGCTGGTGGCGCTTCAGCGTCAACACCCCTTGCTGCATCTGACCGGGCAGCAGCGAGTAAACCTGCGGATGACTGAGCAGGATCAAAGTCAGCGCCAGCCATAGATTGGGCAGCAGAAGTGACACCAGCAGCGGAAGATCGCGCAGCATTATCACACCCAGCAAACTGATCATCAGCCCCAGCAGGAACAACAGTTGCAGACGCAGTATGTGCGCATGAGACAAAGGTCGAGCAGGCTGGCTCATAAGCGGGGATGGGGAGAGTGGGTCGGGGCGCATGAACTTACGCAGCGGCAGTCGACTGTTGAACAATGCCAATACAATCATGCAGACGAAGAGGAATCCGGCCAGCACCAGCCCGAGTGCCGTCAGCCGTGGCGCCAGAGCCAATGCAATAGCCGAAGCAGTCATGAACCACAGAATAGGTGTGACCCATGAAGGTGGATCTGATGAGGTTGGGTTGAAGTCATGGTCAATGGCTGAATCAATCGACTCGGCTGGAATGGCAGGCAGTAAATTGTCACTTGTTTTGGTTGACAATGCTGGCTGACGTTGGCCTGATCGCCGCAGCAGCCAGGACAGCACCCCAGCGATAGCTGGCAACAGAAGCCAGAACCAGATGCGCCCCCATTTCTGGTTCATGGGCGTACGCGACCCTCATAACGCAGAAGGTGATACGGATCAGGGATATCGCGCGGACTTGACTGCGGTGGTTCGAGTTCAAAGAAGCGCTGAAGTAGTGTGAGAGTCGCCCCATCTTGCCGTCGAAGGAAGAAGACATAATCTGTGTCCGGGATCCGACCGATGGTAACGCGCCACTGCCGCAGAGTTACTTCCCTCGGCAGAAGCGCACGAACCCCTAGCCTCAAATCGAAAAAGCGGATGCAGATGTGTGCGTTGAACTCCATAAAGTCATTACCAGGCGTGATGATGTAGACTCGCGTATCT
>JALHNT010000090.1 GCA_022843385.1 Anaerolineae bacterium | reverse complement strand
GGGGATCCTTGTTTGGTAGCCATAAAGCGGCAGCGCCAATGGTCCGTGCAAAAGGTTTCGGGCTGTCCTTGCGGCCAAACCTTGACACCGCGATTGGTAATCATGACCAATTCCAATCCACTCCCATACGTGATCTGGTGTAGTTGTTCCGCCAAAGAATAGGGATTGCGGACTTCATAGTCGAGAAAAATGTCAACCCCTACTAGGTCCTTGTGAGCTGGTGGTCGATAAGGAGTTGGTTTAATCATCGGCAACCGACCCGGTGCATAACTTATTTCCTTAAGATGCGTTGGTTTTCGTCCCAGATGCTTAATAACTGCGTCTCCAAACTCGCGAGTTCCCACCTGGCGCTGACTCCTGCCCGCATGGTAAATATCCGCAGTGTGAATACCTGATTCAAGTGTAGATAACCAGGCGTTATGCACACACGCCGCAACCTCTATCTGACCGATATGGGCAAGCATCATCACTCCCGCCAGCAGCAGCCCGGATGGATTGGCCCGGTTTTGTCCTGCAATGTCCGGGGCGGTACCGTGAATGGCTTCAAACATAGCGACGGATGCGCCAATATTGGCTGAACCTGCTAGGCCAATTGAGCCAGCCAGCTGCGCAGCAACATCCGAGAGAATATCGCCATAGAGATTGGGCAGAACCATGACATCAAAGGCTTCTGGCGTGTCGGCTAACCGGGCAGCGCCAACATCCACAATCAGATGTTCGTGTTCTAGGTCGGGATATTCAACCGCAATTTCATCAAAGACCTGATGAAATAAGCCATCCGTCATCTTCATGATGTTGTCTTTGGTCAAACATGTCACCTTATGCCGTCCATGCATCCGTGCAAATTCAAAGGCGTAGCGGATGATTTTTTCACAGCCAGGACGCGAGATTAACTTCAGGCACTGGTAAACTTCATCCGACTGCCGATGTTCGATGCCAGCATACAAGTCTTCTTCGTTTTCACGGATAATCACCACATCCATTTCTGGATGTCTCGTGGTGACAAAAGGCGCATAGGCGACACAGGGACGCACGTTGGCATACAGACCCAGTGTTTTACGAGTTGTCACGTTCAAACTCTTAAAGCCGCCACCCTGCGGTGTCATAACTGGCGCTTTGTAGAACACCTGCGTGCGGCGCAGGGTGTCCCAGGAGGTTGGCTCGATGCCGGAGGCATGTCCACGCTGATAGACTTTTTCACCAATATCAATGATTTCGACTTCCAGGGATGCGCCTGCTGCCCTCAAAACATGCAGACACGTTTTCATAATTTCTGGTCCGATGCCATCCCCATAAGCGACGGTAATCGCGGTTCTGGGTGCCATATGTTATTCACTCCTAGGTAAGGTTAGAAAGTCGAAACAGGTCGAGTCGATGCCGATGGTTTACACAGCTATCGGCATCTCTTATCGATCAGAGCCTAATCGAAGATGTCAAACATATCGCCGAGAAATGACTTCTTCTTTTTCCCAGAAGGTGGGTAACGATCTTCGCCCTGGTAGCGGTCATCGTTCTTGCGTTTGTACTCATAGCCATCATCATATTCTTCAGGATCGAACTCGTCCTGCCTCTCACGACGAGGGGGTGATGACGCAGGTGGAACTTCTTGCTGTGCGGATCGCTCAATCAGCTTATCCAGCTCGCCTCGGTCAAGCCACACCCCTCGACATTTCGGACAGTAGTCAATTTCGACTCCCTGGCGATCCGCGATCTTCAGTTCGAGATTACATACAGGGCACTGCATTGTTTATTACTCCTTATCGCTTGAACGATTGATGCTTCTGAAGGTAGCTATCCAAACACTGCCTGGTGAGGCGCAGACGATAGTTCTGAACCAGCCATATCCCTGCCAGGAAAGGTAAGATCACAACCACACTCAGTAGCATTCCTGACTCCAACAGGATTGCCAGCCCAAATCCCATGATGACAACGGTCAGCGCTCCGAGTAGAAGTGTTGTTTTGATCGTGCTATTCATTCCTTGCATTGTGATTCCTCGCTTCTGAAGGTTATTCAACGTATGTGACTATCGTTAGAGAACTTACTTCAACCAGCCCCGGCGCATCGCCCATTTCTCTAATTCCACACCCCACAGCACCACCGTACTCAGGGCAAAACAGAGTAGCAATTGTTCAACCGTCAGCGGGTTGGTGTTAAACAGACCGTTGAAGAACGGTGTGTAAATCGCCAGCAGTTGCAGCATCAGGGTCGTCACAACGGCTCCGATCAACAACGGGTTGCCGAAGAAGTTCAGCTTGAACAGCGATTCGCGGTGGGAGCGCAGACCCAGAGCATGACCCATTTGCGCGATGGTCAGGAAAAAGAAAACCATCGTATTCCAGGCGGGTGCGCCGTTGGCCGCTGTGATGTTGTTGGACCATGCCCAGTAACCCAACGCCAGCCCGGTGAACCCCAGCAAGGAGCCAATCAAGAGAATATGCCGACCCAGCCCACGTCCAAACAGGCTTTCATTCGGGGCATAAGGTGCGCGCTGCATAGCGCCCTGTTCCCCTTTTTCGACACTCAGCGCCAGTGCGGGGATGCCATCCGTAATCAGGTTCATCCATAGGATTTGCAGCGTGGTCAGCGGGATGGTCATACCGGTGATCAACTGTGTTGCGAGCAGGACGATCAATTCGCCAGTATTGCTCGCCAGGAGATACTTGACGAAACGGCGCACATTGTCATAGATTGTCCGACCTTCTTCGACGGCGCTGACAATGGTGGCAAAATTATCATCGAGAATGACGACATCCGAGGCTTCTTTCGACACATCGGTACCGGTGATGCCCATGGCCACGCCGATGTCGCTGCGCTTCAGCGCCGGAGCATCATTCACGCCATCCCCGGTCATCGCGGTGACATGACCTTTGTTTTGCAGCGCCTGCACGATGTTCAACTTATTCTCCGGTGAGACCCGTGCGTAGACCGAGACGTGTTCGACCTGCGCTTCCAATTCTGCCTGGGTCATCTGGCTTAAATCATGCCCCGTCAGAACACGTCCGCCTTCATCCACAATCCCCAGATCGCGGGCGATGGCAAACGCGGTAAGGGGATGATCGCCAGTAATCATGACTGGACGGATCCCGGCCACTTTGCAAACTCTTACCGCTTCTTCGACTTCTTTACGCGGCGGGTCAATAATCCCAACCATCCCCACAAAAATCAGATCACGTTCCAATTCGGCTTGGCCCCAGTGGGCTGAAAAGTGGTCTAAAAGACGATAAGTAATACCCAATACACGCAGCCCTTTTTGTGCAAGGCCGTTATTCGCATTTTCAATCCGTTTTCGCAGATCAGGTGTAAGGGGTATCACTTCGCCATCCACCCAGGCGTAGCAGCTCACGTCGAGGAGCCGATCTACCGCGCCTTTCGTGAAGGCAACATATGTGTTGTTTCGCAGATTCAGGACGCTGGCTAAGTATTGTTCCGCATCATTAAGTGAGGCGGCGGTTGCCAGCCTGTGAACCGTCGTCATGCGTTTGCGATCCGAGTCGAATGGTACTTCGCCGACACGCGGGAAGATCTGTTCGAGATGTGGTTTAAGCAGGTCAAATCGGGCTGCTGCCACGACGAGCGCGCCTTCGGTGGGATCGCCTATCGTCGTGTAGCGGCTTGGGTCATCCGCATCGCGTTCCAGAACAGCATCATTACACAAGGCACCGTCGGCCAGCAGGATGATTTGTGACGCATGAGGGGAGGCTGTCCCGGAACCATTGAGACTCATCAGTGCTGGCATTCCACCTTGCAGCACTTCATCAATCTGGGTAGTATGTCCCGCCACATCCATGACCGTCACCGTCATACGGTTCTCGGTCAGCGTCCCGGTTTTGTCCGAACAAATGGTAGTCACCGAACCCAGAGTTTCAACCGCAGGCAGTTTGCGAATGAGGGCGCGACGTTTCAACATCCGCTGTGCGCCCAGTGCGAGCGCAATGGTGACAACAGCGGGCAGTCCTTCTGGCACCACCGCTACCGCAATCGCAACCGCGTTTAGCAGCACATTTTCGAGGGATTGCCCCGCCAGGAGACCAATCGCGAAAGCAATTGCCATGACAACCAGTGCCGCTTTAATCAGCACGCTGCCGAGTTCATCCATCCGCTTCTGGAGCGGGGTTTTCTCGCTTTCAACGGTCTGGATAAGTTCAGCGATGCGCCCAAGCTGGGTGTTCATGCCAGTTTCGACTACCACCGCTGTACCCCGACCATACGTGACCGCCGTTCCCAGGAACAGCATGTTGTGGCGATCCCCCAGCGGTGCATTTTCATCACGCAACGCCTGCGGGGATTTGTCTACTGGTTGCGATTCCCCAGTCAGCGAGGCTTCTTGAACCCGCAGATTCGCGGACTCAATTAAACGTGCGTCCGCTGGAACGATACTGCCCGCTTCCAGCAGAACAATATCCCCTGGCACCAGTTCGCGGGCGGTGATGTCTAAAACACGCCCATTGCGACGGACACGCACCATCGGTGCAGCCATTTTTTTGAGTGCTGCCATCGCCTGTTCAGCGCGATACTCCTGCACTACACCTAGCACAGCATTGAGAACGACAATGGCGCTGATGGCAATCATACTGTCGGCTTTACCCAGCAATGCCGAAATGACAGCCGCAAAAATCAGCAGCAGTACCAGTGGATTCGTGAGTTGTTCACGCAGGATGACCCAGGGACTTTTGAGACCACGCTCGATCAGTTCATTGGCACCATATTGATTAAGGCGCTCTTTTACGTCCTGATCGGTTAAACCAGTGCTCACCGCCACGCTGAGATTATCCAGAATAGGTGTCGTCTCCTGGGTATGCCATGCTATTTTTGCGGGCGCAGTTGGCTTTGAGATGTCTTGTATGATTGCCATTGATGTCTTTTGCTCCGCTATTGAACTCGACCAGGCTTGCGACCAAAATGAAAAAAGCCGACGCAATCCACACATCAAGTGCGAATTCACGTCGGCTTACTTTGCAACCCGTCCATTTCTTAAACGAAGGTTCGTTTTGCTGAAATCTACGCTTTGCCTGGTCTACCGATAGGTTTTTATTTGATTAAAATAACTTTAGTTCAAAAAGAGCCTTGCGTATTCCCCTAATCCTAGGGGGTCTTAATGATATAAGACGCTTTAAACGAACTGCTGATCCAAGTTTACATCAACTGTGAGGACGACAATTCGCTCACCCGTTTTGGTACTCATATCCGTATGGAGACTAATGAGATTGCACCCGGTAATGGTTTTGATCATGGCTTCAATTAACGGACGCGAACTCTCAAATAACTGCCGACGGGTTTCTTTCACCAGTTCCCGCCCTTCGCGGCTTTCTGCCAGTTTCATTTCAGCCGGGGTCAGGATCCCTCGTAATCGCACAAAAATCATATCGCCTAAAAAGATCGTTTTGACATCCTGAGGGCCACGTCCAAGGTATTCTTTCTCAAACTGAATCATGGCTTTAGTAAATTCGGCTTCATGTTCGCCGCGAGTTCTCTTTCGCATCATGCGTATCTTTCAAACCTCGTTTTGGGATGAATACAGCATCCTCAAATTCGGATTCATTATCAATATCAAGTTGATATTCTCAAAATTCAACTTAACAGTCAGTACCAATAGTACATCAACTGCTCACAAAATATATGGTCGTTTTTTCAGCTTCTATATGCTCAGACTCGGGTGAAGGGCCTTGAGGTAGAAATTGTTCAAATAACTTACATACCTGCGTCTGGGTTTATATTAGTATTTGTATCAGTAAAAAGCGTTAGTTTATAACCTTATTATTTTAATTCTTCGATCTTGCCAGTTTCCAATTCTAAGATATTGTCTGATTCTAATCTGAATGGTGATTCAACTACTGAATTGATATACTCAAAGTGGTAAAGATAAATAGTCAATTATTTTAAACAAGATTCTAAGTATAAAATTTATTTGGTAAGCCCTTTATGAATAATTTATTGGCTATTACCTCGCAAGAAAGTGAATTTTTACTTGACCTTATATTGGCATTAGTTTGTGGGGTAGTTATCGGTATTGAGCGTGAGAGAAAGAACAAACCAGCAGGCATAAGCACCCAGACTCTTGTTATTGGTGCATCGATGCTTTTCTCTTTTCTTTCTAAAACTGTAAGTGAGGGCGATCCCACTCGTATCGCAGCACAGATTGTATCAGGAGTCGGTTTTCTCGGGGCTGGGATAATATTAAAGTCTGAAAAGACAGGAAAAGTCTCGAACTTAACCACTGCTGCAAGTGTTTGGTATGCAGCAGCAATCGGTATGGCGTTGGGATTCAATTACCATTTTATCGGTATAGTCGCAACACTATATGTTGTTATAATTAACAGAATTCCTCACTTTCGTAAGGACGGTGACAATTAAAAATGACTACCTCTTTCTTCTCCTTATTACGTAGACTGGTCTATATTTTTATATACAGGATATAGTTGACGATATCATGAAAGTAGCAATTTTTGGTGGGACAGGTAAAACGGGACAACATTTGGTAAAACAAGCACTTGAGGCAGGCCATGAGGTTATTCTGCTTGTGCGTAACCCAACAAAAGTCTCTACACGGCATGAAAAGCTCACGGTTTTAGTCGGCGATATTTTAGATGCTTCTCGCGTTGAAAAGGCTGTTCAGGGGGTTGATGCGGTTATCAGCGTCTTAGGACCAAGCACAAACACACCTGAGTTGATCATCAGCAAGGGTGTGGATCATATTTTAAACGCAATGCGGCAGAACAATGTCGCACGCCTTATCATCTCGGCTGGGGCAGGGGTACGTGACCGCCATGATAAACCAAAACCCATTGATTACTTTTTTGGATGGTTACTTCATCTTTTTTCAAAGAATGCCGTCGAAGATATGAAGCAGGTGGTCGAGAAAGTTCGTCACTCAGATCGGGAATGGACAGTGATCCGAGTTCCGATGCTGACCGATCAGCCTGCGCAAGGCTCACTAAAAGTTGGCTATGTAGGGGATATTTCACCACGCCTTTCACGCGTGGATATGGCGGCGTTCATGCTCAAACAATTGGATGACAACACCTATTTAAGGCAGGCACCCGCGATTAGCAACTAGGTTCTCTTTCAGACATTGTGAACCATTTCAGCCTAGCACAAATCGAATACTTGTTCCGTTTTTAAGTCGTTCTATTTTCGTTAGAAGTTGGTTGCTGAGGTCGTCTGTGGCTAGGTGTGAGCTGTTAATAAGTCAAGGATTGGTCTTCATCAGCCGTGCAAATCCCGGTTTTCAAAGGTTATTGACCCACGCTAATACGATGTGGGCTGTCTTCATTTCTGCGACAGATTAATCAAGTCAAAAGGCTCATTTTGGGTGTAAAATAGGATATGAGAATAGGACTTCTCAAAAGGTATTCAGCCCACAAAAAATAATGGAAAAGCTCATGCAAAATCCCATCGAAACCCATCCGCATTACGTAATACCGATTGCCCATCGCTTGAGTAGTTCTGCTCGGATCACCTCCAGATCATAGGCTTGTTCGTTGCGCTACGGTGATGACGACATTTCCCCTTTTCTGCCCTGTATCGACATACCGATGAGCCTCGGCAGTCTGTTCCAATGTGTAGCGTCTATCAATAACCGATTTTATCTTCCCCGCCTTGATAAGCTCTTTAAGGAAAATCAAATCTTCAGGCTTTTGGATTGCTGCCCCAAAGATGACTTTCCTGCTGCTTCTCATTGAAGTCCACAGCCCTTGACCCATCTGTGACAATCCTGCATTGCCTAAAAGATAGCGTCCATTTGGCTTGAGCGATCTTAGACTACCTGAAAACGAACTCTTGCCAGGCACGTCAAAAATAACATCGTAGGCCTCCCCGCTTGTGGTGAAATCTTCTTGCGTGTAATCAATAATATGATCTGCTCCAATCGAGCGCAACATGTCCAGTTTCCCTGTGCTGTCCACACCCGTCACTTCCGCCCCAAAGTGCTTGGCAAGCTGTACCGCAATCGTACCGATACTTCCGCCTGCACCAACAATCAAAACCTTTTGTCCCCTCTGGATATTCGCTTTTCTCATAAAATGCAGAGCTTCAAGTCCCGCAACAGGAACGGCGGCGGCTTCCTCATAGGTCATATCGGACGGTTTGATTGCCAGCACACCCACTTCAGGCAGACAAGTATACTCGGCATAAGCGCCAAAACGAAACCCTGTCGTTCCGAAAACCGGGTCGCCTTCCTTAAATCGTGTCACATCTTTGCCGACGGCTTCAACGTCCCCGGCTAGCTCCTGTCCGAGAATAAAATTTCTTGGTTTGATGAAACCCACGTATATGCGGATGGGGAGCATAAGCCAAACTGGAAATTTTAGCGTTCGAATCTCAGAGTCTCCGGCTGTTGCGGTTGTCGCATGGACTCGAATCAGGATTTCATTGTCTTTTGGGGTCGGTTTTTCGACTTTTGTGAGCTGTAGACCATCCGGTGATCCGTATTTTGTCAATACAATGGCTTTCATGAGTATTCCTTCAAGATGGTTATGATTAGACAAATACAAGAGGCGCTGGGTCATTGAGATAGTTTTGTTGTTATTGCGCTATCGTGATGACGACTTTTCCTTGAGCATGTCCTGCTTCAAGATAGCGCATCCCTTCAGCGACTTCGCTTAACGGGTAACATCTGTCGATCACAGGTTTGACTTTGCCGTCTTCAAGCAGCTGTTTCATGAAAGTCAGATTCTTTTTGTCGGGTTTCGCCATCGAGTTACCCATTTTCTTCTTTCCAGTCATGGATACCAATGGCCCCAGGAGCATCGCCTCAAACATTTGAGCCGTAGCACCGCCAGTCATGACATATGTTCCTTCGGGACTTAACGCCCGTTTGTAATCTGAAATCGAACGATAGCCGTTCGCGGCAAGAATAAAGTCATACTGCTGCCCATTTTTGGCAAAATCTTCTTTCGTGTAATCAATCACGTAGTCTGCCCCAATCGAGCGCATCCTGTCCACATTCTGCGTGCTGCACACAGCAGTGACTTCCGCGCCGAACGCTTTGGCGATCTGCACGGCAAACGTACCGACACCGCCAGATGCACCATTAACCAGCACCTTGTACCCCGGCTGAATCTGCGCCCTGCTTTGAAGTCCCTGCAAGGCGGTAACTGCCGCTAGTGGTACGACTGCGGCTTCCTCGAAGGATACATTGGCAGGTTTCAATGCCAAAGCATCTTCAGTCGCACAGACGTACTCGGCTAAAGCTCCCCTGCCACATGCGCTCAAATCCCCGAATACATCATCTCCTGGCTGAAACTGTGTGACATTTTTACCGATTGCTTCTACCCGTCCCGCGACATCCGCCCCAAAGAAGATGTTTTTGGGGTTAGGAAGCCCGGAGGCCAGCCGGAATAACCAGGGCGCACCCCGCATATAATGCCAGTCAGCGGCGTTCAGGGACGCGGCATAAACTTTTATCAGGACTTCATTGTCCTTCGGGGTCGGTTTTTCAACCTCTTTGAACTGAAGAACATCCGGTGATCCATATTCTGTGTAGATAATTGCTTTCATGTTTATTCCTTCTCTCCTGGTAGTTTGTTTTGCTGTTTGTCGGGTCATTTGTCTCGATTTACTGATTGACATCTGGCACATCACCCTGGCCGGGGTCTACGCGCATGACCGAGATTAATGGCATCCCTAAATCGCGCACTTTCTTGAGCAGTCCATGCAGCGCAGCCTGATCGACCACCGAACCAGACAAAAGCGTGTTGCCGTTGTCTTCCCGCGTGATGGTCATGTCCTCAAACCAGCCTGTCCACTGAAGTCCCAGATGCCCTTTAATCCTGATTTGATAGACCATTGGTTCATCGGGATCAATTTTGGCGTTGCGTCTGTCTGTCATTTCCCTATACCTGCCGTGAGCCGAACAACGTTTCTTATCCGGCTCATAACTAACCGTACTAGAAGCCCTGTGCCTCGTAAGTCACACCCGTGAAATTGACACCATCGGGAGCCAGCGCAGCAGCGGCGTCTGTATCCTGATAGAGTTCCGCCAGCAGAAAGGCCGTCGTGAAGTGATTAATCAGGTCATGAGCGCGATCCATATCCCAAACAGGGTCGGAACAGAGTTGATAGAAGCCGATTTCTGTGTACACGGGAAGCGCTTCACAGTCGCTGCCGAATATCATGTGATCCGCGTTCTCAAAAGCGACCAACACCTTCGTCGCGCTGGAAACATGCTCGTAAGCAAGATGAGTTCCCCACATGTAGGGTGTACCGATGTCGTGTGTACCACCCATCGCCATCATGGGTACTGTGATTTCAGCTAAACCCTGCTGATCAAATTCATAAGCGTTGCCTGCCATTGGCACAATCGCGTCGATGCGGGGGTCAGCCGAACTGGGCCACAAACCTACTGGGATAGAATCCAGACCTGCCAATGCAGCCATGTCTGCCACATAGGGCATCAGCAAACTGCACAGCCAAACGTTGGGATCAGCGGTTTCGCCTGCGGTCTTGCAGCGTGCTGCCATAGCATCTGTGTCGAGTTGTGCGCCCGCTGCCGCTAACGCCGTGTAGCCGCCAGAGGAATGACCGATCACGGCCACAAGTTCTGCATTGACCAGCCCTTCTAAAGTACCTCCCGTTCCGATCTGCTCATCTACATAAGCCAGCACCGCCAGAATATCCTGCGGACGAGTGATCGCACCCTGCCAAAAGCCGGTCAGCGCGGGTTCATATTTCTCGACATGCTCAGGCGAGATCACCACGAAGCCATGAGAAGCCAGATGTTCCGCTAGCCAGGCGTAGGTTGTGCGCCCCAAAGCAAAACCAGGGGACAAAATCACCAGAGGATACGGTTCCTCTGAAAGATCATAAGGCGCTTCACTGATTGCGCGTCCGGCGATGGTGGCGATAGTGCCTGGAGGCATATCCATCTTGAGTGTATAAGGATAGATGATGGCCTCTTCGAAATTGTCCTCATTCAACGCCGGATACCAGACTGTGATCTCCAACGGGGATTCACTAGCGATCACCAGGTCGCGGGTTCCAACCGGATGTGTGCCGCGTATGCTGTAGGGTGGTGCGTCAGGACGCAGGCCGGTGAGTAGTGCTGTCTCGCTCTCTTGCGCCATTACACCCACCGCCAGGGCTGACAACACCAGTAATGTTACGACTGTAAGAAACAACTGTTTACGATGTATCATTCTCTGATCCTCTAGACTAAACTTTGCGATAGACTCAGCATATCGGCACGGCGGTACTGCTGTGTAGCTACTAAAGTATTGTTTGAGGTACTGTTTGGGGAGAAACGGAAGAAACGAGGGGCGGACGTTCAGGCTACAGCAGATTGAACTCGCGGGCGCGGGTGATCGCTTCGGTGCGTCGTTGAACGTGTAGTTTCTCAAAGATTTTTTGATTGTGACCTTTAACCGTACTCAGAGCGAGGAAAAGCTGCTCACTGATCTCACGATTCGAAAGCCCTTGCGCAATCAGTTGCAGCACTTCCAGTTCACGTTCGCTCAAGGCTTCAATCAGCGGTTGAGTAGAGGAAGATTTTTCTTCGCGCTTTTGCTTCTTGCCTTCAAATACAGCCAGCAGCTTACGGATGTAGTCCGGCATCATTCCCTGAGCCGCTGCCTCGAACAATAGTTGAGCCATCGGCGGCCCTTCATCGACAAAAATGCGGACATAGCCTTCCGGTTCAGCCAGCCGGAGCGCATGTTCCAGGGCAAGAAAGGCCGGGGCAGTATTATCCTGCGCATGGTGGGCAAGCGCCTGTAACACCTCGATCTCGATCACGCTGCCCATCCGCCTGCTGCCTTCTGCCGCATATTGGAGACGATCCAGCAGCCTGATAGCCTCGTGAATCGTGTGTTCGACAGGTTCGCGCCTGTACCCGGCAATGAGTACCCTCGCCAGTGTGATGTGTTCGAATTCGCGCAAATAACTGAGTTCATCATCAACCGACAAGCCCTGTTCATGCACCCACCGCTGTGCCTCGCTCAACCGACCCTGCGCCACCCACACCCGCGTCTTCAATGCCGCAAGAGGGCGCAAATCAGGTACAGGTGTCCTGCGATAGTGACGCTCCGCCTCATCGAGCAGATTGAGCGAACCTGACAGGTCGCCCTGCGCTTCCTGGAAATGCGCCTTTGCTCGGCACAGGCGATAGCGCCAATCCGGTAGCGCCACTTGATCGCCGAGTGCTTCGCCGTGCAGCAAATTCTGGATAGCAGCCTCAGCATCACCTCGCTCACGGTATAACTCGCTCAATCCCAGATAGAGGTCTGCCGTGCCGCGCAGCAGGGGTTCACCCTGCGCCAGCGCAAATTGCAATGTGTCCGCATAGACCTTGATAGCCTCGCGAAGACGACCTTGCGCCGTCCTGATGTCCCCCAGTCCATAGGTGCCGCTGATGGCGAAATGCAGGTTGCCGACTTTCTGAAAATTAGACATCGCATCGGCAAGCGTCTGGTGGGCTTCTTCCAGGTCGCCGCTTGCCCATTGAGCCAGCGCCAGGAGCGCAGCAGCGGGGCCGCGCCGGAGATGGTCGCCCTCCGGTAAGAGATCGAGCGCACGCCGACCATACATCACGGAGCCGGGGATGTCCCCACGTGCCTGTGTCTGGTAGGCGCGGGCAGTGGCGATTGACGCTGGGAGATTCCGAAACTGTGCTTCGTCTACAATGACCATCTCGATTGTACTCTCGGCTGTTATTCGGGCTGAAGTATCGAGCCACCGTTCAGCATCCAACAATCGAGGTTCGGCAGCTTCGAGTTCGCCGCCATTCAGAAGCGCCCAGGCATAGGCAGCACTGAGTACAGGTCTGGCCCGGATCAACTCGTCGGGGAGTTCCTTCGCCCATCCCAGCCACATGGCGGCTTGGAAACGCCCATCCATTCCCGGCCAGGCCAATTCGATCAGACCCGCCGCGAGCGTGAAATCCCTGGCAGCAAAGGCGTGGCTTATAGCATCGGCAGTCAAACCATTGTCCGCGTACCACACACTGGCACGGCTGTGTAGTTCAGCGACACCTTCCGCAGCGCTGCGCTGGTGTAATCGCTGCCGGAGTAAATCCGCGAAAAGATGGTGATAGCGATACCAGCGGCGCTCATTGTCCAGCGGGACAAGGAACAGGTTGGCGTGTTCGATAGATTCCAGAGTGGCTTGCCCGGAAGCAGACTCGTCGAGCAGAACAGCATCACACAGCGAACCGCATAGGCGATCCAGGATCGACGTGCGCAGCAAAAAAGTCTGGATATTTTCCGACTGCCGTTGCAGGACTTCTTCAACCAGATAATCCAGCACGAAATGGTGACTGCCGCTGAACGATTGGATGAAATTGCTGACATCCTGATGCCCCCGCATGGAGATCGCGGCGAGTTGCAAGCCAGCAATCCAGCCTTCGGTGCGCGTTTCCAGCGCGGCGATGTCGTCCGCTGAGAGGTCGAGATTCATCACCTGATTGAGAAATTCAGCCGCTTCAGAAGGTGTAAAACGCAAAGCAGCAGCCCGTAGTTCGGTCAATTGGCTCCGCGCCCGTAACCGCGCCAGAGGTAGATTGGGGTCTTCGCGAGTGGTGATGACCAGGTGCATCTGGGGCGGCAGGTGATCGAGCAGAAAGGTGATGGCATGGTCAACCAATTGCTCGTCAATCACGTGGTAATCGTCAAGGACGAGCAGGAAATTGTCTGGGATAGCAGCGATTTCATTGAGCAGCACGGTCAGCATCGAGTCGGTTGGCGGTGGCTGGGGCGATTGGAGCGCAGCCAACATACCTTCTCCGATATTCGGCGCAATCGTCTGTAAAGCAGTAACGAGGTAAGTCAGAAAGCGCGTGGGGTCGTTATCCCCTTCGTCCAGCGACAGCCAGGCAGCAGGACGCTCGCAACTGGCAAGCCATTCACCGATCAGCGTGGTTTTCCCAAACCCGGCAGGGGCAGAGATGAGGATGAGTTTGCTGTGCAGCCCTTCATTAAGCCGATCAATAAGGCGAGGGCGGAGGACAGCTCTAGGGCGAGGTAGGGGAACATAAAGCTTAGTGGCTAAAATTGGTATCGACATGGATACATCATAAATCCTGCCCAAATTCGACTGTTCGGGAATCACGACGTTGATTCCTAAGCTTGACAGTATAACATACGGCTATAGACCTACACTTTCTCAACAGCTATACAGCCCACAAAAAACAACGGAAACTTCCATGCAAAATCCTATCGAAACCCACCCGCATTACGTAATACCGATTGCCCAGCGCACCGATCACAACCCGGCTGCCGTCTACCTCGCACGGCTCGTATCAGCCAACAGCCGTCGCACCATGAAGACCGCCCTCAATACCATCGCGGCTGTGTTGGGTGTCGAGCCAGTGCTTATCGAGAATCCCGGCCAGCGCAGCAAAAGCGAGAATGTCACCTATCTGTATGTCAACTGGGCAGCGCTGCGCTACCCGCACACGGCGGCCATTCGCGCTCGTCTGGTCGAATCGCACGGCGCTGCGACGGTCAACAAGCTGCTGTCGGCGCTGCGGGCGGTGTTAAAGGAAGCCTGGAAGCTGGGGCAGATGACCGCCGAGGATTACCAGCGGGCGGTGGAGATCGAGAACGTGAAGATCGAGACTCTACCAGCCGGTCGGGACTTGAAGCAAGGTGAGATACGGGCGTTGGTGAACGTCTGCATGGAGGATGAAACACCTGCCGGAGTCCGAGATGCGGCCATGATCGGCTTGCTGTACAGCGCCGGGCTGCGTCGTTCGGAGGTGGTGAAGTTGACGCTGGCCGATGTCGAGGATGGCAAGCTGACGATCCGGGGCGGCAAGGGAGGAAAAGATCGCCTGGTTTATGTGTCGGGCGGTGCGCTGCTGGCGTTGAACGATTGGCTGGTGGCGCGAGGGAATGTGTCGGGTGTGCTGTTCACGCCCATCAATAAAGGTGGAAACCTGTCGATCAAGCCGTTGAGCAGCCAGGCTGTTTACAACATGCTGGAGAAACGCGCGGCACAGGCGGGCGTGGCGGATTTCTCACCGCACGACTTTCGGCGGACGTTCGCGGGCGACATGCTCGACGAAGGTGTGGACATCGTGACAGTGGCGAAGCTGATGGGTCACGCCAGCGTCGAGACGACGGCACGGTATGATCGCAGGCCGGAAGCGGTGAAACGTGCGGCTGCCTCCAAGCTGCACTTTCCGTATCAGCGAAGAAAGGCTTGACCCGTATCCCGATACGGAAAATTGGGCAGCACCATGATGCTTGCGATTTTCCATAATTTACGTTGATCTTGGGCAATCCCGCAAGTGATCGACGCAGCGAAAATCACCTTCATAACGTTATCGCCATTGCTCAGCGCGTCTGGTGGATGATTATGCGCTGGTTAGTGACAGCAAGCGCCTGCTTCCAGACGTAAATAGGCGCTCATCGCTTTTTTAGCGAGCTTGCGGTTGACGATCCACAAGTCGCAAGCGCAGGTCATTCCCTGCGAACACGGTATCCCCTGGCTGGGCTTCTTCGTCAATCCGACCCGTCGCCGATCCTTGAACTGGAAATCCAGGATGTTCGAACGGAAGAACAGAAAGAAGCCGATCTTCTCAAAGAGGCGCAGTGGAATATGGTTCCTATGTTTCCCCCACCTTCCCCACCGCCTGAAGTTGTTACACCTGCGCCACTTCCTGAAGTTGCGAAGCCTCCCGCTGAAGTTGATAAGGGCTTGATGGGACAGAGTGGAGAATACACTGTTACGCTGTTTCAGTTAAGCCGGGAAGAATTGACAGAAGCCCGGCCAGACCTCAAAGACCGCATCCAGAACCTAAAAGATACCGATATTGAAGCTATCGCGTTACAGGCAGAGAAAGCCATGCAGGATATTTATCGCATGGTACTTGCCCTGACGGTTGCAAGTTACGTGCAGTAAACTTGGCCCATAATGACAAAGGCTCATTTATGACACTACGGGATATTCTTTTAATCCGGCCAGCTTCAGCTTTTGAGTTATAGCCCGTGACAAATTTTTCCTAGCCTCAATCACACGTCTGTTTTGCGAAATTGTGCGATGTTGAAAGGATGAAAAACGGGTAAAATTAATCTATAAATTAGACCTATAGTTGTATCGATTCAGAGGTCGTGAGACACAAAGAAGGCTAAACTAAAGAGATACTTCCCCATCTGAGATTAGAAGAGAAAGGAAGGATCAGATGGCAAAAGAAGAGAAGATATCGGCAGAAGAAGTGGTTCGGGATATTCGCCGACAGGCACGAGAGGAGGATTTCGACGGTGACAGGGACGATACGAATTCTTGTAGCGCATCGTGACGAAGACCAGTGCAAGCGATTACAGTCTATTCTGTCGGCAAATCCAGATTTTGATATTCGACATGCAACATCACCAGACACTGTGAAAGCTCAGGTGTCGAGTTTTCATCCACACATCGCCATGATAGATTTGTTTTTTGATGGATATAACTGCTCCCCCACCGTAACGTCGATCATTCAATCGAGCAGGCAAGCCCGAAGTCCGGTGGTAATCATCGGATTGACCGATAAAGCTTTCCCCTATATGGATCGTAAAGCACCCTTATCTACTCTGGTAGGTATAGTGGAATTGTCCGCACCTGCCGACTTCATACGGAATTTAGTTGCAGCAGCATATACCTTCCTGAACACACCCCGCGCGCCCAAAGGGATCGAAGACACCTTTAACGCGCCTGGCGAAGCGGAGACGAATCCTTCGGGAAATCTGACATTCAGCGATCCAGGATTAGATGAGATTCTCACCCGCCAATCGGAAAAGAAGGAAGCCGAAGTAGAGTTTCGCCTCTATTCACCGGAAAAGGTTGTTCGCAAGAATCGGGGTTACATCGTCGTTTACGCTTATCGGGACGATTTCCGTCAGCAAGTTGAACAGGATGCTGATCGATTCAAACGGGAACTCGGTGATAACCTTCTAAAGCCCAAAACGACAAAGCAGAAATATCATATTGAACCCGAAACCCTGATTACCGTCATTCCAGAGAGCGAAGAAGTTGACTTTGAACCGAAGGAAGTTACGAAGACTTGGTATGACGATTGGTCTCGATTTGATTTCGAGTTTCGCACCAACTCCGAGTTGGAAAATGAAACCATCTATGTGCGAGCATCCATTCAGGTTGCCGGTATTGAAATCGCGCACCTCAAATGTTCAGTTGAAGTTGTATCATTCGCCGGGGCGAAACCTGAGCCATCTCAAGCGTCAACGGGTAATCCACTTGCTTTGGGGAGGATGAATAGTCAAGCGGCAACGCCCTATCAACGTATATTTATCTCCTATTCACGGAAAGACACCGGCATCGTTCGCTCCTTCAAGATCGCACAGGTGGCGCTGGGTAATGAAGTCTTTCTGGATGTCGATAACCTCAGAGCGGGCGAGAACTGGCAAGCGGGCTTGGCAAGAGCGATTGACGAAGCGGATGTGTTCCAGTTGTTCTGGTCGGAGCATTCGGCAAACTCGGAATATTGTCAATATGAGTGGGAATACGCCCTCGAATATCGTTGTCCGCAAAATCAATGCGAAGCGTTTGTTCGCCCTGTGTATTGGAAACACCCCATGCCCACGTTGCCCAAGTCGCTTAGTCACTTGAATTTCAAGTATGTTTCGTTTTCAAGCATAGTGGAGATGGATGAAGCGGAGGATAAAGTTACCGAATCCCAATTGCAGGTGGCTTCGCCAACCGCTGAATCTGCAAGCACTATAGCAAATGCAGCACCCACAAAGCCATCTAGCCTGACGCCCATGCCATCCCCATTTGCGTGGACTGCGCCGCCTTGTGATTCCCGTGCCGGTGCTCACGCCACGCCTTTCATCGTATGGGGTGCATATGGTAACACCTGTATCTGCCAGTATCGTGCGCCCCCTGATTCAAGGTCTGGTCAACGAGATGATTGTCACCGGAGATTCTGCCGCACGCCTGTTCCCAGATATTCAACCCCTCGACTTCGAAACGGGATTACATGCAGCCCTCGGTGAGCTGGATGCCCACCAGGTAGAGACATCCTGGACGGACTCAATGTCGGCAACATGGGAACAGGACGAACCCTATATGTTTGTCGAAGAACACGGCATGTTGATTGAACGCCGTGTACGCCAGGTCAACGCGTCTCCGGCTGCCATCTATCAGACATTCACATCGCTTGGTGGCGAAACAGGCTGGCTGTATCTTAATTCTCTGTGGCATTTGCGGGGTTGGATGGATCGTATTGTCGGCGGTCCCAGTTATCGACGGGGCAGACCACAGCGCGAGATTCTGCGTATCGGCGATGCAGTGGACTTCTGGCGCATTGAAGCCATTAAACCCGACCATATGCTGCGGCTCCGCGCAGAAATGAAGCTGCCAGGCAAAGGATGGTTACAGTTTGAAGTAGACCGTGCGAAAGATGGCAGCTCGCGGCTGGTGCTGACCGCATACTTTGCCCCTCACGGCTTGTTTGGTTATGTCTACTGGTATGCGATCTTCTTTCTGCATCGTCTCATTTTCGATGGGTTGATAAACCGCGTCGCATCCGTTGCGGAGCACGGCAGCGTAGGTCAGGGGAGTACAGCAACATAGCGGTGCGTCCAGGACGAGACGGACTATTGGATGAGATTCACAAGTTGGAAAAGGGTAATTGACAATGGATGCGTTGATTTGGGGCGCTTCAGGCGGCATAGGCTCTGCATTGGTCACGACGCTAAAACAGGAGAATTGGCGTGTCTTTGCAGCCGGAAGAAACCTTACTCACATCCCATCTGAGGCGGATTACAAACTGCGCTTTGATGCCGATGATCCCCACACACTCCGTGATGTGAACTACACGGTTGCCAATGAGAGCAGTGGTATTGAGCTGATGATCTACGCCGCAGGTGGATTGAGATCGGGTATGATACGGGAGTTTTCACTGGAAGACTGGTTGGTCGTGATGTCTGGAAATGTGACAGGCGCCTTTCTAGCCGCCAGCCACAGTTTGGGTGTGATGCAGCCACAAGGTCACATGATGTTCATAGGTGCCTACATCGACCATCTCATCCTTCCGAAAATGGGCGCGTATGCGGTCGCCAAGGCTGCCATCGAACCACTGGTAGCTGTCCTGCGGAAGGAGAATCGCAAGCTGCGTTTCACGATTGTTCGTCCGGGCGCTGTTGACACTGATCTGTGGAACAACGCGCCGTTCAAAAAACCAACTGATGCCAAAACGCCCCAAACTGCTGCACGGGCGATTCTGGCTCATCATCAGTCTGGCGAAGTGGGCGATCTAAACCTGTAGTTGTACCTGCATCGCGTGAAGACGAATTATGTATAAGGGGGTAGGTGGACATGTATGACATTGTAGTGGTAGGCGGTGGTCCGGCGGGAGTAACCGCTGCTTTACGTGCGCGTGAACTTGGAGCGACTGTTGCGCTCATCGAGCGTCATAGACTCGGCGGCACATGTACGAACGATGGCTGTGTTCCAACACGGGCACTGGCAAAAGCGGCACGTCTGATGCGCGATAGTGAACAATTTGGTAAATATGGACTTCAGATGGAAGGGCATCCGATGGTTGACTTCGGCACCGTGATGCAGCGTACCAAGGATGTGGTAGCTGAACTCCATGAGAAAAAACAGCTGGCATCTCACATGGAAGAAGTCGGTATCACGGTATATAGCCCTGCAGGAAACGCCCGGTTCATCGATGCACAAACGCTGCAAACGACCAACCAGGGCGAAGTCAGAGGTAAGAACTTCATCTTATGTGTCGGTGGGCACGCACGTCAACTCCCCTTTCCAGGCGCAGAATACGCCCTCACAAGTTCTACTGTCTGGGATTTGAAGCAAGCGCCACAGTCCGTTGCTATCATTGGCGGTGGCGCGACAGGCTGTCAATTTGCCTCCGTTTTTGAGGATTTTGGGGCAAGCGTGACCATTCTCGATATCGCCCCGCACATTCTCCTCACCGAAGATACGGATGTGTCCAACGAAATCAATCGGCAGTTCGAGCAGCGCGGTATCCAGATAGAAACGGGCATTCACAGCGTCGAACGCATTGAACGGAACAACGGACAATCGGTTGTTTTATACCGTGATTCAAACGGGTCAACTGAAAAACTGACTGTCGATGTCGTGCTTGCGTCTGTTGGTTGGCCGGGGAACATCGACCACCTCGGTCTGGAATTCGCAGGTGTTGAGACCAACCACGGCTATGTGACGGTGGATGATTATCTCCGGACCTCGGCAGACCATATTTACGCTGCTGGCGATATTACCGGACGGAGCATGCTGGTGCAGTCAGCAGGCTATCAGGCGCGGATTGCAGTCGAGAACGCATTGCTGTCCTACTCCCAGCCTGCCCGTGAACGTCTCGTGCCTCACGGCGGCTTCACTGATCCCGAGTATGGGGGTGTGGGTCTGACGGAGGCTGAGGCACAGCGCCATCACGATGTCGTGACTGCAACCGTCCCCTTTGCCGCACTCGACCGGGCGGTGATTGATGATCGCAAAACGGGCTTTTGCAAGCTGATTGTAGATCGGCGCACGGACCGTGTCCTGGGCGCTCATGTAGTGGGCGAACATGCCGTCGAGATTGTCTCGATGGTATCCGCGGGTATGGCTGGAGCGCTGCACGTTCGTCAACTCGCAGACCTGGAGCTGGCCTATCCTACGTTTGTAGCAATCGTTGGATTGGCGGCCAGGCAAGTCGCGCGGGAAGTGGGGTCTATCCCAGTCGTACCCGAATGGCGCGAGTTGAAGGAAAAACGCGGTGCAGAATGGGAACGTACCAATTCTGAGGGAGATAGGTCATGAGGAAGAGAACAGCAGGATTTCCCGCAAAGCAAGGCGAAATTAGTTGTACGCCGAAGATGAAACAGGCATGTGACTGTGTCAAGTACCCAAAATAGGAAGACGATTGTCTACAACAGCCTGAGCAGCAAAGACAGCTGGTGGCATCCTGAGGGCGGTGTGAATGCGCCGGTGATTATAATAGTGGATATGTTGGTAAACCGCCGCCAGCGTCTCGCCTATGGTCTCGAAACGGTTGACGTCGCCAAACTCCTGCTTGAAACGCCCAAAGAAGGATTCGAATATGGCCGTTCTGCCAGGGTGAAGCCGTATCACGGACACCAACGGGTTCATCCTGGCAACGACAGGCATTGTCGCGGGCAATCACAACGATGCCTTTGAGCTCAAGGACAACTTACGTGCTGCCTTCAAGTTCATCAAGCGGCTCGGCATTGCCATCGCAGGCAGCTACTTCAATGCCGATGCTGCCTTTGACACCAAAGCGGCTCGCTGGACATGCTTCAATCACAAGCTCATTCCCAACATCGTGGAAAACACGCGTTCCCGTAAGCGTCCCAAAAGCGGACGCAAACGCTTGTTCAACCGCGATGTCTACAAACTGCGCTTTACCAGTGAGCGGACTTTTGCTTGGATTGACAAGTTCCGTGCCTTGCTGGTTCGCTTTGACCGGAAAGCAGCGCACCTCATGGGCGCTCACTACATCGTCTACGCCCTCATCAACCTCCGTCACTTATTGGCGGACGAAAAGGTTCAATGAGTTCATGTCGTATACCTAATGACGACATACATTATGCGCTATCAAGTTGTTGTCCCTGTTGCGATGTCGACCTTGCACGGAACTGCATCAAGAAAACAATCATGACGGCCGCGGCGACAACCGATGCAATCACAATTGCCGTATTGTGAACGAGTGTGGCACTCAATTCTGGTAAAACGTTAAATACGGTATCTCGATAGAACTCTGTATCAAAGGGTCGGGCATAAATGCCATAAGTCGCCCAGACGACAACCAGCGCATAAGCAACGTCACGGCGGAAGTACAGGAACGCGAGCGCGAGTACACCAGCAACCACCAGGAGGATGCTCGCCCAAACGTCCGCATTGATGCCGGCGAAGCTAGTGATGTATCCGCTGACATATAATTGTGTTGTCACATTCGCGACGGTTGCTACACTGACCCAGCCGGTATATACGCTGAATGGCACATGGACAGCCCAACGTTCTTGCCAATCCACCTTACGCATACCGATTTCGAGGCGATTGTAGATAATCAACTGCGTTATGAGCATCACGATAATCAGAGCCAGACTTGCCCACACAATATCGTAGACAAACACAATAATCCATGCGCTATTGGCAATCAAGTTGATGATGAACCAGAAACTCACTCGATCAACCACACCCTTTTCAAGAGCGACAGGACGCATTTGATAGATGGCATAACCAATTAAGCCTGTATAGATCAACCCCCAGATGGCAAATACATATCCTGCAGGGAGGAATAGCAATGCGCGTGTGTCAGAGACGTCACCAACGGTAGTCGGGAAAAAATCTGTGTTCGATAATCCATTGATAATCAGCGTGATCATTAGAAACACTACGGTACTGACTCGTAGACCCCATTTGTTGTTCATAGAAAATGTCCTTTATTGATGTTCTGAAGCTAGAGTTGCCATCATTAAAGTTGTGCAGCTCAGGTTGTTGGCTTCTACTTGGCGGAATCTCAAAACTCAGATTTTGCCGGAAGTGTGAAGCTGAAAGTGCTGCCCACTCCTATTTCACTGGTTACACCGACATTGCCCCCCAGTTTCTTGACGATGGCGAGCACGATGGACAGACCCAGACCATGACCCGGGATTTGTGCAGTTTCTGGTAATCGAATAAAGGGAACAAACAGTTCTGACTGCTCCTCAGGTGAGAGCCCCTTGCCGTTGTCCGTAATCCAATAGCGCACGAAGCCATTCGATAACTGCTCGGCGCCGAAGGTAATTGTAGGTGGCTTTCCACCGTACTCGATGGCATTGCTGATGTAGTTCATCCAGACCTCTTCGACCCATTGGCGATAGCCAATGCAGCGCGGGAATAAGTGTGCATCAGGGAGATGCACTGTCACTTGATGAGATGCTATCTCACGTTCCAGGCGCAGCAACGCATCGTCCAAAATGTAAAACATAGCCAATTCCTGGCACGGCACATCTTCAGCGCGATGTATTCGAGCCAGAAATAATAGAGAGTCAATTATGCTGTTTGCTTGAGTGGCAAGATCACCTATCTTCTCTATCAAATCGACTAATTCCTCCGGCGACATCCGATCTGAATAACGCGCGCTCACACTGACCCAACCTGTAATCCCACTAACTGGATTCTTCAGGTTGTGCGATACTGTGCGAGAGAAGGCATCCAGTTCCGCGTTACGCGCTTGTAGTTCGGCAATCATCTCATCTTTTTCTCTCGCCTCATGTCGAAGCTTAATTTCTGTGGTTACCGCTTGTGCCAGGGTATTCATCACCTGGATATCCTGCTGCGTCCAGACACGCGGCTCGTTATCAATGACACAGAAAGACCCAAGTAGCCAACCCTCTGGACTTGTCAACGGAATGCCAAGGTAACTGATAACGTTGAGATCGTGTATTGCTGGATTATCGCATACGAGCGGATGTGATCTTGCGTCCTCGATGATGAGTGGCTCTCCAGTAGCCACAACATGTTGGCAGAACGAATGCGATATCGGCGTTTCGCGCAAGGAAGCCCAGGGCTCAGGCAGACCTGTTTGACTCTTAAAAAACTGGCGCGTCGGCTCAACCAGAGATACAAGTGATACCGGTGCGTTTAATATCACACTTGCAAGTCGTGTCAGTCTATCAAATGCCTCTTCAGCGGGTGTATCGATCAACTGTACGTTGACGAGGGCTTCCAGTCGCTTCGGCTCCGCAAGGATGTTAAATATATTGTCTGTCATGGCAATTTAGCCTTTTTTACTAAGTACATAATACTTGGATTGATCAGTCATTATTAGTTTGTGTTTCCCAAGAATGCTCGATCAAATTCGCCCACAAGTGTCTTCATCACACGAAATCCCTTCGATTTCTGGCTTGGCTGGAGCCGCTCATATAGTGTAACTCTCAGCAAACTTCAGATCAACAATCGAGTTGAAGCGGCAACTTATGCCACAAACACAACATTGCCAATCACAAGTTGAATAATTAGCCGAAGATTAAACAGCCAATAACCCATAGCTGCCATTCATGCTCAATTGTGATAGGCAAGCTGATAATTATCCCTCGCACACCGCCGGCGCGGCGATTCTACAGCGCGTGACCCTTCCTAATCAAACACCGGCAGGCAGTACGCTGCCCCATCCCTGCGCTGTCCCGCTGATCTGAGCGCTATGCTCAACGCGCTGGCGATTTCCAGCGCGATTGAGAGGGCATTGTATGGTTCTTCTGCATTGGTTCTTGCTCACATTATGTGCAGGAGCATAGAGTCAACTATCTGGAACTCAAAACGTGAGGCTGGTTTCCCTTATATCAAGGCCATTTACCAACGCACACGAGCGGTAACGTGTATGATTCTTTTGCATTGAACCCAGAAATG
>JALHNT010000089.1 GCA_022843385.1 Anaerolineae bacterium | reverse complement strand
ATAATAAAATGCCGTTTTTAATTGAGACAGTCGCTTTCACAACCTGTTACCACAATGTTTTGTGAAAAAAATAGGCTCAAGAATTGGAACACCATTGTCTACCCTACCTGAGTAGTTACCCTTATTGTTCAATATCTTTGGTAATTCATTCTCTTGAAAAAGCGATGGAGCAAGTAATGCCGCAATCCTTTTAATGTCATTGGGTGAAACAATAATGCCACTGACTGCTCCAAGTGCCAAATTTAGAACTCCGCGAAGTCCATTCGTTGTTACCCAAATTTGCTCATCTGCTGATTGTTTTACAAGATTATGAATAGCACGTGCCAGACGATTGAAATCCTTTGCCTGATCATTTGCTCTAATTTCTTGGGCATGCCGATTAAGAATAGCATGTAATTCGTCAGGAAGTTCATTAAGTTTTGGAATTCTTCCTCCCTCCATGACCACGGGAATGACAGGTTTTTTCCAAGACATAGCTAAAGTGATTTCGCGGCGAACAAAATCATCAATCTCTTTCAACCGATCCATCTGGTTAACCCAACCTTGACCAATCACTGCAAGCATAACATCGCAGCGTTCAATTTCCTTTGCAATCCGCTCTCTAAAGTCTTCTCCTGGGTTTATCTTTTCATCAATAAAAACATCCAAACTCTTGTTTCGTAGTCGATCATGTAACGTAAATGCAATGAATTTATCGTTTCGCCTGTAGCTGATGAAAACGGTAGACATGATTTGTAGAGTTGCTCCTATCTTGAAAGCCTTTATCAGAAGCTATGTTAATGCAGTCTCACACTTCATTTTCATGGAATGAGAAATCTACATTTTTATGCATGTTGTTGCATGTTACCTGCCTTGCCCGTGAGCAAAGCAGGTAACGCGACACATCAGTTGATGTTCTCGAAGATGCCAGCGGCACCCATGCCACCGCCGATGCACATCGTCACCATGCCGTAGCGGCTGCCGCGCCGCTTCATCTCGTGGATGATCTGGACGGTCAGCTTGGCTCCGGTGCAGCCCAGCGGATGCCCCAGCGCAATCGCCCCGCCGTTGACGTTGACCTTCTCCGGGTTCATCTCCAGCGTGCGGATGACGGGGAGCGCCTGAGCAGCAAACGCTTCGTTCAGTTCGATCAAGTCCATCTCGTCGATGGTCAGTCCGGCGCGCTTGAGGACACGCGGCACGGCATTGATCGGCCCCACGCCCATGATCTCCGGGCGGACGCCGGCCACATTGAAACTGACGAAACGCGCCAGCGGCGTTAACCCCAACTGCGCCGCCTTGCCCGCTTCCATCACGATCACACCGGCCGCGCCATCGCTGAGGGGGCTGCTGTTGCCAGCAGTAACGCGCCCGCCCTGGCGGAACACCGGCTTGAGCTTCGCCAATCCTTCCACCGTCGTCTCGCGGCGCAGATGTTCATCTTCGGCGAAGGTCATGCTCATGGTCTGGCGCTGTCCGTTCTCATCGAGATAAGTCTCTTCCAGCATGAACGGCACGATCTCCTGCCTGAACTTACCAGCATCGGTAGCAGCCGCCGCCTTCTGATGACTGGCGTAGGCGAACTGATCCATATCCTCGCGGCTGACGTTGAATTCATCGGCCACGCGCTCGGCAGTATGACCCATGCCCATGTAGACTTCGGGCGCGGTCTCGCTCATATGCGGGTTCGGGCTGATATGAAAGCCGGTCATCGGCACGGCGGACATACTCTCCGCGCCACCTGCAATAATCACATCGGCACCGTTGGCGATGATGCGTTCGGCGGCCATGGCGATGGTTTGCAGGCCGCTGGAACAGAAGCGGTTGACGGTCTGCGCCGGAATCTCCACCGGCAGACCGGCGCGCAGGGCGATCACCCGCGCGAAGTTAAGCCCCTGTGACCCTTCCGGCATGGCGCAGCCGATGACCACATCATCGATCTCATGGGGGTCGAGCTTGCCATCGGTCTGTCGCATCAGGTCATGGATGACCACCGAGGCCATTTCATCGGAACGGGCATTCCGCGTCACGCCTTTTTTCGATTTGCCAACCGCTGTCCGGCTGGCTGCTACGATCACTGCTTCACGCATGATGGATTCTTCCTCTCTAAGTACACATATTGGTTCAACCGTCCCTGGCCCGCCAGCGCGACAGCCATGACTTCAGTGATTTCTCTGGTAACGTTCAGCGGCGAAATGAATTGAGCTGCTTTCTCTCAATTCCGCAGCGGTTTGTTGGTTTGCAGCATGTGGGTGATGCGCTCCATCGTCTTGGCTTCGGTCACCAGACTGAGGAAGGCTTCACGCTCCAGGTCCAGGATATACTGCTCCGACACCCACTGCGGTTCGCTCAAAGCACCGCCGGTCAGCACATAGGCCAGCTTCTTGCTGATGAAGGCGTCGTAATCGGTGGCATACTTGCCTTCGCGGAATCCCTCGATGCCCAGCAGCAGCGCCGCATAAGCATCGCGCCCGGCCGCCCAGACCTTGCCGGCTTGCAGCGGTGTATAGTTATCCGCCATCGAACGGGCGACCCGTTTGGCTTCGGCCAGCAGATGCGAACGGTTCATCACGATCTCGTCATCCGGCCCCAGGATACCCATATCGCGGGCTTCTTTGGCGCTGGTGCTGACTTTGGCGGTGGCAATGGCTTCGAACACCTTTTGCAGATGGGGCAGCGCATCGGCATTGGGGTGGGCGGCCATCACCGGATTGACGACGCGCCGCAGCAGTTCCTTACACCCGCCGCCGGCCGGGATCAGGCCGACGCCAATCTCCACCAGTCCGGCGTAGAGTTCGGCATGAGCCACGATCTTCGAGCCAGAGAGCAGCAGCTCGGTGCCGCCGCCCAACGCCATGTTGAAGGGCGCGGTGACGACCGGTTTGCTGTGATAGCGCATGGCTTGCCCCAGGTCTTGCAGCGCCTTGATCGACCCGTTCACTTGATCCATCAGGCCGCTTTGCACCGCCATCACCACCATGAAGACATTGGCACCGATGCAGAAGCGTTCGCCATCATGACTGACCACCAGCGCATCGAAATCGCTCTGAAGCAGGTCGAGCGCCTTGTAACCCATCTCGACCAGCTCGGCATCAATCGCCAACGCCTGACTGTGGAATTCCCACAACGCCACGCCATCGCCCATATCCAGCACGCTGGCGCTGGTGTTTTTCGCCACCACCCGGTTGTCGGCGCGCAGTGCAGCGACGGTCATCTGGCGTGGGTCGGCCTGCACCGGCACATAGGCCGCCTGCTGCGGGCTGTAGTAGGCGGTGACCTGCCCTTTCTCGTCGCGTTGATAAAAGCGGGTGTGACCGGCAGCGACCATCTGCTTCACCCAGTCAGCCACCGGATAACCATCGGCTTCGAAGCGCGGGATGGTATCGGCCACGCCAATCGCGTCCCAGATTTCAAACGGCCCCATCTCGTGGCTGAAGCCCCACTTCTGGGCATTATCGACGTTGACAATGGTATCGGTGATCTCCGGCACACGGTTGGAGGCATAGGCCAGATAGAAGGCGTGCAGATGCCAGAGGAACTGTCCGGCGCGATCGGTTTCGTTGATGAGCAGCCGGATGCGCTCACCCAGCGACTCGACCTTGCGGTGCTTGCCCACGCTCTCGAAACGCGGATTCTTCGGCGCTTCGTAGTCCATCGTCTCCAGATTGAGCGACCAGAACTCTTTCTCGCCACTGGCACCCTTGACCTGCTTGTAAAAGCCCTGTCCGCTTTTGTTCCCCAACCAGCCTTTGTCGAGCATGGCCTGGCTGAGGGCGCTGCCTTTGGGGTGGTTCAGCACCTCGCGCATCGGGTCATCGGGAATGGCGGGGTACAGGTTGCGGGCGACATAGATTGCGACATCAAACCCGACCAGATCATTCAGCCGGAAGGTGGCGGTCTTGGGGCGTCCAATCAGCGGGCCGGTGATGCTGTCCACTTCTTCGACGGTGAAGCCGTGATCGAGGGCATAATTCATGGTCTGCGACCCGGCCATCGACATGAAGCGGTTGCCGATGAAGTTCGGCTTATCCTTGCAGATGACCACGCCTTTGCCCAGCACCCGCGTCCCAAATTCGACCATGTAGGCAATGGCTTCCGGGTCGGTGTCCGGGTGGGGGATGACCTCCAGCAGATGCAGATGACGCGGCGGGTTGAAGAAGTGCGTCCCCATGAAGCGACGGCTGAAGTCCTGCCCCAGCCCGGCAGCAATCGACTGGATGGGGATGCCGGAGGTGTTGCTGGTGATGATGGCATCCGGGCGCGCGACTTCGGCCAGTTTCGCCATCAGGCTTTGCTTGACATCCAGCTTCTCGACAATCACCTCGATCACCCAGTCACAGTCGGCGGTGTAGTTCAGGTTGTCGTCCAGATTGCCGACGCGGATGCGCTCAATGTCGCTGGCGCTGAAGACCTGCGGCGGTTTGCTGGACTGAATCTTTTTCAGGTTGTCCAGCACAATCGCGTTACGTTTGGCGGGCGCGTCGCCGGGTTGCGTCCCTTTGGCGGGAATATCGAGCAGGGTGGTTTCGACACCGACCGCCGCCAGCAGCGTGGCGATACCGCTGCCCATCGTGCCGCTGCCGATCACTGCCGCTTTCCGAATTGCATATGTCATAATCGTTTTTGGCCTTTCTGATAATGAAATTAGGCGTTTTTGTCAGCCGGTATATACGGAATGAGACCTCTCTCGAAGGCGATTTCCTGGACTTCGCGCGGCATGTGGCGCACATCCACGATCAGGCCATTGACCGACAGCATCCAGACCAGTGGGTTACGGTCAATCATGCTGGGGAGCGACCATTCCGGGTCCATCTGATACGAGTTAATGATGTCGCGGATTTGTTTGGCTTTGGTGCTGAGGGTGTTTTTACCCACGTCAAAATACTCGCTCAGTTCATCGGGGGATGAGTGAAGCGTCTGTGATTTGTCGAAGAGAAAGTTGATCTGCCCCAGCGCGTAGACGATGCCACCGGCCCAGCTTTTGGCTTGCCCATTCACGACCGGCGATGGACGCTTGCGGCACAAATGAGCGGCTAAACGCCGGCTGAGATCGGCGTATTCCTGATTGAGATGAGCCTTGCAGACCGCATCGGTCAACGCCACAATTTCCTCATACTTGTCCTTCATCGCTGCCGGAACTTTTTCATTTGCCATTCGCGGTTATGCCTTTCGTGAGTCTGCACCGAATACGACTTAACGTTGATCGCTGACTGCCAGCGTTTCGCCGGCATAGGCCAGCACGATCTGCTGACGGGGGATGCCAGCCCGCAGCAGTTCATCCACCAGCGAGCAATCCGTTTAGCTGAAATCAAGCCTTCGATGACGTGCTGTAGGATAGCTGCTTCTCCCATTTCTAACTTGTTTCCTGTGTGGATTGTTGCTTGTGAATTCTATCCACCAGATATTGAATTCTATCGCTATAGAATGCCAATATGCCGGGAAAGCTGGACATTTTCTCTTGTGCGAGTTGCCTAGAAGATTCGAGTGCTTCTAAGGCTTCTGCAAATCGGCCTTCTGCGAATAGCAATGCTCCTTCAGCATAACACTCATCGCTGGCCGTTTGTTTTGAGGCAGCTTTAGCAATAGCGAACCAACGTCGTCCTTCAATCGGGTCTTGATGAAGCGCTTCCCATACTGCTATTTCTGATGCGCCTGATACTTTCAAGCTGTCGTTTCGTGCCGCATAAAAGTGTGTTTTCATCCATGTGAGGTGTTGTTTTGCAGTTTCCAGTTCAGCTTCGTCAAGTGATTTCAAGAAAGCAATGTAGTGTCCGTAGAACTGTTGAGCGGTGTTGTCATCAACAGCCACCAGAGCCTCTAGCACAACAGTGTCAAACTCTTTTGGACGACGTGATTGCTCTATTGCGTTTCGAAGCTGAATGAACGCATCTATACGTTTAAGGCGTCTGGCACCCGTAATGATGTCAAAAATTTTTGCGCCATCAGTCAGAAGTGACTTAAGACCTGCTGGAGCGATTGAGAAGACAAAGAGATAGACTGAGACAAGACCAAGATTACGGGGGAAGCAACCCAAAGCCCAGATTTGCGGAGGCGCAGAATGGAGTGATCCCATCCCGGATGGGATCTCGGTTAACTGGCAATCGCCTGGTATTGTTTCAGCCCATTCCATTAAACCGACACCAAAAATCAGGCTGAACAATGGACCACCGATTGCGAAGATGAAGAGTTTTCGATACTGCGCCGATGAACCATATGGCGCTACCTGGACGGCCCATCGGTGAATGCTACGCATATTGGGCTTTAGATGGATTCTTCTGTCCGGTTGTGTTTCGAGCAATAGAGGTCCGAGATAGACCTTATCTATGTTAAGTCCGGCAATCTTTGCCCCGACTATGTGTCCTGTTTCGTGGACAACAGCGCTAATGATTAGTGCCATAAAATAGACCCACAAGATCGCCACAACAACTCGGATGGTGCCATAGGGCAATACCCATACGCCGATTGACAATAAAGCAATCATTGTTGGTGCAAAAACGGCTGGCGCAAGGAATCTCGATAGTTGCGTCCTCAAGAGCTTTCTATTCCCCGTGTTTCCTCCACATGACTCATCGGGATGGTTGCGGCAGCAATACGAGTGAACGTATTTGGACTAACCACGATAGTTGCGAAACGAAACGTACAGTAGCACAAGAATGGCTCCGAACACAAAAAACGACGGCATAGGATTATCAAGGAATATACCAATGAGCAAAAGCAGGCTGCATCCGATGATGGGGATGAACAGCAGATAGAGACATCCCCATTTCTCCAGATGAAGCAATATCCGCTGAACAAGATTCCCGGCGGGAGGGTCAGCAATGTAAGCATCGTACACGGCTACATTGACATCAGGATCATCCAGCAGCAACTCACCATCATCGCCCAGCAAAGTGGATTGAGGCGCTTCCTCGGTCAACCGGGTCATGCCCCTGCCTCCACATAAATCATGGGGATGGTCAGGAGCAGTTCGCCGGTTTCGGCTGCCAGCGCGTTCAGGCGGCGCTCGACTTCAGCGAACACCGGCTCATGCTGCTCGTCCGGGATCACGGTTTTCCAACCGCCCATGAAGCCCAGACGGGTCATATAGTGATTGAGAAAGGCGCTGCCATCGCGGTAACGGAGTGTGAATGACTCTTCGGTCGTGCGGTTCACTGCCAAGCCAGACTCGGTCAAAAGCGCGGTGATCGACTCGTGGCTGCCGCGATGGGCTTCGTGAGCTGTCAGACTCTCCAGGCTGCCGGTCATGCCCTGGTCAGCCAGGACCTGCCGCAGCACGGCATAGAACTGGCGCATATGCCCGCTGAGGTTGCTGGTCAGCGCCAGCCGTCCAGCGGGTCGCAGCACCCGGCGGCATTCCTTCAGCACCGGCAGCGGCTCATCGAAGTTGTTCAGCCCCAGATTGATGGTGATGAGATCGAATGTCGCATCGGCGAAAGGCAGCCGTCCACCGTCGCCGATGGAAAGCCCTGCATTAGCGACATCATGCGCCTGTCGCTTGTGATCCGCCCGCCTGAGCGCGTGTGTCCACAGATCAACACCGACGAAGAAACAGCCCGCGCCGTGCATCTGTGCTAGTTCCAGCAAGGGGAAGCCAGCACCACAGGCCAGGTCTAGCCCGACAATGCCCGGCTTCAGCTCAAGCTGGTTGAGCAGGAGCAGACCGAAGCGCGCCGACCACAACGGCAGTTCATCGAAGGTCTCGATGAATTCCGGCACGGTGTAATCGGGTATGCGCCTCAGATACTCCGTCATGCTTGCCTCGCTCTACTGCACACCGGATGCACCAAGAAGATTTGACCACAGAGGCACAGAGGACACCGAGAGAGCAAGCAGAGGTCTTTTCCTTTCAACTTTGCACGGCTGGTTACGCCAGTTCGCGCCGAGTGTAGCCCAGGATGCGGCGGGCGATAATCAGGCAGTTGATCTGATCGGTGCCTTCGTAGATCATGTTGATTTTGCTGTCGCGCATCCATTTCTCGACCAGCCACTCGCGGCTGTAGCCCATCGTCCCCAACAGTTCAACCGCCTTCTGACAGATATGGGTGACGGCGCGCCCGGCCTTGACCTTGCTCATCGAGGCTTCGAGCGGATTCGACTGCCCCTCATCCAGCATCGTCACCGCCCGCAGCGTCAGCAGATGGGCCGCTTTAAGCTGGGCTTCCATCTCCAGCACATCGCGCTGGATGGCGGTCAGCTTGTGGTAAGGCAAACCATAGGGAATCTCGACGCCGTTTTCCTTCAGCTTCTCCTTGACAAATTCCAGCGCCGCCCGTCCCACACCGAGAGCGCTGGCGGCCACCATCGGACGGCTGGCATCGAAGGTCGCCATCGCGCCCTTGAAGCCCTTGTCATCGCGGCTGGCCTGCACTTCGGCGCTGCCCAGGATGTTATCCGCCGGGATGCGCGCATTCTGAAAATACAGGACGGCGGTATCGCTGGCGCGGATGCCGTGCTTGATCTCGACCTTGCCGATGCTCACGCCTGGCGTCCCGGCTTCGACCACGAAGGATTTGATGCCAGCGCGTCCGGCCTCTTTGTTGACTGTCGCCCAGACGATCACCAGACCGTTGGATTCCTCCAGCGATAGCTTGCCGCTGGTGATGAAAATCTTCTGCCCGTTGATGACCCACTCGTTGGTCTCCTCGTCAAAGACCGCTGTTGTCGCCATCGCCGAGTTATCCGACCCCGCGCCCGGCTCGGTGATCGCCATCGCGCCCCATACTGGCTGGTCGCCCTCGGCGAAGCGCTGCAACAGGCGCAGCTTTTGCTCAGTGGTGCCGACGGCTTCGATGGCCGCGCCGCCCAGACCAGGCGTGGGCAGGCACAGGTAAATGCCGACATCGCCCCACGACAGCATCTCGATTTGCAGCATGAGCGCTAACAGACGGGTGCTGGCGCGTTTGGGTTTCTTCTCGCCATTGCTGGCACCATTCTCGCTTTGCTGGCGCAGCTTATCCAGTTGGCCTTTCTGCTGGTCGCGCAGGATCGGCCACATCTGCTCGACGAAGATCGTCGGACGCTCGTGTTCGTTTTCATCCAGTTGGCGCGAGAAGGGGCGCATGGTCGTCTCGGCCACCCATTGCACCATCTGGGTCTGCTGGACAATGAATTCGGGAACGGTAAATTCGATCGGCATGATTACAACTCCTCTTAGCCGTCAGCCATCAGCGGTCAGCCTTTAGCTGAAGACCAATACCTTTCATGAGTGAGTTAATGGCTCAATCGTTGGATGAAGGCCATCAACATGCGTTTTTACTCAGTCAGCGGACGCGCCGTTGCGCGTCCCTACGCGACATACTTTCCTTGACGGCTGACCGCTATATCATCGCCAACCCATCAAACGTCGGGAAGCCGCGCCCGTTCCGCAGCCAGCGCTCCACCGGATATTCGCGGATGAAGCCGTAACCGCCCAACACTTGCAAGCCGCTGTCGCAGACTTTCAGTGCCATCTCATCAGCATACTGCTTCGCCAGATAGGCTTCGCGGGTGCAGTCCTCGCCCTGGTCGAGCTTCCAGGCGGCTTCCCAGACCATCAACCGCGCCGCATCGACTTCCATCGCCATCTCCGCCAGCAGGAAGGCAATCGACTGGTTCTGGGCAATCGGCTTGCCGAACTGGACTCGTTCTTTGGCGTAATCGCGCGAATATTCGTATGAGGCCCGTGCCACACCGACGGCCATGGCCGCCAGTGCTACCCGGCTGCGATTGAGCAGAGCTTCGTAGTTGATGCCCACCGCGCCGCCCAGCCGGGCTGTCGCCGGTAGATCAACCTGATTGAACTGGACGCGATAGGTCGGCAGGGCTCGCAGCCCCATCAGCAGCTCGCGTTTTTCGACCACCATGCCCGGCGTCCCTCGTTCGACCAGGTAGCCATCCACCCGACCGGATTCGGTGTCGCGGGCATAGGCCAGCATCCACTGTGACTCGGCGGCCAGCGGCACATAGGCCTTGATGCCATTCAACCGGACCCGATCCTGGCTGAGGGTGGCGGTCGTCTTGAGATCATAGGGATCAAAGAAGATGCCCGGTTCGAGCAGCGCTGCCGTGGCCGGTGTGAAGGCTTCTTCCAGAAACAGGGGCAAGAGTTGTTCGCGCTGGTCGGCTGTCCCGTACAGGACGACCGGGTAAGCCAGCAGCGCCGGAGCCAGCACATGCATGGCGATGGCGAGATCACCGTAGGCCAGTTCTTCCGCCGCCAGCGCACCGGTGACCGCGCTCAGTTCGCCGAAGCCGCCCAGCTCGGCCGGGATGGCCGACGGCACCAGCCCGATCTGCCAGCCGGATTTGATGACGGCCAGCGGCGCTTCACTGGCTTCGTCGGCTTCGTGCGCCACTTTGCGCAGATCATGGGTGGCATAGCGATGAATGGTGTCGATCAAGAGCTGCTGATCGTCAGTGGGGGTAAATGAAACCATCGTCAACCTTCCTTTCAAAAGGTGGGCGCAGCCGGATAGCAGTGGGCTGCGTCCACCATACCTGTCGGGGTTACTTTTTCTCGTGCAGCGTCCGCAGCATTTGCTCCAGATGATTGATGTCATGCCAGGCACAGATGACCACTTGATCGAACAGACTCATTTGCCCGCGCGTCGGATGGATCGCCTCTCGCCCCCAGGCTGACTCATTCAGCCCTTCCAGATAGGCCAGCAATTCGCTGCGGCGGGTTTTCCAGTCGGCATAAACGGCATGAATATCCTGTTCGCTGTAACGGTTCTGCGCGGCCAGTTCATCGGGTTTGGGGAACGGCAGGGGTGGTAATTCCTGTTCCACCGTCAGCCGCGCCCGCTGCAAGAAAACATTCTCGAAGTCGCGCAGATGACACACGACTTCCAACACCGTCCAGCCCTGACCGCCATCGCGGTAGGTCGTCAGGTCTGGCACGGGTGTCTGATCGATCAGATAACCGATGTTGAGCAGATTCTTGCGCATGGCATCCAGTTGATTGCTGCGCAGCGTTGCCTGTGGTAAAGCCATTGATCGCTCCTAATGGGTTGTGCCGAGTTTGGGCGCTTCTTCTGATTCGGGTGCGCTGGCTTGTTGGCGTACGCGCGGCATCTCCTTCAACAGACCCAGCATATTCGCACCGAGCGCCATCAACAGCGCCAGCGGGATGCCGACTTCGGCGGCCTGCGCCGTCTGATCGAAATAGATGAGCGGCACAAAATTGACAAAGTTGTCCTGAAAGGTGATGTAGATCGGCAGCCAGATCAGCGCGGTCATCAGCAGGACGAAGACCCAGGCCGGCCACTTGACCTCGCTGCGGATGAGAAAGCCTGCACCCAGGCCGATTCCCGCCAGCAGCAGCATATTCCAATCCTGTAGCGTGGTACTGAAGCGCTCCAGCAGCCAGATGTAACTGATCCAGGCGAACACCCCGACGATCAGGAACAGGGCGGCGCGAACACCGACTCGCAGCGGCGGCGATTTCAGCCAGCGGCTCAACGGGTTCGGCAGTTCACCGGCAAAGGCCGACATTAACCCTAGACAGAGACCAAAGACCTGACCCAGCGCGATGGTGTAAACAATGCGCTGCGGCGAGAACAGGACATCGCTGCGAAAGGTCGAGAAGGCCCAGAAGCCGATGCCGAGCAAGCCACCGATCAGCCCCCAGATGAACCGATACCCCATCTCCACCCGGCGCTCGCGTTCCTGGCTGGTCAGCACAAACTGCTGCTGCAACTCGGTCAGGTCGGCACGATCCAGCAGGGCCTCGGCCTGTTCCAGTTCCGCGCCGCGCAGCAGCCGGCTGGGGTCATGCCCGGCACGTTCCCATTCGCGCGCCTGCACCAGCAGCAGGGTGTGCTGGCGGATATGATCCAGATCGGTGTTGAGCGTGGTCAACAACTGCTGGAAGGATTGGTCGAACTGCTCTGGTTGAGAGAAGAACAGCCAGTTGATCCCGGCGATGACCGGGGGAATTTCCAATCCCCTCACATCGCGATACACAATCGGCACCAACTGTTTGTTGTTCTTGTGAATGTAATTGACTTCCAGACCGCACACCTGCGAACCGACTGAGTCCGGGCTGACGACAAACACCGCCTTCTGCGAGGACTCGATCCCGCGCTGAATCTCATCCCACCACTCTGAAGCGAAGGGAATATCTTCCCAATCGACCCACACATCCAGACCTTGCTGTTGAAAGTTCTGGACGAGCTTTTCGACGAATGGTTTATCTTTGCGAGAATAGGAAACGAATACATCTGGCATGGGCGGTGTCCTCCGTTATATGCATCCCATACCTGAGCCTACCGCCATTACAGCGCCATGACAAGCAGCGAGATCACAGCGACGATCAGCAGCGTCATGCCGAAGAACATGTGCATGAATTGTTCCAGACAACCGGGTTGTGTAGCCATCGTGTTTCTCCTGTGTTTATAATCCGCCTGCGATTTCGAGAACCTGACCAGAGACATAATTCGACAGCTCGCTGGCGAAGAAAAGCAGCGGCCCGGCTGCCTCTTCCGGTGTGCCAGGGCGACCTGCCGGAATCATCATGAAAGCCATCTGGCGCATCGTATCTGGGATGCCCAGCTTGATGCGCTGGCCGTCACGTTCGGTGAAGTCACCTTTTTCATCAGCCTGGGTGAGCCGCGTGTCGATGAAACCGAAGGCTACGGCATTGACCTGAATATTGAACGGCCCCCATTCTTTTGACAGGGTTTTGGTCAGACCGATGATGCCGGCTTTACCGGCAGCATAATTGACCTGACCGACGTTGCCGCGTGTGCCAGTGGTGCTGCTGATGTTGATGATCTTGCGGGCTTTAGCCGTGCCGTTTTGTTCTTTCTCTTTTTTGGCGGCCTCGCGCATGTAGGGTGCGGCGGTGCGGATGATCCTGAAGGGGGCGGTCAGATGGATCGCCAGCATCGCTTCCCATTGGTCGTCGCTCATCTTGTGCGCCATGCCATCCCAGGTATAGCCGGCGTTGTTCACCAGGATGTCGATGCCGCCGTAGCTGCTGACAGTCTGCCCGATCAGCTCTTCAACCCCGCCGGCATCGGTCACATCGGCGGGGACGGCCAGGGCGGTGCCACCCAGCGACTCGATGAGCCTGACCGTTTCCCGTGCCGGAGCGGCATCAATATCGCTGACCACGACTTTCGCACCGTGTTGAGCGAAGAGTTTGGCGGCTGCTGCCCCAATGCCACGCCCGCTGCCGGTGATGATGGCGACTTTGCCGGTCAACAAACCCATGGTTGTGCTACCTCACGCCTTGTGATCTCCGAATAGAAACGATTCGATTGCCTTGCCTCATGGCTTCAGCGAGCGCAGAAAGGTCTCGCTCATCATGGCGGCGATCTGTTCACCAGTCAGGCGACCTTCAGGACGATACCACACGCCCACCCAGTTATGCGCCCCCAGCATGGCTTTGGCGACGATGCCAACATCCACCGAACGAAAGCGCCCTTGCTCGATGCCTTCGCGGATGACGCGCTGGAACAGTTTCTCGAACTGGTCACGGCGGGCGAAGAAGGTGTCGCGCCGGGTGATGAATTCGTGGTAGGCCTGCTGATCGGCAGCACTGGCGCTGGTTGGGGGTCCGTTGACCCCTAGCAGCGAGCGAATCTCAAACACCATGGCGGCACCCACTGAGGTGTGCTGGGTCAGCCCGACAATGTGAGCTTCAATCATCCGCGATAGCTTGTCATCGGCGGGCAAGGTGGCATCAGCAATCGGTTCGATCTGGTTCAGCACCCGTTCCAGCCCGGCTTCGAGGACGGCCAGCAGCAGGGTGTCTTTGTTGCGGAAATGATGATACAGGCTGGCAGCCGTCAGCTTGACAGCCGCGGCGATGTCTTTCATGGTGGTGGCTTCGTAGCCATTGCGCTGCAACACATCAGCGGCGGCCAGGAGAATATCATCACGACTGACGGATTGGTCGGCTGGTTTGCGCGCCAAAGAAACACTCTCGTTGAAATAATCGAATTTAGATTAGATTATTCTGCAATCGGCTCGCCTTGTCAAGTCACCCGGCACGGGCGATCAACTGAATTTACGCAGTTCTCATGGTAAATAATCGAATCGGGATTAGAATATAATCTAACGATGATTCGATTAATGGGAGTGAAGACGATGTTTGCTGAACCCCTCGTTGAAAAAACCTACACCGGATTCGACTTCTTTAAGCTCGACACCTTCATGACCGACCAGCACCGGGCGCTGCGGCTGCGGGTGCAGGACTTCGTTCAGTTGGTCGTGCTGCCGGGCATCAACCCCTACTGGGATCGCGCTGAATTCCCGCGTGAAATCGCGATGCAGATCGCTGATCTGGGGATCATCGGTGGCGTCATTCGCGGCTATGGCAGCGCCGGTCTCGATCCGCTGGAAGTCGGCCTGACGATGTACGAGCTGGCGAAGGGAGATGGCTCGATCACCACCTTCTACGGTGTGCATTCGGGTCTGGCGATGAGTTCGATCGGTCTGCTGGGCTCCGATGAACAACGCCAGCGCTGGCTGCCGGATATGGCGGCGCTGCGGAAAATTGGCGCATTTGGCCTCACCGAACCGCTGCAAGGGTCGGATGCCGTCAATGTGCGCACCACCGCCCGCAAGGATGGCGACAGCTATATCCTGAATGGGGACAAGCGCTGGATCGGCAATGCCTCAATAGCCGATCTGCTCATCATCTGGGCGCGTGATGAAGAAGGGGCATTCGGCGGCTTCGTCATCGAGGACCCGTCCCAGGTAGAGGGCCTGGACATCCAGGACATCACCGGCAAGATCGGCAAGCGGGCGATCCTGAACGCCGATATTCACCTTGACCAGGTGCGCATTCCGGCGGCGAACCGGCTGGCGAAAGTGCGTTCATTCAAGGATATGGCGAAAGTGCTGGGGTTGGGGCGCTTCGGCGTGGCTTGGGAAGCCGCCGGCATCGCGGCCGGTGCCTTCGAATTGGCGCTGGACTATGCCAAGCAGCGCGAGCAGTTCGGCAAGCCGATTGCCGCCCGCCAGTTGGTGCAGCAAAAGCTGGTCGAGATGGCGACAGAGGTCAGCGCGATGCAGTTGATCTGTTTCCAGATGACCCAGCTCCTGGCCAGCAATCAATTGAGCGAAGGCGTAGCCTCGATGGCGAAGTATAACAATGCCCGCAAGGCGCGTTATGTGACCCAGTTGGCGCGCGAGACGATGGGCGGCAACGGGCTGCTGGTGGAAAATCATGTGGCGCGACTAATGACCGACGCGGAAGTGGTCTATACCTACGAAGGTACCAACGAAATCAATATGCTCATCGTCGGCCGTGAACTGACCGGGCTGAACGCCATCATTTAGCGATTCTCATCAGTCCTTCATGTAGGAGCCGCGACTCCTCCACTTAGAATGCGTTATAGCAAGCACAAGTGAGTGTCGAGGAGTCACCTATTGGCAGAAATCATCACCCAGGTCACATTGTTCTTCGAGAGCATCATCCTGACCTTCGGTTATCCCGGCATCTTTCTCGTGCTGCTGGCCGAAAATGTCATCACGCCGATCCCGACCGAACCGTTCATGCCGCTGGCCGGCATCCTGGCAGCGCAGGGACAGATGAACTTCTTCCTGGTGTGGGGCGCAGCGATTGCCGGTGGCACAACCGGATCGACCATCCTGTACTTCGTCGGGCGGCATCTGGGTGAACCCACCGTGAGGGCGCTTGTGCGGCGCTGGGGACGGTATACCGGCATCACCGAAGGAGCGCTCGATAAAGGCATCGAGATGTTCAATCGTTATGGCGGCTGGGTGATCTTCTTCGCTCGTTTCCTGCCGGTCGTGCGACCCACCTCAGCCCTGGTGGCGGGGATGAGCAAGCTGAAACTGAGCATCTTCCTGCCGGCGACGGCGGCCAGCGCCAGCATCGTCACTTTTCTCTATATCTTTGCCGGTTACATCCTGGGGGAAAACTGGCGCAGCATCGTGACCTTGATCGACCAGTACGAGCCGATCATCCTGGCGGTCGCAATCATCGGCGCGGTCACGGTGGTCGGCTACATCCTGCTGCGGTGGCTGCGCCACCGGGCGGCGAGCGCTGCGCGAGCGCTGCAACCGGAAGAGAGCTAAGCTGGGTCGTCAATCAGGCTGCGCCCGATGCCGCTTGTGCTGCCTGAACCGCCTGCTGCACCTGGCTGGCGAACGCCCGCGTCGCCGCACAGCGAAAACTGCCATGCAGAAACAACTGGCCGATCTGACGAATGGGTGTTGGGTTTAACAACCTGACCGGGGCGAATGCATTTGCTGCTTCATGCATCAGCGCCAGTTGTGGAAGGATCGTCGGCAGCCTGGCGCGCTCGGCGGTGGCGAGCAGACTGGCAATTGTGTTCAATTCCAGCATAGCCTCGGTTTGTATGCCAGCGCTGGCAGTGGCAGCGTCCCACAGACGCCGGGTGCAGAAGCCAGGTGCCAACAGCGCCACTCGCAGTCCATCCAGTTCTGCCACTGTGATGTCTCGACGGCTGCTCAGGGGATGCTGGTGCGGCACCAACAAGACCAACTCTTCCTCAAACAGCGGTTCGAAGTCGAACTCGCCTGGTTCGCCCGGCAGAAAGCTGATCCCCACTTCAAGCTGTCCCTGCCGTAGGCCGTCCTCGATCTGGTCCGCCGTGCGCTCTTCCACGCTGATCTGAATGTTGGGGAAGGTGAGGGCGAACTGCGATACGACTGCCGGCATCAGATAGGCGTTGATGGTCTGCACCACACCGACTCGCAGCCGACCTCGTTGTAATCCTTCGATCTCGCGCATTGCGACCAGAGCGCTGTCCAGTTCACTCAGCGCTCGCTGGGCATGACGGTATAGGATGTCCCCGGTTGATGTGAGCCGCACGCCCTGTCGTGACCGATCCAGCAGTTGTGATCCCACTTCCTTTTCCAACGATTGAATCTGCTGCGACAGAGCCGACTGTGACAGGAACAGCTTTTCGGCGGCCCTCGTGTAATTGCGCTCATCGGCCACGGCCACCAGATAACGCAGTTGGCGAAGTTCCATAAGCTCTGCTTATTGAAAAGATAAGAACCATCTATTGGACTGATTATAGACTCTGCCATAAGCTCATGCCAGTGGTCAACAACAAGGAGTTACATTTATGAACCCGTCAGACATCCCTGGCTACATCTATGGCAGTTCACAGGTCGCGCAGTCGCCTATCAGCGATGATGACTTTTCCCTGCTCCGGCAAACCGTCTTGATGACGGATGAGGATTTTCGCTATCTTCGTCTGGCGGCAGATGTGCTGGAACCCCAGATTGAGGCTGTCCTTGACCTGTGGTACGGCTTCGTTGGGGCGCATCCCCATCTGCTGGCATACTTCGCCACACCCTCGGCTCAACCGCTGCCAGACTATCTGGCGCGGGTGCGACAGCGTTTTGGGCAATGGATACTGGACACTACCCGACGTCCCTACGATCGTGACTGGCTCAATTACCAGATGGAAATTGCTCTGCGACATCACTCGACCCGCAAGAATCAAACCGATGGGGCGGACTCGATCAGTATCATTCCGCTGCGTTATCTGCTGGCCTTCATCGTGCCGATCACGGCAACCATCCGACCCTTTCTGGAAAAGGGCAACCACAGCCCTGAAGCCATCGAGAAGATGCATCAGGCCTGGTTCAAATCCATTGTCTTGCAGGTCATTCTGTGGAGCTATCCGTATACCCGTGAAGGCAATTTCTGACACTGTCATCTGAATGGGAGGATAAGATACTTTCACTATAATGGGACATAGACCAATAAAGGGGGATGTCCCATGACTGTTCAACGTTTTGAGTTCCATCAGGCCGTTTATCCATCACAGGTGGCGCGGGCTTTTGTCATCCTGCTTGCTGGCGCGGGCATCATTGTCCTGAGTCTGAATCTCGATCGACTTGCGCCGCCGCTGGCGACCAATACCGTTGAACGCATCGTGTTTGCCCTGGGGATATTCATCGGCGTATCGGGCATCGCCGGATTGCTGCTTCTCCTGCTGGCGCGCTGGGTCTATCGCAAGGGGCAGGCAATTGAAGTGGATGATACCGGCCTGGTCTATGTGCGCGAGGGGCAGGACAAACGCACGGTACAGTGGGAAAAGGTTGAGTCTTACAAAGCAGAAGTCGGCGGCCTGGTCAACCTCGACATCCTCATGTCGGGCAATACAACCGGCATCGGCTCACATCGTGATGGCGGTTCGGAGTTGTTCGGTTGTGTGTTCGGATTGGTCTTTGGGCTGTACTTCCTGCTGCTCGAATCGCTGATCGGCACCAGCTCCTGCACGGTGCGCTTTAAGATGACTAGCCGCCGGACAGTGACGATCTTTGGTTATGGCAGTCCGATGGACGAACTGGTACAGACCGTGCTGCCGCGCTATCTACCGGGCAAGCTGGGCGCAGAGACGAAGCCAGCAGCAGAATAATTGCCGTTACGGTTTGGTGACTGGCAGCGAGGATCGCCGCCACGCCACCACCAGGCACAGCCCAATTCCCCAGATAAACGAAAGCACCCCCGCCGTCTGTGACAGGAAACCTGCGGTCTGCGCTACCTGCGTGCCGCAGATCTGTGGATCACAATGGGCACTTTGTTGACCTGGATCGTAGATGGTGCCACGTGGATTGCTTCGCGACCAGGCGCGGGCATAGAGCTTGCCCTCGGCATCGTTCACATTCACTTGCAGCTCACCGGTCGTCAGCAGATACACCCGGATCATTTGCCCATTAAACATGTGTACCGCAGCGATGAGCTCCTGATTGCTCGTGCCTGGATCGGGGATGTCCTGATCGAGGAGCGTCAGTGACCAGCTTCCTTTGCCGCTTACGCTATCAATTGCCCAGATGTTGAATCCGTTTGCTGTATCATAAATCGCGATTGGCGCGGCACAGTCATTGCTGTTGATGCGACCATCGTCAATCTGGCAGGCGACGCCAGTACGTGGCAGCAGACAATCGCTGACAGTATACACATCAATCCATCCCTCTATGCCGTTGAATGTGCCGGGAACATCGGTCAGGGACAGATAGATAATGTCTCCTGGGTTGAATGTCCCAATATCATACTTGACCGTGAAGGTGAACGACTCGTTTAATGACGTGAATGTGTAGGCGTTGCCGAGGCTCTTGACATTGCCTAGAGAGTCATATACCTGGCTTTGCATGGAGAGATTCAGCGATGAGGCTGCTGTGGATGTACCCGTGAATATAGCCCCATCGAGACAGATTACATTGGGGCCGCCGGTCAGGCTATGGTTGGCTTGAGCTGGAACGAGCCGTCCCAAGATGACCAGCATTAGGATAGCAGTCAGAAAAAGAATGATACGCCTGATGCCCACTGCCATGTAATTCATCCTGTAAGACATTCAGTATCAACAAAAGCGATGGAAAGCTAGTTCCATCGTGAAGATCATATAGAAAAAAACTTGCGCTGAGCATACAACCCAATGCGACAAGATATACTTCCCATCAAATTCTAGCGCAGCGCAATCTCAATTCAGACGAGAAATTCATGATGGGCAGGAACATTTGCCATGATTGTAGCGTATTCTGAAGTGGAGATTCAAAATACACGAGGATTCCTTCATGAAACGAACGGTCTTCCTGCTGGTATTGGTCGTCCTGACCATGACTTCGATGGTCACCGCCGCGCCGCTTGCGACTCGCTATGAGTCGCTCGAAGCGCTCACTCCGTATTTTCCGAAAGATAGTTTTGTCTATGCCGCCATTCGCACCGATGAGGATTACATCGCGACGCTGGATGATCTGGTGGAGTCGCTGATCGCCCAACTGCCAGAGGGCATTATCCCCGAAGGCTTTCCGACATCGCTGACCACCGCGCTCGACCTGCTCACTGGGCAAACGCTGGGGGCATCCTTCGAGGAGGGGGTTCGTCCCTGGCTTGGCGAGTCACTGGCCGCCGGAATCTATCCGGCCTGGGAGAGTGCCGGCGGACGCATTGTGGTGGAGATCACCGATGTTGAAGCGGCGGCTGAGGCGGTTGATGCGTCCTTCCCCGGTTTTTCGCGCCGTGATCGTAATGACTATATTGTGTTCGCCCCGACAAGCGAGTCAGATCGGACACGAATCACCCTGTATTCCGACCTGCTCATCATCACCAGTTGGGCTGATGATGAACAACCGGAACAGCAGCCTGACATTGAACCGAACCTGAGCAGCAACCCCATCTATCGCGATGCGCTGGATCGCCTGCCGCTGGATGACTACAACGGCATCGCCTTCATCGACACACCGATTCTGCTGGCCTATAACAACCGCCGCACCTACAATTCCGGCAATGGCATCCTGGCGGCGGCTGCGCTGCGCTGGATTGGCCCGACGGCCTTCGGTGCCCATCTACTCGATGAACGCACGCTGGCGTTGGATGTGGCGCAGGCGCTCGGCAACATCACCGGACTGGAAGCCTTTGGCTTTGAGCTGCCGGGGACGGGCGCGGCGCTCGACATGACGGTGTTGGACACGGTCCCGCGCGATGCCATCGCCGTGCTGCACGGAACCGATCCCGGAGCCATGCTGGATGTCATCGGGGCCAACAGTCAGGCGATTAGCACCAGTGTGCAACCCGTGATCCCCGGACTGATAACGAGTGTTGCTTTCAGCGCCGGCGCATCGGCTGCCGGGGCGTTCTCGGCGCTCTACAGCACCGATTGGTCCAATATCGTCTTCAGCAACCTGACCGGCTATGACTACGCCCGCGACATCCGTCCGCTGCTCGGCGGGGGGTATGCGGCGTTCCTGACAGCCAATCCGGCTTATCGCCCCGGCAGCGCGACATTGCCGCTGGACGGGGCAGTGGTGCTGCAAGTGGATGAGCCAGAACAGGCCGAAGCCTTCATCGACCAGTTGGCGCGCGAACTCTCGATCACGGTTTACGCCAGCGGCGATCAGCATCGCACCCGCATCCGCGAGGTGGCGCTGCCGGGCGGCGCACGCGGCGTTTCGATGGCGACGCGCAATTATGATGACAGCGAAACCACCCTGGTCGCAGCTACCGATGGCACACGCCTGGTCTTCGGCACGCTGGGGGCGGTCATGCGCGTCTTCGGTGGGGAAGGGCTGGGGTTTGTCATCAACGAAGATGACCTGCTGGCGAACAGCGGGATCGGAGCCTACATCAATTTTAAGGCCATTGGGTCGGTGGGAAGACTTCTGCCAGCCAGCGATCCCAGCGCACAACAATTGCAACTGGTGGCGCAGGTGATCGATCGGGCGACCATCTCGGTTGCCGGTTCTGAGGCCAATGACCTATTACTGCGCCTGACATTGAGTATTCGCTAGAACACCGGCATTTATCGTGGAGGGGCGGTTGGGGAAACCGTCCCTTTGAGGCTTAACGGATGCCCAGATTTGCCAGTGTGGACTTGAGCAAATCCATCTTGATGGGCTTGCTCAGATAGCTGTTCGCTCCGGCGCGGTTGGCCTCGTCAATCATCGGCGGGGAATGTGCCGAGATGATGATGATCGGCAGGTCGTGGGTAGTTTCATCAGCCCGCAGCTTGCGGCAGATGTCCAGTCCGTTTTCGTCTGGCAACATGATGTCCAGCAGCACCGCATCCGGTTCCTCGTAAGCCAGCTTATCCCAGGTTTGCCGCCCTGAATAAGCGCTGACCGTCTCATGACCGATCAGCCCCAGGAAGGTCGAGAGCATTTCGCAAGTGAGATGTTCGTCGTCCACGATGAGAATTTTTGCCATGACTTCCACCCCTTCTCACGGCGTTGAATTGGCGCGAGTGTATGCGAGCCTGTCGTGCAACCCAACAGGAAATAGGTCATCTGTACCGATTGTAACGCCTTTTCCCGTTCAGTCCATCAATCCTTCAGCGGCAATTGGTACAGCCGGTGGGTCTTATAGATTTCGCAGCCAAAGCTTTTGGCAATGCTGACCATGTTCTCATTGGCTTCCAGAATCCAGCCGGAGTCCGAATGCTGGATGCGCGGGTCGTTGAGCAGCGCCATCAGGACATGATAATACAGCACGGCGTCCACCCCTTTGGTGCGATAGGCTTCCTTGACCCCCAGCAGTGGGATGCGCGCCGTATCGATGATCGGGCGAATCTTCCAGTGCCACAACGCCTGAATCAGACTGAGGAATTCCGGCACGCCCGGACGGGGATATACCCGATGCAGCACCTGGTTGAAGTCCGGGATCGCCAACACGAAGCCAGCCGGTTTGCCTTCTACGTCGGCGAAGAAAGCGTAGTCTGGCTCGAAGAACTGCCCCAGGCTCGCCACCAGCCCATCCAGTTCGCGCGGCGTCATCGGCACGAAACCCCAGTTTTTGTCCCAGGCGGCGTTGTAAATCTCCTTGAACAGGATGAATTCTTCCTTCAGCCGCTTGCCGTCGATCTGGCGCACGGTGATCTTATTGCGCTTCATCACCGCTTTGGTCAGCCGTTCCAGCCGGTCGGCTGTCGCATGTTCGCCTGCGCCTTGCCGGCTGAGGTGAAAGCTATACAGATCCATGGCTTTGTGAAAACCCGCGCCTTCGATCAGCTTTTGATAGTAGGGTGGATTGTAGGGCATCAGCAGCACGGGACGCACGAAGCCATCCACCAGCAGGCCGGTATCTTCATGGGTGGTGAAGCTCTGGGGTCCGCGAATGGCGTCGTAGCCGCGCGCTTTCACCCAGTCAGCGGCGGTGTGGAGCAGGGCGCTCGCAGCTTCGGCATCATCCTCCACCTCGAAGGTACCGAACCAGCCGATATGTTCCTGATGAAACTCGTTATGACGCTTGTTGATGAGCGCGGTGATCATCCCCACAATGCGGTCGCCGCGCCAGGCGGTGAAGTAATCGCCTTCCAGATATTCCCAACTGGGGTTCTTGTGCCGATCCAGCAGGTCGCGCCGCATCGAGAGCAGGGGTGGTACCCAGTTCGGATCATCCTTGTAGATGTGCCAGGGAAATTCAAAAAAGGCGCGAAAATCATCGGCGTTTTCGACTTTGCGAACCGTGACCGCTGCCATGAAGTAGCCCTCTGAGTGCCGCGCAGGATGCCTATCATAACGTGTTTTCGGCGGCTTGCTACCCCTTGACAGCCCTAAAGGGCTTTGCTACCATTTCCATCACCTTCCGCAGTAGCTCAACGGCAGAGCAACCGGCTGTTAACCGGTAGGTTCCTGGTTCGAATCCAGGCTGCGGAGCAAGAGTGGATCAGACTCGAACATTGTTCGGGGGAAACGCCGTAAGAGACTTCTGCGGCGTTTTTTGTTGGCTTGCGTCCACGCTTCTTGCCTTTCTCCAGACGAACATCGATGCTTTGAATATCACCGACGAGCGTCCGCAGATAGTCGAAAGGCGTCCGAAGTTCCAGCGTCACAGTTCCGTCGTTGTTCACGATAACCCGGTCTACGACCTGCCGCAGCAACTCTTTTTTGTCGCTGCGTTGCAGTCCATTATACAGCGTTCCGATATTTGCAATAATCTGTAGCGCCGCTTCCAGATTATCCACATGGCTCTGGTGCTCCAGCTGCATTGCATCCAGCATCCGACGAAGGGTCTGGCGGCGATCCTGCCATTCTGCCCATAGGCTATCCCACGTCTCATCGGTGATCTTGCCGGTTGCCAGCAACCGCACCATCCGTCCTTCTTCATCGTCGATCTGTTTCAACGAGGCTTCGAGCTGGTTGCGCTGCACCGGACGACCATGCCCCAACCGCTCCTGTAACTCATAGGTATAGCTCGCTCGGATCAGGGGGATCAGGGCGGGATCGACCTGAATCGAGCAGATGAGTTTTTCTACTGCATTGTCGATTGCCATGCACAGAAAGCTTGGTTCTCCGGGGCCGGCAATCCGGTAGTAGGGTGTGCCGCCACCTTTGCGCCCACCATTTGATGTTGAGGCACTCATCCGGCGGATTTTCCCATCGGAATATCGGTAACATACCAACCCGGCGAGCAGATATTCTCGCTTCATCCGCAACGTGCGATGCTCGTTACGGCGCTTCAGGATAGCCTGGGCTGTCTCAAACTCCTCGGTGCTAATCATCGGTTCCCAATTGCCGCGAATCGTCTTGGGTGCGATGCCGTTTTTCAGACTGACTACCCAACCTGCATACGTCCAGTTGTGATAGATGTTGGATAGCGAGCTGATATTCGCTTTGCGCTTGCCATCTGGCTTGATCTCCACGAACGGTCTTCCTGTGCGATGACGATAGCCTTTGGAATGCAGCGCTTCGGCAATTTCGGGTAGTGTCAGCCTATCCGCAAGCAGCAAATCCCAGGCTTCACGGATGATCGGTTGGCGCTCTGGGTCCAGCTCAATCCACTTATCCCAGCGCCCGAGATCATGACGCTTGTTCGAGTCAGTTCGTGCTGTGACATTCAGATAGCCATCCGGTGCCAGACTGATGTAACCGCCGCTCTTCCGCTTCGCCTGCTGCCCGCCGCGTGTACGGATGCCAAGCAGCGCCGACTCGCGCCGGGCCAGTGTGAATGACAGCGCAACGATTACCCGATCATCGGGATCCATTGGGTCGAGATCGGGCGAGTTGGCAAAGCGCACGGCCACGCCGAACTCATGTATAGTTAAACGGATTTAGAATTACGCATATTGTTGATTTGCTGATTGATATTGTGAATGATGTCGGGGCAGGTTTTGCTGGCTTTTTTGATTTTCTTCTTTAGGTTCGCCCAGGCGTG
>JALHNT010000088.1 GCA_022843385.1 Anaerolineae bacterium | reverse complement strand
GTGCTCTTCCGATCTTGCTGCGGCTGAAAGACATTGCGGATGATCATAATCTCCAGTACCACCAACACCGCGATGCCGGCCCAGGCCATCAGCCGTCCGCGCCAGCCGCCAATCAGCAGGGGAGTCATCAGCGCCAGCATGAACAGGGTGCCGAAGATGGCTGAACGACTCTGACCAAGGATCAGCGCCAACAGGCCGAGCGCACCCATCCCCAGCCAGATCCAGCGCCAGCCGCGCAACCTGAGCGCTCCCAGACCGAGCGCCAGCGGTACCACCCATACCAGAGCGCCAGCGATCTCGTTGGCATTAAACCCATCATTGGCATCTGGGAAACCCGTGAAGCGCGGCAGCACATCGATGATGAAGCGCATCTGATCGCTCTTGGAATTCCACTGCGAGGTAGTGAGCGCCAGAAAAATGACCAGCACGGTCAGCAAGCCAGTCAAACTTAAGAGTCCATTAAGGTGACGATGGATTCTCGCCACTTCTACGAAATAGAGGTACAAATATACTCCTAATAGCGGGCGGCAGTTCAATATCAACCAGGAATACACCGCATCATCCTGAACGCGACGATAAGGCGCGAAGATGATGTTGAGGATGCTGATGAGCAGAAACGCCAACAGCAGGCCATCCAACGGTGTCCGGGTGAGGAATCGTCCACGCGCCAACCACCGGATGGCGAACAGGATCGGTATTCCGGCCAGCAGTGGCAACCAAGCATCGCGGGCAGGTGAACGAAACCAGAAACCGTAGATCATCGCCGCCAGCAGAAGTGGTTCAATCCAGAGCAGGGTTGCTGTATGTTTGCGTAAGGCTGAGAGAATTTCTGACACCGTTCTCTTATCCAATTGCCGACTTTCTCGTGATGGCATCTGGTATCGATTTCTGGTATGATAAAAAGCAATATTTGTAAGGTAATGCCTCGTCTGGGGAAGGGATCTGAATCATGGTGAATGAAACCGTCACCGAAGTGTCGTTGGATGCTTTTCGGGAACGTACGAAAGGAAAAAAGATCGTTCTGTTATATCCCTGGACAAGTTATCGCAACCTCTTCCTCACCCACGCACTTCAGGCCGACGAAAAGGGATTGTTATACTATCGCATTCAGCAGAAGCAGGCCACTCTTAAGCAGTGGATGGCGGGTTTGCTGGAGGAACTGAGCCAGGGTACAGGGAAATTCGGCGAAAACCTGAGCAGTGTCGTCAAGGGCAACAAGGTGGTCGCCTGGGCCGAAGCGCTGGCGGCTGATCTGGGTGCCTATCGCAAGGGTGCGGTACACTTGTTCATCGATGAGATGGATCGCGTTCCGTTTGATAGCGACTTTGAACGTTTTATCCGCGCGCTGGTCAAGGCGTTGCCGGCTAATGTCCAGATCATTGTCAGTTCGCGTCAGCTAACCTACGAACCCTGGCATAGCCTCTTGACACAAGGGCAGGCAGTGGTCTTGGGAACGGAAAAGCGGCGTGATGAAGTCATGTTTGCGCCGGAGCCGAAGGCTCGTCCGCAGTTGGAAGTTTACGCTTTTGGCAGAGGCTATGTTCTTGTCAACGGCCAGATGATCACCAACTGGGATGGGGCGCTGCCACGCAATCTGTTCTTCTACTTCCTGGATCGTCCGCTGGTGACGCGCCGCGAAATCTTTGAAACCTTCTGGCCCAATCTGCCGACCAAGGAAGCCACTAACGTTTTTCATGTGACCAAGCGCAAGATCAGCGAACGCATCAGCCTGAAGATTGACCCGACCAAGACCTTTGAACTGACGCAGTATGGCAGCGGCTTTTATACGCCGAGCGAAAAACTGACCCGTCATTATGATGTCACCGATTTTCAGGCGGATGTTGAACGGGCGATGATTACAGCCGATGAAGCGGAAGAAGAAAACCTGCTGCAACGTGCCGTGACGGCCTATCGCGCCCCCTTCCTCCAGGATGACGATATGCCCTGGATGGTGGAACGGCGCGAGAAACTGCGCCAGTTGAATGCTCAGGCGTTGATTAACCTGGGACGCATCTACAAGCGCCGCCAGGAAGATCCAAAGGCGCTGGGATTCTTCAGCCGGGCGCTGACGCAGACACCAGAGCGCGAGGATATTCATCGCGAGGTCATCCAGATCTATCTGCGTCTCGGGATGAAAGCGGATGCGCGCAACCAGTATAATCGTCTGAGTGAAATTCTGCGCGATCAGTACAACATCGGTCCGTCGCGCGAGAGCATCGAACTGTATAACCTGATCGAAGACTGATCGATCAAACGAGGTTCCGTAACAACCGACGAGGCTGAGAACAGGGAACGGATGAGTGTCCCGCTCAGCCTCGTTTTGATTCAGTTTTGAAATCTATGGCCTGGTCAGGCAGAATGAAGAGACATTCTGTCCACCGAGCGAAGTGTTGTTTACTATGGCTGTTCGCCTGCCCAGGCCGCGCGTTGATCTGATCCCCCTACTGCTGATCCTGCTGCTGGCAGCCGGGCTGCGCTGGCACCAACTGGAGGCGCAGTCGTTGTGGAATGACGAGGGCAGCAGCTATGTTCAGGCGACGCGCTCGCTACCGGAGATCGCCGCCAATGCCGCCCGCGATATTCACCCGCCAGGCTATTACGTCCTGCTGGCGCTGTGGCGCGGCCTGACCGGGGACAGCGAGTTCGCGCTGCGGTCGCTCTCGGTCTTCGCCAGCCTGCTGACGGTGGCGCTGACGTTCGCGCTGGGTCGGCGTCTGTTCAGTCCGGCAGCCGGTGGCGCGGCGGCGCTGCTGCTGACGCTCAACACCTTCAGCCTGTATTATGCCCAGGAAGCGCGGATGTATGCGCTGCTGGCCTTATGGGGCGTGGCTGGGGTGTGGCTGGTCAGCCGGCTGACCACGCGGCAGCCGGGTGGGTGGCTGGTGATCGGGCTGGGATTGGTGAATGCCGCCGGGTTGTATAGCCAGTATGCCTACCCGTTCGTCATGCTGGCGCAGGGCGTCTATATCGTTGTCCTCTTTGTGTCACGGCTGCGGCAGGGCATGGACTGGGGGCTGCTGCGGCGTTTCGTGCTGGCGAATGGGCTGGCGCTGCTGCTCTACCTGCCCTGGCTGCCGACGGCGCTGCGACAGATAACGACCTGGCCCAGCACCGGTCAACCGATCCCGCCAGCTGAGGCGCTGGGGATCATCGGCGGCTGGTTCACCTTCGGCATCACCTACAGCGCGGTTGAGAACGCCAGCAGCTTCATCCCGCTGGCGCTGCTGCTGCTGGGCGGCGGGCTGGTGGCCTGGGTGCTGCTGCGCGGCAGAGCGCTGCTGATCCATCTGCTGCTGCCCATCTTGTTGGCGCTGCTGCCGGTCGGCCTGTTCCTGCTGCTCGGCCTGTTTCGTCTAGCCAACCTGAAGTTCCTGCTGCCGTCGCAGATTGGTTTCGCCCTGCTGCTGGGGGCGGGCTGGGCCGGCTGGTGGATGCTGGCGCAGCGTGGCAGCCGCATCACGCTGGTCTTCGCCCTGCTGCTGGGCGGCTGGGTGACGCTGTATCTGGTCAATGGACTGGCTCCGCTGTACGACGATCCGCGCTTCCAACGACCAGATTACCGGGCGATGGTCGCGCTCATCACCCAATCGCCGCAGACGGGCGATGCCATCATCCTCGACGCGCCCAATCAGGAAGAGGTCTTCCGCTATTACTATCGCGGCGCAGCGCCGGTCTATCCCCTGCCGCCGGGGCTGGGCGGGAATGATGCCGCCACACAAACTGCCGTGCGCCGCATCATCGCTGAACACGAGCGCATCTTCGTCCTGTTCTGGGGCGAGGCCGAACGCGACCCCAACCGGGTGGTGGAGACCACGCTCGACAGCGAAGCCTTCGAGGCCGGGCAGGATCGCTGGTTCGGCGATGTGCGCTTCGCCCGCTATGCCGCGCCAATCCCCTTGCGTCCATCGCAGCCAGTTCATGCCCGTTTCGGCAGCGACATCTGGCTGGAGCGCTACGCCATCAGCGGGCGAGTCTTCGCAGCGGGAGATGTGGCGCAGGTGCAGCTTGAATGGCGGACGGAGGCGGCGCAAACGACGCGCTACAAGGTGTTCGTGCAACTGCTGAACAGCGGCGGGGTGCTGGTGGCGCAGCGCGACGCCGAGCCGGGTGGCAATCTGCTGCCGACGACAGGCTGGACGCCGGGCGAGACGGTGCTGGATCGGCATGGGCTGGCGCTGCCGGAGGATTTACCGGCGGGGGGCTACACGCTGATCGTCGGCCTGTACAACATCGATGATCCCAATCAACGACTGCCGGTCTATGGCCGGACGTATATCGCGCTGACCCGGTTGACGGTGCGTTAAAATGCCTGCTGTCGCCAGTAGCGCCGGTAGGCCGCGCTTTCCCGCAGCAGCACTGTCAGTCGGTCATCCATCCCCGAGGTGCGGACACGGATACGCCCTGGGTCATGGGTGACCTGGGTCATATCGTCAGATAAAGTCTTGATGCTCAGGGCGGTAGGTTTATGCAGCCAGTCGAACGCTGCCTCGATCACCGTCTCAGTTTGACCGGTCAGCGCAGCCAGTTCACTCCGGCTGACGATGCCCTGTTTGTGGCGCAGCGCATATTTGAGCAGCCCGGCCAGATGCTTCAACAGCGGCTGCATCGTGATCAGATCGGGCGGCTGACCGATGAGGATCAGGATTTGCGGCTGGGTCTTGTTCAGGACAGCCTGCCAGATGGCCGGAGAAGGTGGCGCGGTATACACGATCAGGGTAGCGCAGGGTTGCAGATGATGGCGGTCAACTCCGTCAACATCGGCATTTCCTTCGCGCCACACCAGCGCGTCGGGGTATTGCCTGAGCAGCGCTTGTAGCATGACCTGGGGCTGAGTCGTCTCACGATGATCGATGACAGTGTAGCGCGGCTGATCGGACGAGAGCGCGATGGCTGAGTCGCTGGGACGGGCATCGAGCCACTCGATCAGGGCTTCCTTTTTGCCATTGTAGACTGAGGCGCGGACGGTGTAGGCCAGATCAAAGGTGCCGCTGGGCAGCCCATCGGCATCACCGAACCACCAGATGACCTGCCGTTCTGCGCCAGAGTCATCGACGACGGTCAGGCGGAGATGATCGCCTCGGCTGCCCAGGGCGCGGCGGTTCTTGATGTGCAGGTTGCGGCTCATCAGCGCCAGTGGCGGGTTGCCATTGCCGAAGGGGGCGAGGCGTGCCAGATCTTCAGCGAAGGCCAGATCGACCTCGTTGAGCGCCAGCACCGCATCGATCACGAGCTGCGGCTCCAGCGCCGCTTGTCCCAGCGCGTCTCGGACGACCCCGGAGAGTCCCCGGCGGAAGTCGAACAGGTTGGCAGCGGGCAGGCTGAGACCGGCGGCCATGCTGTGTCCGCCGAAGTGGGTGATCAGACTGGCCTGGGAGCGAATGGCTTCGACGATGTTGCAGCCGGCGACCGACCGCGCCGAGCCGCTGGCGACGCCATCCTTGAGCGACAGCACCAGCGCCGGACGACCATACTCCTCGACCAACCGGCTGGCGACGATGCCGACGACGCCGGTCGGCCAGTCTTCGCTCGCGATCACCAGCGCCGCATACTTCAGCAGCGATGGCTCCTGCTCGATCTGGTTCTGCGCCGCCTGAAAGACCTGCCGCGTCAGGAAGCGTCGCTGCTGGTTCAGCCCCTCCAGTTCGGTGACCCGTTCCGCGATGACCGCCGCATCGTCGGTCGTCAGCAATTCCACTGCCGGGTTGGCATCGGCCAGCCGCCCCAGCGCGTTCAGCCGGGGAGCCAGGGCGAAGCCGATGTCGCTCTCGGTCACATCGGTCGGGTTGATCTCAGCCCGTTCCAGCAGGGCGCGTAGTCCGGGGCGAGGCGAGTGGCGCAGCACCTCCAGCCCGCGCTGCAACCAGTAGCGGGTATCATCGACCAGCACCATGACATCGGCCACGATGCCCACCGCCACCAGATCGAGCAGGTGATCGCTGGGCCGCTTCTCATAGAGTGCCCGCACCAGTTGATAAGCCGTCCCGACTCCCGGCAGCTCGCGCAGCGGATGACCGGCGGGCAGCCGCATCGGGTTGACCACCGCATCCGCCAACGGCAGTGTGGGAGGCAGGGCATGATGATCGGTGATGACGACGCTCACACCGCGCGAACGGGCGTAATCCACCGCGTCGTGGGCAGCGATGCCGGTGTCGCAGGTCAGGATGAGATCAACCCCGCCATCCAGCAGGGTTTTGAGCGTCGGGAGATGAATGCCGTGTCCTTCAGTGAAACGGTTGGGGATGTGATAGGCGACATTCGCCCCCAGGCCGCGCAGCGCCTCGACCAGCAGTGCCGTCGAGGTCTGCCCATCGACATCGAAATCGCCCCACACCAGGATGCGTTCGCCCTGTTGAATGGCGCGCTGCAACCGGTTGACAGCCGGGTACATATCCGGCAGTTCGACGAAGGAGGCGGGGGTGTATTCCTGTGGCGAGAGGAAGCGCCGGGCTGACTCCGGGACGATGAGGCCACGCCGCGCCAGCCGTTCGGCGATGAGCGGATGCCCACCGACGGCCTCGCGCAGCGCCGGGCTGATGGAGATGGGGGCAGGTTCGACCCAGGTTTTGCGGTTCATCAGACCCCTGATGCTGAACAATTCATTGGAGCGACTACGCCTGGCGGGGGTGTTCGTGTTCTGCCGCCCACCTCAGCGCAGAAGATGACAGGCTGCCACCTGACCGGCCCGAACGGAGACCAGGGCTGGATCGTCGGTTTTGCACGCGCCAACCTGTGCCGCCGGACAGCGCGGCGAAAAACGACAGCCTTGCCCCGACCACCGAACGCTGAAAATATCCGACTCCAGGCTGACATGCTCCAGCATCCGCTGATCGGGATCGGTGGAGGGAATATCATTCAGCAGCGATTGAGTATAGGGATGGGCTGGTGTTTTGAAGACCTGATCGACACTGCCCGATTCGACGATCTTGCCCAGATACATCAGCGCAGCCTGGTCGCACATATAGCGCACCACGCTCATGTCGTGGGTAATCAAGAAATAGGTCAGTCCCAGGCGCTGCTGCAAATCGATCAACAGGTTCAGCACCTGCGCCTGTACCGAGACATCCAGCGCCGACGTTGGCTCATCCAGAATCAACAGCTTGGGATGCAGAATCAGGGCGCGGGCGATCATGATGCGCTGGCGCTGACCACCACTGAACTCATGTGGATAGCGATTGATGGTTTCCGCCGGCAGTCCGACGAGCTGCATCATATCCAGCACCCGCCGATCCAGTTCCGATCCTTTCGCCCGGCCGAAGACCAGCAGCGGCTCACCGATCAACTGGCGGACGGTCATGCGCGGGTTGAGCGATGAGAACGGATTCTGAAACACGATTTGAATACGCTCGCGCATCGCGCGCATTTCTCGCTCACGCAGTGTGTGCAGCGCCTGCCCCTCAAAACGGATTTCGCCGGAAGTCGGCTCGATCAGTCGTGGGATCAGGCGAGCCAGCGTGCTTTTGCCCGACCCGGATTCGCCGAGCAGCCCAAAGGTTGAACCCTCTTCAATTCTTAATGAGACCTGATCGACGGCGCGCACGCCGGGCTTGCCTCGTCCACCGAAGACTTTGGTCAGATTGTTGACTTCGAGCAGGCTCATGCTGCGCCTCCTCCATTCTCGTACAGCACGCAGGCGACCTCATGCCCATCCCTGATCGAGTGCATGGGTGGGATGCGCTGTTTGCAGCGGTCAGTCACATGCGGGCAGCGGGTATGGAAACGGCAACCAGGAGGTGGGTCGAGCAGACTCGGCACATTGCCGCTGACTCCCTGGAGGGTGCCGCGCCCGCTGTCGTCATTGGGGATGGCTCGCATCAAGCCCTGAGTATAGGGATGTTTGGGCGAGCGCAGGATGTCGCGCGTTGGGCCAGTTTCGACCACATTGCCCGCATACATCACGGCGATGCGATTGCATAGTTGGGCGACGACGCCAATGTTATGGGTGATGAGTAGCACCGTCAGGTTGATCTCGCGCACCAGTTGGGCGATCAGCCGCAAAATCTGCGCCTGTACTGAAACATCCAGCGCCGTCGTCGGCTCATCGGCAATCAGCAAATCGGGCTGCCCTGAAATAGCGAGGGCGATCAGCACACGCTGGCGCATACCGCCGCTGAACTCATGCGGATAAGCATGTACCCGTTTTTCAGCTTCAGGGATACCCACTCGTCGCAACAGTTGGATCGCTTTGTCGTGGGCGGCCAGACGACGCTGGCGGTTGGAAGGCATCCAGCCACGCACAAAGCCGGTCGAGCTGATGGCATTCTGGCGGGCAAGGATGGCATCCACCATTTGTTGTTCGATGGTAAACACCGGGTTCAGGCCGGTCATCGGATCCTGAAATACCACGCCGATGTGCTGGGCGCGCAGTTCGCGCATGGCATCGGCGCTCTTGGTCAGCATGTCCTCACCGCGAAAGATGACCTGACCCTGGGGATAACGAGCCGGTGGCTGAGGGACAAGGCGCGGAATGGTCATGGCGGTGACGGATTTGCCACAACCGGTTTCGCCGACCAGCCCCAGCAGGTCGCCTTTGTTGATGGTCAGGTCAACGCCGTTCAACACCTTCGCCACGCCGTCGAAGGTGACCATTTCGGCGTACAGGTTGCGGATTTCAACCAGAGGAGTTTCAGCCATGATCAGCGCACCGTCGCATTCGGGTCGAGCAGATCGCGCAGCCCATCACCCAGCAGGTTGAAGCCCAGCACCGTTACAAACATGAACAGTCCGGGGAAAGTCGAATACCACCAGCCGTTGGTGACGAAGCGGCGCCCCTGTGAAATCATCGATCCCCAGTCCGGGTCAGGCGGTTGAACGCCAACGCCGATGAAGCTGAGCGAGGCTATCGCCAGCACAGCAAAGCCAAAATCCATCGAGGCCTTGACGATGATGCCCGTCAGCAGATTTGGCAGAATGTGGCGGAAGATAATCCGCATATTGCTGGCACCAATCGCGCGCGCTCCCACCACAAAATCCTCTTCGCGCATCTTGAGCATCTGGGCTTCGACCAGGCGGCAATAGCCCGGCCACCAGGTGATCGAGAGCGCCAGCATGGCAATTTCGATGCCGCGTCCCAACACGGCTGAGATCGCCAGCGCCAGAAAGATGCCGGGGAAAGTCAGCATGATGTCGGTCAGGCGCATGATGACTTCGTTGACCCAACCGCCAAAATAACCGGCGATCGCGCCGAGGGTGACGCCGATGCTGATGGCAACCGTCAGAATGATGACGCCGACGACCAGCGAGGTGCGCGTCGCCCAGATGGTGCGCGAGAACACATCCCGACCATAGTCATCGCTGCCAAACAAATGGACCTGACCCGGTGGTTTCAAGCGATTAGCCGGATTGACATCTCCGCTCACATCACCGGGGTAGGGTATCCACAAGGGGCAGGTGAGCGCAATGATGACCAGCGCGATCACAATGAACAGGCCGATCAGCGACAGTTGATTGCGGGTGAAACGATACAGGCCGCGTCGAAAATCGCTGATCTGGCTGGCATTTTCGGTACGCCAGCGCGTCAGCCAGGTTGTCTGAGTCGAGTCGATCATTAGCGAAATCCAATACGTGGATCAATGCTGCGATAGAGCAGATCGGTCAACAGGTTGACCACCACTACCACGCAGCCAATGAAGAGCGTTGCCCCCATGATGGGCTGAAAATCCAGCAGCAGCGCCGCTTTGAGCGCGTACTGACCAATGCCCGGCCAGTCCAGCACATATTCGATCAGCGGTGCACCACCCAACTGATAACCGATGATGAAGCCCAGCATTGAGACGGTGGCGATCAGCGTGTTCTTCATCAGATAGCGCAGCCAGATCATGCGCTCCGGGATGCCATTGGCGCGGGCCACCCGCACAAAATCCTTGTTCATCATATCCAGCATATCCCCGCGCAGTTGGCGGGTGATGACCGAGATGACGAGGAAGGACTGGCAGATCGCCGGGATGAGCATATAGCGCAGCGTGGTGCCAAAACCATTCAGATCGCCCGCCAGCAGCGTGTCTACCGTCAGCATCCCACTCACTACCTGGGGGTATTCGGCGCGCGGATCGAACCGTCCGCTGGCCGGCAGTACCCGGAGATTTTGTGCCAGAATAATCTGCAGAATGATGGCGATCCAGAACACCGGAACGCTGGCTGTGCCAATCGAGAGAAAACGCGAAAGATGATCCGGCCAGCGATCACGCCAGCGCGCCGAGACAATTGCCAGCGGGATGCCGATAATCAATCCGATCAGCGTGGAGATAATTGTCAGTTCCAGCGTCGCTGTGAAGAAACGCACCAGATCGGGCCCGACTTCGCGGCGGTTGCTGATCGAATAGCCCCAATTCCCCTGGAGCAAGCCACCCATGTAGCGCAGATACTGCTCGACCAGCGGGCGATCCAGACCAAATTCCTCGCGCATGCGTTCGATCTGTTCCGGTCGCGCCTGTGGCCCGGCCGCCAGTTTGACCGGGTCGCCCGGCACAATGCGCGAGATGAAGAAGGTCGCCAGCGACAGACCGATGAGGACGATGGGAATCAGGAGCAAACGTCGGCCAATGTAACGAAGCATAGCGGATGAAATTCTCTATCAAACCAGATGGAGTCGGTCAGGAACAGGTCATTGGCAGGGGCGCACGATTGTCCGCCCCTGCGACGATCGATCAGGAATTAGGTCGCGTCATCCAGCCACAGCCGCCAGAAATCGGCGCTGATGTCACCAAAGTAGGTGAAACCCTTGACGCGCTTGTTAAAGCCCAGCACGTTCGGCGCGACATACAACGGCAGATCGGGGGCATCGTTGGAGATGATGGCCTGAAGGTTCTTGACCATCGCTTCAGCCGTGGCCGGATCGGTGGTCACGCGCAGTTCATCCAGGATGCCGTCCACTTCCTCATTCTTGTAGAACGAGCAGGCCTGGAAGCTGCCGCCGGTCGGACGATCCCAGCTCTTGCTGGAATATTTCTCAATTAACCAGGTGTCGGCCAGCGGCGGGAACTGATCGAAGATGAAGCCAATCTGCGGGCCGCTCTCGGGCGTTGTGCAGGCACCCACGATGTCCGGCCAGTTCTTCGGCACCAGGTTGAGGGTGATGTTGTACTTCTGCAATTCGTCCAGCAGGATCAGGCCGCCGGCTTCTTCAAAGTCCAGCCCGCTGACATATACAAAGTCGACGCTGATGCCACCGTCCTTGTAGGGAGTCAGATCGAGGGCAGCGCGAGCCTTCTCCGGGTCATAGGTGTACTGGGTTTCGAGGTTCGGGTCGTAACCAGGGACGCCTTCAGGCAGCGGGCCGGTCATCATCTTGACATAGCCGAGCTGTGAATCGGAGAATGCCTGACGGTTGAAGCTGTAATTCAGGAACTTGCGGAAGTTCGGGTCAGCCGTCGGCCCGGCCTGGGTATTGTACTTCAAGTAACCGGCCAGCAGACCGTAATCAACGAAGGCCGTGGTCGTGGCGTTGGCGTTGATCTCTTCGATATCGCTGGTCGAGATGGTGTCCGAAATATCAAACTGACCGGAGAGCAGGCCGGTCTTGCGTGTTCCCGAGTCTTCGGTCTTCTGCCAGACGACGCCCGCCAGACGACCTTCACCCGGCCACCCCTGCCAGTAATCCGGCACTGCTTCGATCTCGTATACCGAACCGATCTGCCAGTTCTTGATGCGGAACGGCCCGCTGCCCGCTGCGTGATCGATCAGGTAATTGGCGCCTTCATCGCCATCGACTTCATTCGCCAGGGCGATCGCCTTGCTGACAATCGGCTGTTCCAGGAAGGCCAGCAGCCGGTCAAACGCGCCATAGGGGGTCTTGAGCGTCATGACGACAGTGGTGTTGTCAGTGGCCTTGATGCCATCCACATCCAGGTAGCCGCTCAACAGGCTGGAACGCTGTTTCTGGGCCCGCAGCGTGCGCTGATAAGAGAAGACGACATCTTCCGCTGTCAGTGGCGATCCATCTTCAAAGCGGGCCTTATCTGTAATCGTGAATGTCCACTCGCGGGCATCATCGCTCGCGCCCCATTCCTGCACCAGACCGGGCTCGATGGGCTGGGGCCATCCGCCTTCAAAGCGGAACAGGCGGTCATACAACTGGCGCACAATGGCATTGATTGAATAGTCGGTGCGGTCGGCGGGGTCAATCGTAGCGATATCCTGCGAACCGCCGTAGACCAGCACTTTGGGTTCAATCTGTCGGCTTGGGGCCATCATGGAGCGCAGACTGATCTGAGGCCGCTGCGCCATCGCCGGGGTAGCGACAGTGGCTGCACCCAGTGTCGCCAGCATTCCCAGGAATTGGCGGCGACTGATGCGCCCGGCGCGGAGATCGGCCAGAAGTCGATGAGTCGGATTGGACATAAGGTGATTCCTCTCGAACGAGAACAAGATACGGGTAAATTGCCTGGTTGCAGTTGAGGATTCAGACTATAACACGGGTTGCAGGGACTGCCAACTGTTTTGCGAGTCTGCCAGCCCTGAGTCCATGTGGTTGCTGAATGCCGGCTCTTTTGCCACAATTCCGGGCTGTTCCACTTAGGCTGGCTGGAGGCTGTTCGATGGCACAGACTCATCAATCCCTGACCGACTATGTAACTGGCGTTGAAGCCTGGCGGCAGGACATGGATCGGCAGATGCGTGCCCCTGGTCCCTGGGGATGGCTGGCGATAGTCGGGATGTATCCCCTGAAGCTGGGAGAAAACACCGTCGGCAGCGCGCCGGATAGCGATGTTCGGTTGCCGGCTGGTGCGGCACCGGAGCGGCTGGGGATCATCCGCTTTCAGGGCGATCATGGTACGCTGCAGGTCACCTGCGATGAACCGGTGACGGTGGATGGGATCGAGACTCAAACGGCGCTGCTGCGGAATCGCTATGAGCCGGGCGATATGTCGGTGGTGCGGGTGCGGCAAGTGAGCTTTGGCGTCATGCAGTGGGCCAGTGACCCGTATAACGTCCGGGTCTGGGATGCCAATAGCCCCAAGCGCCTGAACTTCCCTGGGCGTGCCTGGTTTCCGATTGACCCTCGCTATCGGGTCGTGGGGGAGTTTACTCGTCACCCCCAAGCGCACGATTTCACCGTCGACCATACTGGGGGCCTGACTCAGGAACTGGAAAACATCGGCACGGTCAGCTTTGAACTACTGGGACAGCGCTTTCAGTTTGCGGCGATGGCATCCGAACTGGGGCCGGATTATGTTTGGTTACTGATGCGCGACGGCACCAGCGGCAAAGCCACCTATGGGGCAGGACGTTTCCTGATGGCGGCCTTGTTGAATGACCATGAGGTCGATGTGGATTTCAATAAATTCTACCAGCCGCCCTGCGCTTTTTGTGATTACACCACCTGCCCGATGCCGCCCTGGGGCAATGTCCTGCCCTTCCCGGTGGAGGCTGGTGAACGCTATCCCGATGGTATGCGCTAGGATTGGTTGGCAGTTTTTGACCGCCTCACTATAATCGGCACATTACCATTTTCTGCAAAATTCATCTATCAAGGGAGCAACTTCTATGCGGATTGGCATTGATGTCGGCGGCACCAACACGGACGCCGTACTCATGGATGGGCGCACAGTCGTCGGTTGGGCCAAGTCGCCCACCACGCGCGATGTCAGCAGCGGCATCAGTAATGTATTGAATGACCTGCTGGCGAAAACCAAGGTTTCCCCCAAAGCCATTAAGGCGGTCATGCTGGGGACAACCCACTTCACCAATGCCGTAGTCGAGCGTAAGTCGCTCAGCAAGACGGCGGTCATTCGCATCGGCCTGCCAGCCACTTCCGCTCTGCCGCCTTATGTCGATTGGCCGGAAGATCTGAAGGCTGCCATAGGGGGTGTGTACTATCTGGTGCATGGTGGTTATGAATTCGATGGCCGCCCGATTGCGCCGCTGGGCGAGGACGAAATCCGTGAAGCAGCCCAGAAAGTGCGCGCTGCCGGAATCGACTGTGTGGCGGTTTCGTCGGTCTTTTCCCCGGTCAATCCCGATCAGGAAAAGCGCGCTGCCGAGATCATTGCTGCTGAAATCCCTGGCGTGAAGATCAGCCTGTCGCATGAAATCGGGCGTATTGGCCTGCTGGAGCGCGAAAACGCAGCCGCCATGAATGCCTGTCTTTCCCATCTGGCGGTCAAGATTGTGCAATCCTTCCGCGATGCGTTGGCTGGGTTGGGCATCACTGCCCCGTTCTACATCAGCCAGAATGACGGCACCCTGATGAGCGCTGACTTTGTGGAAAAGTATCCAGTTCTGACCTTTGCCTCTGGCCCAACCAACAGTATGCGCGGCGCGGCCTTTCTCTCCGGCTTGAAGGATGCGGTGGTGGTGGACATCGGTGGCACAACGTCGGATGTCGGCGTCCTGTCGCAGGGCTTCCCGCGTGAGGCCTCGGTTGCGGTCCGCATCGGCGGCGTCCGCACCAACTTCCGTATGCCGGATGTATTGTCTTTTGGTCTGGGCGGGGGCAGCCATGTGCGCCAGGATCCGCTCCAGATTGGTCCACAGAGCGTCGGTTACGAAATCACAACGCGGGCGCTGGTCTTTGGTGGCAGCGACCTGACGACATCCGATATCGCGGTCGCTGCGGGTATGGCCGATATGGGCGATAAGAGTCGCGTGGCTCATCTGGACAAAGCGCTGGTGCAGGCTGCCCTCAGCCGCATGTGGGAAATGATCGAAGTCAGCATCGACCGCATGAAGACCGCCGCCGGCGCGGTACCTGTCATCCTGGTCGGCGGTGGCATCGTGCTGGTCGGCGATTCGCTGAACGGCGTATCCGAACTGCATCGCCCGGAACACGCATCAGTTGCCAATGCCATTGGGGCAGCGATTGCTCAGGTGGGTGGCGAGGTGGATCGGGTCTTCAGCCTGGATGCTATTCCGCGCGACAAAGCGCTGGAGCAGGCCAAGTCAGAGGCTACTGCGCGGGTGTTGGAAGGCGGCGCGGTGCCGGACACGGTCGAAATTGTTGATGTTGAGGAAGTGCCGCTGGCCTATCTGCCCGGCAACGCGACTCGCATCCGCGTCAAGGCAGTCGGCACACTGGCGGTTGAATAAGATGTGGTCGATCACCATTGATGAAGTCGAAGCAATCGCCATCGGTGCTGGTATCCTCGGTACCGGCGGTGGTGGCAGCCCGTATCTGGGGATGCTGCGGATGCAGGACATGCTGCGTCACGGCTATCAGGTGAATGTCATCGATATTGACGATGTGGCTGATGATGCGCTGGTGACAGAGGTTGGCATGATGGGCGCGCCGACAGTCGGGATCGAAAAGATGCCGGGTGGGGACGAGCCGCTCTGGGCCATTGAAGCGCTGGAAAGTTATATCGGGCGTCCTATTGATGCCATCGCCTGTGCTGAAGTGGGCGGTGGTAATTCGATTGAGCCGCTGATTGCCGGGGCTCTGACGGGTAAGCCGGTGGTGGATGGCGATGCGATGGGGCGCGCTTTCCCCGAACTTCAGATGAGTACCCACCTGATCGCCGGAGTCAAGCCGACGCCGGGCGTGCTGGTGGATGAGAAGAACAATCGCGTTCTATTCAGCCATATCACCGATGCCAATACGCTGGAGCGCTTCGCCCGTGATGTGTGTGTGCAGATGGGCTGCACGGCCATGCTGGTGACGACTCTGATGACGGGCAAACAGATTAAGGCGACTTCGGTGCCACGGACACTGACGCTGGCAAAACGGGTTGGTGAGGCGGTGCTGCGTGCCCGCCGCACCAAAGAGTCGCATACCCAGGCGGTGCTGGATGTGACCGGCGGGAGCGAGTTGTTCGCCGGCAAGCTGGTGGATGTTCAGCGTAAGACGACGGGCGGCTTTGCCCGTGGTGAGCTGGTCTGTGAGGGTCTGGGAGTATATCGGGGCGATTGGCTGCATATCGCTTTCCAGAATGAGAATCTGGTCGCCTGGCGTGGCGGTCGCGATACCCGCGACACGGTTGTGGCCTGTGTCCCGGATTTGATTTGCCTGCTGGAGACCGAAACCGGCGAACCGATTACCACCGAGCAACTGCGCTATGGGCTGCGCGTGACGGTGCTGGGCATCCCCTGTACCGATCAGTTTCGTACCCCGGTCGCGCTGAAGGTCGTGGGACCAGCGGCTTTTGGCTATCCCGATGTAACCTATATCCCGATGCCCAAAACGCCGGGCATTGGCATTGCCTAACAACCCTGCCGCAAGGCGGATACCAGGAGAAAGATGATGCGACGGACCATTGGTATTCAGGAAGTTGACGATATTGCGCTGGGCGCTGCGGTGCTGGGGACGGGCGGTGGCGGCGACCCCTACATCGGCAAGTTGATGGCGCAGGAAGCCATCCATGAGCACGGGCCGGTCGAGCTCCTGACTGTGGATGAAATGGGTGATGATGAATGGTCGGTGGCGATTGCCATGATGGGCGCGCCGACGGTCATGGTGGAAAAGATGCCCGGCGGCGAGGAATGCGTCCAGGCCTATAAAGCGGTACAGAGCTTTCTGGGCAAGCCGGTCAATTACATTTACTCGATTGAGGCCGGCGGCATCAATTCAACGATCCCGATCACGCTGGCGGCCCGGCTGCGGCTGCCGCTGCTCGATCTGGATGGCATGGGACGTGCCTTCCCGGAGATCCAGATGGTGACGCACAACCTGTACGGCATCACCGCGACGCCGTTCACGATGGCTGATGAGAAGGGCAACAGCGCAGTTCTCTCGACCATCGATAACCGCTGGATGGAGACGTTCGCACGCGGCATCGCTGTGAATATGGGTGCGACAGCGCACATCGCCTGTTATGCCGCTACTGGGGCGCAGCAGCGAGAAGCCGCCGTGCATGGCACGATGAGCCTGGCCGAGAAAATTGGCAGGACTATCCGCGAGGCGCGCGCGGCTCATACCGATCCGATTGCAGCGATTCAGCAGGTGACCGGTGCCTTTGTGGTCTTTCATGGCAAGCTGGTGGATGTCCAGCGGCGCACAGTAGCGGGCTTTGCGCGCGGAGAAGCCATCCTGGATGGAATTGGTGTCAACAGTGGCAGCCGGATGAAGATTCAATTCCAGAACGAGAACCTGATGGCGGAGAAGGATGGCGAGATTGTGATCAGCGTCCCCGATCTCATCACGATGGTAGAAGAGGATACCGGCGAACCGATCACAACTGAACAGCTTCGCTATGGCTTCCGCGTCAAAGTGCTGGGCATACCCAGCCATCCCCACTGGCGCACCGAAGCCGGCATCAAGGTGGTCGGCCCGCGTTACTTCGGCTATGAGGCCGATTTTGTGCCGGTAGAGCAGCGTTTCGGTTAATCAAACCCCATAAACTGAGGACCGCCTTGCGATGACAGGGCGGTCTTTCACGGGCGATGCACCCTGGCTCCAGCAACCTGTGCCAACTTGATTAGCTGATCGCTGCTCAGAATGTCTGGTAGCTGACTGGTAATGCCGTGCTGTTCCTGATTAATACCCATACCAGCACATTCGCATAGCCGCTATCGAATGCATTTTTTATAGCATCGGCATATAGCGGGAACGACAACGTTGGGGTAACATTAACCCATCGGGAGATCTTGCCAACTTTATCTGCGTCGGTACTCGGTGGGGGTTCGCCTTGAAACGGGTTTCACTGTCCATTCTTGCTCTATTGCTGCTGCTGCCGCTGGTCTGGGGCTTGGCACAGGATGCGCCGCTGGTGCGCCTGGAAGTCACCGGAGTCAACCCATCGCCTTATCCACAGATTGTCATCACCACCAATGTTTATGACCGTGTCGGTCAGCCGGTGGTCGGATTGGGCATCAACGATTTCGCCGTCGCCGGTGATGCGGCGCAGAATTTCCGCATTGTCAGCGTCGAGAATCTGACGGAAGACGAACTCAGTTTCGCGGTGGTGCTGGCGATTGATATCTCCGGCAGCATGGCTGGCCCGCCGATTGAAGCGGCCAAAGAAGCTGCGATTGAATTCGTCAATGCGATTGGTCCGAATGACCCGGTGGCGATTGTCACCTTTGCCAATAACGAGCAACTGGTACAGGATTACACCACCGACAAAGTGGTGCTGACCGATGTCATCCGCAATCTGCCCTTTGGCGGTCAGACGGCGTTGTATGATGGTGGTGTTCTGGCGATCGAGACAGCGGCGCGTTCTCCCCTGCCGCGTCGGGCGGTCATCATTCTCAGCGATGGTGCCGAGTTCGGCGGACGCAGCGGCAACCCGCGTGAAGCCGCCCTCAACCTGGCGCTCCGGCGGGGTGTCCCCGTTTATACCATCGGCCTCGGCTTCGGTATTGACCGCACTTATCTCCTCGATCTCTCTGGCGCGACCAATGCCCAGTTCAACGAGTCGCCCACCCCCGATGAACTGCTGGAGATTTACAATGGCCTGGCGACCACTCTACGCAGCCAGTACATCATCACGCTCGAAACCGATGTTCCTGCCGATGGACGCATTTATTCCGTGCCATTGTCGGTGACGACCAGCGAGGGCAGCGATGATGCCGTCGCAGCCGTGCGCGCTCCGATCCCGGTGCCAGTGGTTGCCATCAGCGGCCTGCCGGAGGGCATCAGCGAACCGACCGACGTCACCATCAACATTCAGGGCGATGATGGTGTGACCAGCGCCGATTATCAGATCAACGACTCTGACGCGGTGGCGCTGGAAGGCGAATCCCCTTATACCATCACAATTGATCCATTTGCGCTGCCGCCCGGAACGAACACCCTGACCGTCAACGCTACCGACAGCGACGGCGATACCGGCAGCTTCAACCAGACTTTTGAAGTCGTTCGCATCCCACCAGCGATCAGCGTCACTGGGATAGCGGCAGGCGAGGTGCTCGATCAGCCGCGCGAAGTGACCGTCGTCGGCAACCAGACGCAACTGCCCATCGCCGGGGTCATCATCAGCCTGGATGGCGAGGTCATCACCAGCCGTGCCGGCGACAGCGCCAGCATCACGATTGATCCGGTCACGCTCTCGCCTGGCCTCCACACTTTTGAAGCAGTGGTGCGTGATACGCGCGGTGAGGCGGCTACGATCAGCGCTGAATTTGAAGTCGCGGCCATTCCGCCCGGCGTGGAGATTATCAATCTCACGGCTGACCAGATCATCAGCGCGCCGACGGAAGTGACGGTCAATGCGCTGGCGACCCAATCGCGCGTCGCCGGCGTCATTATCAGCCTCGATGGACAGGTCATCACCAGTCGCGCCGGTGAAAGTGCCACCATCACCATCGATCCAGTGACATTGACTCCCGGCTCCCATACGCTGGAAGTCGTGACCCGCGATGTGACCAATGCCCGCACCGTTGCCACCGTCACCTTTGAAGTCGCGGCCATCCCGCCGACGGCTACGGTGACCGGTCTCGAAGCCGGGCAGATGGTGGGAGAGCCGACCGATGTCACGGTCACTGGTACACAAACCCAGTCGCCGCTGGCCGGTGTGCTGATTCGCATCAATGATCAGATTGTGACCAGTCGCGCTGGGGATACCGCTAGCACGGTGATTGATCCGTTGGCTCTGCCGCCGGGTACCAATACCTTTGAAGCTGTTGTGCGCGACGTCAACAACGCCCGCAGCGTAGTCCAGTTTGAATTCGAAGTGCCGGTCATCCCGCCGACTGCCACCGTCGAAGGGCTGGAAGATGACGCCATCGTCAGCCTGCCGACAACCATCACCATCAGCGGCGCATCGCCCCAGGGCGCGACGATTGACGGCCTGATCGTTGAACTCGATGGGGAGGTCGTCCGAAGTGTGGTCGCCAAAGGCACAACCGATCTTACTCTCGACCCGGTGACCCTCGCTCCTGGCGATCACACGCTCACCATCATCATTCGCGACAGCAATGGCGGTCGCAGCGAGCGCGTCATTCCCTTCCGCGTCCCGGCCTATCCGCCGCAGGTCAGTTTGAATGGCATCAGTGATGGCGACACGCTGACGGGTTTGACCACTGTGACTGCTGAAGCCAGCAGCCTTCAGACCGATGTCGTCAGCGCCGTGTGGAGTATCAACGGCGAGGAAGTGGCGAACCAGACCGAAGCGCCTTTCACCCTTGATCTTGACCCGAACGCCCTTGAATCCGGCGAAACCACGCTGAGCGTGGTCGTCACCAATGGCGGCGGACGCAGCGCCACCGACAGCGTGACCTTCAGTGTGCCAGCGCCGACAGCTACCCCGCTGCCGCCCACGTTCACACCGATCCCGACCAACACCGAAGAGCCGACGGCTGTTGCGCTGGTGGTCGCCAGTGAGACGCCGGTTCCGCCAGCCGCGACGGATGTCCCGCCGAGCGCCACACCGCGCCCGACCAACACGCGCATCCCGCCGAGCGCCACGCCGGTTCCCGCCAGTGAGACGCCGGTTCCGCCAACCGCGACAGATGTTCCGCCGAGCGCTACGTCGCGCCCGACCAATACATCCGTCCCGCCAACCGCGACAGATGTTCCGCCGAGCGCTACGCCGCGCCCGACCAACACCTCGGTAGCCGCTGCCAATCCGCCGCGTCCAACGAATACGCCGGTTCCGCCAACGGCAACCGATGTCCCACCGAGCGCCACGTCGCGCCCGACCAACACATCTATCCCGCCAACGGCAACCGATGTCTCGCCTAGTGCGACCCTGCGTCCGACCAATACCGCGCTGTCGCCCACCGATACCGAAGCGCCGACGTTGGTTGTGGCAGAAGTGACCGAAGAAGCGACGACAGCCGCCCCGGACACGACCAGCAGTGCCACGCCAGTTCCAACTGAGGAAGCCTCGGCAACTGTTGTACCGCCCAGCAGCACGCCGCGTCCGGCCACCAACACCGCAGCCGGCGCAACCGCTACGGTTGACCGGACGCCCGCGCCAACTGATACAACGGTGCCGCTGACTGCCGAAACGCAGTCGGCTCCGCCAGCGCTCAACACGACGCTGCTGGCTGGCCTGTGCCTGATCGGATTGATTATCCTGCTGCTGATCTTCTGGTTCACCCGGCGCGGTCGCAAGGACGAGAAACGCCGCTGACGATTGATTCGCACCTCTGAAACAAAAGGCGACTGGAACGAGTCGCCTTTTTGCTGGTACATAAGGATGAGACGCCAGTGCAACCAATCCGGGTTATGATAAAGTGGCGATCTGACTCATGGGATGGATATGACGGAACCGATTGCTGAACCGACCTTAATATTGTTCGCCGGGATGCCAGGGGGCGGCAAGACGACGATGGCGCGCATGACCTCGCGCCGATTGGGTATTCCCGCGTTCGCCAAAGACCGCGTCCAGCGGGTGCTGCGCGATCATCACCTGGCCGAAGCCAGCAGCGGCGATGGCTATTATATCATCCTCGATCTGGCTGATGAACAATTGGGGCTGGGGTTGAGCTGCATCCTCGACGCCACCTTTCCGCTGGATCATTTCCGCACGGTTGCTAGCGAGATCGCGGCCCGACACAAGGCGCGTTTTGCCACCATCTACTGCTACTGTTCTGATGATGAAGAGTGGAAAAGACGGATGCGGGATCGGGTCATGTATGTGCCAGGCTGGAAGCCAGTGGGCTGGGAGGATGTGCTGCGCATGCGCGAGTACTACCAGCCCTGGAACGATAACGCCTTGTTCGTCGACTCGATCCGTTCGCCGGACGAAAACTTTCCCATCGTGCTCGACTATTTGCGCAACGCCACCCACCGTGCCTATGTGCCACACCAGCCGACGGGTGACAAACAGTGGTGGGAGTGGTAGGGCTACGGGCGCGGTGGGAGTTCCCCGATCAGAAACAGGGCGTAATCGCCATGCGTCTCGTTGTTGCGACTGCCAATCACCAGCGTCATCGGATCGGCGTTCCCCGGAGCCAGGATCAATCCGGCATCGGAACGATCCCCCAGAATCGGCTCGGGAGTCCCTAACTCATTGAGTGTCGCGCCATAGCGGGCAATCGAGGGAACCTCAACGCAGTCTCCCCGTCCGGCATCGTCGCAGAATGAATCCTGTTCACCCCAGCGCAGTATCGGATCAAGGCGGCTGTTGCTCTTTCCCACGATATAGGCGGTCAGGGCAGTGCGCGTGGCGGCCAGCGGCCCAAGCCTTACCTCAATCGTATCGATGTCACCTCCTGCATCCAGTCCGATCTGATCGATGACGGCGAACCATTTTCCCGGCTTACCTTCGCGGCTGGCGATGGTCAGGGTGACGACCCCTGCCTGATCTGCGCCATTGATCCCAATCTGCGACGCCTGGATGCGTTTATCTGCTGTGATCGTCCCGGTGATATTGCCGGGAAGAGTGTAGGTATCACCGGTTGTCACCTGGGCATCTGTATTGCAGAATTCGTAGGGTTCGACCATCTTCGGACCCTGAAATTCGATGCGGATGACCGGCTCAAAACCATCGAGTCCATAGACTGTCACTCGGTAGCGCTGTCCCTCCTTGAGATCATCCTGTAAGCGTATCGTGGCCGCAGTTGTGGCCTCAAAATCCTCACAGACGAAGGTGACATCCTGATACAGCGTCGAATCCAGTGAGGTGGCATTGGCGCGCCGCAGTTGCAGAGAGTAGGCCCCGATGGTGGTGCCGTTTTCATTATCGACCCGCGTCGCCACAATCGTGTAGCGACCAGGAGATGGCAGCGCGTATTCCAGCGTGATCGTGCCATCGATGACGCCATTCTCGCTGCGGGCCACCAGCGAACCACCTGGATCGAGCAGCCCCAGCAGCGGAGCCAGACCGCCCGATGCCTGCATATCCACTACAATCAGGTCACCAGCCAGTCCCTCGAACTGCCACCAGTCGTAAAATGCTGCGGCGGTCAGCGTTTCCTGCACTGACTGGTCATAGGTCAGATCAAATGCAACCGGCACATCATCCTGTGCCAGCGCCAGCAGCGGGGTGAAGAGGGCGAAACAGAATGCGAAGATCCAGCGGTTCATGATAGTCCTCGTCCTATCCTTGCGGTGTCGGCGTGGGTTCAGGCTGGATGCCCCACAACTGGATCGGGCCGCTGGCATCCACCAGCACCAGCAGAAAGCCGTCGCTTGACCAGTCGGCGTACAATATCTGGCGCGTACCCACATTCAGATCGCCCCGCCGCAGGGTATCGCTGCGGAACTGAGCGGTGTCCCACAAGGATACCAATCCGCCGAGTGTGGAAGTGATGAGCAGCTCAGCGTTGGGCGAAAAAGCCGCCGATGTTGAATCGCCGCCCAGCCCAGAGAGTGTGTTGACCAGTTGCCCGGTGTCGGCATCCCAGATCGTGAGCGACGGGAGCGATCCCCCATTGACGATGAACTCGCCATCCGGCGACACCAGCAATACATCCGTCAGCGAACGTTGGCCGCTGCTGATGGTCGCCCGCAGCCTGCCCTCCGCCGTATCCCACAAGCTGATCCTGCTGGCTTCACCTGCCGCCAGCAGCGCCCCATCCTGCGAGAAGGCCAGATGCAGGATATTGGCCTGAAGTTGTTGCAAAGCTGTGCGGCTGCGCCAGTCCCAGAGTTTCACCGTGCCATCATCGCTGCCGCTTGCCAGGCGTGTGCCATCTGCTGTGAACGTCAATCCAGTGATCTGATTGCGGTGGGCTTCAATCGTCACCAGCGAGGTGCGCTCGCCTACGTCCCACACCTTAATCGTGCCATCCAGCCCGCCCAGTGCCAGCAGTCCTTCATCGCGGTAATAGGCATAGCGCCCGTTGAAGCTGGGGTTGCCCGGCAGTTCAGTGATCTTTTGACCCAGATTGGCATCATAAATGCGGATCAACCCGGCTGGATCAAGGGTGTAGACTTCATCCTTGTCTGCGCCGTAAAACACGAATGATGCCTGATCGCGATCGGTAGTGAACAGGATGCGTCCATCAATCAGATTCCACATCACCAGTTGGCTGTTATTCAGGCCGACCAGCCGCGTCCCTTCCAGCGAGAAGGCGTAGCTGAAGATGGTCGTTGGCTGACCAGGAGCATCCAGCCGCCCCAGATAACCGATGCGGGGCGCATTGCCCAGCGTGATCGGCTCTGCCGGTTCTGTCCAGGGGGGCGGGGGGAGCGTTGGCAGATCACGTTCGACTGGAACAAAGGTGCCGGGTGGAGCCAGCGTTGGTTGCTGCGGTTCACAGGCAGCCAGCAGCGCCATCAACAACAGGCCGATGACCCAACCTGAAGGCGGAGCATAGGATTTCACGATGCCTGCCCATCGCTGGTGGACAGTGCCCCTTGGACCAGATTGAGCGTATTGAGGAGCAGTCCAAAAGTTTCGATCTGTTTCAGGCCGCACTCATTCTCCGAAGCCTCAACCTGCCCGTTGCCATTGGCGTCCAGCCCGTTGAGCAGGTTTGCCATGAGCGTGGTTGATTCGTCGGCCAGCGGTGCCGCCAGCGTCACATCGTTCAAGGTCAGCATTTCGTTCTCCAGATCGATAACGCGGGTGGCGCGCAGCCGGGTATTCTGGATGCAGATGCGAACCGTTTCAACATCGGCCTGCAAGCGATTGCTGGCATTCGGCGCTTGTGCCGCATCCAGCAGCAGCGCTTCCATCTGATCGAGGAGGGGGATGACGCCCTTGCCAAACCCTGGATTTTCGGCGGAACCACTGCCATCGTAATCTTCCAGCGTGCCGAGCAGGATGTTGTTGGTGTGTTCATTATGGACGTGCATCCCGCCCACCGTCGAAGCCAGTTGCGCCAGCCCGGCATGCTGCTGCGCCATTTTGGCCTCGGCGATCACACTGGCGAGCAGACCACCGGTTGGTCCGCCGCCCGCCACCGGAGCGCTATAGGCCGATGTGTTACTCAGCAAGGCGGTTTCGATCCCGTTGGGCGATGAAATGAAGATTTCTGAGAGCGCGGTCATGATTTCTGGCGGCACAAATCCGCTGTATACAATGTCTCCCACCGGTTGGTCGCTGTCTCCTGTCTCCAGCGTCACCGCCAGCGCATTGAACGTGGTCGCCAGCAGCCGTCCATCTTCATCGACATACGGCGGCAATACACCGCTGCCCCGCGCGTTGAGCGTCAGTTCGCCGAGTTTCAGCACAGCATCATCCACCGTGTTTTGCAGCCAGACGATATAGCGCTGCCCGTCGCCGGGTGGTGTGAGGTTGTTGACCTGTAGCGTAGCCGTATCGCCGAGCTGGTTGGTGCTGCTGAAGTTCAGTGTGCCGAAGACCGGCACTGCTGTCGGGCGCGGCGGTGCGCTGGTCGCGCTGGGTTGAACGGCCACGCCAGCCGGTGTAGCCGTGCTGACGACTACGCTCTCAGATGGCCGGTTGAACAGAGCCAGCACGACGATCACCAGCAGGATGGCGATGATGGCGAACCCACCCAGCAACACCAGCGGATTTGTGCCTGGTG
>JALHNT010000087.1 GCA_022843385.1 Anaerolineae bacterium | reverse complement strand
GATGTCACGGCGTTGATTCACAAGATTCGTCAGATTCGTCAGATTCGCATCAGTCCTTTTTTCAATTCGTGAATCTTGTGCCACTGTTTTCCCTCAAACGTTGCAAGTGTTGCAAGTCCATTCTTATGCAACTCTGTTTTGTGTCGTCGTCGTCGTCGTCGGACAGACACAAGACATGAAGACCAATACAGAGGACACAGAGAGCATCCCGAGTCTTTCACTTTCAACTTTGTACTCAGCACTTTCAACTCCCAAAATTCGTCAAAGTCGTCAAAGTCGTCAAAGTCAAAAGTGCATTTTGTGACAAATAGCCCTCAGCCATCAGCTTTCAGCCTTCAGAACAAGACGAACACAGAGCGAAATCACCGAGCAGAGCCTTTATCTATCGACTGACGACTACCGACTATCGACTACCGACTGGTCTGTGGCGGCGGCGGCGGCACTGGCGGCAGTCCAGGTTGTGGCAGCGCTGCCAATGGCCTTTGTCGGGTGACGCAAACCGGCAAAGCAGGCTTCGCTCCTACGAGAAGAGTACCCCAGATGGCCGCGTTACGGGTGAACTTTTGGTAAACTTTTTGGTACGAGTTAAGCCGAGTCGGCGCTAACCATTTCGCGGGAGCGGATCGGTTAAGGCTGTCGGTGCAGGGTTAGAGAACGGTTGGGAAAAATCGAGGTTGAGGGAGCAGAAATGGGCCTAATGAATGTTGCTGCCCTATGCACCATGTCCGTGTAGTCGATCACGGACTTTACCCGTTTGGAGTAAATTTCCTCTCAACAGTCGGCAGTAGTTCGCCGTTATTCTCAAGAAAATATGTCACCACTTGTAGCAAGATTTCTTCGCTGATGGTTTCCCGAATCGGCACATTGAAACGATCCCCATCATCCGTTACAAATACCATGCCATACAGTTTTCCGACCTTAGCATCTGGCTCAATCAATTCGTAGCGTTCATGCTTGAACCCCTTCATTTTTGGACGGGTATCGAAAAACACAACCGCATAGCGCTCATGTTTCCCTTTCGTGATGATCAAACCTGTATATGCGCCCCGATCTACAGAGGGGGAATGATAAAGACTGACCGTGGTGAAATCGTCAACTTGACGGCTGCGAATGCTCTCAATCACATCCATGAATGTTGGATTGTGATGAGACACATACTCATTCGTTTTTTTGGAAACACACCTCATGTCAAACACAATTACCTTCTCGCACATCCCTATATGCCAAAATGTCCCTGTTTAGTCCTCGTCATCGAACAGATAGTAGCCATCATTTAGCAGGTAGTGGTTTAGGGATTTGACCAAATCTTCTTGAGTGCAGTCCGCTTTTCGTTCTCTTGCAAAGGTAACAATGTCCTGCACAAAAGATACCGTACCAATAGCGCATAAATCTTGTTCGTCGCATAACATATCATAGTATTCATCGTTATCATCTTCTCGCGTAACAAAGACCAATGTACAGTCTGTGGAAGCGGTTAACATACCGCGCTGTTGGGCTACAACACGAGGGACGCATAAGAAATACGCCCCTCCAGCTTTAGGCAGGATGGTTTCGATCTGTTCCAAGATTTGTCCCAAGCTACTTTTCATCGTTACCCACCCATCATCGAGAAAGCTGTTCCAAACTCATGCATCAAGCAGTCCAGTCCACCCTACATCATTTCCCCGATAGCGATCCCCTTTAGCTCTCGTCATCAAACACATAGTAGCCATCATTTAGCAGGTAGAAGTCTAGAGATTTGACTAACTCTTCTTGAGTGCAGTTTGGTCTAAGTTGTCTTGCAAAGGCAACAATGTCCTGCGCTGTCGAAAGACTCGAGATAGAGCAAAGATCCTGTTCTTCACAAAGGATTGTACGGTAATTCTCATTGAGTGAGTATTCCCTGGTCACGAAAACTACAGTACAGGGGACATCTACACTCAGTTTTCCTCTTTACTCTGCAATCGCCCGCGGCACACAGAGACGATACCCGCCGCCTGACCTGGGTTCAATTCCGTCGATTTGCTCCAGTACTTGCCCAAGCGGCATTTTCATACTCACATCCCTTCTCTTGCTCATCACGCTCCAGCATCGCGCACGTAGCCCAAAAAGATTATGCGACAATCAACCCCATTACCCCAAATCTACATGTCAAATGACGCCACGTCCAATCAGAGGGTGAACAATCGCGGCGGCATTCGCTTGACAGATGCTTCAAGTCGTGCTAGTTTATACGTATCAATGATACGTATAAACTGTGCTGAATACTGTTTTTGTTGAGAACTGGTTTTACCGGTAATGTCGATCAAGAAACGTCCCACACAGGCCGATGTCGCCCGACGAGCCGATGTCTCACAGGCGATGGTCTCCTACGTCATCAACAAAACCGCTACTGTCACCATTCCCGAAGAAACGCGCCAGCGCATCCTGATTGCCATGGAAGAACTGGGCTATGTGCCGAATGTGACGGCGCGGCGGCTGCGCTCCAACAAAACCTACACCATCGCCGGCGTCATCCCGGACATCACCAACCCCTTCTACCCGGCTTTCGAGCGTGGCATTCAGGATACAGTCGATGAGTGCGGCTACGACCTCATCATGTACAACACCGACGGCACAGCCGAGCGCGAACGCAAATTCCTCAACCTGATGCTCCAGGGACGGGTGGATGGCGTGGTGGGCGTGTTCTTTCACCTGCGGGCGCAGCATCTATTGGCGCTGGTGGAGCAACAGATCGCAGTGGTGCGCTTCGAGGCGCTGCCCAAATACCCCGGCGAACTGCCGCTGGACAACATCTATATTGACAACATCGCGGCCAGCCGGAAAGCCGTCGAATACCTGATCGGCAAGCGACATACCCGGATCGCCATGCTCACCAGCCACGAAGGCCCAGCCCGTTTTCGTGAGATGGGCTACCGCGAAGCACTGGATGCCCATCACCTGCCGTTCGATCGCGCCCTCATCAGCTCTGGTGCTTACAGTGAAAGTGGTGGGTATGTGGCGATGGGCAAGCTGTTGCAACAAGGGCAACGACCGACGGCGGTGTTTGCCGCCAATGATCTGATGGCGATGGGGGCGATGCTGGCGATCCGCGAAGTGGGGTTATCGATTCCCGATGATATTGCCGTGATGGGATTTGACGACATTCCGACGGCGATGCTGGTCTACCCTGCCCTGACGACCGTCACACAATTTCAGCGTGATCTGGGCAAACGAGCGGCAGAAATGTTGTTCGAACGTCTCAATGGTTCGGCTCCGGATAAAGGACGTAGCCAGGAGATGCCTTGCCAATTGATAATTCGGCAGTCGGCCTGAGTGAAAGGGGGCGCATCGCACACGTGTCGCTGGCTTGTTGCGAATAGAGAATGGTGTCATTTAAGGAGTAAAAGATGAAGCTCAATCGGATCGTGATGGTAGCGGCCTTGCTGATGCTGGCCTTCGGGGTGCTGGGTTCGCCGGCACTCGCCCAGGACAAAGTGGTCATTAACTGGTGGACGGAAGATTACATCGATCTGGAACAGATCAACGAGACGCTGGTGAATCCCTTCAACGCCGACAATCCCGGCATTGAACTGGTCATCACGCCACAGGTCGAACTGAACAACACGCTGCGGACGGCGCTGGCTTCGGGCGAGGCACCGGATGTGCTGCAAACACCGGGCGCGTCGTTCATCGCCGAATTTCTGCGTTCCGGTCTGATCCTCAACCTGGCGGATGCAGCGGAAGAATTCGGTTGGGAAGAGAAGCTGTTGCCCTGGGCATATCAATCAGGCATCATCGAAGGCGGCCTGTACAGCATCCCGCTGACCTATGAGAGCATGATCCTGCTGTATAACAAGACGGTCTTCGAAGCCAATGGCTGGACACCGCCGACCAACCTCGCCGAATTTACAGCCGTTTCCGAAGCAGCCGTCGCTGCCGGCATCAACCCGCTGACCTACGGTAACGTGGGCTGGCAGCCAACCAATGAGCATCTGGTAGGCATTTACCTGAATAATGTGGCTGGCCCGGAGAATGTCTACAAGGCGCTGATCGGCGAAAAGTCATGGACCGACCCGGAATTCGCCGAAGCCATTTCGCTGCTCAAGACCCACATCGCCGACAATGGCTGGTTCTCTGGCAGCCTGGAGACCTATTTCTCCTATGCCTGGGAAGATTTCTGGGCGGAATTCTCCACTGGCGGCGCGGCCATGATGATGATCGGCACCTGGGGTTTCCGTGGCGCAGAAGAATTCTTCGCTGAGACCGAGAATGAGTGGGACTGGGTACCGCTGCCCGTCTTCTCGGAGGGCGCAGGCGCATACAATTATCAACTGGCTACCGGCAGCACGCTTTCAGTGAACGCCGAGACGGCCAATCCAGATGCAGTCATCACTCTGATCAACTGGCTGATGGCCGACCGTGCGCGCATTCTGAATATCGCTTCGGGCTACGGCTATGGCGAATTCATGCTCCCGCTGGCCTTCACGGCGGAAGACTTCCCGGCGGATGCCGACCCGCGCATCGTCCGCTTCTTCTCGGATTTCGCGGCAGTGACGGGTGAAGGACGAGTTGGGTACACCACCTGGACCTTCTGGCCGGCTGACCCGAACGTTCAACTCTGGGAATCGGTGGAACAAGTGTGGTTCGAAGAATTGAGCGTTGAGGATTATCTGGCCGAACAGCAGGCGCTCTGGGAAACCGCGCGCGCTGAAGGCAAGACGCTGCCGATCCCGGCGCGGCAGTAAAGAGACGTTTCTTGCAGGGGCGTGGAGGATATTCCGCGCCCTTTCTCTATGATCGCTTTGTCACACGTAGGCTTTTCCAAGAAAACGTTGCTCACACTGGTTAAACCACGTTGCCGTAGGGGCGGTTCGCGAACCGCCCCTACGAACGCCTGTATGGGCTAAACATTTTTCTCGAACAGGCTAATGTGTTGAAGGCTCCATCCCGCCTTATTCAGTGTTAGGCAGGTTCCATGACATACCCGTTAAAGGCTGCTGAAGTGCAGCCACAACTGACGGCGGCTGAGGCGCAGCAACCCAAACCCAGACGTTTCAATGGGCTGGGGCGCTGGGCCTTCGTGCTGCCAGTGTTGATCCTCAATCTGATCGTCGTCGTCATCCCGTCGATTACCGGTCTGGCCGTCGCGTTCACCGATTGGACCGGCTATAACATCCCTAGCTTTGTCGGTCTGAAAAACTTTGAGCGTCTTTTTCAGGATGAAATTTTCTTTCTGGCGCTGCGTAATAATCTGACCTGGACGCTGATGTTCCTGACGGCACCGATTGCGGTGGGGTTGTTGGGTGCCTACATCCTCTCGACCATCAAACGCGGTCAGATGTTCTTCCGCGTGATGTATTTCATCCCGTATGTGGTCGCCAGCGTCGTCAGCACCCAATTGTGGCGGCAGCTCCTCCATCCGCGCGTCGGCATCGGGGCGGTGTTGGGCGACATGGGAATCCCGTTTCTCGACTTCCCCATCTTTGGCACCCGCGAGACGGCGTTGTATGGCGTCGCCTTTGTCGATGCCTGGCATTTCTGGGGCTTCCTGGTCGTCATCTATCTGTCGGCCATGTCGGCGGTGGACACTGAACTGTACGAAGTTGCCCGCCTGGATGGCGCGACGCGCTTACAGCAGTTCCGCTTTGTCACCCTCCCCAGCATTCGTCCGACGCTGGTATTCACCATCCTGATGATTATCATCTGGTCATCCACCACGTTTGATTATGTCTACATGCTGACCCAGGGCGGCCCGGCCAATGCTTCGGAATTGATGTCTACCTATCTTTACGACAATGCCTTCAACCGCTTCGATGCCGGCTACGCCGCGACCATCGGCATGATGATGAGTCTATGGGTGGCGCTGGCGGTAGCGGGTTTCGTTTATCTGAGACGGCGAGGCTGGGAGATCTAGATGATGCTAGTCCAAAAACGTACTCCTTCGGCCATACCCAGTTACCTGATCCTGATCCTGCTGGTGGTCTTCGCGGTGGGGCCGCTGGTGATCCTGATGATGAATTCGGTCAAATCGACCGCCGAAATCGGGCGCAATCCGATTGGTTTTCCAGAGACGATTATCTTTGAGAACTTCACCAACGCCTGGAATGAAGGCAACTACGCCACCACCTTACGCAACAGCCTGATCCTGACCAGCAGCACCATCGTCGGCACGCTGACGCTGGCCGGGCTGGCCGGTTTCGCCCTGGCGCGGTTGAAGCTCAAGGGCGCGAATCTGATCGCCTTCTACTTCCTGGTTGGCACCAGCGTCCCGGCGCAGTTGTTCATCATCCCGCTGTTTTTTGTCTGGCGTGAACTGGGTCTGGTGAATTCGCACATCGGGTTAATCATCATCTACTGCGCCATCTACTCCCCCTTCTCCACCTACCTGCTGCGCTCGTACATGGTGGCGCTGCCGGAAGAATTCGTCGAGGCGGCGCGCATCGATGGCGCGTCGAACTGGCATGTCTTCCGCCATATCATCATGCCGTTGTCGTGGCCGGGGTTCCTGACGGCTGGTCTGGTGGTGGGATTGAGCGTGTGGAACGAATTCCTGTTCGCTGTCACGTTTCTGCCCGGACCGGAAAACCGTCCGATTGCGACCAGCCTGTTCGCTTTCCAGGCGCGCTTCGGGCGTGACTGGGGGCTGACCAGCGCCGGGTCGGTCATTATGGTGCTGCCGGTCATCATCCTGTTCCTGCTGCTTCAGCGCCGCTTCATCGAGGGGTTGACGCAGGGCGGTCTTAAAGCCTGACAATCGCTTTCATTGTAGAAAGGCACAACATGTCCCTTCCAAAGGATTATCTCGAACGGGTTTACGCCGGCGTCCTCGGCAAGATCATTGGCGTCTATCTGGGACGCCCCTTCGAGGGCTGGTCGTATGATCTGATCATGGAGCATCTGGGCGAGATCAACTACTACGTACACGAAAAGCTCAACGTCCCGCTGGTCGTGACCGATGATGACATCTCTGGCACTTTCACCTTCATCCGCGCCCTGAGCGATTATGGTAACTCGCGCCATCTAACGCCAGCGCAGATCGGTCACTCGTGGCTGAATTACATCATCGAGGAACAGACCATCCTGTGGTGGGGTGGGATGGGCAACTCGACCGAGCATACCGCGTATCTGCGCCTGAAAGCCGGGATCGAAGCGCCAGCCAGCGGTTCGATTGCCCTGAATGGCAAGGTGGTCGCGGAACAGATCGGCTCACAAATCTTCATCGATGGTTGGGGGATGATCGCCCCCGGCGACCCGGCACTGGCGGCTGATTTCGCCCGCCGCGCCAGCAGCGTCAGCCATGATGGCGAGGCAATTTATGGGGCGCAGGTCATGGCGGCGATGGAAGCTCAGGCGTTCCTCGAACACGACCTGAACAAGCTGATTGATGTGGGCGTGTCCTTCATCCCCAAAGACTCGGTGATCTATTCGATGATCGCCGACATCCGCGAGTGGCACAGCGAGGTCAACGACTGGCGCAAGGGACGCGAACTGCTGGCAGGAAAGTACGGCTATGACAAGTACGGCGGCAACTGCCATATGGTGCCTAATCACGGCCTCATCATCCTGTCGCTATTGTATGGGGCAGATGACTTCCAGAAGTCGCTGATGATTGTCAACACCTCCGGCTGGGATACCGATTGCAATTCCGGCAATGTCGGCTGTCTGCTGGGCATCAAGAACGGGCTGGCGACGCTTGATCGTGGGCCGGATTGGCGCGGCCCGGTGGCGGATCGGCTGTATCTGCCGACGGCAGACGGCGGCCGTTCGATCACGGATGCGGTGGCGGAAACTTATCATCTGGTCAATATGGCGCGGTCGCTGCATGAGTTGCCGCCGCTCCAGCCCAAGTCCGGGGCGCGCTTCCACTTCGAAGCGCCGGGTTCAGTCCAGGGCTTCATGAGCGAAGACTCCATCACTGCGCGCAGCGTGGTGACGCTGGGAAATGTTGAGGGTCACAGTGCAGAGGGCAGCCGCTCGTTGTCGATTCAGTTTCACGGATTGGCCCCAGGCCGGATTGGGCGGGCCGAGACACCAACCTTCACGCCATCCAAAGAAGTATCCCGTTACTTTGAGAAACGGGGCTATCGCCTGCTGGCCTCACCAACCCTCTATTCGGGGCAGACCATCCGGGCGCGAGTCGCTGCCGACGGCGGCAATACCAGCGCAGTACAGGTCAGCCTGACGATCAAGCATTACGACGCCAATGATGAGCTGTGCCTGGTCAGCAGCGACCCAGTGACACTGGCGGCGGGCAAGGATGCGACCCTGAGCTGGCGCGTTCCCGACACCCACAGTTATCCGATCGCCGCTGTTGGCCTGCAAATTCAGGGGAGCGGCGGACAGCACGGAACGGTCTATCTGGATTATCTGACCTGGGATGGTACGCCAGAGATCACGCTCAAGCGCCCGTATGACCGTGAATATAATCGTCTGCTGCGCGGCACCGGGCCGACCATGTGGAAACAGGCATGGATTGATGGCTTCGACAGCCGCGAACGGCTGGCCGATCTCGACTACTGGCCGGAATCCTATCGTCTGATCCAAAACAAAGGGCGCGGTCTGTTGATGCATGGCACCCGCGACTGGACGGATTATCAGGTCACCGCTCGCTTGACGCCGCACATGTGCGAGGCGGGGGGCGTGGCGGTGCGGGTGCAGGGCTTGATGCGCTATTACGCCCTGCTGGTGGATCGCCAGACCACGCGCCTCGTCCGCGCCTTTGAAGGCAAGGACACGGTGCTGGCAGAAATTGCCGGCGGCTGGGAATTCGGCAGCACCTATGAGGTCTCGGTGCGGGTGAAGGGCAACCACCTGACCGGGTTGATCAACGGCAAAGAAGTTATCGCGGCAGAAGACCCGGATCACCAGTACACCGGGGGGGGCATCGCCCTGATCGCTCAGGTCGGGCGCGTCGGCTGCGAACAGGTTCGTGTCGGCTCACTTTGAGCACAACATCGTAGGTTGTTGCACGGTCGAGTGACAAGCTCACTCGACGTTCGGACTCGTAAATTACTGAAAGACTGCTCACTCGAGTGTGAGCAGTCTTCTTTTGTGATCACAGGTCGAACGTCAGGCGGTCCTATTGGCTGACAACTAGCTGATAGGTTCCAGCGGAGATGGTATGTATTTCTCCCGCAGCCGCCGCGCCGTTCAGCGTGACCGTGCCAGTAGCCGGGATATGTACTGTCGCGCTCGTATTGGGCGGAACGGTGATGCTCCAGTGAAAGTGTCCGTCCTCCAGCTTCCAGTCCGAGACGATCTCGCCATAGAGCGTCTTCAGCTTACCGCAAGCCGAGGTCAGTCTGCCGCCGGGCTGCGGACGCAGGATGATGTGCTTGTAGCCGGGCTGCGCCGGATCAACCTCGATGCCGGCGATGGTGTTGTACATCCACGCGCCAATTGACCCATAGGCGTAATGATTGAACGAGTTCATGCCGGGGTCCTGGAAACCGCGATCCTGTGTCCAGCCATCCCAGCGTTCCCAGATGGTCGTCGCCCCTTGTGTCACCGAGTACAGCCACGACGGCCAGGTGGTCTGATGCAGCAGGGCATAAGCGGCGTCGAGCTGTTGGTTGTCGCTCAAAACATGCGGCAGGTAAGGTGCACCGACGAAGCCGGTCGAGAGATGCTTGCCGCGCCGTTCGATGTCAGCCACCAGCTCTGCCGCGGCCAACGAGCGCATATCATCTGGCAGCAGGTCGAAATGCAGCCCCAGCACATAGGCCGTCTGGGTTGGGCTGAACAATTCGCTGTTATAGACTTTCGAGTCAACTTTGCCGTAGTCGAACATCTTCAGGTTACCGCGTGAGATGGCATCGGCTTCATCCATGCGGCGTCGCGCTTCCGATGGCATCGCCGTCGGCGGGGGCAGCGGGCTGCCAAACAGATAACGTCCCTGATAGGCGGCTTTGACTTCTTCAAACAGATGGCGGTAGCGCGCGGCGTCCTCGGTTCTGCCCAGTACCGTCGCGATCTCGGCCATCAGATGGGCGTCATAGGCGAAGAAGGCGGTGCCGATCAGGTCGCGCGGGGTATTGGCATTGATCGACAGCCAGTCGCCGAAGCCCGGCCAGCCTTCGAATTCCGGGGCACAACGGATGTAGCCGGGGCTGGAGGCCAGCAGATAGTTCATGAAGCGGGTCATCATCGGGTAGCTGGTCTCCAGAACGCGCGTATCGCCGTAGCACAGGTACAGCGTCCAGGGGCAGATCACCACAGCGTCGGCCCAAGCTGGCCCGCCATCCGGGATCGGCAGACCGCTGACCATCGGCACCACCGGTGGCACCATGCCAAAGGCGTTCTGCGAGTCCTCGACATCCTGCATCCACTTAGTCATGAAGCCGGCCACATCCATGTTGTAGGCTGCCGTGCGGATGAACACCTGAATGTCACCGGTCCAGCCCAACCGTTCATCGCGCTGCGGGCAGTCGGTGGGGACATCGAGGAAGTTGCCTTTCTGCCCCCAGAGGATGTTGTGCTGGAGCTGGTTGAGCAGCGGCTCGGAGCATTCAAAGCTGCCGGTCTGCGCCATCTCGGAATGCAGGACGATGCCGGTGATGGTGTCATCCTTGATTTCGCCGGGATAATTCGCCAGCTCGACATAGCGAAAGCCGTGGAAGGTGAACTTCGGCTCCCAGACGACTTCATTTTCATCCTTGAAGGTAAAGTAATCGGTCACGCGCGCCGAACGCAAGTTGGTGGTGTAAAGCGTGCCATCTGGGTTCAGCACCTCGGCATAGCGAAGAGTGATGGTGGTGTTGGCCGGAGCACTGCCCTTGAAGCGTATCCGCCCGACCATATTTTGACCGAGGTCGAAGATCTGGCTTTTGTTGACAAAGCTGCTCTTGTCCACCGGCGGGCTGATCGGCTTCAGTTCTTCGATGCGGCGCACGGTTGGGCCATTGGTGGCAACCAGCTTGAGATCAGGAGCCGGGAACACCTGCGCCGAATGCCAGCGCGACTCATCAAAGCCGGGGCTGTCCCAGCCGGGCATCTCCAGCCGAGCATCGTACTCCTCGCCTTGCAGCAGGTCATTGCTGAGCAGCGCACCGAACTGCTGCTTCCAGGTGGCGTCGCTGCTGATGGTCACGGCGCTGCCATCGCGCAGTGTGACTTCCAGTTGTGCCAGCAGCAGCGGACGATCGACATAGAGTTGACGGTGACTCCATGCGACATGACCAACAGACCAGCCATCCCCCAGCAGCGCGCCGATGGCATTCTCGCCGGCGCGTAGCAGGCTGGAGACATCATAGACCTGATAGCGCACCCGCTTGTGGTAATCCGTCCAGCCGGGGTTCAACACATCCTCGCCGACGATTTGTCCGTTGATCGAGCATTCATACACGCCCAGCGCGGTGACATACAGCCGGGCCGAGGCAACATCTTTGGGCAGATTGAAGGCCTTGCGCAGATACGGTGCCGGGATGGGGGAGCGTGGGCCACCACGCAGTTCTGCCCCGATCCATTGGGCTTTCCATTGACTGGCTTCCAGCAGGCCGAGTTCAAAGCGGGCGGCTTCGCTGGTGCTGGCGCTGCCGGTCTCGTCCCAAACGGTGACGTTCCAGTAGACCCGCTGGCGCGATTGCAGTGCCTTGCCCGCATAAACGACATGGGCCGATTGATCGGACTCGACTCGGCCGCTGTCCCACAGATCCGCCTGCCCTTCCAGCAATAGTCCCGCATCGCTGGCGGCCAGGATACGGTAGGCGGTCTGGCGCGCCCCCTGGCGATCCGTCTGCATCTGCCAGCTCAGGCGCGGCTCCGTGACATCCATGCCGAGCGGGTTCGTTCGATACTCGGTCAACAAATGGGCAATGGTGGTCATCAAGAAGTCCTTTCTTGTTTATCGAATCATGCTTCGAGATAGGCAACATCCTCCAGCGTCAGTGTGAGATCAGCCGCGGCCAGGCTATCGCCCAGTTGTTGCAGGTCGCGCGGGCCGATGATCGGGGTGCAGGGGAAGCGCTGCGAGGTCAGATAAGCCAGCGCGATTGCGGTGATCGATGCCCTGTAACGTCGTGCCAGGGTTTGAACGCGCTCAAAGCGTTGGTCGTTCGTCGAATTGTCGTACCATTCGTGATCGCCGGATTTCAGGCGGTTCTCAGCGCGCTTGGTGAAATATCCTTTGGCCTGCGACGAATACGGGACAACCGGCAGTCCGCTGGCGCGATGAAACGCCAATCCCGCTTCATCCAGCGCCACCAGGGTTTTGTCGGGGATAGCGTCCATATTCGGCTTCGCCAGACTGCCCAGCGGTTGGCTGGCGCTGATGCCGGCTTTGCCCGTTGAATGAGCGTACTCATTGGCCGCTTGAATGCGCTCGGTCGTCCAGTTTGACCCACCCCAATAGCGGATTTTCCCGGCGCGGACAAAGCCATCCATGATATCAACGATCTCCTCCACCGGGACATTCGGCGCATCGCGGTGCAGCCAGTAGAGGTCGATCACCTCGATATCGAGGCGAGACAGACTCTCATCCAGGTCGCTGGCGATCTCGGCTCGGCTCATGCGTGGAAGATGCATCGACTCTAACAGGGGATGCGCCCCTTTGGTCGCTACAATGATGCGATGGCGCAGACCACGCGCTTTGAGCCAGCGTCCGATGGTTCGCTCGCTCACGCCCGCGCCACCCGGACGCCAGGCGGCATACACATGGGCTGTGTCAAGGCAGTTGCCCCCGGCGGCGTGGTAGGCATCGAACAGGGCGAAGGTATCGGCCTCCGAGATCGTTGTCCCGGCATCAGACGATCCCATGACAATCTGCGAGACGGTCAGTTCCGTAAGGGGAAACCGGACAAGCTTCATAGAGATCCTGTTCGATTGATATGCCGCTCACCCTATCCCGTCAGTGGGCGCGATAGGGTAGCGAGAAATGAGGATGGTGACTGCTCTACCGTGCGCCGACGGCCTGCAAACACGCCTGCATATGACCCCGCGACTCGGCGGCGATGACGCAGCACTGCTCGATGCTGTAGGCTTTTGCGCCAATCACTTCCAGGTTGACCGGGCCGCTGTAGCCATGTTCGTGCAGCACGCGCATGTAACCGAGCAGGTCAATATCGCCGCGTCCGTTGGCCTGATCTTCCGGTTTACCAGGGCCGGGCTGGCGTCCCTTGCAGTCACGGATGTGGATATGCTTCACCCGCGAGACGACTGCCTTCAGCGCGTCTACCGGGTTTTCGCCGGCCCGATACACGTGTGAGGGATCCATATCGATGCCGAAATGAGGCGACGAGATGGCTTCCATCACCCGCAGCGTGGTCGACGTGTTGTAGATACTGGCACCAACGTGCGCCTTGACGCACAGGGTCACGCCGTATTTTTCGGCCAGCGTGGTCAGATGTCCCAGCGCTTCGATGGAGTTTTGCAGGCTCTCTTCATCATCCGATTGCCCGCCCGGCCCACAGTTGATGACCGGGATGCCCAGTTCAACCGCGGCCTGAAAAGCCTTTTCCATCACGGCCGTGATATGCGAGGGCTGCTCGATTGCCAGCAGCTTCAGCCCATAGGTTTGTGACAGCGCCTTGATCGGTGGAGCCAGTTCACGCCAGCGATCCAGCACCAGATGTTCGCTCATGCCATCAATGGCTGAAAGTTCGATCCCGTCGTAGCCGGCCATCGCCAGATACTTGAAAGCGGTTTCCATGTCGTAACCGCCGAACAACACTGAATTTGCGCCCAGTTGCATCATTTAGTCCTTCAGATAAACAATCTTTTCGGTTTCGAGTGACTCGATGGCTGCTGCCAGTACCCGCTGCGCGGCCAGCGCATCCGCCGCGCGGCCGTCGATGGCATCAGGCGATACGCCGGCGGTGACCTGTTCGAGAAAGGTGTGGATGCGAGTCTTGAAGGTGTTGTCGAAATTGTGGAAGCCGCCAAACAGCGGATCGGTATAAACCGTCTTTTCCAGATTCCCCGCCGGATACAGCGTCAGTTCGCGCCACATGTCCTCCAGCACAAAGCGCCCGCCCGTTCCCGCTACCTCGCACCGTTCCATCGGATGCCCGCGTTCAATGTCATAGCTGCCGGTCAGGTGACCAACCACGCCGCTCTTGAAGCGCAGGTTGAACTGTGCCGTTGACCAAATCGTTCGCCCCGGTGCCTTGACGGCAAAGCACTGTACCGCCTCGATGTCGCCACAAAAGTAGCGCATGACATCCACCGTGTGTGGATGCAGCGACTTGATGTGGAAATAAGGCGAACTTTCCGCCGGATTCATGATCCACATGCTCATGTTGATGAACAGCAGATGCCCCAGCCGTCCGTCATCCAGCCATTGCCGCGCCAGTCGTGACGCCGGTGTAAAGCGGTGATTAAGGTTGACGCCGTAACAGCGCCCGGTTTCGCGGCCCTTGGCGACCATCGCCTCAGCTTTGTCGATCTCATTGCAGATCGGCTTCTCACCCAGCACATGACAGCCGAATTCGAGCGCCTGCATCGTCGGCTCGTAATGATCGCTGCCATTTTCATAGCCGCTGGTGGTCACGCTGCACAGGTCCGGCGCGAGCGTCCGCAGCAGGGTATCGACATCGTAGAAAGCCGGGACTCCCAACCGAGCCGCTGCGCTGTCAGCTCGTTCCGGAATGCGGTCACAGACGCCGACCAGTTCGGCCAGTGGGTCTTCTTTATAAAGCCGGGCATGGAGGTTGCCGATATTCCCCATGCCGATGACGGCGACGCGCAGGGTCATGTTCCCTCCGGTATCTCATAGCCATATTCGCGCATAGCGGATTCAAAGAAGTCGTAGTAGTTCACTCCGCTGTCCAGCTTGTAGCGCTCAATCGAATCGCGGCGGACGATGATGCGCGCCAGCGGGATGCCGAGGAAGTCTTCCAGGCGCTTGAGCGTCGCTTCCTGGTTCAGCACAAAATCCTCAAACCGCACTTCGATCCAGTGCTGGGGGCGTGGCGTCGCCTTGACGATATCGAGTTGGTACTTCCACGAGATGGCGCGGCTGAGGCGGATGTCATCGGTCTTGGGGTATTCGATGCCGAACTTCGCCATGTCATCCGTCAGGTGATGCCCCAGGATGCAGTCGCGGGGATTGCGTATCCAGAAGATGTAACGAATGTCCGGGTACAACCGCACCAACCAGGGGTAAATCAGCGTCGTCTCCGGGATTTTCCAACCCCGGTACTGCGAATCATTGGTCAGCACCGATTTCAGATAGATGTGCAGCAGGTCAGTAAATTCTTGCGGGATGTCCATCGTGTGCAGCGCGCTGAAATCCCACTTCAGGTCGCCTTCCCAGCGCACATAACGAGCCAGGACGCGGCAGGCATCGTACATGGCCTGGGGCGGCAGCAGATCACCGGAGGCATTTAACATGCTGCCCATGTAGACATTGCTGGTATACAGGGTGTGCGAGATGGCGCGTGTGCCGGAATGTCCGCGCCCGATCACCGTGATGAGCGACATGATTACAACTCAATCACTTTCCCCGTGTCCCAGGATTCGATCGCCGCCTCGATGATAGTCTGCACCCGCAGCGCGTCCGCGCCGGAGGCATCAATCTGTTCAGGCGCAACGCCCTGCTTGTTCTGTTCAATCCACACGGCCAGCCGGCTGTCGAAGGTTTCCGGGAAGCTCTTCATCCCGCCCAGGTAATCGTAGGTTTCGATCTCCTTGCTGAAGCGGGGATAGAACTCCAGATGTTCACAGGCATCGCGCAGCACCACCCGCGCTTCCGAACCGACCACTTCCAGTGTTTCCAGTCCATAGGTGCCGCCAGCGTCATACGAGCCGGTCAGGTGGCCGATGATGCCGTTTTCATAGAGCAGATTAACCTGCACATTCGACCAGATTTTGCGCCCCGCGCCCTTCTTGAAGAACGCCTGCACCTTCTTCACCTCGGATTGGGCGAAGTAACGCATCACATCGAGGGAGTGTGGGTGCAGCGCCCGCATGTGAAAGTGAGCGGCGCTCTCGTTGGGGTTGTTGATCCACATGGTCATGTTGATGATGTTGATCTCGCCCAGCCGTCCGCTTTCCACCCAGCCTTTGGCTTTCAGCGCCGCCGGGGTGAAACGGTGATTGAGGTTGATGCCGTAGCGCACGTTCTTGGCTTTCGCCAGCTCGACCATTTCACGGGCTTTGGGAAGCTCGTTGGAGATCGGCTTTTCACCCAGCACCGGGATGCCAGCGTTCAACAGTTCCATCGTCGGGGTGTAATGATCGCCGCCATTCTCGACCCCGGCTGTGGCGACGCTGACGAAATCGAATTTCAGGCCGCTGGCGAGCATCTCCTTGACCGAGTAGAAGCCCTGGCAGCCATATTTCTCTGCGGCCATATCGGCGCGCTCTTCGATGATATCACACACCGCGATGATGTTGACATCGGGATGCGCCTGATACACCCGCCCATGTACATTGCCGATATTGCCCACGCCGACGATAGCGACATTCAACGTCATGATTTTGCCTCTTCTCTGGATTCGGATTGAAGTTTGGCGGCTTGATTGGGATCGCCGATATGCAGGGTGTCATACGCCTGCTGTGAACTCTTGAACGGGCCGACGCCCGGCTTGCCATGCCAGTCGCCCTGGTTCAGCATCGGGTTGGGCAGGCCAGTCTCGGCAGTGCGTCTGGCGATGTAGGCGTCCATCTCGGCCCGCAGATGTGCCACCACATCCGGACGCTCGGTTGCCAGGTTGTGATTTTCCTCCGGGTCTTGAACCAGATTATAGAGTTCGATTTCCGGCTTGAAGTGAAAATCCGGCTCCAGCGCGATCATCAGCTTCCATTCCGGGGTGCGCCAGCCATGCTTCCGCATCCAGGTGCACTCGGTGATATAGAAGCTGCTCTCATGCGAGGCAACTTCGCCGCGTATCATCGGCAGCAAAGAACGACCATCAAAGCGTAGGTCAGACGGCCACTGGATGTCGTCCTGTGGTAGATCAGCCAGTTCGAGCAGCGTGGGCATGAGGTCTTTGTGCTGGTTGTAGCCCTTGAGGCGGAGTCCTTGAGGCAGACGCGACGGGTAACGCAGGATGAGCGGGACATGCAGCACAGTGTCGTACATGCCGTGATGGTCGAACCAGCACTCATGGTCATACAGCGTTTCGCCGTGATCGCCGTTGATGGCGATGATCGTATCATCCAGAATGCCTAGCTTTTCCAGCGCCGTGAAAATCGTCTGGATGCAGGCGTCCATATAAGCCACCGCGCCATCGTACTGCGCGATGACATAATCCTTATCGCTGATTCCCGGCGGCATCCACGAAGCGAAGAAATCACGGAACGGTCTGAAATTCATCACCGGTTGCATCGAGGTGTTGGCGGGGTCGGTTTCGTTCCCATGATAAAACATGCGCTCATACGGGGCTGGCGGCAGATAGGGCGCGTGCGGGTCCATATGCCGCAGCATCATGAAGAACGGTTTGTCCTCCTGCACCAGCCGTTCCAGTTCCGGGATCGTCACTTCATTGAGCTTCTGCGCTTTGGGGCTGCGGCCTTCGTTCCAGCTTCCCCAACCAGGGTAATCAATATACTTGTCAAAGCCGCGCGAACTGGGGTTGCCGGTGAAACCGACGCAGGTAGTGTTGTAACCGAAGTCGCGCAGCACGTCAGCCATTGTTCTCACTTCAGAGCGCAGACCGCCCTGATGGCGCAGCGCTACCACCTGGGTACTGAAGCAGTCCATGCCGGTCAGCATCGAGGCGTAAGCGGAGGTGGTGGGGATGTGAGCGCTGAAGGTGTTTTCAAACAACACGCCCTGCGTAGCGAAGCGATCTAGATGGGGTGTGGTGAGGCGGGGATAACCATAGCTGCTCATGTGGTCAGCCCGCAGCGAATCGATAGCAAACAGCAGGATATGGGGGTGTTTGGGCAAGATGTTTTCTCCAAAATAAGGTTGGTGGTGCCGACCACCGCATTTGTTGACAAAAAAATCGTCTCTAACTATACTCCATTTACACGATTAAAGTGAGTCGTGTCAAGACCATCTTGGACTGATATGCTAATGAAGCGTCCGACTCAGGCGGATGTGGCGAAAACGGCCGGCGTTTCGCGCGCAACTGTTTCATATGTGCTTAATGACCAGATCGACCAGCGCATCCCGATTTCTACCGAGACGCGCCGGCGGGTTTTGAGCGCGATTGCTGAGTTGGGCTATGTCCCGGATGCGCGGGGTCAATCGCTGCGGAGTGGCAGTACCAAGACCATCGGTGTCCTGCTACCCCTTTACGAAAACCCGCATTTCTGGCGCATCCTGCGCGGAATTTCCAGTGAAGCCGAAGCCGCTGGCTACAGCCTGTTGTTGTCGCATAGTTCGCTGACGGCCGAACAGGAGCATCAGAGCCTGCGAGAACTGGCCCAACAGCGGGTGGATGGGCTGATCCTGTTGATTGGTTTTCGGTTGTTGCCTGACTCGATCCTCGACCAGCTTCGACAATTACATCGTCCGGTGGTGGAGTTAAGCTCCACGCCATCGATTTTCGATTGTGTGATAGATGGGTATCAGGATGGCACCCAGGCATTGATGGAGCATCTGTTCCAGCTCGGACATCAACGCATCGGCTTCATTTACGGCGTGGTTGATGAACAACAGGGGCATGACCGTCTGTTACCGTACCGCGAAATGTTGAACTCCAGAGGGGTGACACTGGACAGATCGCTGTTTCGGGAATGTGGTCCCTACTTGGAAGACGGTTATCGGGCGGCATTAGAACTGCTTCGCCAACCTAATCGCCCAACTGCCCTGCTGGTCATTAATGACCTATTGGCTTTAGCGACGTTGCGAGCAGCTGCCGACCTGGGACTGCATGTGCCGGAGGATGTTTCGATAGCCGGGTTTGATGATATTCCCTTTGCCAATTATTCAACACCACGCCTGACCACTGTCTCTGCTGAGGCCGAGCAGGATGGTCGGTATGCGGTACAGCTTCTGCTCAAGCGTTTGGAAGAGCCAGAGCGTCCGCAGGAGTTTATGCGCGGTAGCTCTCGATTGATGATTCGCGAGTCGACCGGGCCTGCGCCTGTGTTATGATAGAGCAGGTTGCAGAAAAATACCTTTTGGAACAGGAGTGCCGGCTGGCGCTTTTGTCAATGTAACTATTGTGTGATAGGAGTTTTTCATATGATACGGAAGTTAGTGTTTGTTTTGCTGTTGGTGCTGATGATTGCGCCAACCGCCATCGGGTTTGCCCAGGAACCCCAGGGCTTGCCCGTTGATGTGCCACGCGAGCAGTTGTTCGTGCTGGATCAGATTTTCCGCTACAGCGTTGCCGGCAACTACAACATGTGGGCTCCCGGTGCAGTCACCCCGCATCGCCATGCCCTGATGAGCGAAACCTTCTGGTATCGCGATCAGGAAACTGGCGAACGCATCTACGGCCTTGCCACTGGCGATCCGGTCTATAATGCCGACTACACCCAGATGGATGTCAATCTGCGCGACAACATCTATTGGACTGACGGCGTACAGTTCACCGCCGATGATGTGGTGTTCACGGTTGAGACGCTCAAGAACACCTCCGGCCTGACCGAAAGTGGCTGGGGTGCGCAGTTCAATCAATTCGAGGTAACCGTCGAAAAGACCGGGGATTTCAGCGTCCGCTTCAATCTGGGCGTCCCCAATCTGCGTTTCCACACCCTGTTCGAGACCCGTTGGAACGGCGTCTACATGATGCCCAAGCACGTCTATGAGACCATTGATGATCTGGCCTCCTATGTGGACACAGCTCCAGTGGTGCTGGGCAATTATGTGCCGGTTCAATTTGACCCGAATGGTTTCTGGGAATTGTTCGAGCGTCGTGCCGACCCCGAACGTTCAGTCGCTGGTGTCATCACCGGTAACCCCGGCCCGCAGTATGTCCTGAGCATTTTCTACGGCGATAGCGCCCGTAAGGCCATCGCCATGTCACGTGGCGAACTGGATACCTACTTCGATGCCGACATCGAAGCCTTCCAGACTACGCTGGATACCACCCCGACAGCTCGTTCATGGTATACCGACTTCCCCTGGGCGTACCCGAACGAGAACGATGACCGTCATTTCTTCTTCAACGCTGAGTTCGATCCAATGCTGGCGAGCAAGGATGTCCGTTGGGCGCTGGCACTCTCGATCAACATCGTCGAGCTTCAGACCGAGTACATCGGTGGTGTGGCAAAAGTGAGCGCGATGCCGATCACTCCGATCGCTCCGCTGCGGACGCTGTATTACGATCCGATGGAAGAATGGCTGACCAGCCTCCAGATCGAGGTTGAACCCGGTACGATGTTTAACCCCTATGACCCAACCGTATCCGATCAGATCGCTGCCTGGGCAGCCGAACAGGGTTACACCGTTCCTGGTGAACCCCGTGATGTCTTCGGCGGTGGTTGGTGGAAGTTCGCCCCGGATGTAGCGGAACGTCTGCTGCTCAAGGCCGGCTTCACCCGCAATGGCGATGGCAATTGGCTCAAGCCCGATGGCGAAGTCTGGGTGCTGGATGTTCAGGCACCGCCGGATGAAAACGATGCCTTCCGTATGGCGACGGGTGCCGCTGACATGTGGTCAGACTTCGGTATCGATGTCAACCTGCAGGGGTTGGAACGCTCGGTCTGGGATCAAAACCGTTTCACCGGTCAGTTTGGCCTGACGGCGATGTGGCACAGTTTTGCCTTGACCGATGGCGATATGTGGCCGCAGGTGCAGCAGATTCACTCGCGCTACTACGTCCCGAATGGCGAAGATGCACGCACCTCAGGTGGCGGTTGGGTCAGCACCACTCGCATCAATGACCCGCAGATCGATGCCTTCATCGACCAGATGGCAACCCTCGAGGCCGGCAGCGAAGCCAGCATTGCGCTGAACCGTGAATTCCTCCAGTACTGGACGGAAAACATGCTCAGTCTGCCGGTGATCGGCTTCAAGAAGTTCACCACCTGGGATGAGCGCTATTGGACCGGTTTCCCGACGGCTGAGAACCCGAACTACATGCCGCTGTACTGGTTCCAGGCTGGCAAGTTTGCCATCCAGAACCTGACGCCGGTGGGCAGCTAGTTCCCGTCAGGGCCTTCAACTCAAATTCCCCTCTTCTCATATGACTGAGAAGAGGGATGAGGAACCGGCGCATCCCTCGCGTTCCTCATCATCATTTGCAGGGGTGATTTATCGGATTGCCCCTGCAGACGTAAGATCAGATCAGCAGTTGATGGCGAAAAAATACCAACTTTGGTTGCCTGGTGCCGAAGTTTGTGAAAAAGAATCTTAGAATTTAAGGCTGCAATTGTGACGCTATTCAGAGAGTTCATTCTTCCACGCCTGCTACAGTGGGTCTTCGTCATCTTCATCGGCGTGACCATTACATTCCTTATCCCCCGGTTGTCACCGGTCAATCCGGTCGAGCAGGCTGTATCGCGCATGACGACCTTCCAGACCATGAACCCGGAAGCCACTCAGATCATGCGCGAGACCTTCCTCGACCTATACGGACTCGACGGCAGCATTGTCGAGCAATACCTGAACTTCTGGCGGCGCTTGTTCGCTGGTGATCTCGGGCCATCCTTCACCTCGTTCCCGACGCCGGTGACCCAGATGATCGGCAACAGCATCGGCTGGACGATTGGATTGTTGGGGATCTCGACACTGATTGCCTGGAGCTTGGGATTGATCCTGGGTTCGTTGGCGGGATATTTCTCCAACACCTGGTGGTCAAACCTGCTGGAGAAATCACTTTTGCTGATCTATCCAATTCCTTATTACATCCTCGCTTTTGTCCTGCTCATGTTGCTGACCTACTATTTCCCGTTGTTCCCGTTGGTGGGTGGTGCGCGTGGGACGCCCGGTTTCACCTGGGAATACATCAGCACGGTCTTGTATTTCGGTTTCCTGCCTGCCCTATCACTCATTATTGGCGCTGTGGCCTTCCGCTTCATCATGTCGAAAGCGCTGACCACCAGCGAGAAGTCAAGCGACTATGTGCAGTATGCCGAGATGGCAGCGCTGCCCAAACGCAAAATCCTCTTCTTCTATGTCACCCGCAACACCATGCTACCGCAAGTGACCGATCTGGCACTCTCGCTTGGCGCGATCTTTGAAGGCGCGCTCATCACCGAGGTGGTGTTTGGTTATCCGGGATTGGGCTACACGCTGTTTAACGCGGTCAATTCTGCCGATTACAATGTGATTATGGGCATCACACTGTTGTCGATTGTTGGCATTGCAACGGCCTCGCTGCTGGTTGACCTCAGCTACCCACTGTTCGATCCGCGTGTGCGTTATCGTTAGATCATCATGAAAATCATTATTCAAAGTAGAACCTGATGACCGCTATACGAGATCTGTTTCGCTTCAGTCCATCTTTCCGCTATGGCTCAATCATCCTGCTGGTTGTGCTGATTCTGGTGATCCTCTCCTTCTTTTCGCCCTATGAACCGGATGATCGCCGGGCCGTGGCGCGCAATGAGCCACCTTCATTTGAATACTTTCTCGGCACTACTTCCCAGGGGCAGGATGTCTTCTGGATGCTGACCTTTGCAATCCGTAACACCCTGATTGTTGCCGGGGTGTCGGTACTCATTGGGCGCGGGATTGGCGTTCTGCTGGGGATGATGTCGGGGTATCTGGGTGGCAGGGTTGATCGTGTATTGTCTTCGCTGGTGGATAGCGTGATCGTTATTCCGCGGCTTCCTTTGCTGATCCTGATTGCGTCAATCATGAAGGGGCAAATCACAATCCTAACGCTTGGGTTGCTGATCGGAATTCTGGACTGGGCTATTCCATCCAAGCGTTATCGCTCGCAAATCCTCAGTCTACGCGAACGGGAATTTACCCACACGTCCGTATTCTCCGGCATGAGTGCATTCAAAATTGTGACGCAGGAGCATCTTCCGTTCCTGATCCCTTTCCTCCTGGCAGACATCGTCAGCGGTTTTCTGTTCGCCATTGGGCTGGAAGTGACGCTCTCTATTCTGGGGTTGGGCGACCTGGAAACGCAGACGATTGGAACACAGATTTTTTGGGGCAATTATTACCAGGCGTTGCTGACCAATCGCGTTTGGGTACTGGCGGCTCCCATTGGCGCATCCATTCTGACCGTGATTGGCTTTTATCTGGTGTCGCTGGGATTGAGCACCTATCTTGACCCGCGTACCCGGCTGGCGCGCCTGGCTGTGAAGGCTGAATCAACTCCTGCGCTCGAAGCCGGGACAGCCTCGCAGTCACAAGGAGCCACTTCATGACGACTATCGTTGAAGCCACGAATCTAAGAGCGCATTACATCACCAGGGCATATGGGGTCGAGCGCACCGTCCGCGCCGTTGATGATATTTCCCTCCAGGTCAAGGAAGGTGAGATCTACGGCATCGCCGGCGAATCCGGTTGCGGAAAATCGACTCTGCTCAAGGTGCTGCTGGGGGCGCATCGTCCGCCACTGACCGTGGTGGAAGGATCTGTCAACTATCGTTTTGGTGACCGCCAGGTTGATGTGCTGAGTTCAGACGAGCGCATCACACGAGAAGTCCGCTGGCGCGAAGTCTCCTATATCCCACAGGGTTCGATGCACGTGTTGAATCCAGTGCGGCGCATCAGCAGCTCATTCCATGATTTCATCACGGCTCACCAGTCGGTTTCCAAGCAGGAAGCCTATGATCTGGCGCGCAACTGTCTGCGTGAACTAGGTCTGCCGGAGAAGGTGCTGTCGTCTTATCCGCACCAGCTTTCCGGTGGCATGCGTCAGCGGGTGACGATTGCCCTGGCAACGGTCCTTTGGCCCAAGCTGATCTTCGCCGATGAGCCGACAACCGCGCTCGACGTGGTGGTGCAGCGCGGGGTAATCCAACTGCTGCGCGATATCCAACGGACTAAAGGCTGCACGATGGTCCTGATTACGCACGACATGGGCGTCCATGCCAACCTGGCAGACCGGATTGCCGTGGTCTATGCCGGCAAGATCGTCGAAGAAGCGGATACGCGCACTATCCTCAAGAATCCGCGGCACCCCTATACCCAGTATCTGATTAAGTCACTGCCGAAACTGGATGACCGGACTGAGCGAGTCAGCATTCCCGGTCGTCCGCCGGCGCTCGACAACCCGCCGAGTGGCTGCCGCTTTCACCCGCGTTGCCCGCTGGCGATGGACAAATGTCGCACCATTGATCCAAGCATGATAGAGGTGCGGCCCGGTCATCGTGCTGCCTGTCATGTCGTCGCTGAGGAGCTGATCCATGTCCAAACCCCGTGAAACGGCGCTGCTGCGCGCGGATGCGCTCGCCAAAGTCTTCACCATCCGCCAGGGCTTTTCATCACAGAGTTTCCGCGCAGTGGATGATGCTTCTTTCACCGTCGAAGCTGGTAAACCGGAGATTTTCACGATTGCCGGCGAAAGTGGCAGCGGCAAGACCACTTTAGCGCGCATGATCCTGGGCATGGAGCTGCCATCTGAAGGCACACTGTCGTATAAGGGGCGAGATGTCGCCAAACTGACCAGCCGAGATCGACGTGAGTGGTTTTTCCGGGATGTACAGCCGGTTTTCCAGGACCCTTTCGCCACATTCAGCCCTCTGAAACGTGTGGATCATTACCTGTACGAGACCGCTTTCAACTACAAAGTGACCGACAAAGCTGGCGCAGATGGCTACATCAACCAGGTCTTGAATGAGGTGGGGTTGTCGCTGGCTGAAGTCAAGGGCCGCTATCCGAACGAACTGTCCGGCGGTCAGGCGCAGCGTATTTCGATTGCGCGGTCGCTGATTACCAAGCCATCAATGATCGTAGCGGATGAACCGGTGTCGATGGTCGATGCCTCACTGCGCATGTCAATCGTCAACATGTTCCGCAAGCTCAAGGACGATCAGCAGGTGACGATCCTGTACATCACCCACGATCTAGCGACCGCCTATTATGCGGCTGACCGGATCGCGGTGATGCTGCGCGGCTGGATTGTCGAGATGGGGCCGGTGGAAAATGTACTAGGAAGCCCAATGCATCCCTACACCCAGAACCTCAAGGCATCCATTCCGCAGGCTGATCCCGATAAGGTGTGGGATAGCAAGATCAGCCTGGCCGATTTGGATACCGAAGAATTCGCCCAGGTGGGTTGTAAATTTGCTAGTCGCTGTCCGGCAGTGATGGACAAGTGCAAACACAAAGTGCCACCCAACTTCGAACGTGACGGCCGCATGGTGAAGTGTTTTCTGTATGAGTAATGGATTTAAGAGAAGAGAATCTGGAACTCTTTATCCATTTGATCTATCAGCTCTAGCCGATTTTTCCCCAGAGCTAATGCAGCATGATGCGAGAGATCATACAAGCATTCGGGGGTGATTCCTGGTCGCTTAGCCATTAATGGTGTCGCGTAATGGCATGTCATCCTGAAGCGCCCATCTCAGCATCTAAACAGCAGCTCAAGGTGTGGAAATTGCAATTAGTGATTAGCGCTAGCTCACGAGGATTTGCATAAGGAAGTTATACAGGCGCTTTCGGTCAGCGATTGTAGAAATGTCTGACGTCTTCCTTACAGTGCGGACGAAACGAGAGGACACTTTACAGCCTCGTAGATTGCCTAAAGAAATCCTTTCGCCCAGACTATACGGCTGACCAGCAGACGTTACAATTGATTTTAAACCAATGCCCCATATCTGAAACACGCATTATCAATCCATGAAATCAGAATTCATAGTACAGTAGCGAAAGTTTGACGTTTGTGTCAATCTTATGAAACACGTTTGGCAGATTGAAATGCAAAGAGGGCGCTTTGGAGCGCCCTTCGTTGAAACGCGGTTGACTTAGGAACGTTCCGAACTGCGTCCAGTGCCCTTGCTTACCTTGCTGCTGTGACCAGAACCATTCTCGGTCGCTTGGGCAGCAACCTCTTCATTGATCTTGATCCCTATTGAAGAGAGCAGTTCATCCGTCTGCTTTTCTTCGTCGAGCGTCTGGCGGAGTACGCTGCTGAGTTCACTATGATGAAGTGCATCGGCGTATGCACACAGGGTACCATACGCTGCGATTTCGTAGTGTTCCACACGCTGCGCGGCACCAACGAGGGCAGCATCCAGGAGCGCAGATGGCTTATGTTCTTCCATCAGGTCTTCGCCTTCTGCGAGCAAGCCTTTCATCGCCTTACAGGGCTTGCTCCCAACTTTTTCGCCCAGCAATTCAAACGCTTGTGACAGACGCTCGATTTGCGTTTCTGTCATTTGCAGATGCTTCTCAAAGGCACCCTTTAGTTCAGGTGAATTGGCTTGCTTCACCATTTTAGGCAGTGCTTTGGTAATCTGCTTTTCTGCATCGTGCAGGTCTTTCAACTCCTCGATCAGCAGTTCTTTCAGGCTTGCGTTTTCCATCTTCTACTCCTTTAGCACTTCAGATCTGTGTGATAGGCGAATTGGTTTCATGCGGTGGTGAATTTCGGTGCCTATGTCCTCCGTAACATGCGTAGCAGCGCCAATAGAAGGACCGCACCGGTGAAAGCCACTAGTGGACTGACCGTCATGATTTGACGGGTAAACAAAAAAGTGGTTTGCTCAAAGGCAAGACGAGAAGAGGAACCCACGATGAAGAAATACCGAGTGACACTGACAGAAGCCGAGCGA
>JALHNT010000086.1 GCA_022843385.1 Anaerolineae bacterium | reverse complement strand
GATTTTGTCCAACAGTTGTTCACCGACATCCAGGGTGCGGCGCAGATCATCGCGCCCATCGCCGCCGTCATCGGGTTTCTCGGTCTGGGGTTGATGTATATGGGGTCAAGCTGGCCCATTATTGGGGACTGGAAGAAGGATAATCCTAAAGCCGCCAACCAGGTGGTTGTGGGCTTGCTCTTCGTCATCTTCGCCTCCAGTGTCACCACCCTCATCACCTTCGGCGCTCCCTAACCCCCCATCCCACACGCAGCGCGAGGCGCGGTTGCGCTTCGCGCCTTTTCTGTCTGAAAGGAACTGCATGGCTGCTGATTTCAAATCGCATGTGCTGTTGCGGGATGAGAAGGGCTTCTTCGGCATCCCGTTCAAACGCCTGCTGCTGGGCGGTGTAGGTGGTGGATTAACCTACACCCTCTGCAACATCGTCATGCCCGGTTGGGCAATCCCGGCGGGGGTGGTGCTCGCCATTTTTGTGCTCGTGATGACCGGAACACGCGGCGGACTTCCCCTCTGGCAGCGGCTGCTGTACCGCGTGCGCGGGTCACTGCTACTGGCGGCGGCACGGGACACCCAGGGTTTGTTTGGCAGTCTGGCGAAATCACTGGAACTGCCTATCGAACTGGTCAAACTGGATGCGGCGGTGGTCTTTGCACCTGCCCAACCGAATTACGACATCGACATGCGTGAATGGGTCACATTTGCCCGTGCTGCTGAAGCAGATCGGGACGATGGGCTGGTGTTTGTAGACGCACCGATGACGGAGGTGATTCGCTGATGAGTACCGTCCGTACCTTCCTGATTGAACCGTTCGACATCATGCTGCACGCCACCGAAGAAGGGGTGCAGTCGCTTCAGGCACGTTTCTCGACCTGGCTGCGAACCCTGCGCGAACCCGCACGCTTCGTGTGCTGGCAGATGCCCGCCACCCTCAATGACAAAATCAGCAGCCTGAGCCGCAAGGCGCAGGAAGTGGATGACGCGCAGCGGCGTTCCCTGCTGATGGAATACCGTCGTCACTTCGAGAGCCTGAACGACAGCGCCGAATATCAACGGGCGTTGTGCGGGATGGCCGTCTGGAGCGATCAGAATCCGCGTGCGCTGGCAGGCGGGATGGCTTCCGCCTTTGAAAGTCCGGTCGCTGAAGGTGCTTGGCCCTCACTGTTCGAGGGACGCTACGAAATCCGCGAGACTCCCTTCTGGCATCTCGCTCCGGCGGGTCGTCCGGGTGGTCGTCCCTACTGGTCAATCCTGACTTCTTACGAATTCGCCCCGGCGACCTGGAACTTCTTCCGCCCACTGCCGCCGCTGCTGCGGCTCAACTTCCCACTGGCACTGGCGGTGGACATCTCGAAAACCTATGACCGCAATGCCGCCATCGACGCGCTGGAAGGCATTATTCAAGCCTATCAAGTGCATCTGGCGGGCGCGACGGGCGAAGACAGCCGCTCGGTGCAGCGCATCGCCGACTGCCGTAAGGCATTGCAGGAGATCAACAACGGTGACGCGCTCCATATGGTGCAGCTCACCATTGGGATTGCCGCCGATGACCTGAACACCCTCAAAGAACGGGTGCAAACGGTGGTCAATGAGACACGAGCATGGTTCTCGCTGCGGCAGGAAGTCGGCGAACTGCTGGCACGCTCGGTGGGCTTCTTCACCGCCAAACGCACCAAAGACATCAACGTCCCGACCACCACCTGGCCCGTCACCTCCCGCGAACTCGCCGTGATGCTGTCCCCACTGGGCTACCGTAAGCTCTCGGCAACCGATGGCATCCTGCGCGGCGAAGCGGTGGGCGCATCCTACCCCGTCTTCCACAACTCGTGGCGCGACAAACGTGCCACGCATGAAATCTGGGTTGGGGTCAGCGGCTTTGGCAAAACCTTCGGGCTGAACTGCTACCTGACCCGCGAATATGCTGAGAACGGCATTCCGTTTGACCTGCTCGAACCGATGGGGCATGGCAAGCACATTGCCGATGCCTTTGGTCTGCCCTGGTACGTGATGAGCGCCAAAGCGACCAAACTCAATCCGCAGGATGTGATGTTTCCGACCATGACATGTGAGTCACGAAAGCTAAAGTCACAATGCCATTGGAAGTTACGCAGTTGAAAAAAAGACGCTAGAATCGGGTGTATGAACGCACCAAAATGCACGAAATACGACTACATCAACTTTCTGGTTGCCGCACAGCAGGTGTTCAGCACGGTGGAAGCGTCGCGCAGCCATCCGGAGAGGGAGCAGGGCATGACGCCTATACGCGACTGCTGCAGCGTCTGCCGCCGGATAGTGAGGCGCTGTGGGTGGAAGTGAAGAAGTGTGTCGGGCTGGGCAAAGGGCTGCTCATCATCGTCGACACGACGCTCGACGAGCCCTACGCAGGCAGATGGGGTTGGTGACGCGCCACTGGTCGAGAAAACATCATCAGGTGGTGCAAGGGATAACCTCATTAGCCTGGTGTGGAGTGATGGCGATGCGGCACTGCTGTGTGACTATCGTCTGTACAACAACGACCAGGACGGCTTGAGCAAGAACGACCACTTTCGTCATCTGCTTGAGAAAGCGCATGAGCGCGGTTTTCAGCCCGGACTGGTGGCATTCGACAGTTGGTATAGTAGTCTTGAAAACCTGAAACTGGTGCGAGATTTTACTTGGGACTGGTTGATGCGCTTGAAGAGCAACCGTCAGGTGAGTCTGAAGGTGGGGGAACAACAGGTGGTCAGCGACCTAGACATCCCGCCCAACGGCTTGGTCGTGCATTTGCGCGGCTATGGCATAGTCAAGGTGTTTCGGACGGTTGACACACACGGCAACTCCGAAATTTATCCGCACATGAACATTCTTGAAACGTAGTCCATGAACAATAGTCGGCTTGTACCAATAAAGATGAGCAACTGTCACACTTGTGTAAAACACGGCAATGAATTCGCTTCAAGATTAATGAACCGTGTCTGTACTCGACTGTCGGCTAGGAGAAGTCTGTACTCTCGATTAGCGACAAGCGTCCGCGACAGGCGGTATTCTCAAAGTTTTACGATAGAAAATGGTACTCTATCTGGCGCATCGTAAACTTCAGGTTCCAGAGGGAAACATCATGTTTCGTATATGTCTTGCCATTTGTCTGACGCTCTTGATCGTGACATCTGCGTTCGCCCAGGAGACGGGCGAAACGCCAGCACCCGAGTATTCTTACATCGTCTGCGATTGGGGACTGCTCACCATTGAGAACCCGACCGAGCAGCCCGCTATCTTCCTGACCATCGACTCGCCCGCAGCTTTCAGCGCCGTTCCGGGAACAAGCTTCACCGTATCCGGCACCGGCGCGGGCATGTTCGAAGGCAATGTCGTCGTCGAGGCAATCGCCAATGGTGCCGTGATCTTCTCTGCGCCGACCACATTGCAGGCACCTGATGTTGGTGCACCGGGTACCTGGTCTATCGAGGTGGATCTTGGTGCGCTGGAAGGACCTACGCTGGTCTTCGTCCGTGCTTTCTCGCCCTCGCCGGAAGATGGCAGCGACCTCGCCGCCGCCAACATCGACATCAATGTGAACAGCGAATTCTCGCTGCCGTTTGTCGATATCACCACGCCAGGTGTCTTCGCTGCGGGCGTCAACGCCAGCCCACTGCTGGTCGAAGGAATGGCGGGATCGGTCTTTGAAAACAACCTCGTCATCGAGGTGTTGGACAGCGCGTCCGGCGACGCGCTGTCAGAAACCTTTGCCACTGTTCAGAGCGACGCGGTTGGCGGAAGGGGTACCTTCTCAGCCGAAGTGACTGTGGATGCGATACCGGGAACTGCCGTCACAATCCGCGCTTACCAACCGCCGATCGCAGACGGCGAAGAGATCACCGTCTCCGACACCGAGTTTGCCGTCATCAACCCGCTGGGGCAGACCTACGACCGCTTCCTGTATATACGTGCCAGCGACCCGCTCAACAATCCGGAAAATCCGTGCAGCGCAACGGGCACAGAATTCGACAACACCAGCATCAATCCTCTGGCGATTAATGATGTGCAGGTCATCTCCACGCGCTCGATAATGCCGCTCGTCAACGTGTCGATTGATGCGGCAGGTTCCTCCAACTGCCCGGCACCCCTGCGCACGCGCATCACCCGCGATGGCGACGCCTTCGCTATTGAGACCTACTACGATGCGTCACAGCCTGTCGCCTGCACAGCCGACCTTGCGCCGCTGCCGCAGAGCGTCTCGCTCGGCATGCTCCCCAACCCGGACTACACCATCACCGTCAATGGTCAGCCAGTAGAGTAAGGCGCTTTGCACAAGCCGAGTTCCTTCGGCTTGTGTTCTCTCGTTGTTTGCAAATCAATCACAGAAGGAAACAAAGTGCTGCGCAAATCGCTTCTATTCATCGTTCTACTCAGCATGGCTGTATTCACCGTCTACGCACAAGAAAGCGCGGAACCTGTCGGGATTGACGCGCTTTGCGGTGATGGTGCCCTTTCGATTACAGCACTGGATGAACTGCCCGAAGATGCAACCACGCAGGCGCTCGACCTTCTCCTGCGCCAGTTTGTCACCCTGCCGACGGAAGACTCTCCGGCGTTGAGCTTCTTTAACGCAAAACCGCCCGCTCCCGGCGCGGTCATCTACTTCGACTCGCCAGAGGGTCGCTTCTTTCGTGCCATCGGAGTGAATGATGTAGTGTCGTGCGCTGCTCTCAATCCGACGACGCCGTTCCCCATCGGCAGCAATACCAAGATGATGACCGCTGCGGTCATCTACCAGCTTCACGAGGAGGGGCTGATTTCGACAAGCGACCTCGTCAGCCAATATCTGCCGGATGAAATCGCGCTGTTTGCAGGCGCAGAGTCGATCACGATTGATATGATGCTGGGGCATACCAGCGGCTTGCCAGATTACCTCAACTCGAAGAATCCGGCGACACTGGGTGGTCGAATGGAGGCGGGCGAATGGACTGTTCTGGAAATGGCATTCACGCCGCAGGAACTTATCGCTAATGCTGCGAACAACCCACTGCTGTTCACGCCAGGCGCAGCAGGGCAGTGGTCATACTCCAATACGGGCTACATCATGCTTGGGCTGATCATCGAGCAGGTGACAGGTCAGGGCTACATCGAAGCGGTCACAGAACGCATCATCGACCGGTTGGGACTTCAGAACACCGTGTTGGTCGCGGATTCCCCCCCGGTGGAACTGGGATTGGCGACGCAGTATCTTGCTTCACCCTTCACGGTCAACACTTCTGGCTGGAATTTCAGCCAGGCGTGGTCCGCCGGAAACGCAGTTTCGACGCCGGAAGATATGGCGATCTTCCTACGCGCCTACTATTCCGGGGCTCTCTATCGGGCCCCATCAACACTGGAAGCGATGATGGGACGTGCTGCGCCGGGTTACGCTCAGGAAAGCGACAATTTCTACTATATGCATGGTGGCTACTATAAACATGGTTTTCTGGGGCATGGCGGACAGACGTTAGGAACGGAAAGTGATGTCGGTTACAACCCGGCACTCGATGTGGTCATCGTCACCTGGGCGAACGCTTCCGAGTCCTATACCGGGCAGGGCGTCTATCACGTCGGGCACGCGTTGGGGCTTACGCCGACGTTTGATGAAAACGTGAGCGAACTCATGGCAGGCACGACGACTATGCCGACTGTCACGTCGCTCGCCATTGAGGATGTGATCGGTATCACGTTCAATTCGTCTGGACTATTCCTGGGGCAAACGCAGGAATTCAAACAACCCGCCGACGGCACCACCTACAGCATCACCTTTGCCGAAAACGGTCAAGCGACCGTCGTAGCGGACTGCAATACGGTGACGGCGAGCTACACGCTGGGCGACGATGGCGCGATCCAGATCGAACTGGGCGCGAGCACGCTGATGGCGTGCCCAGGCGAATCGATGGCGTCCGACATGCTCGACGTGCTTTCGCAAGCCAGCACGGTGACAGTTACGGAAAGCGACGGAGTCTTGACGCTGCTGCTCCTGGCAGAAGCGGAGGGGTCCAGCGTGGGGTTCACAGGATCGCGTACTCAATAGACAGGAAAGAAGGACTTTATGGCAATTCTGACAGGTATCATCTATCTAGTGGTTGGGTTGATCGCCTGCTTCTTCGGCAGTCGCTTCTACCGAATTGTGCTCGCGCTTTCGGGCTTCGTTGCCGGATATCATATTGTATCGGGGCTGCTTGTAGGGCAGCCCGAAACAAGCCAGATCATCGGCGCGATTGTGGGCGGGATTATCGGCGCGGTCTTGTTCTGGACGTTCTACAAGTTCTCGCAAGTGCTCTTTGGCGCGTTTTTGGGGCTGGTGCTGGCAACTATCATCGGCAATTCGTTCAACCTGGATAACACCATCGCTCTGATCCTGGCAATTGTCCTGATGATCATCGGCGCGGTGCTGGGGAATGCGATGGCAGACACCATGATCCGTCTAGGGACTGCCTTCGCCGGCTCGGGGCAGGCAATCGGTGGGCTTGCTGCTATCACTGCTGCCGCCGGGATCGCCCTCCCGCTCACCGACCCCACTCATGGCGGCGCGAATGCCGACTCGACGGCGGGGATCATCACGCTCATCGCGGTTGTCGTGCTGGGCATCGTCGGCTACCTGTTCCAGTCGCGCAACCCCACCGAAGCCAGCTAAGGGTATAATCCGCTCACCACTGCGGTGCGTTTCGTGAGAGGATTGATGCGATGGGCATTGGTAGCAGACTGATTATCGGGGCAAGGGCTTCGCGGCATCTTGCCTTAATGGTTGCCGCCTTCGCGACTTCCGTTGTGGCAACCCGCCTCTATCTGGAGATGACCGGCTATCCTCAGATCGGCAACGATACCTTTCACTTCGCTCACGCACTCTGGGGTGGGCTGCTCCAGCTCATCGCCGCCCTGCTCCTGCTCACGTTCGTCAATCGCTGGATAGTGAGTCTGTCGGCGATCTTCGCTGGTGTGGGTATTGGGTTGTTTGTGGACGAAGTCGGCAAATTCATCACCCAGCGTAACGACTATTTCTTCCCGCTGGCTGCACCTATCATCTACGTCGTCTTCCTCCTGACTCTGCTCGTATACATCATCGTTCGCCGCCTCTCCACCACCGACCCGCGTTCCGAGATGGCGCACATTTTCCAAGGACTCGAAGAACTCCTTGAGTCAGATCTATCCGCAAGTGAGCGTGACGACATGCTGTTACGTTTGCGCAAGCTGACGGCGCAAACCGAACGCCCCGATCTGGCAGCGCTTGCCGGATACATCGAAACATTTCTCAAATCGAAGGAAATCGCACTCGTTCCAGAGCGACGCTCATTCGGCAACCGGACGCTCGATCAATTCAGGGCGCTGGAAAACCGCTTCATCTCGCAGACGCTGGCACACCGGGTGCTGGTAGCGATTTACCTGCTTAACGGCTTCTCCGCGCTGCTGATGCTTGTAGTGTTGGTCGGCGGGGTCTCCGCGAGTCAGAATGTGCTCACGGAACTGCTGGCGCTGCTCGTCATAGACGAGTCCAACATCACGAATGCAACCAGCCTGACCTGGTATCTGGTGATGATCGGGCTAAACATCCTGACAGGACTGCTGCTGCTGGCAGGGCTGATCGCCTTCGCCCTCAAACGCGACCGCATGGCGATCAATCTAGGGGCGATTGCACTCATCATCACCCTGACCTTCACCAATACGCTGTCTTTCTACTTCCATCAATTTGCGATTCTCCTCAGCAGCGTCGGTCTGTTCATCGCGTTGCTCGCGTTACAGCGCTACCGGGATCGCTTTCTGCGCGGCGACCAGAGCAAGCCCCGGTCGCCATCTGACTAGTCGCAGTTCGCAGCTAACCATCAGCGCTGTAAGCGACCTTAACGGCATGTCCTCCTCTATTCCGGCAGCGCGTCGATAGCGGCAATCGCCGGCAATAGATCGGGTGAAACGCGCGCCTGTGATGCCTGCTCCAAGGCGTAGGCGATCTGAATGAGCTGTGGCTCCGAGAGATAGCCGCCGACCAACACCAAGGGCACAGGCTGTCCGGTCTCCCCGTAGCCCATGGGGATCGAGATCGCCGGAAAACCGGCGGCAGGATAGGCGTACTGTGCCCCCAGGAGAGCATCGACATCATTCGACTCAAGGATGCCGTTGATCACAGCCTGAGCGCGCTGACGAAGCCCATTCATCTGCTCACGAAAATCCGCCTCGCTCACCTCCGTCGCTTCCGACTGGGCGAGGTAGTCTTGTCCGTAAGGCGCTCGATTTTGAAGATCTTCCTCGTTGGCTGCGATGATCTCCGCCAGAGAGCTAAAGGGTGCTAATGTGCCCAAGCGGGGGAGGAAGCTGTTGAGGTCGTATTTGAAGCCGGTGACCAGGTACGGCGTGGAGTCTTCCCGCCCAAATGCCGCGTATGGACCCACGACGGGTACCAGCTCGACACCCGCGTCTTCAAACAGCGAGGCGATTTCCGGCAGAGGCATGACAGACTGATTGAACAATTCGAGCTGCGCCTCTACCTCTTCATCGGTGATCTGCAAATTCTCTGCATCTGCAAATTCCCGGACAGTCTGTGCATCGCCCACCAGATAGCCAACGCGCAGTTGGTCAATGCCGTCCAGCGTGAGGAACTGGGCAAAGTCTGTACCTGCAAGCGAAGCCGAACCCTGGGTAGCCGGGTCGTTGGTATCCACGCCTGTCATCGCGGTCAGCAGGATGGCGACATCGGTGACGCTACGTGCCATCGGACCCGGCGAGTCTTGCCCTTCAAGCAAGGGAATCACGTAGTCGCGGCTCACCAATCCACGACTGGCCTTAAGCCCGACAACCGAGTTAATGCCCGCGGGTGAAATGATTGAGCCGGATGTCTCCGTCCCCACCGACACGGAAACAAAATTGGCAGCAGTGGCGACCGCCGAACCGCTCGATGATCCGAAGGTGTCGAAGGCACCGTAGGGATTGCGCGTCTGCCCACCCAACGTGCTGAATCCGTTGGGCATGGATGGATCGACCCAGTTCGCCCATTCGGAAAGATTGGCTTTGCCCAGGATAATAGCACCCGCAGCCCGAAGCTGGGCTACGAGAAACGCATCACGGTCTGGTCGCAGGTCGCGCAGCGCCCACGCGCCTGCTGTCCAATGCATATCACCCACTGCGGCGATGTTGTCCTTCAGCAGCACCGGAATCCCGTGCATCCCGGTGAATGTGCCTCCGGCGGCGCGCTCGGCATCCCTCTGGCGGGCAATCTCCAGCGCTTCGGGGTTGAGTTCCATGACCGAGTTGAAGCGGTTGAAATCGTATTCGCGTATGCGCCAGATGTAGTAGGTGACCAGTTCTTCGCTGGTCAGTCTACCCGCATCAAATGCCGCTTGCAGCTCGGGGATGGTTGCTTCAATAACAAGCGCGTCCAGCTCTAGGCGGCGTACATCCTTCAAGGCATCCAGCGCCGCCGCAAAAGAGCTGAAGTCCAGAGGGCGTTTGCTGCTGTAGTCTGGTTCAGACAAGGGGTACGGACTCGCTGGTTGTAAAGCGAATGCCGTCGTTCCCAGGAATACCCAGCATACAAGTGAGACCAACACCAATCTAAGCGCCATTTTCACTCCTGTTCCTGCCGTGCAGGTTAACACATTAGACCTCTTACACCATGCTTCACTAGTTCAGGTTTAGGTCCTCCAACGTAAAGAACGTCGGGGCGGGAAGCTCGGCAATGCAGCTTGTGTCTAGAGTGTGTAGAGAGGACGGATCGACCACAAATTGGCTGACCAGTGAATTTGAACAGTCATTTCTTGTGTATTGTACATGCCCGCCATAAGGGAAGCTCACCAGTCGTGCATTGGGTAGTGCGTCTGCAACTTCCTGATTCCGCTTAGGCGGTGTCGAAGTGTCCAGGAGTGCTCCGCTCAAGATCAGTGTTGGAACGTCAAGGCGGACATTTTCATCACTGATCGCTGGCAAGAGTTCCACATTCAGTATAGGACAAGCCGTGCGGTACCAGTCTCTAAACAACGTCTCAATAGCAATCGCTAAGGTGGTTTCTGCCTGAGGTTCGAAAACGGCTTGTGTAAGTTCAGGATCATCAGAACAGACCATAGCGAAGTGCTGAACGTCTGCCAGAGGTGCCTTAGTGGGATCCATTGAGGTGAAGAGAAACTCGCCAAACGCACTGCCAATGAGCCTTGTGTCACCTTCGCTCACCGTCGAGAGAATTGCCGGCCAAGCACCGGGTATTGAGTTGAGTTTACCGAATACAGTGAGCGCTAGAAACTCGATGGTAACATCAAAGTCGACTTTGATGTTACCATCCTCAGAAGCAACAGAAGTCGTCAATTGCCCATTCTCTATCGTTGCAAGTGCCGCATCAAGAAGCCCCAGTGGATTTTCGAAACCGGCGGCGCAGTGTTCATCTGCACTACATAGTTGCAACAGCATTTCAAGCGAATCTTGCATTGCAACTGCTCGGTCATCTGCCCATGAGACTTTTGACAGGGGATTGACCCCATCAAGAATGACGGCTTCGAGAATCTCTGGATGCCGTTGCATAACGAATTCGCCCAACTGCGCGCCGTATGATTCTCCATAATAGATAATCTGATTGTAGCCTAGTGCTTCCCGCACAGAATTCACATCGTCCGCATTCGCGAAACTATTGAATGCATTCAAATCGACACCGTTTCCAACAAACTCATCAACACACTTTTGTAGAAGTTCGGCCTCAAACTTCGATCTACCACCTATACCGAGTCCCTGCTCAAGAGAACGATAGAGTGCGCTATTGACTTCCGGACAAGTCAGATAAGGTTCGCTGAACTCGGTTCCGCGCTGTGAGAAGAGCACAATATCGCGCGACTTGAGGATGCCTAAGACAGGGGTAATTGCGTCAGGATTTGCAGTCAGTGCCTGCGTTTCTTGGGTAATTGCACTTTGGTTAAAGCCAATACCGATTTTTGCACTACCACCGGGACCGCCATCGAGAAAAAACATCGGCGAAGCACCTTCGCTGTCTCCTGTCGCACGAATGCGAAAGACAGCGAGCTTAACTTCGCCATCGGTGCGCCCATCGTAGAATTCCGGCACGTTCACATAGCCGCAATCTACATTGAGTTCGATGGTTATATCGACAAAGCATGGATCTGCTAACTCAAAACGGGATGCCACGGCTTGTTGCGCCCTGACAGAAAGGGAAGATAGCAAGACTACTAAACCAAATAGACTGATGATCTTCTTGTACATTTAGACACCTTATGATTAATGGTTGGCTCATCAGGTATTTCAAGCTGAGATGAACATCCCAGGGGCCACCACATTATCGGGCAGATAAGCAATGAACCAATGGCGGTCGCGCCATTGGCCTTAGATGATCGAAAAACCGTATTGTGGAATTCAAAGTTCAGGTACCCAAACCAAGGTCTTCACGTGAAGGGAAGGCAAGTGGTGTGAAATTTGTGGCACAAGCTGTATCCAGCGAATCCAGGGACGAAGGGTCCTGCACAAATTGACTAATGATGCTGGTTGGGCAAGAACCTCTGGGCGGACTGTATTGAACATGTGCGCCATAGGGGAATACCACTAGGCGAGCATTGTGTAGCGCATCTGCCACTTCCTGATTCATGGACAGAGGGGTACGGTTATCAAGTCCACCACCCAAAAGCAATGTGGGAACATTCAATGTGACAAGCTCATCGCTCTCAGCTGATAAACGTTCAACATTCAGAACAGGACATTGGCTACGGAATGGTATTGCAAAGCCATCTGTGACAGCTTCAGCGAATGGGCTATAGCCTGTCCGGTCATAATCATTGACGTTTACATCGGGATCATCTGAGCATACCATAGCCAAATGCATTACATTAGCGAAAAGTATCGCGTTAGGATCAGGTACGGCTGGTTGTTCAGCTGCCATGATTTGTGCAAATCCCGCCCCTATTGCCTCACCGTCACCATCTACTAGATCCAACAACATGTAAGGAACAGTGCCTCTCAGATAAAAATTTGTGGCAATTGTGGTAATGTAGCCTGCGAACAGATCTGCTGTGATTGTACCCTCGCCGCTTACTGTGCTGTCTTCGCCGGCATAGGAAAAGATCACGGGGTTTTTCTGCAAACGTTCAAACGCCGCTTCCAATAGGCCCGATGTCTCCCCCACAAGTTCTGAACAGGATTCATCTGCGTTACAGTAAGCCAATATATCATCAATGACTTTCTCTGCCGCTGGCCCCCAATTTTGCGACCACGCCACCTTTGAAACAGATTGAGCACCATCAAGAATAACTGCTTCAAGAATTTCCTGATGGCGCCTCATGACGAACTGTCCAAGATGTGTTCCATAAGATTCCCCGTAGTAGATAATCCGCTCATACCCCAGTGCTTGGCGTATGGAATTGACATCATCCGCATTTGCATTGGAGTTATATGCATTCAAATCGACACCGGCTGCTGTGAATTCATCAACGCATTCCTGCGTTATTCCAGCATGCAATTGTCCCCACTCCGAAATGTCCAGGTTTTCACGTATGATCCGACCCAAAATGGTCTCCAATTCTTCACAATACAGGAATGGCTCAGCGAATTGCGTTCCCCGCTGTCCTATGTAAACCATATCATGCTCTTGCAGCATATCCAAATAGGGTGTGGGATCACCTTCTGCTAATGCTTGTTCGCCAATAATCGCGCTCGTCGCATTTTTGATGCCAATCAGGATGCTACCTCCCGGCCCCCCTTCAAGGAAAAAAACGGGTGAACCGCCCTCCCCCTGGCCGGTTGAATTGATTCGCAGAACTGGTAGCTTAATGATGTTGTCGGTTCGGCCATCGTAAAACTCCGGCACACTCACGTAGCCACAATCAACATCTAGGTCGATGGTTATTTCTGTGAAGCATGGATCTGATTCTACAAATTGGAAGAGGTTGTTGCCCTGCGCCTGGACTGAAATGGAAAATGGCAGCACCAGAAGCACTGCCAAACAAATGATCTTCCCGGCCATATAATCCTTCCTGACTATTTGCTGTCTACGCGTGTTCAGAGTGATTTAGATATTGCAGATTGGCTACTCATAGTTAACCAGTGCGCCGCTGTTGTCTATGGTTTCCTCTGAGGTGGATTTCATAGTGACTGGATCAGCGGCATCTAAATGTCGGGAGGCGGTTGACACGTGTTGGCAGGCGGCGCGCCATTCCTCAACCGCGAGAAGACCCTCGCTTCCAGCATTCGAGCTTCATCGATCATGCTTGGAAGAAACGCGAGGGTCTCGATCTTGTCGGGAACGGCATATTGCAATTGCCTCAACGCAGCATACTGCCCTTTTATTCCCAAAGGGGGTATGCTGCATCAAAGGCTACATCGGTTACAAGCCACAGTTACCCTGCGTGGCGACGATGTTACTAGGTATCCATGAGCTGGCATCGGCGAAGTTGATTTCATACCAACTCAGACCGCCGACCCGTACGACCTGGAGCGCCGGGTAGGTGCCCGCTCCGAAGATTGTTACCACTTCGCCATCCGGACGATCATAGACTTCACCTTCTGTGTTCAGCACGATGGTGCATTCGCCCGGAGCGAAGCTACGCTGAGTTGGGGCAGGCAATTGTGGCGCACTGACCTGAGCACAGTTTCCCGGCTGCAGACTGTAGCGGGTATGGAGTTCACGCCCATTGGTGAATACCCGCAGCTCATGATCCTCATTATAGTAAACTGAAGTCAGCGCGGGCACGACAATGACGAAGTTCGCGCCTGGGTTAAGGCTGGGATAACTGCCGTAGCCCGTAAAAGTCACTTCACCGGTACGAATATTCACATCCTGCAAGGTCAGGTTCCCCGCTGGCGTAACTGAATTGCCAGTGTTGGCTACATTAATCTGGACATTGAAGGTAATACCACAGCTCGCGCTGCCACCTTCGATTGCCAGACCGTTCGGCACCACGCTGGACACCTGGCCTACCGGACTCATGGACGGAAGCTGAACCGCTACAGCAAGCGGCGCGGGCGGTTGGGTGCGGCCAACCCCTGAGAAATCACCCTGCTGTGAAACGACCGTCGGCGAAACCCAACCAACAACGCCAGATGGTAGTTTGATCTGGAACCAACCAGTATTGTTGCTGCTGATGGCCTGCACGATACCTGCTTCTCCTGATTGCAAAGAGCCGATGACTGGGCAGCGCTGATTATCCACCAGATCACAGCGTCGAACGTTAATGGCTGAATACTGTGCGCTGGTTACTACGCGCGGTGTGGTATCAGTGGGTGCCTGAGTAGGTGGCAGCTCGGGCAGTTGTACAGCACTGCTTGTGCCGAAAATCGCATTGAAGCGCTCATTATCCACCCGGATTGGGGTCACAATGTCATGATAATACTGACCATCAAGGGTGCTTACTGTGAGGCGCAGGGCATAGATACCATCCGGCACGGTGGTGGTATCCAACGTTGCCAATGAGCCATTGACCACGGGCTTGGTAATGCCGATTGTGGCAGGAAGCCAGGGAGCATTCGTCGGAATGCTCAGATCTTCGTTGAGGGCAATATAGTCCAAGTAGTAGTAGGCCATACCTGGTACGGCAGCCGTACCAAGAACGTCGCCAGTCCCCCAGACTTCGGTAACCGGTGGCGGCCACGTGATGTCCACCGTCTGTGTGGTTTCATTCTGAACCGCCACTTCCTCCTGCGCCTGCACCATCGACGCAAGTGCGAGGAGTAATACCAGCAAGAGCAGCATCCATCGTTTCATGATTGTATCCTTTTAGTTTATAGTAAGTGTATGCTATCGATTCGAGACTGTAACAGCACTAGGCGAGAGTATGGTGAGAAACTAGCCGATAGTCCAGTAAAGCGCTGGCATTCGCGCAGCGTGGAGAAGTATAATAAGCTTACAAACGTGTGAGTTTTACTTGAGACTAAGAATGAATCGCATACGAACAATCATTGTCGATGATCATCCTGCAGTGCGCATGGGTCTCGAAGCGATTCTGAGTCGCTTCGAAAACATCCTGGTGGTTGGCGTCGCAGATAGCGGGCAGGCTGCTCTTGAACTGTGTCGTCGGGAGCAGGTCGATGTGGCGCTCATCGATGTCTTCATGCCCATCATGGATGGGATACAAACCATGCGTGCCCTACATGCCGAATACCCTGCGATTCGCTGTGTCATGCTCACCTATAGTGACCGCGATGAACTCATCACGAAAGCCATCGGCGATGGTGCAATTGGCTATTTGCTCAAGGATGCCGACATCAGCGAAATCGCAAATGCCATTCGTGCCGCTGCGGCAGGCAAGCGTTCTCTGTCCGAAAAAGCCCTGGAAGTGGTCATCCGAGCCCGTGAACACTATGTGATTCATCCCGATGACCAACTCACAGATCGTGAACGCGAAGTCCTAAATCTGATGGTAAAAGGACTGAAGAACCCTCAGATTGCCACTGCGATGCAGATCACGTTGTCTACGGTGAAGTTCCACGTCAGCATGATCTTCAAGAAGCTCAAAGCGAGTACACGCACAGAGGCTGTGGTGCAAGCGATTGAAAAGGGTTTGTTGGAAAGCCATGACCATGACAGCCCCGTCCTCAATGGTAGTACCCCGCCTTCGCGCTGATGCCGACCCAGTCGGCGCGTAGATTACGCGGTAGTGACAGAAAGAGAGCAGACTCAGGTGAGACACTCTGAGTCTGCTCTCACATCACGATCAGCGGTTCAGCCCGCAGCTCCCATTGAAGCCGAGTTCCTGCATCCCGCCTTCGTTGGCGTTGACGATCCAGCCCGTCGTATCAAGGATGTATTCGAGCTGATACCAAGTCGTGTTGCCGATTCGGCTCACGCGCAGTGCTGTGTAGGTACCAGCGGGCAGCACCTGAAGCACACGTCCACCAGGGGTATCGACCATTGTCGCGCCGACGAACACCTGGACACTACACTCCCCGTAGTTGAAGCTGCGACTTGTGGGACTTGTGCTCCCCGTTGCTCCCAACCCAGGTATCACCAGGCGTGTTCCCGCGTGAATGCGATCCTGATCTTCGGCAAATCCATTGGCGGTGCGCAGGTTGGTCAGTGTGACGCCGAAACGCTGGCTGATAGAGAACATCGTATCCCCCCACGCAACCGTATACACACCATTGCTAATGGTGCCGGTGGCATGGGTACGCGGCCCACGGTCATAAATACCACCGCTGTCTGGTCGCGACCCGGCAGCGCAGCGGTTGGGCACTGTGAGGGCCAATCCGGCAGAGATGATATTCGGGTTCGGCCCGATGCTGGCACGATTGGCATCGTAGATTTCGTTCCAGGTAGTGCAAAAGGCACGGGCGATTTTCGCAAGCGTATCGCCCGGTTGAACGATAACTATCACATAATCGACCGCCATGACGGGAACGGCAACTATCATCAGAACGGCGCTGAGAATAAGCGTTAGCAGGTATTTCTTCATGATCATCACTCCTGATTGCCCAACTCGGCGGCAGTGAGCGCGGCAGGTTGCGCACTTAGATCTTCGGTAATGGTCAACGTTCCGCTGATCGAGGCACCCGGCGCGAACGAGCCAACGAACACCAGGTACTCTCCCTCTGTCGTCTCGAAATCGACCAGCGGATTGAGATTCGCCGCGCCGCCAAAGTCATCGGCGCAGCTAAACTCGCCGGTCGGCGTGCGAATGACCAGAGTCGCATCGTGATCGCCCTCAAAGTAGGCACGCAATCCTTCGGACTCGCCACTGAAACTAAAGGCGAATGTCGGCACACTGTCGATAAACCCGGTACAGGTGTCATTTCCGAGTTCGATGTTGAACGCCGCGATACTGCCGGCTGTCGTCATTTCCTGGCTGTAGATGCCGAATCCTGCTTCGAGGTCTGCACTGGCAGGATCCGCCGACGGGGTTTCGCTCAGATTCAGGACTTCCAGCGGAATCGCGACCGGAGCGGCTTCGGGGTTGAGCGCGGGCGCGAATGCCGCCAAGTCCAACGTGGCAGGTGAGTAATCGCCGCTAGTGAAGACCAGGAACCCAGGTTCAACAGCGTCTCCCTCGAAACTCCCAACATAAATCGCATAGCTGCCAGATTCTGGATTGGCGATGTCAATCATCGGGTCGAGTTCCAACGGATTCAGGTCATCCGCGCAAAGTGCGTAGCCATCTGGAGTAACGATGACCAGGGTCGAATCCCCATTGCTCGTGAAGAAAATGCGCAGCCTGTCGACCGTAGCATCTTCCGTCCATTCCAATACGACATCAGGCGACGCCGCAACGGTACCCGTGCACGCATCACCAAAGGTGCTCGCAGCGAGCGGCTCGGAATTGACCGCGCCGCTGATGGCACTGACAAAAGTCGGATCAAGCCACAACGTATCTGTACCTCCAAGTCGCACTGTCGCCACGAGGGGTTCGGACGCGCTATCCTGTGCATACGTTTTGCCTGCCATAAGCGCAAGCAAGCAGAAGACCATGAAAAAACTCCGTCTTCTCATCGAATTATCACCCTTCTAAACTCCATGCCAACCAAAATGGAACACAATCGAGAATAGTATGCGAGGAATGTTCAACTTCACCCCATGCGGTGGTCTAATTCGCCGCTAGCCGATGGTTCAGTCGAGCAGTGGGGCAATCGCATCCGCGATCCGAGTCGTCCAATATTGGTTGACAAGCTCAGCGAATTGCGCGGCAATGTCGGGATAGTTCGTCTCGATCTCCAGGAGATGGGCGCGTGCCTCTTCGTGGTCTCCGCCCAGGCAGATGTCGTACATCAAACGCAGCCAGTTGTGTGGCAGCCTGGCGATCTGCGATGCTGACGGCATTGCCACTCCCCCATCTTCGTCGCTACGGGTTGGCTCCAGAGATGTAGGAAGGGGAATATTGAGATACTGCGCCACGATTTCGCTGATTCTGTTCAGCCGATATGGCTTGAAAATGACTTCGTTTGCGCCCAAGCCCAGCAGACGCTGAGTACTTTCCAGCGTCACATCGGCGGTGAGTGCAATGATCGGAACTGCACTTTGATGGCGCATCCGACGAGTCACTTCTGCGCCATCGACGATCGGTAGACGTAGATCCATAAACACGATGTTCGCAGGTTCCGCGCTGAACAGCTCTATGGCTTCAATACCATCGGAGGCTGTGCGCACCTCGAAGCCGCGCTGTGTGAGATATGTCGCCAGTGTCTCCCGGTCTTCAGTCTGATCATCCACGATGAGCACCTTGTGATTGCCGGTGACTGGGGCAACTATGGTTTGCTGGATCATACGCTCGGAGCCCGTGTCCGCAACGAGGTCGAAGGGGACTTCGATGGTAGCAATCGTCCCTGTGGCATCGCTGGTAATCATCAGTGTGCCACCCAGTAGAGCAACGAGTCGATAGCTGATGAAGAGCCCCAGCCCAGTTCCCGGTAGAGCAACCGACACATCACCGCGCTCATACGGCTGAAAGGCTCTCGAAATGTCGCTGGCAGAAATTCCAGGACCAGTATCATGTACGATAAACCGCAAATGGAAGTCTATAATCCGTTCTGCCCGGAGGATCACAGTGCCGGTCTTTGTGAATTTGATCGCGTTATCCACAATGTTGATCAGGCTCTGCTTGAGCTTGATTTCGTCCATACGCACAACGCCGGGCAGTGAATCACCAATCTCTAACTTGAAAATGAGCTGCTTGCGCGTTGCATGAAGCTCGAGCATCCCGCGCAGACGGTTCAGCAAATCGCGCAAGTTGAATGTGCTGATGTTGAGAGAATCGAAACCTGCCTCGATACGAGAGAGATCCAGGATGTCACTGATCAGACGATTAAGGTGTTCTACTGTGAAATCAATCACCTGGAGTGAATCGCGATAGCGCTGCGGGAAGTGTGCATCTTCGTACAAAAGCTGCACGCGCCCCAAGATCGTGTTCAGCGGACTGCGAAGCTCATGACTCATGCTAGCGATGAACATATCGCGCGCGCGTAGGGCGCTCTCCGCCTTTAGTTGGGCATCCGACAGCGCCTGCTCGCGCTGTTTGCGCTGGGTGATATCGCGCACGAAGGTGATACTTTCGATGAAACGCCCGTCCTGATCGCGAATCGGGATCGCCAGAGTCTCAAACGGAAAGACACTCCCATCTTTTCTCCTTCCGAGACTCTCTGAAAACTGTGATTGGGGTTTCGTGTCATCCATCTCCATACGTCGTCGGAAAGCACTGGAAACCGCTTCGTCGGCGATAAGCTGACTGGGGCGCATGGTCATGAGTTCTTCAAGTGAATAGCCAGTCAGTTCCAACAGGCGTTGGTTTCCAATCACAAGGTCACTTTCATCGTAGGTTGAACCGTAGGTAGAAATCGCAATCGCATCGGTAGAATTACGCATGATCGCGTCAAACCAGCGCCGGATACGGTCATGTTCTGCTTCGCGGTTCTTCTGTTCGCTGATATCCGTCGAAATGACGATCACCGCGCTCTTGGGAGCTAAGGGATAGACATGATGCTCATAACATATAAGCCTGTCATCACCATGCTGCGAGGCGATTCGCAGTACCGATTGGGTATCGAAGACCTGCCGCCAGTAGGCGGCATACGCCGGCAAGAAAGCGCGGCCCGGTTGCGCATAGAGCGCGGTGCCCTCGGCATTGTACTGGCTAAGCACATGCAGCCTATCGTCGAGCAGCGTGACCATCACCGGAAGAAACGCGATCAGAGACTCCCATTCGGCTGGAGATAAAGTCTGGTTCACAATCAACTCCCCATGAACTCGGCGACGCTCCGCGCAGCACAGTGTGCAGGAGCGATCTCTTTGCGAGACGAGGTCTTCACGGAATCCAGGTTGCTTCCACCCGCGTCCCACTCCCTGGTGCGCTGACGATCTTGAAATCCATCCCGGCTTGTTCCGCACGCTCGCGCATCGACTCTAACCCCATCCCATTTCGAGAGAGCGACAGATCAAACCCACCTCCATCGTCCTTAACCAGAAGTCGGTAACCGTCCCCCAAGTTGAGGAAGTGGAGGCTGACTTGCGTTGGACGCGCGTATTTGGCGACATTGTTCAGCGCCTCCTGTGCGATTCGGTAAAAAGCATGCTTGACTGTATCCGGGAGAGACGCTTCGACAACATGGATCTGAATTTCGACTTCGAGGCGCGTTCCAAAACTCTCGACTAATTGGTGCAGCAATTTCGGAATGGAGGTGAAAGTCACTGCCGAAGGGTGCAGTTCGTTCAGGAGTGTGCGCATTTCTGCTAGTGCAGATGTTGACAGGCTATTCAGATAGGTGAGCTGTTTTTGGTATTCAGTGGGCAGGTCTGACGAGTCCATCATCATGGATTGGATCGTCCCTCGAATCACAAAAAGCGCCTGGCTGACGGAGTCGTGCAGTTCACGCGCGATGTGCTGGCGTTCATCGTGACGAGCGTTATCCAACAGTTCCTCACGCATTCGCGCGTATTCCAACTGATGCCGTACGCGCAGCAGGATTTCTTTCGGGTCAAACGGTTTCGTGACATAGTCATCGGCGCCAGCGTCAAATGCCTGAGCCTTAAGATCGACATCATGCACCGCACTGACGAAGATAATCGAGAGGTTGGGCAAATTCCTGTCGGAGCGGATCTGGCGACAGACCGAGAAGCCATTCTGGTTGGGAAGCATCACATCCAGGAGCAGGAGCTCGGGCGAGCTTTCCCGCAAGGCGAGAAGTCCAGCATGGCTATCACGCGCGGCACAGACATGGTATCCCGCCGCCTGGAGAATTCTATCCAGTGCGACAATATCCTCATAAGTATCGTCAATTATGAGAATGTTTGCGGTCATGTCCCGAATTCAACAATTGCAACTTGCCCATTTTATGTTACCAAGGAAGTATAGCAGAAGTAAGGGGGCATTGCGTTCCGATTTGCCTATAGCAATGGCAATCATACCAGTTGCGTTCAAGCCAGGCACACACGTGTGAGGATTCTTCTGACCGGTGACCTCCCAGTCACCAAGACTCCCGTTTACGAACGCTCGGTTAGCATAAGGTGGAAGGAGTGGTTGTGTGACATACTGTCTGCCCCCTCTTGCTTCCCCGTTGATGAGATGTTCTCACCACCTTATGCTAACCCGCAAGCTAAAACGCTTGCACGTCAAGCGCCCGTGGGGCTGATGTGCCGCGCTCACGCGCCGCACCGCTGACCGCGCACCGGCGTGCGGGTCAGCGCGTCGGCTCGGTGTACCGAGCCGACCGGACGCACTCCATGCGTCCGTAGGACAAAACGAGCAGTTTTGTCCTTCTCCAACGCAAACAAACTTCATCAAGGCGCTTTTTCTGAGAGGTGCGCGCGCAACGCCGACGCGGCGAGGGTACCGCGCGGGTCGCCGCCCTCTCAAACACCGTCGGCCAGTACGCTCATCCCACCCTCCGGGCGGGACGACCGAACTACCCGCCTGGCAAAACGCCTACGCATCCAACGCCTCAGCCTGTTCCGGGCTGGGGCGTTTTGCCTGTTTGACAGGTACCCCCCTCTGCGCGGTGAGCCGCTGGCTTGAGCGTTGCGCTCGACGGGCTGGCGGTTCCAGCCATGCGGAGGAGTCCTCATCATGTTGTCTGTTGTTGCATCTCATCGTTCGACTGAACCATCCGAAGCTGTGTTTGTGACGGGCTGGGCAGGTGCGCTGACGTTCGCGGAAATCCACGAGCAGCTTACACCCAACCTGTATCGCCTGCTGCGTTACTATCGCCGCCCAGAAGCGGAGTTGGACGACCAGCACGCGCACTGTTTCATGCGCCTGTGGATGGAGCTACGCACTGATCCGGCATTCCTGGCGAACGCCAGCAAGAACGAAGCGCTGCGGCTGCTGCTCAATCGCACCAATCCGCAGTCCTACCGCAAGCACGAGCAACATGAGGTGTCGCTGGAGGAATTCGCCGACAAGAGCGGCGAGGCGGACGACTTCATCATCGATGGCTTTAGTAGCGGGGGCGGCGGACATGCAAAGTACACCCGCGCCGTTGATCTGCGGCTGGACATCGAGCGGGCTATCCAGACAGTCGCCCAGCGACACATGAACAGCCTGCCGCATCTGGTTGGGTTGTACTACATCACGACCAGCGTGAACGTAGATGCGGCAGCAGCGTTAGCTGGGCGCGGCGGGGGCAAGAAAGGCTGGTGGCTGACGAGCGTCGTCAAGCCTGTGCGCGAGGAATTGCAAGAACTGTTGGCGCTGTATGACACACGCCGGAATGATTGGCGCAGCCGCTTCCTGGCAGGCGACGAACGCCCGATGCAGACGGTGATTGAGCGCCATGCAAGCCGAGGTAACTCGCGGATGGTGCTGGTGCTGAAGAGCATGGCTGCTCACGAGAACTGCAAGGCGCTGGGACAGCGGCTGGGTGTGCCGAAGTCCACCATGTTCTATCTGCGCCGTATGGCACACATGGAGCTGAACCGCGCATACGCCAATGGCGCTTGAGCGGACACTTGTCCTGAGCATGACACGAAACTGCTCAACACAAATATGGGTCGACTTTATTGAAGGGTGTGACCAGAAAACGGCTGCTATTTTCTCTGCTGGCGCAGGATGTCTGACACAATCGTCAGCGCCGTAGGGCTATCGCCCTCGTCAAGGGCATCAAGCAATTTGCGGTACTCTGGTCTAAGTGTATCCCCTAGCTCGCCACGGGGTTTGTCAGTTAATCCTAGCAAATAGTCTGTACTCACTCCCAGAGCTTCTGCCATTGTTGCCAGGTACGTTGCTGATGGATCGGTGTGCCCTTTTTCATATTTGTTGACTTGAGCTTCTCCCAACCTGCACTGACGAGCCATCTCCCTTTGTGACCATCCACGGCTCTGTCGAGCGGCTCGCAAGCGGTCAATTCGGAGCTTACCTTTATCTGATGCAATCTGTTTCAATTCATTCGTCATGCTTGACAAGCCGCAACTTACCCGATAGAGTATTGCATAATATGATGCGTTTATCGCACCATAATCAATAATTGGTCGCGGCGGGAGCCTCTGCGAAAGGCTGATCCGCCGCTTAGGATAGGAGGTCTATCCCTATGCACATTGTACTGCAATCTATACCGCCTGCGTATGCCCCGCCGCGTTTCCCACTGCTGACTGCACCACCTCCGCTCAAGATGCTGCCTGCACCTGCTATTGCAGGCTTGCTACCTGCCTTGACTTCAACTCGTGTTACGCCTCCGCCGCTCACGCTTGACGACCTGCGCCAGCAACTCGGTCGCTTGCGAAGCCGCGAGGAGATGGATGCTGAGATCGTCGAGATGATGTCCGACGCGCTCCATCACCTGCGGATACGCCGACCTATCCGGCTGGAGCAGCCATCATGAGCGAAGACGATCTTCAAATCCAAAAAGAGACCCTCGCCCAGATCGACACGACCCTGCATCAGGTGCGCGCCGCCATCGCTGAAGCCATTGGCTACATCGAGCGCCAGGAGGATGGCCCGCTGACCATGCGGCTCGCGCTCAACGCGATCCGGCAGCAGGTCGATACGCTGGAAGACGAGGTGTATGGGCTGCACTATACCGCCATCAGCCTGACCCGCATCGCCGTCCGGCTGCGCGAGCAGCGCGACGAGGCACTGCGCCAGCGCGATCTGTTGGTCGCCGTCTCTGGTCTGACCGAGTATCTCGACGCCTGAACCGAACTGTGATGCGACGGAAATCCTGCTTTCAGGAACGGTAATGTTGCACCGCTAACCTGTAAGCAGACACGGGTTTGCGACCGCCACTTTGCGATACTGAGTGCAACTGCATTCGTATCGCTCGGAGTGGCTGGTGAACTCATTCCATCGCACATCACAGAAAGACAGCGTGCCGGTTCGGTACAGCGTGGCTGATCTCGAACGCCTGCGCCGTAACTATGAGCAGGCGGTTCGCGCTGGACAGTGGCAGAAGCCCTGTCTGACCGCTGAACAACGCGAGACAGCCGCACAGCTTCTGGCTGAACTGGCACTCATCCCATCTGACAAAATTCCACCCGCTGAGGATGTGTGATATGCCACGCCGTTTTCGGATTGTTGATGAGCAGGAAACCCAATCACAGGGTCCCTTTCAACCGATCCAACTCCCGACCCATCTGAACCTGATCGTCTATCCGCGCCAATCGACACAGGCGCAGGTTCTCAATCACGCCATGTCCACCGAGATGCAAACCGATGACCTGATCGAGATTGGCATCCGCTATGGCTGGGGACGGGAGCGTTGTCTGGTGATTGACGATGATCTTGGTGTATCGGGAACGCTGGGGATTGATGAACGCATCGGTCTGACAAAGGTCATGGAGCAGATTGACCAGCACCAGTCCCGCGCTGTGTTGATCGTCAACGAGGATCGCCTGTTTCGTGACGAGACGATGATCCAGGTCAATGTCTTCATCAAGTTCATGCGCGAACACAATGCCTATGTCCTGACCCCCTACATGGTCTACAACTTCGCCGAACGCTTTCACGTCAAGATGTTCCGCGAGAAGGCAGAGTATGCCGCCGCATACATCACCGATTATGTGCGCGAGCGATTGGCAGGCGCTCGCCATAAGAAAGCGCTGCGTGGGCTGTATGACGGCAGACCTGTCTCGCCAGGGTATCGGGTTGATTACGAACGCAAACTCCCGGACGGCAGCGATAATCCGACTTACAAGAAGTTCGTGGTCTATGAACCGCACGCCGCTATTGTCCGACAGTTGGCACAGGCGATGTTGGAAGGTGAACTGACTACCACCGAACTCTATCGCTACGCTATGGAAAACGGTGTGATCTTTCCAGAGTGGGAAGCATGGGTAGACGCGCGGACACGCAATCGCACCAAGATCGCGCGTGTGCAGCATGGCTGGTTCTACGAGACCCCGTTCGGCTTACATTCGATGCTGACCAACCCGGTGTATGCCGGGCATTGGATGGTCAAGGGGCGGATCGTCCAGCGCGACAATCACCCGGCGATCCTGCCACAGGCGGTGTATGAGGCGTTGTTCAATCGGCTGTCGTACCAGGATGAGACCGGGCAGCCGAACGCGCAGCGGCAACTCTATCGCCACTATCCAGCGGTGCGAAAGTCGCGCGGCACCGATGAAGAAGGGATGCTGCTCGGATTGCTGCACGATCTGGGCGACGACTATCCCCTGCCCGTGTCTTACCACCATCTGCCAGTAGAACGTTCAGGGCAGACCCAGATGGCGATGTACTACTATTGTCGTGAGGCAAGACAGGGTCCGAAACGTGCGCGCTGGATGATGCAGGCGGAAACCCTCGACCAGGCGGTTTCGACGGCGTTTCTCAATCGCTTGCGTCGTTCGAGGGTCGAGTATGACCCGGAGGTCTATGAGCGCCAGGCGGCTACTCGGATGGGGGAAGTCCGACAGATGGAGAAGCTGCTCGGCGCACAATTGACGGAAATCCAGGAACAAATCGAGGGCAATCTGCGGGCGATGACCCTGCGCGGACTCACCGAGGACGAGATGGGTTACTTCTTGGGGCGTAAACGGGCGCTCGAAGGCGAGAAGAAATCGGTTGAAGGCAAGCTGGACGGTCTGCGAGCGCGTCAGCAGGAAGCACTCGACCTCTCAAGTGTCTTCAAGACTCTCGATGAGCTGCTCACCAATTGGTCAATGCTGAACGTCCGACAGCAGCGCCGCTATCTGGCACGCTTCATTCAGATGGTGGGGATCAAAATGACGACCACCGGATTGTGTGAGGTTTGGGTGTATTGGAAACACACCTTCGATGAGTCGCTGGAAGCGGCAGAAATCGAGACCTTTCGCTTGCGGTTGCGGCGGGCACGTTCGACCGAGTGGACGGAAGAACGGCGTGAGTTGCTTAAGCAGGTGTATGCTGAACCGCAGGTCGCCATCATGAAGCAATTCCCGGACTGCACCTGGGGAGCGATCCGTCGCCAGATCGCCCGACTGGGATTAAATCGCCGTGCTACGTTGATGGAACTGGATCGCTGGCCTGAACGGTGTCCGCTCCCGGCACAGACCTCCTACGAAGACTGGCGCATGGAGCATCCTGATGAAGAAGAACCGTCAGTGCCACCCGCCAAACCACTTCGTAAACAGTTCTGGACACCTGAAGAGGAAGAATTCCTACGGACGAATCTGCATCTTATCCGTACCGAGTTGATGCCACTGCTGCCTGACCGTTCCTGGGGTTCGATCAAGGAGCATATGCGTTTGCTGGGATTGGATCGTGAAGGGGCGCTGAAGGCACGCGGCATTTCTCCCAATCAAGGCTATGGGAGTGCGTGCAGCATTCCGCTGACGATGACTTGGAACGAGTGGCTGGCACAGGAGGCGAAGCAAAACACACCGGATGAGGCAGGCAGCAGCTTCTCACCGGACGCACTCGTAACGCGATTGGGCGAGGTGTAAACGTTTCGCGCTGACAGTTTCATGCCATCCCTTTTGAGAGCGATATCGGTTAGGTTGTGTTGACGTTTGAAAAAAGCTACTTAAAGTTGGTAGATGACTGATGTAAAGTTTACCAACCCAGAGTGGATAAAAATTCGAGACTTTCTGTTGCAAGACTCGAATGCCTGTGTAGGAAATGAGGCAAATTGCCGCCGTTTCGTCGAAGCCCTGAAGGGGATGAGCCGCAGCGGTGCCCAATGGCGCTTGTTGCCAGATGATCTATTGTACTACGATCTTTATGCCAGTTCATCCAGCTTGCGCCGCAGATAGGCGTGTTCCAGATTATTCTGGCACAATTCCAGCGCCCGCTCATAGGCATTTGCGGCGGCTTCACGCTGATTTGTGCGGCGTAAGAGGTCGGCGTGGGCGACATGAAACGGAAAATATTCTTCCATTTCCGGCTTCAGGCGGTGCAGAATTCGCAGCCCTGCCTGTGGGTTTCCCGCTATCGCCATCGCCACTGCCCGGTTGACTTCCACGACTGGCGAAGCGGTCATCTGGAACAGCCTCTGGTAGAGTTCTATGATTTGCGCCCAGTCAGTCTTTTGGGCGGTTTCTGCCCGTGCGTGTACGGCACTAATCGCTGCCTGTACCTGATAAGGACCGGGATTGCGCAGCCGCAGGGCGTAATCGAGGATCGCTGTCCCTTCGTTTATGCGGTCGTGATCCCACTTTGCGCGATCCTGATCTTCCAGCACAACCAGTTCACCGTTGCCGTTCACACGGGCATCTCGCCGAGAGTCATGCAAGAGCATCAGTGCCATTAGCCCTCGTGCTTCCGCACTGATCGGCTTATCGGGGAGCAGTTCCACCAGAATACGGCATAAGCGAATCGCTTCGCTGCAAAGTTCGTGTCGAATCAGGGTATCGCCGCTGGTGGCGACATACCCCTCATTGAAGAGCAGATAGATCACGGTCAGCAGTGCGTCCAACCGCTGCGGGAGCAGTTCGGCAGGAGGAACACGGTAGGGGATGCCTGCGTCCCGAATTTTGGTGCGTGCTCGCGCCAGACGCTGTGCCATTGTCGGCGGCGGGACGAGAAAAGCGCGGGCGATTTCGTGCGTGGATAAGCCGCCTAACGTACTCAGCGTGAGTGCGACCTGTGCATCCAGATTGAGCGAGGGATGGCAGCAGGTGAACATCAGCTTCAGGCGTTCATCCGGGATAGTCTCCATCTCTTCTTCCTCATCGTCTTCATCCCCTTTAAGGGAGTCGAGGATGACCTGTTGTTTGCGGGTGAAGTTCGAGTCGCGGCGGATGCGTTCAATCGCTTT
>JALHNT010000085.1 GCA_022843385.1 Anaerolineae bacterium | reverse complement strand
AGTCCAGGAATTGCAAAAAAAAGCGACCTCACGGTCGTTTTTTGTTTGCAACTACTTGAAGAAAGGTCACATCGATTAAGCGGCGGGATCAAAGTGCCCTTTGGTCGTCCAAGTCAACTGACTGCCATCTTCGCGGAAGACGTGTGCCTTTGCTTCGCCACGAATGACTTCCCCATCAATCAGAACTTTGCGAATATCATTACTGCCGGGGATTTCAAACATCACATCCAGCAACGTATTTTCGATAATCGCACGCAGGCCACGAGCACCGGTTTCTCGCTCCAGCGCGAGATCAGCAGCAGCCCCAATCGCCGAGGGAGCAAACTCCAGTTCGACGTGATCCAACCCTAGGAGGTGTTTGTACTGCCGAGTAATGGCATTCTTCGGTTCGGTCAAAATGCGGATGAGAGCATCCCGATCCAGGGGATCGATATTGACCAGAATGGGCATACGACCGACAAATTCAGGGATCAGCCCAAACTTCATCATATCGTCTGCATTGACCTGTCGCAGCAAGTCCTTACGATCAAGCTGCTCACGGGTTTGCGTTTCCAGAAAGCCGAGGCTGCTCTGGGTGCCCACGCGGCGAGCAATGTGGTCTTCAATGCCCGAGAAGGTACCACCCGCAATAAACAGGATGTCCTTGGTATTGATTTGCAGGAATTCCTGATGGGGATGCTTGCGACCGCCCTGCGGAGGCACATTCGCCAACGTACCTTCGACGATTTTCAGGAGCGCCTGTTGCACGCCTTCGCCAGAAACATCCCGGGTAATGGAGGGGTTATCATTGGTCTTGCGCGAGACCTTATCGATTTCGTCAATATAGATGATACCCTTTTCGGCGCGACCAATATCGCCACCCGCCGCCTGAATTAGCCGAAGTAGGATGTTCTCTACGTCTTCGCCTACATAACCTGCTTCGGTGAGGGCCGTCGCATCTGCGATGCAGAATGGTACATCCAGGATACGCGCAAGAGTCTGGGCCAGCAACGTCTTGCCGCTGCCGGTTGGTCCCACAATCAGAATGTTGCTCTTGTCCAGCTCGACACCTTCGGTGTCTTTGTCGTGCATGATACGCTTGTAGTGGTTGTAGACGGCCACACTGAGAACACGCTTGGCCTGTTCCTGCCCCACAACATATTCATTCAGATGGGCCATGATCTCCCGTGGCGAGAGAAGGCGTTCAATCTTGAACTCCTCCTGCGGGGGAACAAGCGAACTCTGAATATTTGCTTCCAACAACTTAAGCTGGCAGCGATCCACGCACTTATTGCAGATGTAAACGCCATCGGGGCCATGCAATAGATGCTCGACCTCGTTGACGCCGCGCCCGCAAAAGGAGCAGCGTTCTGATATAGGGAAGAAACTCACTTGGCTTTCGCTCCGTTAGGCTGGGGATCTCCCAGCACCGAGTCAATCAAACCGTACTCAACCGCCTGGCGGGCATTGAAGTAAATGTCGCGGTCGGTATCGCGCTCAAGGACTTCGCGCTCTTGCCCGGTGTGCTTGACGAAAATATCGTTTAGGCGTTCCTTGAGGCGCATAATCTCATTGGCTGCAATCACAATGTCGGATGCCTGCCCCTGTGCACCACCCAGAGGCTGGTGCATGTGAACGGTGGCATTCGGCAGCGAGTGGCGCAGACCCTTTTCACCCGCCGTCAACAACACAGTACCAAAGCTGGCCGTAAGGCCAAGGGCTACCGTACTTACGGGTGCGCTGATCTGCTGCATCGCGTCGTAGATTGCCAAGCCAGCATAGACCACACCACCGGGCGAGTTGATATACATGTTAATCTGGCGCTCCGGGTCAGTGTGCTGCAAATAAAGCAACTGGGCAACAATCAAGTTCGCAACCTGATCGTTGATGCCGGTACCCAGCAACACAATCCGATCCCGCAGGAGTAGAGAAAAGATGTCGTAGGCGCGTTCGCCACGGCTACTTTGCTCAATGACCATTGGAATCACATTATAGACGTCATTCACGACAGATTCTCCTTAAGGTTTACGATGTTGGCTGTTTACTCGGATACAGTCGGCTGTTCCGCTTCAGCTTCTTCGGCGGCAGATAGCTTTAATTCCGGCGCTTCCCCACGTGCGATAGCAATCAGACGATCAATCGTCGCCTTCTCCAGCAGGTCATTGCGAAGGTTGTTACGCATCGCGGGGGTATCAATCGCGCCACGCAGTTTTTCGGCTTGATCACCAAACTGGGCGAGCATCCTGAGAATCTCAGCCTCGATCAAATCATCGGTAACTTCGATCTGTTCAACTTCGCGCAATTGCTGCAAGACCAAAGCACGACGAATCGTATTGGTTCCGGCCTCGGCATACTCGGCAGCCAGATCATCCTGGGTCTTATTGGTGATACGAGCATAATCTTCGAGCGTGAGGCCCTGACGGCGTAGATCCTGATCGAAGTTCTTGAGGAAACCATCGGTCTGATCTTTGAGCATAGCATCGGGGAAAGCGACGACCGCGCCCTGTACCACTTTATCCAGCGCTTCATCAGCGTAGTCCGAGCGATAGCGGGCTTCCAAATTCTGGGCAATGCTTTCGCGCATCCGAATCCGCAGTTCAAGCAAGGTCAACTGCTTTTCTTCTTTTTCAGTCACACGGACGGCAAAATCGTCGGTCAGTTCAGGCAGGGTCATCGCCTCAATCTTCTTGATCGTCACTTTGAAGTGAGCAGTCTTGCCAGCAAATTCTTCCCCGTACTCTTCTTTATCATCCGGGAAGGTCAGATCGAACTCACGGATTTCGTCGGCATTCATCCCGACCAGCGCCTGCTTAAAGCCAGGGGCCGGCTCTTCGTTCTCCGGACCGAGAACCATCACGGCATCATGTTCATGGAGAAATTCACCGTCGCCAAGTCCATGATGAGCGTGCTCATCATCCCCATGGTCGTGATCATGGTCATGTTCGGCTTCTTCCGCTTCCACACCGAGGACTTTAGCGTAGACATCGGCGGTAACGCGATTGCCCAATTCCACCGGGCGGGCGCTGGGTTCGATCACCGCATGCTGCTCACGGAGCAAGCGCATCGAGCGATCCACCATTTCATCGGTGACTTCCGGTTGGTTGAACTCCACCCGTACTGAGCGGTAATCATTCAGCACGGTTGTGGGTTGCAATGGAAGCGTGAATATAAACACAGGCTCCGGGTCCAACTTGAAATCGACCAGGCTACCTGGGCCATAGGGTTCCAGTTTAGATTCGTCAAGGGCCTTTGGATAGGCATCATTCGCGAGAATTTCAGCCATTTCTTCGGTAATGGCGGCTTCACCCACATAGTTAGACAGGATACGGTAAGGCACTTTACCCTTGCGGAATCCAGGGATATTGACCTGGTTGGAAATCTTGCGAGCGGCGGTCTGGCGCGCCTTTTCGACTTGTTCAGGTTCGAGTGTGACGGTCAGACGGGCGACTTGCTTTTCGAGGAGTTCGGTCTGGATATTCAACGTTTAGATCCTTGCTGAGGCGCGTCCATCAGCACAATGTGGTGATTATAGCATCGGCTATTTGGCGCTGTATATAAGACGGGCGTAAGAGATTCGGGCTGGTTTTGTGTAACACATGGGGAAGGCGGGACTCGAACCCGCAAGGTGTAAACCACATGATCCTAAGTCATGCGCGTATGCCAATTCCGCCACTTCCCCGATTACGCGAAATTATATGGGACGTGAAGGGTCGCCTCAAGTGTGAAAAAAACGAATGAGCTTTACAAATCGCCAAATCAGCTATCGGAAGCATCTGTCCGCGTGAGGATACCCGTAATGAGGGTCTGAGCAAAGCGAAACAAATCCCGAACGCTGATGATTCGGTCAATATAAAGTTGGGCCTGCTGGCGTTCGGCCTCTGTCATTGAAGGAATAGCACTTCGCAATCGCTCGATGTCGTCATCCATTACCGTGATGGCACGCTCGACATCGCGCATTTCGCGCCCACTCAGCACGTTGGAAATGATCTGCCAGAAGTCCGTTTCGGCCTCGTAGAATTTACGGCGACCTCCCCCGCCACGAACCCAGACCTGACGAACCATTCCCATGTGTTCTAGTGTACGGAGATTCATGCTGACGCTGGCTTTGGAAATGTCCAGCAGTTCGACAAGGTCATCCAAGCTTAGCGGAGACTTGCTCAGCAAGAGAGCGCCATAAAGCTGACCCATCACTTTACTGAAGCCAAAGTATGAGGCAAGCTGACCGAGACCATCCAGCATACTTTCCTGGACAGTCTGCAAACTGGCGTTGGTCGGTTGCGCCCCGTTGGTGCCGGGACCCGTCATAATCACCTCAATCAATGATGTTTCATTCATAACAATATCGTGAACTTACCTGATGTTAGCATTCTTGACCTGCCGAGGCAACGGCACATAGGACATTTATTCGTATCGAAGCGCATCAATCGGGTTCAGCGAGGCAGCACGGTTCGCAGGATAGATACCAAAAAAGACGCCAATTGCGACAGAAATGGCGGTCGCGAGGACAATGCTGGAAAGCTGGACAGAGGCTTCGAGATCAGGCAAAGCAAACCCGAGTAAGGCCGTACCGAGTGTTGCGATGAGAATACCCAATGCTCCCCCGACCCCGGAAATGCTAATCGCTTCGACTAAAAACTGAAAGAGAATGTCCTGCTTCTGTGCGCCAACTGCCTTACGCAAACCGATTTCACGTGTACGCTCGGTCACGGTGACGAGCATGATATTCATGATGCCGATGCCACCCACGATTAGCGATATACCCGCGATTACAGCCAAAAAGACGGTCAGCAAGCCCGTGATGTTGCCCAGGCTATCCAGCAAGTCGGTTTGCGAAAAGATTTGGAAATTATCTTCATCGCGAAAGTTAATCTCGCGCACTTCGCGAATGGTCTCCCGGATTTGCCCAGCTACAATCTGCACCCCTTCAGCATCGCGCGCCTGCACCAGAATATTGGTCAACACCCGTCGCCCAACCTGGTCGCGGTCAGGCGCAAGCCGGGTTTGCACCGTAGTGAGTGGTGCGACCAATACATCGTCGTCGTTAGGACCAAAACCGGCACCGCCCACCTCATTCAAAATACCGGCAATACGAAAAGCGACATTGCCAATACGAATGCTTTGTCCAACTGGATAAACGGAATCCGGAAACAGGCGACGAGCCATCTCTTGCCCGATATAGGCCACGCGGGCCTGCCCTTCGAGGTCTTCCCGCGTGAAGAACTGCCCATCGACCAGAAAACGATTACGGATTTGCAGGTAGACTTCAGTTACGCCAAGAATACGGCCATTGATTTCCCTATCGCCATATTTGATGTTGGTGGTCACTTGACGCTGTGGCATTACGTAGAGCGCATCCGGCACATGAAAAGAATCGGCAAGCGCATCAGCTTCGGCACTTGTCAGGCGCTGCAAAACACCTTCATCATCCGCCTGAGGAAAGACAATCAAGAGATTGGTGCCAATGCCGAGAAATTGCTCCCGGACAAAGTTATCTACGGCCTGACCGAGCGACACCAGCACGATCACTGCGGCTACACCAATGGTGATACCGAGCATGGTCAGTGCCGACCGGAGTTTGTTACTGCGGATACCGAGTAGCGCAACGCGGATGTTCTCAATCATGGCGGGCAGTCCTCACTCAAAGCGCAGGGCGTCAATCGGACGCATACGAGCAGCACGCCCGGCAGGATAGAGTCCGAAGATAATGCCTACTGCACTGCTGACAATGGTCGCCAGGAGAATGGCATCCAATGTCACGCTGAGTTCCAAATCCGGTGCGAGGACCCCGCCGATCAGCGTACCAACCCACCCTAAAGCAACACCAATCAATCCGCCGAGGATTGACAAGACCACACTCTCAATCAGGAACTGGCTCATGATATCCAGACCACGGGCACCAACTGCTTTCCGTAAACCGATCTCACGGGTACGTTCTGTAACAGAGACGAGCATGATGTTCATAATGCCAATCCCACCGACCAGCAGGGAAATACTGGCGATCAGACCCAAAAAAGCCGTCAGGACGCCGGTAATCCGACCTAGCGAGGTGAGCAGATCAGCCTGATTGATAATCTGAAAATCTTCCTCACCCCGAAACTCGATGTTATGGGCGGTACTGAGATAGGCGTTTATCTCATTCACTGCTGAATCCATGACCTCTTTCGAGCGGGCCTGGACATGAAAAACGCTGACCTGGTAACCGCCATCACGAGTACGCGATTTGCTTAAACGAGTTTGCGCAGTGGTCAGGGGGATAAAGACCACATCATTTTCATCTCCAAAGAAGCCGCTCGCACGTTCTTCAAGGATGCCGATGATGCTGAAAACAAAGCCATTAATCCTAATCTGCTGCCCAATAGGATTGAGGTCTTTGCTGCCAAAGAGACGGTCGACAATAGTCGTACCTAGAACAGCCACACGCGAGCTAGAATCCAGATCAGATTGAGTAATGAAGGCACCTTCCCGCGTTACCCAATTGCGAACTTCAGAGAAATTGGGAGTCACCCCGCTTATCGGAATGACAGTCCGCTTGCTGCCTGCAATCACGGCACCACCGATCTGATACTCCATAGCAATTTGCTGAATGCTCGGGGCAATAGCGGGATTCGCGAGATCCTCTGCTTCAATCGTGGTTATTGGCTGGATACCGTTTTCGCTGGCGGTGGCTGGCGGTGCAGAAAAAACGAAAAGGACATTCGAACCAAGCGCTTCAAACTGCCCTGAAATGTAGTTCTCTACACCACGACCAAGACTCACGAGCGCAATCACAGCCCCAACGCCGATAATAATGCCCAGTGTAGTCAATACCGCGCGAAGGCGGTTGGTAGCCAGACCATTGAGGGCTATACGGATGGTTTCAAACAGATTCATAGGGTGCTTCCGAATCTTCAAACGATACTGCGGGGCGTTGAAGCAGGCTGAGGTTTAGTTGTACTCTTCCCTCTTGCCGCCATAGTAAGCATCCCGGAACAGACCTTCGAGTTCTTCGGCCTCGGAGGGACGCTCAACTTCACCAGCGACGAGTGGATTTGCCACTTCACGATCAGCAATGATGATTCCATCTCGCAGCATAATGACCCGCTGGGTATGACGCGCTATCCAGGGGTCATGGGTAACAAACACAGTCGTCATCCCTTTCTCCCGGTTCAGCGACTGGAAGATTTGCATGACTTCGGTGCCGGAGCGCGAGTCCAGATTACCGGTTGGTTCATCGGCCAGGATCATTGCAGGTTCGTTAACCAGGGCACGCGCAATGGCGACACGCTGCTGCTGACCGCCAGAAAGCTCGCTCGGCAGATGGTCAAGACGCTGACCAAGACCGACCGCTTCCAGAGCTGCCCGCGCCTTTTTGCCCCGGCCACTGGTTCCACCATAAATCAACGGCAACTCAACTTGCCGTAAGGCACTGGTGCGCTTCAGCAGATTAAAGCTCTGAAAGACAAAGCCGATCTTCTTGTTTCGAATACGAGCCAAATCCTGTTCAGGCATAACACTGACATCCACACCATCGAGTTTGTAGACTCCCGAAGACGGCTGGTCAAGGCAACCGAGGATGTTCATAAGGGTGCTCTTGCCAGAGCCTGATGGCCCCATTATCGAGACAACCTCGCCCTCGTAGATTTGGAGGCTGACCCCCCGCAGGGCATGAACTTCCACCTCACCCATTTTGTAGACTTTAGTTACATCCTGTACATCGATGACCACGCGGCGCTCGGTGGGCTTTTCGGGTTCGGTCTTGTGATGACCATTCTTGCTGAACCATTTGAACATAAATGCATATCCCGCTTAGTTGGCGTTGGCATCAATTGGATTAAATGCGCCGCGTGGCAGGAGTACAATGCGCTGCCCGGCCTCCAAACCGCTCACGATCTGGCTCTCGTTTTCATTACGGACACCTAATCCAACAGGAATCTCCTCAAAAGCACCTGGTTGGGATTCAACGGTTACAAACGCGCCACCCGTTGTGCGGTCGATGCGGATGAAGCGATTCGGCACGACCAGGGCATCCGACAACTGATTTACGATTATCGTGGTCGTCGCAGTCATGCCAGCACGGACGGGTTCAAGGGTTGGATTCAAGCTGACGCGCACTAGATAAGTCACTAACTGACCCTGCCGGGTAGGAGTGAGGGCAACACGATTCACGACCCCTTCGACACCCGTTTCAGGAAGCGCATCGAAGCGAAGCATGACTTCCTGACCAACCTGCAACTGAACAATATCTGTTTCATCAACCGCAACATCTACATAGTACGATGAGGTGTCAATCAGTTCGATTGCGGGTTGATTAATTGGCGGCGCTTGACCCAACACAAGATTAGTGCTGGCAACAATCCCGTTAAAGGGAGCAACAATTTCACCACGACTTAGGGCTACCTGCGCCTGGGCAAGGCGATTTCGAGCGGATTCCAACTGCACAGTCGCTAGCTGCAACTCGAGATCAGTAGGGCCATTCAATAGACGGTCGAGTTGAACCTGGGCACTGACTAACTGCGCGTTGGCAGCGGAGAGACCCGCCACATCCGCAGGCCGATTAGTGGCTGACTCCGCATTAATGGTACTGAGTTCCTGTCCATTTTCCGCGTTGATGATGGAATCAGTCACATTGTCCGCTGGGTTATTCGGCGGCGCAAAAGGTGGCGGCAAGCCCAATTCAGCAGACTGGTCAATCGCTTGCTGCGCGATTGCAAATGGCAAATCACGTGCCAATTGAGCTTGCCAGACAGTATTCCCGGCAATTTGCGCGTTGAGCGCAGCAATTTCAGCCGTGTTGGGATCACCTGAACTGGCCGCGGCGGCAGATTGCGCTTGGGCAGCCTGAACCGAAGCTTCGGCAGCCGCAATATCGACATCGCGAGGCGGTGCAATCAAGGCATCATAGCTGGTTTGCTGGGCATCGAAGTTCAACTGAGCCTGCTGAACGGCCAATTGCAAATCAGAAGTATCCAGTCGAGCCAGCACATCCCCGGCCCTGACGGGCTGACCTTCCTGCACGAGAATTTCACTCACTGGCGTATTGAGTTCAAAAACCAAGCCGACCTGGCGAGTCGGACTCACTGGCCCAGTGCCACTAACAGTCACGAGCATTTCCCGTACGTCGACCCGGATTTCATCTTCAATTAGATTATCAGCCTGGACTGCAACTGGTTGATTAGACTGGGAGAACCAAAAAGCACCGCCGCCCAGGAGGGCCAGCACCAGAAGTACCAACACTATTCGCATGGATTAGCCTCCGCCAAAGGCTATAGCATCACTGGAAAGGTCAATTCCGATCAAATCGCCTGCTTGAAGACCGATGACGACTTCGCTGGAGTCCGCTCCCTGAAGACCTAGAACGATTTCAACTTCAGTAAACGTGCCATCAGAAGCGACCAAATTGACGAAAGCCGCGCCTAAGTCTCGATCAAGACGAATGTATTGATTGGGAACAATCAATACATCGTTGCGGGTTTCTACAATAATGGAAGAGTCAGCCGTCATGCCGACACGGACACGCGGATCGGTTTCATCGAGTACGAGACGAACCGGATAACTGATCACTCCATTATCATTCGTACCGACCAAACCGATTTGCTCTACCTGAGCATTCACCTCGAGTCCAGGGAGAGCATCAAACCGCAGACGCGCTAGCATTCCCTCGCGCGCCTGCCGGATATCGACTTCATCAACCTGGACATCCACCTGCAACTGGGAAACATCGGTCAATTCTACTGGAGGAAGAAGGCCAGTGCTCAGCGAACCAACTTCACGATTGACCGCTGACACGATACCAGCAAATGGCGCAACCAAAATCATCTGATCGAAATCCGACTGAGCATTGGTAACGCCAAGCTCAGCACGACGAATGTCAATATCAGCACGGTCAATATCAGTAACGGTTGGTCCAGCAATTGCCTGATCGAGTTCACGCTGGGCGACGATTACACGGGCATAAGCAGCGCCCAGCTGACCACTGTTTCCACGACGCAGCGAGTCGAGTTGCAGCCGAGCAATCTCCATCTGGAAGGAAGCCTGTCCGACCTGGGCATCCAACAAGAGATAAGCTTCTTCGGGCTGGCCGCCTTGGGCGGTTGTACGAGCTTCGATAGCACGAGCATGAGCATCAACTGCCTGTTGGTAACGTAGCTCGGCAGCCTGAAGATCACCGGGGGCTACGGCATTTTGCAGGCCAATGTATGAACCCCAGGCGCTCTGCAACTGCGCTTCCGCAATTCGCACACGATCACTGTTATCCGGATTGGCAATTTGTTCCTTACGAAGGAGTGCTAACGTGTAATCAAGTTGAGCAGCAGCCAATATCAATTCTTCAGTCTGTGCATTCAGACGCATCAGTGGATCACCCGCGAGCACATAATCACCGGGCTGTACCTGAATTTCCGTTATGCGCCCCGGTCGCTGAAAGTTTAGTTGAGCCACAGTCGAAGATTCCACCGAGCCTGTAGCCAAAATAGCTACGTCCAACTGACCAGTACGTACTGTGTGGTACTGGATTGTGCGGCTGGCCGCGACAGTCTCGGTGCGCCGAAACTCCATACCAAAGAGCGCCGCAGGCAATATGACTACAGCAAATATGAATATGATCAGCGAACGACGAACGAGCATAAGTGCTCCATACTACTGGGGCGTTTGTTCCAAAAGCCACAATCACTCATGATAGCACAGCTTTTGGTGTGAACCTTTAGATACTCTATACGCATTAAGCTATGGGCGGTTGTACATTAACAAACATCTAGCGTCCATTATGACCCAATGGTACACTGTGACTATGCGAGAACTTTCACAAACGACCATCACAGCATCACGGGCAGGACAAAGACAAGCATGACGCCTACCATCCCGGATATTGTCATCGGGCGTTTGCCCGTCTACTTACGAGCGCTCACGCGCCTTTCCCAGGAGGGCGTGGACGTTACATCGTCGCATGAACTGGGCCAGCGACTGGGTATCAGTTCAGCACAGATTCGGAAAGACCTCTCCCACTTTGGGGGCTTCGGCAAGCAAGGCACCGGCTATCAGATCAGTTATCTGATTGACCAACTGCGACAAGTTCTGAAAGTCAACCGCGAGTGGGATGTGGTGCTGGTGGGTGCGGGCGACCTGGGCAGTGCGCTCCTCCACTACCGGGGTTTTGCTGAGCGTGGATTCAAGATCACCCATGTTTTTGATGCCGCGCCAGAGAAGATCGGCAAGCAGATTGTCCAGTTCAGCGTCCAGCCAATGGATGAGTTGCAGGAGACCGTCCAGCAGCACAACATCAAGATGGCGATGATCGCTGTTCCAGCAGAAGCTGCTCAACGCGTGACTGATCTATTGATCGCATCCGGGGTTAAGGCGATCCTGAATTATGCACCGATCAACCTAAATGTCCCCGATGGGGTCAATGTGCAGTACATTGATCCAGTGCTGCATATGCAGCGCATGACGTATTATATTCCCTAAGTAGGTGCAAACAGGCGAGTCAGAGATGGGTCTTCAAGAGCGCGTCCAGCACCAACCGCGACCGCAATTAAGGGATTCTCAGCCCGGTAAACTGGCACACCAATTTCTCTGGTCAGGAATTGCTCCATTCCACGGAGTAATGCGCCACCACCCGTTAGCACTATACCACGATCAATGATGTCTGAGGCAAGTTCGGGCGGTGTAGTACCCAAGACAGACCGGACTACCGAGGAAATCATACTCAGCGGTTCCTGCAAGGCTTCAATCACTTCACCGGTACTGATGGCCACCGTGCGTGGCAGACCGCTCACGTTATCCCGACCCTGAATCTCCATTGACATCGATTCGCCAATGTCAAAAGCAGCGCCGACTTGTATCTTGACGGATTCGGCGGTTGGTTGACCGATGCTCAGGTTGTATTTGCGGCGCACATAACTGATGATCGCTTCGTCTTGCTTGAGACCCCCTACGCGACCACTCTCAGCGCGGACAATGTTGTTCATCGTAATCACAGCAGCTTCAGTCACGCCCCCGCCGATATTGACGATCATGTCACCTGCTGGTGTTCCAACTGGCAGCCCTGCCCCAATAGCCGCAGCCAGGGGTTCAGGGATCAGCATCGCCATACGAGCACCAGCCTGCATCGCCGCATCATGGACGGCACGGCGTTCAACGCTCGTCACGCCGTAGGGTACAGACATCATCACAGTCGGTTTGAATAACCGAATACGCCCAGCGACCTTGTTGAAGAAGAACTCCAGCATGGCCTGGCAGACTTCATAATCAGCAATCACACCATCTTGTAAGGGGCGCACAACCTGGATGTTTTCTTCATCGACCCGTCCGAGCATTTCACGAGCAGGCTGTCCAATCTCCAGCACGTCAACCAAACCGCGTTCATTTTCCTCCGCGCTGACGGCAACCAGTGACGGCTCTTGTAGAACGATCTGCCCATTTTCGTAGATCAGGCAGTTAATCGTACCTAGATCAACGCCGAGGCTTTTGCTAAACAACCCCATGCTCTATGTTTCACTCCATCGCGCTGTGGTTTCTGCTGGTACTTATACCTGAAAAGTTAACGCCCGGAAAGCCTGTGCTATCCGGGCGTTGCTGATTGTGGAACTCACAGGCAGCTCCTGACAATAACCGAATGCGTTTCGGCGCAGGTTACTCGTTCGCCTCATCTTCGACTATTCGAAGGATCGAAGCCCCACGTGATTTCATCTTGTTCTTGATCTTCAGCGCCAGTTCTGCACGGCGGAGTTCAAGCTGAGCAGCACGGTTTTGCTCCGGCGGCACACCCTCAACCATCATCTTCTGTGCGCCTTGACGTGCAGCTTCGATGCGGGCTTCGTCTAGCGCGAATGAAGACTCAGCCAGATCCGCCAAGACTACAACCTTATCCGGGCGAATATCAACCACACCGCCGTAGATGACAAAGCGTTCTTCGCGCCCCTGCTTGCGGACGACCAGTTCACCAAAGCCCATTGTGGTCAGCAGTGGCGCATGGTGCGGCAGAACGCCCATCTCGCCTTCGGCACCCGGCACCAGCACCATATCGGCAAGGGGTTCATCGAAAACCTTGCGCTCCTGCGTGACCACTTCCACATGAATTGGCATACATCACATCCCTTCGCCGGGGCAGATTTGTCCACCACGGCGTTCCACTTGATGATTAGTTCTGCTTCTGAGCGTCTTCATGGCGTTGGAGAACGTCCTCAATCGGGCCAGCCATGTAGAACATCTGCTCAGAGATGTGGTCCAGCTCACCGTCGAGGATCATGCGGAAGCCGCGCACAGTGTCCTTGACTTTAACATAACGTCCTTCACGTCCAGTGAACTGGGTCGCTACGAAGAACGGTTGGCTGAGGAACAGTTCGATCTTACGGGCGCGGGCCACAAGCATCTTGTCATCGTCCGAGAGTTCATCGATACCCAAAATGGCGATAATGTCCTGCAGGTCCTTATAACGTTGCAGCACCTTCTGGACTTCGCGGGCGGTGCGGTAGTGTTCATCACCTACGACCAGCGGGTCTAGAATCTTGCTGGTGCTGCTAAGGGGATCAACGGCTGGGAAGATACCACGTGCAGCAATCGAACGCTCCAGCGCGATGGTTCCGTCGAGGTGGGTAAACACCGCGACCGGGGCAGGGTCCGAGTAGTCGTCAGCAGGGACATAGACCGCCTGCATCGAGGTGATGGAGCCACGCTTGGTCGAAGTGATGCGTTCCTGGAGCTGGCCCATCTCATCAGCCAGAGTCGGCTGATAACCAACCGCCGAGGGCATACGACCGAGCAGCGCCGAGACTTCCGCACCGGCCAGTGAGTAACGGAAGATGTTGTCAATGAACAGCAGCACGTCACGGCCTTCATCGCGGAAGTGTTCGGCCATCGTCAGGCCAGAGAGCGCCACACGCAGACGAACACCAGGCGGTTCATTCATCTGACCGAAGACCATCGCCAGCTTATCCAGCACGCCGGCTTCTTCCATTTCGTGATAGAGGGCGGTACCTTCACGGGTACGCTCCCCCACCCCGGCGAAGACCGAGAGTCCGGAATGCTGGGTGGCAATCGAGTTAATCAATTCCTGAATGGTGACGGTCTTGCCGACACCGGCACCGCCGAAGATACCGACCTTGCCACCCTTGGACATTGGTGCAACGAGATCAATAACCTTCATGCCCGTCTCGAACACTTCGATACGAGTGGATTGATCTTCAAAATTCGGCGCAGTCGCGTGAATGGCACGCTTGGGCGAATCTGCCGGTACAGCGGGCTTGCCATCAATCGGGCGGCCCAATACGTTGAAGACACGCCCCAACGACAGCGGGCCAACCGGCACCTTGATGGGTGCGCCAGTGGAAAAAGCAGCCACGCCGCGCGGCAGACCATCGGTGGTATCCATCGCTACCGTTCGGACTTCGTTATCGCCGAGCAGGTTCTGCACTTCGAGAATCAGGTCGGGCTGACCCTCGCGCGGGATACGCACAGCCTCGAAAATATCGGGTAATTGGCCTGAGGGGAAGGTCACATCGACCACCGCACCCAGCACTTGAGACACCCGTCCCTGGACTTCAGCCATTGTTCAACTCCTCAATCTGATACACGCTTTCGCGGGATATTCACGTCGCGCCCGCCCACGAGTTTGTACTATGTATTACCACACCACCTATGAACCCGCTTTCTTCGTCGCGGCAATCACAGGCTTAGCATGACCGTTGCTAGAAGGGGTGTGGCCATTCGATGAAGCAGTCATGATTTCAAGGACGTTATCAGTCGCCTTGTCAATTGAGTCCTGGAGAGCTTCCGCACCGCCGACAATATCAAGGATTTCTGCGGTAATGGCCGCTTGACGCGCCTTGTTGTACATCAGAGTCAGATCGCCAATCAGCGAGGTGGCGTTGTCGGAGGCGTTCCGCATGGCGACCATACGGGCAGAGTGCTCACTGGCCTGACTTTCGAGGAGCGCCTGATACAGTTGCAACTCGGTGAAACGCGGCACGATTTCGTCAAGGATGGCGGTCGCGTTCGGTTCATACTCGTAGTCAGATTTACCTGCACTGACGGCGGGGACTGCCTTGAGCATGTCACCCATCAACGCATCATCGCTCTGATATGGGATCAAGGGTAGCCAACTCAGCACGACCGGCCTTTGAGTTAGCGTGTTGACAAAATCGGTATAGGCGATGAAAACCTGATCGGCACGACCGCTAAGAAACTCATCGATGACCAGTTTCGCCACCGGGCGAAGGTCAGCAATGGTTGGGTCGGCCTTCATCCCAGTGAATTCTGCCATCAGGTTAGCACCGACGCGCACCAGCGAATCGCGGCCCTTCTTGCCGACGGCGATGAAGCGAGTTTGCTTGCCCAAGCGATTGGAGAAGCGTTGGGACACACGCAGGATATTGCTGTTGAAGGCCCCTGCCAGACCACGATCCGAGGTAATCAACACGATGATAATGTTGTTGACTTCGCTGCGGGCGCTTAAGAGCGGATGCAGCGGGATGCCTTTGGTGGCGGTGCTTTGTACATTGAGTAGAATTTCCCACGCCTTCTGGGCGTAGGCGCGGCTGGCAAGCACACGGGCTTGTGCCTTCCGCACGCGAGAGGCAGAGACCGCTTCTAGCGCACGGGTGATCTGCGAGATGTTCTTGACACTGCGAATACGTTTTTTGATGTCGCGGGCTGATGCCATTGGTTTGCTCCTTCTGTTGCAAAGGCGCTGGTTAGAGCGCCTTTGACTTGTATCCCGTTAGCTCCAGCTCGCGTTGAAGGTATTCAGGGCATCTTTCAGACCCGTTTCCAGATCGTCACTGAGCGCCTTCGTCTCCGCAATTCCGCCAGAGACCGCCACAAACTGAGTGTTGAAGGCGCGGAGGAAACCGGTCTGCCACTCCTTCACGCGGTCAACCGGGACGGCATCCAGGTAGCCCTTGGTACCCGCGTAAATCAGGGCTACCTGATCGGCGAGTTGGAGGGGTTGATACTGAAGCTGCTTGAGCAGTTCCGTCAGGCGTAGACCACGATCCAACTGCTGTTGAGTGGCTTTATCGAGGTCAGAACCGAAAGTGGCGAAGGCCGCCAGCGACCGGAATTGCGCAAGGTCAAGGCGCAGACCACCGGCGACTTTCTTCATCGCCTTCGTCTGAGCGTCACCACCAACGCGGCTGACGCTGATACCGACGTTAATCGCCGGGCGGATGCCTGCATAAAAGAGTTCCGGTTCCAAGTAAATCTGACCGTCAGTGATCGAAATTACGTTGGTCGGCACGTAGGCAGACACGTCACCGAGCAAGGTTTCAATGAAAGGCAACGCCGTCAGGCTACCGCCGCCGCGTTCCTTGCTGAGTTGCGCAGCACGTTCCAGCAAGCGGCTGTGCAAGTAGAACACATCGCCGGGGTAGGCTTCACGACCCGGCGGACGGCGCATCAAAAGTGAGACCTGACGATAGGCCCAAGCGTGCTTGCTGAGGTCATCGTAGACCACCAGTGAGTCCTTACCATTTTCCATAAACCACTCGCCAATCGCACAGCCAGAGTATGGGGCGATGTAGTTCATAGCGGCGGGGTCAGAGGCAGAGGCCACCACGACGGTGGTGTATTCCATCGCGCCGGACTCTTCCAGTTGAGCGACCAGACGTGCAACCTCACCCTTACGCTTGCCGATGGCAACGTAGATACAGTAGAGGTCTTTGCCCTTCTGATTGAGGATGGTGTCGATGGCGATGGCAGTCTTGCCAGTCTGGCGGTCACCGATGATGAGTTCGCGCTGACCACGACCGACCGGGATCATGGAGTCAATTGCGAGAATACCCGTCTGCACCGGGCGATTCACGTTCTGGCGCTCAATCACACCGGGGGCGATGCGTTCGATATTGTAGAACTCTGTAGAAGCGATAGGCCCCTTGCCATCGACCGGGCTGCCGAGGGCGTCCACGACACGACCAACCATTCCCATGCCGACGGGCACCGAGGCGATACGACCGAGGGGGCGGACATCATCGCCTTCCTGCACTTCGTCAAATTCACCCAGAATGATGACACCGACGTTATCGCGCTCCAGATTGAAGGCCATGCCCACAACCCCGTTGGCAAAGCGCACCAGTTCGCTCATCTGGATGTTCTCGAGTCCGGAGACGCGGGCGATACCATCGCCAACTTCCAGCACGCGCCCAACTTCGACAGACTCAATTTTGGGGCTAAAACCCTCAATCTGGTCAAGAATTGACTTGAAAATGTCCTGCGACACTTGCGCCATATCGGCCTCCTGCTTGGCTGTTCTCAAAGGTAAATCAACCGACGCAACCCATCAGCGCCATAGGACGCTGTTTAGTACCCTCAAATTGACCACTCTAATGCGGCATGAATCGCTATAGTTTACCTGAAACAAACCTATCTGTCCACTTTTTCACAAACGACTAATGATCGAGCCGCATGCAACTAATCCGGATTGCGGGCACCTGTACCTCCACCTAATTCAACGGAACGTTGATATGCCGCCCAGACTGAACGCGCAATCACTGTTCGCAAGCCGCCTTTTTCGAGATGATACAGCGCCTCGGCGGAAGTCCCACCGGGACTGGTGACTTGATTGCGGAGTTGGGCGGGATGCAGGCCAGAGGCTTCCGCATATTCGACCGAGCCACGCACCGTCTGCAAGACCAATTTCTCCGCATCGCGTCGGGAAAAACCCATATGGACACCGGCATCGATCAAAGCTTCCATAAACAGGAAGACATAGGCTGGGCCGCTGCCGCTGAGGGCCGTCGCCATGTCCAGATAGCGTTCGTCTTCCACATAGATTTGTTCACCAAAGGCGCTTAGGAGCGTTTCCGCCTGCGCCCGCTGCGGCGGCAGGACTTCCTCTGTCGCCGTCCAGACTGTAATGCCCTGCCCTATCTGGGCGGGTGTGTTGGGCATCGAGCGCACGACACCAGGGTTAGCAACACCATCGGCTATAGTTTTGATCCGCGCCCCGGCGATGATACTCAAGATGAGCTTGGCACTCCGTGCACCGTGGCGCACCTCCGGCATGACGTGATCCAGCACCTGCGGCTTGACCGACAACACCAGAATATCGGCAGCTTCGGCAGCTTCCGCATTATCCGTCGTCGGGCGCAAACCATAAGTAGCCGCCAGTTCATCCACCCGTTCGAGGCGCGGATCAGCGGCGATGATCTGCCCCGGCCCAACCAGTTTCTTGTTGAGCAAGCCCTTTATCATCGATTCGCCCATCGCGCCGGAGCCGATGAAAGCAATAGTTACATCTTGTAAAGTCATGTAATCCCCCCTAGCTCATTGCAACCTTATAGGGCATTTCAGCACGCCAACGGGCTGCCGCTGCCTGCACACGCTCGCGCTGGACTTCGACTCCGATCCCCGGCGCGCTGGGCACGCGGATGCGGCTGCCCGGTTCCAACACAAAGGCTGGTTCCGTAATGTCCGGGTTATAATAGCGGTCAGTGGCAGAAATATCGCAGGGCAAACTCACGCCGGGGAGCGAGGCAAATGCTAGATTCGCAGCGCGCCCTATGCCTGTCTCCAGCATCCCACCAATCCACAGTGGAACCTTGTTCGCGACGCAGACACGGTAGATTTCGAGGCTCTCGGTATAACCACTCACCCGCGAGGGCTTCAAGTTGATGATCTTGCACGCGCCCAGTTCCAGCGCGAGTCGCACATCATCCGCCGAGTGAATACTCTCGTCAAGGCAGATCGGAGTCTGCAATTGCGGCTGGAGTTTACTGTGCTGGAAAATGTCGTTGTAGCCCAGCGGCTGTTCGATCATCAACAGGTTGAAGGCGTCAAATTCTTTAAGATGGGCAGCATCAGCCAGTGTATAGGCACTATTGGCATCCAGCATGAGCATAACGTCCGGCAGTTCAGCACGGACGCCCCGCGCCAGTTCCACATCCCAACCCGGCTTGATCTTGAGCTTAATGCGCCCATAGCCCTGCCCCAAGCGCTTACGAATGATCTCCAACGTCTTTTCTACAGAGGGTTGGATACCGATGCTGACACCGACATTCGCATAGCCGCGTGAGATATGCCCTGCCGGGAGGTAAGCCGCAAACGCTTCCGCCAGCGATTGACCATTGGCCTTCGCCAGCGCATCCCAGACGGCAGACTCAATGCCATGTTTCGCAAGTGGATGACCTCGCACTTCGCTTAACAGGGCTGGGACTTCGGTCGCATCGTGGATAGTCTTGCCGAGGAGAGCTGGGACGAGGAACTCGCGCAGGATGTGCATGGAGGTGCCATTGGTTTCGTAGCTGTAGCCAGGGTTGATCTCGGTCGGGGACTCCCCCCACCCTACGACACCATCGTCGGTGATGAGTTCGATCAGCACGCAGGCCTTGAAGGGTTCCTCACCGAAACTGGTCTTCAAGCGTTCGACCAGAGTCATGGCAATGGGATGGAGGTTGATTTGTTTGACGGTGACCGAACGCATACCATACTCCCTGGACGCCCCGCTGGGCGTGCCTACTGAATTAGTCGCCTATGAATTCGCCCAGAACTCGTGCCCCGATTAGAAGGCCCAATGGCACCAGACAGCAACAACCAATTTGTGCCAGCCAGCCAATCCCACTTACAAAACCCCACACGTTGATAAGGAGGCCGCTGACAGCTTCGCCCACGCCTGCCAGCCCAATCAGGCCCAACGCTTGTGTGATGAGATTGCCGATCTGCGCGATGATTCCGGTTATACCACCCTCATCGGACGCCGGCGCATCCGCAACTGCTGTAGGGCGATCAGAGAGAATGCCTTCTACCCGCACCTGCACCGTCGCCTCGATCTCTGCCGGAGTGATGCTCGCGTCGGGGCGAGTCGCAATCAGGGCAACGGTTGAACACAAGAAAAACGCCGCCATTGACGGAAAGATAAAGAAGAAGAGAACACGCAGAAGCTTACGCCGCGAGTCGGATAGCATCCGGCGTGGACGGGATGTCATGCTGTTGCCTCACCATCACCCAATTGACTCAGAACATACAGACTGCGCTCGGCAGTCTGGTCACGGGTGTAGATGAAATCGGTCACCATGAACCCACGCTCAAAGAGTTGCATGAACACCTCCCGAATATGGGTTTGCCATGCCCGTGCGACTTGTGGAGCCAGACGCAGGAGGTCATCATAATGAGAAGGGATTTCAACCATTGCACAACAGACTTCACGAGGTACATGCCAGTCTGATGCGGGCATGGGTAACCCGGCAGCATTACGACCGGCAGCGTTGACCATCGGCACACCCTGTAGCATATAATCCGACGAAGATCGGAGCGATGATTGTTGATCTAACACGGCAATCACCGCGGAGTCCGCCACGCGCCACTCAACCAGCAGACGATCCGACGAGCCAAGCCGGGACAGTCCCCCAGAGTCATCATTACCATAGTAGTCGAGCAAGTAGCACCGGCTGATCGCACGCAGCTTGCGGATGTTGAGGTGAGCGTTAGCAGAGAGGAGCGGGTCAAATGTCCACGTCACGAGTCTGATGCCTTGTCGAATAGCCTCCTGCCGTTGTGCCAGTTTGAGCCTCGCCCCAATACCGTGACTGCGGTACTCCGGCAGCACCACCATCCGCTTAGAAGCAATTTGCAGACGTTCCTGCAATGGTCGGCTGGTATCCGGGTCGAGCGCGACCAGACCAATCAACACACCGATAAGCCGGTCGCCATCATAAGCACCCAGTACGTGCCCACCCGCGTTGACGATGGAATAGAGCATATGCCCGGCGACAACTGACTCGACATGCGAACCCCAATAGATACGCTGAAGTTCGACCGCCGGGGGCATGTCCTCCAGTTTAAGAAGTGGCTGCATGCGAATGGCATCTACCATTAGGGCGTCATATCCCTTTCGGGCGGCGGCGCAGCGCGTAACGTAAGCTCGAAAAGCCCGTCACTTCATTCGGCAAGTAGGTGAGAAGTGTATCCTCTAGACGTCGGGGATGCACGCCGAAGTGAGTAATCGTATTGCCGAGCGACGCGGCGCGGTTGGTCGCCAACAAATCCAGCCACTGCTCGGTGACCAATGACCGGCGGAACAGCCGCCTATAGACAGCCGTCAGCCAACGCAGCAGATAGGGCGGAGTCGGAATAATCGTTCGGTAGTCACCCGTCACCCGCATCACTGTATTTAGAAGGTCTTCCAGTGTGATGTATTCCGGGCCACCAACCTCGATAGTCGTATCAATCGAGTTGATATCATCAAGACTCTTGAAGATCACAGCCACCAGATCGTCCACAAAAATCGGTTGCAGAACAATCTCTCCCTGACCGGGCATCAGAAAGATAAATGGTGTGGCTTTTATCATCATCGCCAGATGGTTGATAAAGGCATCTTTCGGCCCGAAGACCAATGCCGAACGAATGATGCTGTAGGCGAGTCCGCTGGAACGAATCAGTTCCTCTTGACGGCCTTTCACCCGCAACAACGGATAGGCCGAGGCAGGGGTCGAACCTAAATGGCTGAGTGTGATAATTCGCCCGACGCGGGCGGCGCGTGCCGCCGCGATCAAGACACGGGTGAGTCCAAGATCGATGCGGTCGAGGTCACGTGGGCGGCCCCACCACTGAGCGCTTTGCAAGTGGATGATCGTGTGGACACCCGTCACCGCCTGAAAAAGCGTTTCCTCATCCAGTAGGTTCCCCATCACAATCTGGCAAGTTTCCGATTCAGGCAGCGTGTGCTGAGTGCCAACAGGAAGGAGGCAACGCAAAGCCAACGCATCCGCGTTAAGGCGGTCAACCACATGTCGTCCAATGTAACCCGTTCCGCCTGTGATCAGTATCATGACTACTCCAGCGTGCAAGCAGAAAAGTATAGCAGCGAGAACACGTTGCTTGAATGCCGGGCAGCAACCAACCGGGCTATCGAGGGTTTTCGGTTATAGCTATAATCGCAGCCTGTCCATCAATAAGGCACAAAACAGAGCGGATCAGCTACTCGAACGGCTCGATGCGCGACGGAGGAGATCGTGGAAGAAAGGCGACGTGTCGTTGTCACTGGTATGGGCATCATTTGCCCAACCGGCAATAACGTAGAAGAAGCATGGGGGAATATCGCCGCTGGCAAGACAGGTATCGGACCGATCACCCTCTTTGATACCAGCAATTTAGAGAATCACTTTGGCGGTCAGGTCAAGAACTTTAACCCAGAAGACGTATTGGGTCGACGTGAGGTTCGCCGCACTGACCGGGTGACTCAGCTCGGCATGGCTGCGGCCCAACAAGTGATGGCAGACTCCGGTCTGCAAGTCACAGACGACAACCGCTACGACATCGCGGTTGTCATGGGTAGCGGCATCGGCGGGATTGGCTCGATCTTCGACAGTGTGAAGACCTTCTTGGAACGTGGTGCGAAGGCCGTCAGCCCGCTGATGGTGCCGATGATGTTACCAGATAGCCCTTCGGCAAAGGTCTCAATGACATACGGCCTGCGGGGTGGTAACTTCGCCATCTCCACCGCCTGCGCGACCGGCAACGATTGCATCGGCGATGCACTCAACATCATCCGGCGTGGGCGAGCGAAAGCCGTTGTCGCAGGTAGTACGGAAGCGGGTCTGGTCAATATTGCGATAGCTGCCTTCAACAATATGACAGCGATTTCCAGGCGCAATGATGCACCAGAGAAAGCCTCGCGTCCGTTCGACATTGACCGGGATGGCTTTGTGATCGCAGAGGGCGCAGCCTTACTGATGATGGAAGACCTGGATCATGCACTGGAGCGCGGGGCGAAGATTTATGCGGAGGTATTAGGCTATGGGCAGACTTCGGATGCCTACCACATCACTGCACCGTTAGAAACTGGTGAAAGTGCTGCCAAAGCCATTGAATTGGCACTCAAGGATGCTGGGGTTAAGCCAGAGGACATCGACTACATCAACGCACACGGCACCAGCACACCTTTGAATGACAAGAGCGAGACCCTTGCCATCAAGCGAGCAATGGGCGAGGTCGCCTACGAAATTCCGATCAGTTCAACCAAGTCTATGACAGGACACCTGATGGGCGCGGCAGGCTCAGTCGAAGCGGTGTTTAGCATCATGGCGATGAACAATAATTTCGTACCGCCGACCCTTAATCTGGATAATCAAGACCCGGAATGCGACCTGAACTACACGCCACATGTGGGTATCCCGCACGAGATCAACACCGTTATGAGCAATTCGTTCGGATTCGGCGGGCACAATGCCGTCGTGATTTTTGGCAAGTATCAGGCCAATGGCAAGCACTAACGGCAGGCGCGTAGAGACTCAGCCGCCCCAACGGCGTTATGCCCATATCGTTGGATACGGGATGGCAGTGCCAGAAACGGTACTGACCAACCGTGATCTGGAAGCGATTGTCGAAACCAGCGACGAATGGATCAGTACTCGCACCGGCATTAAGGAACGCCGGATCGCCGGGGAGCGCGAGTCCACTGCCAGTCTGGGCCTGAAGGCTGCCCGGAAGGCATTGGGTGTAGCTAATATGTTCCCTACCGAGATTGACCTCATTATTGTGGCAACCTCGACGCCAGAGAATATATTCCCCAGCACGGCCAGCTTGATTCAGAACAGCCTGGGAGCCACCCGTGCCGGGGCCTTTGATTTGAGTGCTGCCTGCTCAGGTTTTGTCTATGCTGTCGAGATGGCAACGCAATCAATTAAGGCGGGCGGCATCAGGTCGGCGCTGGTCATCGGCGCGGAAACGATGACAAGAGTCCTTGACTGGCAAGACCGCAGTACCTGCATCTTGTTTGGGGATGGGGCTGGAGCAGTCGTTCTGAAAGCCAGTGACATCGAAGGTGGCGTATTGTCTGCTGTGTTGCGGTCGGATGGTTCCGGCGGCGACCTCTTGTGCATCCCAACCGTTGGAAGTGGCGACCTTCGCAACTCGGAATTTGGCATGAATGGTCATGCACCCGGCAAGATGTACATGAATGGCAGCGAAGTCTTCAAATTTGCTACTCGCGTTATCGGTGAAAGTATCAATCAAGCGCTAGACAAGGCAGGCATCGATATTGAGGACGTATCCCTGATTGTGCCCCACCAGGCTAACCTGAGAATCATTCAGGCTGCGGCACGCTCACTGAAGGTCGAACCTGAACTCTTCATGAGCAATGTTGAACGCTATGGCAACACGTCAGCAGCGTCGATCCCAATTGCCTTATGCGAGGCTATCGCCCAAGATCGAGTCAAGCCCGGTGACTATCTTGCATTTGTCGGATTTGGTGGCGGCCTGACATGGGCTGCAATGGTGGTGCAATGGGTGGATACCCGTAAGGCAGAGAGTATCCGTGTACTCGCGCCTCAACGGCGACAAGTCAGTTACTTTCTCGCCAGTCTGCGAGCGAATGTCCTCAAAGCCACTCGCACTCTAAGCGACCTCACCCGACGTATTCGACCGCGTCGTGGCCGTATGCTGCGACTACGCGACAAGGTTAACCAGCTAGACCAATGACTACAAACGAGCGCCCGCAATGGCGCTCGTTTCTTATTCTGACAAATGACCGTAACTTTTTGTGCTGAATGCCGTCGGAAAGGATGACATCGTACACAGGAAGGGTGTCATTTTTCAAGTTAGCCTGAGGCAAGAAACCATTATGTCCACAGTTGAGTGATCCTAATGATTGTCATTGTACTACCCGATATTGTCTCAGAAGATCGATTGATGGCGGCAGCCCGCCGAAACGATCAGGACGCCATGATGCACATATACGACACCTACTTTCCACCTGTCTATAACTTCATCCGCTTGCGGGTAGCCGATACGGCCACAGCGGAAGACCTTGCCAGCGATGTTTTTGTCCGCCTAGTGAGCGCAATGCGGGGGCGTAACGCGCCGCATCATAGCTTACGGGGATGGCTATTCCGGGTGGCGCGCAACCTGGTCAATGACCATTATGGTCGCAATCGAAAGATCTCAGAAGAAGTGTTGGACGAATGGGTGCCCTCCCCCAACGACCCTGATCCAGAAGTACAATTCTTCAGGGCGCTGGATATTGAGCGCGTGCGGCGGGCGTTGCGTATGTTGGCGGACGATCAGCAAGAGGTATTGCTACTAAGATTTAGCCAGATGCTCAGTTTACAGGAAACCGCTGACATCATGGGACGCAATGTTGGAGCCATCAAATCACTCCAGTTCCGGGCAGTGAATACCTTGCGACAAATACTTGGCGACTACCGGTTGGAGGCTGAACGTGGCTAGAGCAGACCTCACAACAGCACTCAACGACTGCATTGACCGATTGGCAGAGGGACAAACGGTAGAAGAGTGCCTCCGCGCTTACCCACAGGATGCTGCCCAACTACGCCCCATGCTGGAAGCTGGACTGCTGACTCGGCGGAGCCTGGTGACACCGATGGAGGTACAGATCGCTCAGGAGCGGGGACGAGCCAAGTTCCAGCGGGCACTGCGTAACACACCGATCCGCCGATCTTATCCCATTCGGCAGGTAATGGCACTGGCAGCCATGCTATTGATTGGGTTCATCGTTGTGGGTGGAGGACTGTCCGCAGCAGCGCAAGCCAGCCTCCCAGGCGATAGTCTTTACGGACTCAAGCTCTTTAGCGAATCGCTACAGCGCGCGACCAGCGGGAATTCGGCTGAATTGGATAAACAGTTCAATGATCGCCGCGTGGATGAAGTGCGACAGCTTCTGGGCGCATCCCGGGCAGCGGAAGTGAACTTCACCGGAGCGGTACAAATCATCGAAGACAGCACCTGGCTGATTGCGAATTTACCGGTTGAAGTGGTCGCAACACTGCCCGGAGCCGATTCCATTCAAGTGGGCGATGTGGTCAGAGTCACGGCGAACACCACGACTAACCAACAATTGGTCGCCACGCGTGTTGAGCTGATCGTACGCCAGGTCGTGGCTACGGCTACACCCTCGATTACGCCAAGCCCAACACCGACTGCTACCGCGACCCCGACCCCGACCGCCAGCACGACCAACACTACCGTACCTACCCTCACGTTAACGGCATCAACTACACCAACGCCTTCGCCCAGTGCTTCAGCGACGAGTACGGCAACGCCGACACTGACCCCAACAAGGCCGCCCGCCACTCAAACCGCATCTGTTTGTACTCCTCAACAACCACCGGGCTGGATTCCTTACCAGGTGCGGGCTGGCGATAGTCTCTCCGGGCTGGCAGTCGCAACTGGCACCACCGTTGCAGAATTACAAGTCGTCAATTGCATCACTGACCCTGCCCTCCTGATGGTTGGTCAACGCATTTTCCTGCCGCGACAGGTATCGATTGGGCCGACAGATGAGGGCAACACCAACGATAACTCGGATGGGGACAGCAACCCGGAAGTTCCCAACGGAAATGACAACAGCGGAAACGACAACGGGAATGATAATGATGATGATAGCGGCGGGGGGAACAGTGGCAGCGGCGGCGGTGGCGATGATGACGACAATGGAAATGACGATTGATGCTGGAAGTACCTGCCCCGAGCCTGAGGTTGGGGCAGGTACGCGTCCATTGTGAGTACCTTAGCGGCGACGACTGAGCAAGCTGATGTAGTAGAGCAAATTGAGCAGCGAAGTGACTGCGGCTGCCACATAGGTCAGCGCGGCAGCCGTCAACACCGACCGCGAACCGCCACTGTCTTCAGCAGACTGCATGAACCCCGCGTCCTTTAGTAGACGTAAGCCACGCAGACTGGCATCGATTTCGACAGGCAGAGTCAAGACCATAAAGAGCACGACGACACCGTAGACCACGATGCCGATCTGTATCAAACCGACCAGATTGAGAGCAAAGCCCAGCACAATCAAGAGGTAGGATGCCATCGGGCTGAATTGCATAGCCGGGACGAGAAAGCTCCGCATGGCGATTAGCGGTGAACGCTGTTGATACTGTTGGGCGTGACCAAGTTCATGAGCGACGACAGCCATCGATGCCACAGACGACAGCGTCGCCACTTCCTGAGACATGCGGACTACATTGGTGCGCGGGTCGAAGTGGTCGCTGCGCGTGCCTGGTGTGCCTTCCAGGCCGACACCATCCAAGCCGGCACTGGCGATCAGTTTTTGAGCGACCTGTTGACCAGTCAGACCCGCACTATTGCGGGTTTTTGTCCAACGGGCAAAGGCCATACTGACGAGCACCTGGGCACCGACCGACAGTACCAGTGTGGGTATCAACACCCACAGGAAATAGCTGGAGTTAAATCCGACCATGTTGTGCTCTCCCCTCTTCACGTCGTAATTGAGTGTAACGCAAAAGTGGAATACGGGTCATCAGCCACCTGACCGATTGACGGTCGTGGGGAAATAGCCGCCATTGCCTTTGGCGAGAAGACGCAAATGCGGCGCTACAGGGCGACATGAGCGACATCTTTGACGGCGAGAAGACCGAGGCCAGTCGCCAAATGGCGGCGCTGATGGCAGAAGGCCGGGAAGCTGCCACCACCTGACAAGGTTGACGGGTGGCCGGTGGCTAAACGAGAGCGTGCCGCCAAAGGAAAGTTCAACGTGAAGATCACGATACCTGAAGGCCGCACCGTGCCAGCATGGGGGGTCGAGTAGTGGGTAGTCATATGGTTAGTTTAGCACAGAAGTCCAACAGGAATAGGAACATATGTTCCGATTCACACTTACTTCAGAGGACTTACGGGGTTGAGAGCAGGTTCAGCCAGACGCACCGTTGCGCGTCCCTACAGAATCAGTGTTTTGCGT
>JALHNT010000084.1 GCA_022843385.1 Anaerolineae bacterium | reverse complement strand
ACCGTATCAGCAGTATCAACATAAGCCAGAGCAACTCGGCTTTCATCTTCACTAAGAGCCAGAGACGTAATACTCCGTATCTCAAAGACAGTTTCGTCGGTCATCATGCGCTCCTCAATCATGATTGAGCGTTCGATGCCGCTATTTTACCGTGAGACTGCTCTCATAGGCCGCCATCCGGTTCTGTGAGGTGAACAGGACGGTCATGGCATCGTCAACCGCGTCCTGATGAGCAGCAGCCCGGCCCTGCGGCAGCCGGTGGCGTGCCGGGTTATCGCACGTAATCCTGCGGTTCACCGCTGCAGCCAGATGCCCAAGCGCCACTTTAAGATCCCATGAGTCATAACCCAATTCGCCAGACCTCTTAAATCAGCCGGATAACAGCGTTAATCTGCCTCATCTCTAATTGCGTGTGTCCGGCGATACTGAAGCGAAGCGGATCGGGGTTCGATGGCTCACTTCCTGCGCACACGCTTGATCCGTACCTTGATGACGCTGTTGGGTGTGCTGGCACTGACCTTCGCGCTGGGGCGGCTGACCGGCGACCCGGTCGCCATGATGCTGCCGCAGCAGGCGACGCTGGAAGATTACCAACGGCTGCGGGCGCAGTTGGGGCTGGATCAACCACTGCCACAGCAATTCATCACCTATGCCGGCGGCCTGCTGCGCGGCGACTTCGGCACTTCGATTATGTTCAACCGCTCGGCGCTGGAAGTGGTGCTGGAGCGTTTCCCGGCCACCATCCGCCTCGGCATTCCGGCGCTGCTGCTCTCGGTGGCGCTGGGCATCCCGCTGGGGATGCTGGCGGCCTATCACATGAACGGCTGGCTGGATCGGCTGACCATGAGCCTGAGCCTGGCCGGTCAGTCGCTCCCGTCGTTTTTCGTCGGCATCGTCCTGATTCTCATCTTCGGCGTGGCGCTGAAATGGACGCCGACCTTTGGCAACGATAGCTGGCAGCATTATCTCCTGCCGACCCTGACGCTGACGATTTACCCGCTGGCGATTGTCATCCGCCTAACGCGCTCCTCGATACTCGAAGTTCTGAACGACGACTACATCCGCACCGCCCGCGCCAAAGGGCTGCCGGAAAGCCGGGTGCGTTACATCCACACGCTGCGTAACGCCCTCATCCCGGTGGTCACGGTCATCGGCCTGCAAGTGGCGGCGCTTCTCAGCGGCGCGGCCATCGTTGAGACGGTGTTCGCCTGGCCCGGCATCGGGCGGCTGGCGGTAGATGCCATCGGCGGGCGCGATTATCCGGTGATCCAGACCATCGTGCTGTTGAGCGCGGTGGCTTTCGGCCTCATCAATCTGCTGGTGGATGCCCTCTACCTGCTGATCGACCCGCGCATCCAGGGAGTATAAGCCGGTGTTGACCCGTCTTCGTCGTCATCTGCGGGCGGAAATCGTCCTCAGCCTGCTCCTGATCGTGCTGCTGACCAGCGCTTCGCTGGGCGCGGCCTGGCTCTCGCCGCGTCAGCCAGACACCATCAGCCTGCGCAGCCGGCTGGAACCACCGGTCGGTTTCGGCGGCACCTGGGAATACCCGCTCGGCACCGACGCGCGCGGGCGCGACATCCTGGCGCGGCTGCTCTATGGCGGCCAGGTCTCGATCCTGATCGGCGCGGCTTCCAGCCTGGTCGGGCTGGCGCTGGGCGTGGCGCTGGGGGTCATCGCCGGTTTTCAGCGCGGCTGGCTCGACCAGATCATCATGTACCTGGTGGATGTTCAGCTCTCGCTGCCCTTCGTGCTGCTGGCGATTGCGGTGGCGCTGGTGCTGGGGACGAGTGTGCCGGTGCTGGTCGGCCTGGCCGCGCTCAGTACCTGGCCGCTGGTGGCGCGGGTGGTGCGCGGGCTGGTGTTGACCCTGCGCGAGCGCGATTATGTGATGGCGGCGCGCGCCGGGGGTGCTGGTGGCTGGCATATCATCCGGGCGCATCTGCTGCCCAACCTGGTCGCCCCGCTGCTGGTGCTGGGCGCGTTGAGCGTCGGACGGGTGATCCTGCTGGAAAGCGGCCTGTCCTTCCTGGGGATCGGCGTCCGCCCGCCCACGCCTTCCTGGGGCAACATGATTGATGAAGGACGGGGTTATCTGGCGACGGCCTGGTGGATTTCAACCATCCCCGGTCTGGCGCTGGCACTGCTCACCATCGCGGTCGGGACGCTCGGCGACTGGCTGCGTGATGTGATGGATGTTCGCGTATCGACATAGCATGAAAGGGAATCGATCATGAAATGGTCTCGTCGCTCATTCCTCAAGGGAGCCGGTGTGGTGGCAGCCGCCTCGGCATTGCAACCCGTCGCTCAGGTCTTCGGCGCGCCGGCGCTCATCCAGGCCGCCAAACCACTGACCATCGGCATCAACGCGGAAGTCTCCGCCCTCGACCCGCATCATGTGCCGGGTTCGATCATCGGCAACCGCATCTTCAACTTCATCTTCGACCAGCTCACCCAGATCGATCTGGAAGGCCAGGTTCAGCCGATGCTGGCGACCGAGTGGCAGAACGACGGCGTGACCTGGATGTTCACGCTGCGCCCGGATGTCCAGTTTCACGATGGCACGGTGATGACCGCTGCCGACGCCGCCTACAGCCTCAACCGGCTGCTCTTCAGCGAACAGCCCAGCCAGATCCGCGCCGCCTTCACCCCCTTCATCGAGAGCGTCGAGGCCAGCGATGACCTGATGCTGACCATCATCACCAAGTTCGTCGATCCGCTGCTGCCGCTGCGTCTGGCTACCCCCAACGCCGCCATCATGCCCCAGGCTTATGCCGAGGCCACCGGCTTCGACGCGCTGCAAACCGCTCCGATGGGCGCTGGCCCGTATCGGGTGGCCGAATTCATCCCCGGCGACCGGCTGGTGATGGAACGCCACAGCGGCTACTGGGGCGGCGAACCCGTCGCCACCGATGTGACGGTGCGCTTGATCCCGGAAGATGCCACCCGCATCGCCGCGCTCCAGGCCGGCGAGGTTGACCTCATCACCACCGTCCCGCCTGACCTGATCGAACTCATCAACGCCGACCCGACCCGCATTGACCGGGTGTCGCTCTACAACTGGATGCTGATTTACTTCAACAGCCTGAAAGCCCCCACCAGCAGCGTCAACCTGCGTAAGGCGCTGTCGCTTTCGATTGACCGCGAGCTGATCGCCAGCGAGCTGTGGGGCGGCAATGTGCGGGTGATGAATGATTACTTCCTGCCCGGCGAATTCGGCCACGACGCCGAGCGCCCGGCCTTCGCCTTCGATCTGGAAGCGGCGGCGCGCGAACTGGAAGCGGCGGGCTATGCCGGTGAGACGATTGAATTCACCCCGCCCGGCACCTACTACACCAACGGCCGTCTGGTGACCGATGTCATCAACGAGATGTGGGCAGCGGCTGGCATCACCGTCCAGTACGAACCGCTGGATACGGCGCAGTGGGCGGATCGTTCGCTGGCGGGCAACAACATCGCCACGCTCCAGAGCTTCGGCACCAGCGGCGACGCCGGCACCAGCAGCGTCGCTCAGTCATGGGGCGAAGGCTCGTGGGTGCGCCAGTATTATGTGCCGAGCGATGAATATGCCCAGTTGATCCAGGACGCGGCTTCGTCGCTCGATCCGGCGGTGCGCTACGAGAATTATCGCGCCGTAACCGCCATCCTCGATCAGGATACCCCGATTGCCCCGCTGTACCAGAGCGTCGAATTCTACGGCGTCAACAGCGGCATCACCTGGCAGCCGCATCAGCAGTTCTACATCGACCTGCGTCCGGGCCGCTTCAGCTTCTGAGTTATCCACGCTATACGGGGTGGCAGCCAGCCTGCTACCCCTGCTACCCAGCTTATCCCCATCTCAAATATCCTTAAATGTGTCTTAAATGAATTGAACACTGCGGGCAAAACGTGCCATACTGATGCTGAAGCATAAAGGCAGACCGATGGCAACGATTGTGTTGATTGAAGATGACCGCCTGATCGCCGACCCGGTGGCGCGGGCGCTGCAAGGGGTGGGCTACAGCGTGCTGAAGGCCGCCGATGGCAAGGCCGGGCTGGGCATCGCCATCAGTACGCCGTGTGATCTGGTGATACTCGATATCATGCTGCCGGAGATGGATGGCTGGGAGGTGTGCAAGGCCATCCGCCAGAAGAGCGTGGTGCCGATCCTGATGCTGACGGCCTTGAGCGACGAGGTAGATCGCATCCTGGGGTTGGAGCTGGGGGCAGATGATTATCTGACGAAGCCCTTCAGCACCCGCGAACTGCTGGCGCGCATCAAAGCCCTGCTGCGGCGGGTGGAGTTCGACGCGGCGCGGCAGACCCCATCGGATCGCATCATCACCATCGATGACCTGACGCTCAACCTGGATCGCCGCCAGGTATTCAAGGATGGTCAGGAACTCCAACTGCGCTACAAGGAATTTGAACTGCTCAGTCTGCTGGTCGCCAGCGCCGGCGACGTCGTCAGCCGCGCTGAGATTTTCGACAAGGTGTGGGGAACCGACTGGCTGGGCGACATGCGCACGCTCGATGTCCACATCCGCTGGCTGCGCGAGAAGATCGAGGATGACCCCGGCAACCCCCATTACATCCAGACTGTCCGCAGCGTCGGCTATCGCTTCACAGCGGGGGACAGCGCATGATGCGCGTCAGCATCCGCACCCGCCTGCTGCTAGTCTATATCAGCATCATCCTGATTGGCTTCCTCGTCCTGACTCTGACGGCCGGCGAGCAGGTCGCCTCCGGGGCGCGTGTTGATTATGGACAGCGGTTGCAGAACGAGATCATCCTGATCGCTCAGGGCATCGATAGCAGCGTGCGGCAATTCAACCGGGGGAGCATCAGCGAAGATGATCTGAGCGTCGTGTTTCAGCGTTATGAGGAGCGCGTCAACGGCGACCTGATCCTGTATGCCCCGCCCGGTGGACGGATGGGCATGGGGCGGGCGAACTGGTTTGATAAGCCGGAGCTGGAGGCGGCGCTGCGCGGGCAGGTGGTGCTGGTCGAACGCCGCGCCGAGGATGGCAGTGATCGCTTCTTCACGGCCGCGCCGGTGCTGGATAACCGCGACCTGCTGGGGTTGATTCAATTGAGCGTCCCGGCCAGCAACCTGCGCGACGCGGTGACGCAGCGCTGGCTGGCGCTGGGGTTGATCGGCCTGCTGGTGATGGGGGCTGCGGCGTTGGCGGCGCTCTGGCTGGCGCAGTCGATCATCCGCCCGCTGGGGCAACTGCGCGAATCGGCGGTCAGGTTGTCGCAGGGGGATTTCACTCACCGCACCCCCACCCCCGGCAGCGACGAGATCGGCGATGTCGCCCGTGCGTTTAACGAGATGGCCGGGCAGGTCGAGAGTATGCTGGAAGAACAGCGCGCCTTCGCCAGCAATACCTCGCACGAACTCCGTACCCCACTGACCACCATCCGGCTGCGGACCGAGGCGCTGCGCTACGATCAACTGGATGAGGCCGAAGCCCGGCAGTACATCGCCGAGATCGATCAGGAGGTGGCGCGGCTGGGCAATCTGGTGCAGGACTTAACCCTGCTCTCGCGCTTCGATGCCGGACGCGCCGAACTCGGTCAGGATCAGGTCGATATGGGGCGCTTCGCCAGCGGCTTGCAGCAGCAGATGACCCCCGCCGCCCAGGAGAAACGTATCCTCATCACGCTGGCGCTACCGGAGAATCCGCCGGTGGTGCGCGCCAGCCTCAATCATCTGCTGGTGGTGTTTCGTAATGTGCTGGATAACGCCATCAAATACAGCGGCGAGGGCAGCGCCATCACCTGGACGGTGCAGACGGCGGCGGGCGGGTCGCGCCACATCATCCAGGACAGCGGGCGCGGCGTCGATCCGGCGCATCTGCCGCACCTGTTCGAGCGCTTCTACCGGGCGGATAAAGCCCGCAGCCGCGACATCCCCGGCACCGGGCTGGGGCTGGCGCTGGCGAAATCCATCGTCGAAGCCTACGGCGGCAGCATCAGCCTGACCAGCGCCGGATTGGGACAGGGCACCACCGTCACCCTCTTCTGGCCGAGTGAGCCAGCCGCAGCGCCCGGCGGTTGACCGGACTCGTGTTATCATTTTTGTCAGATAGAGGATGATTCGCATAAGCGAGAACGACACGATGAACCAACCACAGTCCCCCACATCGCGTTTGGCAAGCGCCTGCGGCATCCTGCTGGCGATCCTGAGCGGCGGAATGGTGGGCATCATGCTGACGTTGGCGGCCATCGTCCTGATCTGGCGCTACTGAGGCGTGCGGAGCGTGAATACCGTGATCTCCGGGCGGCAGTTGAAGCGCACCACCGGCGCGATGGTGCCGACGCCGCGATTGGTATACTGGATCATGCTGCCGACCTGATACTGCCCGGCGGGATAATTCCGTCCATAGCGCGGCAGCACCAACGGACGATTGAGCAGGGGGAGCCGCACCTGACCACCGTGTGAGTGACCGGAGATTTGCAGGTCAAACCGTCCGCTGGGGGCGCTCACATCGGCGTAATCCGGCTCATGCGCCAGCAGCACGGCCGCGCCCTCATCCGGGAGCTGCGCCAGCACGTCATCCAGCCGGGCATGTCCTTCCCAGTAATCATCGACCCCCGCCAGATGCAACTGCGCCTCACCCCGCCGCAGCGTCAGCACCCGATTGCCCAATTCGGTCAGCCCACTCTCGCGGGCGATCTGGCGCACCCGGTCGGCATCCGTCCAATAATCATGATTCCCCAGCACCGTCACTTTGGCATCCACCGCTACCAACTGACTCAGTGGATCAACCAGCGGCTTCGCCAGCAGGTCAACATCCCCGACGGTCACAAAATCACCGGTGATGGCGACGGCATCGGGCGCTTCAGCATTCACCATCTGAACAATCCGTTCCAGGCGATCCGGCGTCATGCCCGTCCCCATGTGAATATCGCTGAACTGCACCAGGCGATACCCGTCAAATGCGGCATCCAGCCGGGGCAGCGTCAAGGTCAGGCGGACAACCTCGACCCAATCCGGTTCGACCTCGTGCATGTAGGCAAAGCCACCCACGCCACTGATGGTGGTGGCGACCGCCGAGAGTGCGCTGATTTTCAGAAACCGACGCCGCGAAATGCTCATCGTATGACCTCTTCACAACTTTTCACTGCCGATTATACACGCCACAATCGGGATAACCTTCCCTCATGGGAGCGGGCCAAACGAGTCGAGTCATGACCGAGGAAAGTTGTATACTATCGGTAAGCCAATCAGGAGCAAGCAACGATGACCGAAGATGAGATGACTCTTGCTTACACCACACGGGAATGCGTAACCTCATGCCCATTCGCAAATGTCTGATCGCCAACCGGGGCGAGATCGCGGTGCGGTTGATCCGCGCCTGCCGTGAACTGGAGATCGAGTCGGTGGCGGTCTATTCTGCTGCCGATGCCCACGCCCTGCACGTCCAGATGGCCGATCACGCCGTCGCCATCGGCGCTGCGCCCCCCGCCGAAAGTTACCTCAACATCCCGCGGCTGGTGCAGGCGGCGCGTGACACCGGCTGCGATGCCGTCCATCCCGGCTATGGCTTTCTCTCCGAGAGCGAGGATTTCGCCGCAGCGGTACGGGCCGCTGGACTGATCTGGGTTGGCCCCGGCCCGAACGCCATCCGCGCGATGGGCGTCAAGACCGAAGCCCGCGCCCTGATGCAGCGCGCCGGTGTGCCGGTGGTGCCGGGTTTTCAGAGCAACGAGGCTGATGACGCGGCCTTTCTCTCGGCTGCCGACAGCATCGGCTACCCGGTGATGGTCAAAGCGGCGGGCGGTGGGGGTGGCAAGGGCATTCGCATCGTCCCGGCGGCAGCTGATCTGCCCGATGCGCTGGCTGGGGCGCGGCGCGAGGCGCAGAAAGCCTTCGGCGATCCACGCCTGTTCCTCGAACGTTACATCGAGTCCGGGCGGCATATCGAGATTCAGGTGCTGGCCGATCAGCACGGTCAGGCGGTTCACCTGTTCGAGCGCGAATGCAGCGCCCAGCGCCGGCATCAGAAGATCATCGAGGAGTCGCCCTCACCATTGCTGGATGACGACCTGCGCCAGCGCATGGGAACGGCGGCCGTCGCGGCGGCTCAGGCGGTTGGTTATGTCAACGTCGGCACAGTGGAATTCATCGTCACGCCGGGGCGGGACTTCTACTTCCTGGAGATGAACACCCGCTTGCAGGTCGAGCATCCTGTGACCGAGTGCGTCACCGGACTCGATCTGGTGAAGCTGCAATTCAGCATCGCCACCGGCGAACCCTTACCCTTTCGACAGGCCGACCTGCACCAGCGCGGTCATGCCATCGAGTGCCGCCTGTACGCCGAAGACCCGGCCGCCCACTTCGTCCCGGCCACCGGTCAACTGCTGCGCTTCAGCGAACCGCAGGGGCCGGGCATCCGCGTCGATGCCGGGGTACGAACCGGCGATACGATTGGCATCCACTACGATCCGCTGCTGGCAAAGCTCATCACCTGGGATGTCGATCGTCCCTCGGCAGTGCGGCGGATGCAAGCGGCGCTGCACCAGACCATCATCCTGGGGCTGAAGACCAACCGCGAATTCCTGCAAACCCTGCTCCGTCACCCGACCTTTCTCGCCGGCGCAGTCGATACCCACTTTGTCGATGCCCATCTGACTGAACTCCTGCCCCCTGCTGAACCCGCCAGCCCCATCGCCCTGATCGCCGCTGCCCTGCTCGATCAGCAGGCGGCTCCGCTCACTGCCGCGCCGACCGCCGATCCCTGGTCGCGGGGGGATGGCTTTCGCCCCGGTAAACGCTAAAATAGATTCACACATCAGACAATGAAGGGACGGGCGATGATGGCGAGGCGACTGCTGATTCTGCTGGTGCTGCTGACCGGTGTGCTGATGGTCAGCCAGGCTCAGGACACTGAACCGGCGCGGCCGGATCGTGAAATCTATACCGTGCTGGCTTACGGGGATGGCGTCTTCGAGCCAGATGTCTGGCTGGCGAGCGCCCGCGAACAGGATGTGCGGACGATAGCCGAATGGCGCGCCGACAGCATCGGCGGGCTGGCCTATCTCGATTATATGCACTTTGACGCAGGCATCAACGCCGACCAGCTCGAAGCCACCTTCGGCGAAGCGTGGTTCCAGGCCAGCTTCTCCAATTACCAGAACTGGCGCGAACTGACCAACTGCCAGTTGGGTAATGTCCGGCTGCACGAGTTCAGCCTGTCGCTCAACAACATCAAGTACACCATGCGCTACTGGATCGAGGCGGTCAGCGAGACGCGGGTGCTGACGCTGTTCATCATCTTCCCGACCGATACGCCGGAACCGATGGACGAATATGCCCAGAAGTTGTTCCCGGATGCGGCTGTGTGCGCCGGTTAACCTATCAGCAGGGCGACCAGACCTACACGGTTGACCTGCATCCGTTAGGCGATGACCGCTATCAGGCCATCATCGGCGACCAGACCTATACCGTGCAGTGCCAGCCCCAACCAGATGGGAGCTGGCGGCTGGTGCTGGAGGGGAAAGCCTATCGGGTGCAGGCGGCGGCGCAAGGAGCGCAGCGCTTCATCGCGGTTGATGGGCAGCACACCACGCTTCAGCGAGTCGAACCCCGTTCCCGTCCACGCCGCGCCGCCGCGCACCAGGGCGGTCTGGATGCGCCCATGCCCGGTCAGGTGTCCCAGGTGGCGGTGCAGGAGGGCGACACGGTGACGGCTGGGCAAACCCTGCTCATCCTCGAAGCCATGAAGATGGAGATTCGCATCACCGCCCCCGCGCCCAGCCGGGTCATGCGCCTGCTGGTGCTGCCAGGGCAGGTGGTCGAACGCGGTCAACGCTTGATCGAGCTGGATGCTATTCCGTCAGCGCCCGAATCCCCGTGAGCCGCTGCCACGCTTTTGCCGGTTGAGCGCCCGTTCGTGCATCTCCAGCACACTTTCAACCACCAGATCGCGGTTCTGCGCGTGCTGAAAGGCGCTGTCGGTGCCGACACTGAACATATAGTGGGAACCGGCCACCACCCGGATATGACCAGCGGGGACTTCCAGATCGCTCAACAAATCCATCATCGGCACCAGCCCTACCAGCGAGTCCTTGTGACCAAGCATCACCTGAAACAAATCCCAGTGGTGGGCGATCTCCCAATTCTGTAACAGCCCCATCGCCCGAAAAGTAGCCGAGGTCGTGCCGCGCGGCGTCTCATCATACTGGCGGGTGTGGATGTCCTTGACGAACAGGGTCGAGCCTTCACAGACGGTGTTGACCATGTTGGGTTTGACGATGTTCTCAATCGGCTCGAAGATGCGCAGCTTATCCACGATGCCGATGCCCAGGCCCATGGCGTTGAAGAAAGCCCGATGGGTGGTATCGTTCAGCAGCAGTGCCGGGGCGATGGCGTAGCGCGTCTCTTCCCCCATGTCCCATCGAATCGGGTTGAGGTAGAACAGAGCGGCGCCGCCCATGCTGTGACCGACGAAATTGATGACCTTACGCTGTGGATCGCCTGGCTGTCGTCGAATGCGCAGAGCATCGATCAGCCGTTGCAAGGTGGACATGGCCGAAGGGGGGCAGCAGCTTTCCAGCGCCGGCGTTTCGACAGCAAAACGGGCTGCGCCGAAACCGTTGTGATCGACCGAGATAGCGACCAACCGGCGATTGCCCAGTGTCAGCATGGCCGGCATCTCTTCCCAGACAGCGTGATTGCCCGTCCAACCATGTATGAAAATGACATAGCCATCGGCATCGTAGAAGCGATTCCCGAGCTGGTCATCGGGCGTCGCAGCATCATCGGCCCAGGTGACTTCCCATTCGATGTCCCTCAGACCGGAGTCGTGCAGCACAGCGCGGGCCGCAGCCGGGTCAATCGCACCTTTGGCGATCACATCGCTCATCAGATACAGCGCCGAATGGGTGTTGGGCAGCGGCCCAGGCGTCCGTTCGCTGAAAGCTCTGGCCCAGGTCAGTGGTGTTTGAAATGACATATCCGCGTTCCCTCGTCCATCCAACCGCAACATGCTGATTATAGGGCAAATTAACTATCTCTACACCCTGCTCTATGCTACTATCAGATTGGAGCATCACCCAGAAAGGCGACGATGATCATGCGAGTACGCTTGTTGATTACCTTGCTTGTGCTTCTGTTAACCGCCTGTGGGGGTGGCGATCAACCCGCCTTGCCCGCCAGCAACAGCAATGTCACCTGGGATACCAGTCCCAGCACCATCGTCTTCCGCGCTGATGTCACCGGTGGCACTCAGGACCCACTGCTGGATCGCAATTGGGTGCCAGACTGCACCATCTATGGCGATGGGCGGCTGATCTGGCTGAATAACCTGGGCGTCGCCAATACTCAGGTGCTGGAAGATCAACTGACGGCTGACCAGATCCGCATCTTCGTCTTCAACAATCTGGCGGTCAACCGTGGCATCTACAACTATCCTGATCGGTCGAAGCAGGTGCGTCCGGCCACTTCTGACGTTCAGCCGGTGGTTGAAGTCCTGACGCTGAACGTCAACGGGACGCTGCACATCACCGATGCCTTCGCCGGTTGGGATCGGGCATACTACGATTCGATTGTCACCGATTGCCATGCCTTAAGCCTACAGCCGGTGCTGTTTGTGCCAACAGCGGCCTGGGTCACGGCGCAGCCTGTTGCCTATGACCCGCGCGCGGCAGCCGTCCCCTGGGATGCCCAGGCCAATGGCCTGAGCCTGCAAGAAACGGCAGCCAGTAATGATCGTCGCTGGGTGCAGGGGCAGGCCGTCGGTGCCATGTGGAATCTCATCCGGACTTCTGCGCCTGATCTGGTTTTCTATGAGGGCGATACTCAGTACCGGGTGACGGTTGAAGTGCCGAACGTCACGCGCGATGCACCAGCAGCTCCGGGGTAAGCCGCTGCGGTCTACCATCAGGGAGCGCAACACAATGTGACATCTGGTTCAACCTAAAGTTGGATGTGGTCAGCGGGTTACAGGGTTATGATTCAGATCAGATCACACCAGGAGGTGATATATGATCGCCACGCTGACCCATACCCTGCGCCGCAGTTTGCGTTCCCCGTCGTTCTGGTTGTTCACCCTGCTGTGGTTGGCATCCGTAGCGTATCTAATGACGCAGGGCGCGTTCAGCAGCAGCGGTCTCCTCAATCTGATCTATCTGCCTTTCATTCTGGTCACGCTGCTCCTCACCCAGCCGCAGCCCGACTCGCCGGCACCGGATGTCACGGCGCGGCGCGGTCTGTGGCTGCAACTGGCGATCATCCTGTTCTTCATCCTCGCCACTGGCCTGGATGGCCTGGTCTTTCATCAGGTTATCCCGAGTGGCCTGCCGGTCTGGTCGGGGATGATGGATGCCGTACGACGCTTCAGCGGTCAGACCCTGGGCAATGACAATTATCTCGCCAATCCCCTGAGTTATGTGGCGCTGCCATTGATCGTCCTGCTGCTGGCCGGAGCGAAATGGCGTGAGTTAGGGTTGGGTGCCGGTCATCGGGTCTGGCAAGTGACGCTGCTGTGGTGCGCTCTCCCGCTAATCATCATCGGCCTGTCGCTGCTGAATGGGCAAACACTCCTGCCAACTTTGGTGGGCATTATCCTCTCCAACAGCCTGCAAAATGGCTTCATGGAGGAGTTTCTGTTTCGCGGCGCGCTGCAAACCCGCCTGCGACGACTGGTCTCGCCGGGTTGGGCGATTGTCATCAGCACCCTGATCTTCGGTCTGTGGCATCTGGGATTGGGCTTCACCAATACCGGTGGCGGAAATCTGCTGGCGGCAGCAGCCTCGACCATCGCTTATCAGGCGCTCTTGGGGCTGGCCTTCGCCTGGATTTTTGAACGCACCCGCAACCTGGTCGCCTGCTCGATTGTCCACGTCCTGATTAACACGCTGGGGCGAGTCATGGGGTAAAAAGGGTTACCCCCTCGCAGAATTCGGGTGTGTCGTCTCAGGCATATTCGATTACGATGAGGAGAGCGCCAATCGAAAACCAGGATTCACCATGCTGACTCTGCGCCTGCCGGACAATGCCATCAGCCGACTGGAAACCCGAACCCTTCAACGCGCTGCCGAACGAGTGCCGCGCTGGCACTACTGGCTCGGCTTCGCCATCCGCTACCTGCTGCTGGGGCTGTCGTTGTTTTACTTCGGCGGTTTGCTGATTGCCGCGATCACCCAGCGCGATCCCTTCCCCCTGGTGAGTCAGTCGCCGCTCTTGACCATTCTGTTCAGCATTCTCATCCTCCTCTGGCACTTCGGTCTGATGCGCCAGACATTGTTCTACGGTGCAGTCAGCCTCGCCGGCGAACGGGAGAGCGGGCGCTGGGAGCTGCTGCTGCTGACTGGAGTTTCCGCCCAGGATCTGGTGAGCGGCAAATGGGCGGCGCTGGTCAGACGCCAGTTCCCGGCTTATCTCTGGCTGGCGGTCTTCCGCGGAGGTGCCATCGCCGCTTGGGCGCTCTACAGCAGCGATACCATCGCTTTCAGTACCTTCTACCGATATCATGGCACCGCCGTCTGGTACACCTTGCCCAGCCCATTGCTCGTCATCCTGGGTGGAGTGGTAATTTTTATCATGACCCTGATGAACCTGGTCTTCACCGCCGGCTGCGCGGTGGCCGTCTCGGCAATAAGTCGTGGGCGGATACGTGCCATTCTCAGCACTATCGCGGCCCGGCTGGCCCAGACACTGAGCCTCGCTACCCTTCACTTGATTGTGATAACAGTTCTATTTCGCATGACTCCAGACAGAATTTACATCGGTGGAGATTCCTTCTGGGGTACGGCACTGGCAAGCACGCTTGGCAGCCTGCTTGATAATGGTTTAACCACAGCCACATCTTTGATGGCTGTCACCACACATTATAAGTCGATCAACCTTGATAAATCTTTGACCACCGGAATGATTCTGGCGACGCTCCTGGGTAGTCTGTGGACACTGGTGTTGTATGGGTTGTTGACTCGCTTCAGCCTGCGCCGCGCCGAACGTCGCCTGATCGCCAGCGGCGTCAGCCCGGAAGACAGTTAGCCTGACAATGAGTCGTTCACACTGGCTCCCCACGCTGTTTTAAGCTGCTGGACAATCTCGCGCCAGTGGGTATAGAGCAACAAATGTCCGGCACCAGGAACAAAGGTCGCGGTGCAATTCGGGATACGCGCTTCCAGGTAACGCCCCATGGCTGGTGTGACATTTGGATCAGCCTCACCCTGCCATACAAATACCTTTGTCTTGATGGCTTCCAGTTTGAATCCCCATTCCATGACCACTGCGCGCATGTCATCGGCAGCGCCGCTCCCGCCCTGGCGCATCCCTTCGCGCATAGCCAAGGGTTCGCCCATCGCGCAGGTTGACAGTCTGGCTGGTATGGTCGATTATGCTCATTGCGTCAGCCCCATCACAACGCCAATGAGGATAATCAGAATTCCCAACAGAGAACCGACGGACGACAAGCCGCCTAATGCCAGCGGCAGTCGAGCCTTTTCAGCAAACTCATCCTGTGTTCCCCTCAGCCAATTGATGGTGTCTTTGGCGTTCAGCAATACCGATGAACCCACCATGAACCATGCCGCCAGCAGTTCGAAGCCTGCATCAAGCGTGGATAGCTCCAGTGCCAGCGCCAGGCTGATGAGGATCGGCCCCCACATCAACGCGCCGATATGCACGAATCGCAGATATTTGGAGTAGGTTGGCTGCTTCTGGCGGATCACCCCCGCCGGAATACCGAGCAACAAACCATAGAACAGGTTCAGCACGCCACCGAGTATCATCATTTTGCTTGCTGTATCCATCATGCCCCCGCCTTCATTTCAGAAATCTCTGCACGGTTTCGACTGCCAACCCGACCCCATCTTCTGCCGCGATCTTCTTCGCCAGATCAGCCGCCTTTGCCTGCATCGCGCGGTTGGTGGTCGCTTCAATAATGGCAGCCGTCAGCTTATCGGCGGTGAGTTTCTTACGCGGAATCGGGTCTGTGCCGACACCGAGTTCCTTAACACGCCGCCCCCAGTAGGGCTGATCGCCGTTGTGTGGCACGATGGTCGTCGGCACACCGGCGCGAAATCCGGCAGCCGTTGTCCCCGCGCCACCGTGATGAACCACCGCAGCCATTTTCGGGAACAGCCAGCCATGCGGCGCATATTTCAGAATGTGGATGTTCTCCGGCACATGAGCCGCACCCAACCCTGCCCAGCCGGTCAGAATCACAGCGCGTTTGCCCGTGCGTTGTACGGCGTCGATCATCAAGCGGGTGGTGGCTTGTGGCTGGCTGTCCGGCATACTGCCAAAACCGATATACACCGGCGGTTCTCCCCCCGCCAGAAAATCGCTCAAATCCTGTGGAGGTGTCCAGTCGGGGTCATCATCAAACAAGTATCCCGTAACCTGAAAATGTGCGTCCCAATCCGCCGGACGCTGTACAACATACTTGCTCACCGTCGTCAGCGCGGGGGTGGTGGCTAAGAATGTCTGGAAATCCTTGAATCTACTCTTGGGCAGTCCAAGATGCCGCGTCGCGATGACGTTACGCGCCCCGCCCAGCGTTGACCATGAGATGCGATGAAGCAGGCCATAGCTCATGCGGTTGTACCATTGCGGGAAGAGAAACCAGCCCGGCGCGGGCGGCAACACGGAAGAAAATTCGCGTGTTGGGTTGATCGGGGCAGGGTTGATGAGGATAGTTTTGAGCTTATTCACCCGCAGCACATCAAACAGGAGGGACGCACCAAATTCCACCGTCATCAATACATCCGACTGACGAGTTGCTTCCAGCGTTTCCAGCCCCATCTGAGTCAGAATCGGGTTTAGTTCTGTGCGTACCGTCTGAAGCTGTTTAACAATGCCCGCATCCATCAGCGAAGCATTCTCTCTGGCGAAGGTATTCACATCATACGAGAGTGGATAGAAGCCAAGATTGCGCGCCCGCACCCACGACTCGTAGGCCGGCGAGGCCACCACCTGTACCGTGTGTCCGGCTTGTTGCAGCGCCATCCCCAGCACCACATGCGGACGAATATCGCCCCATGTCCCGTAAACAAATATCGTGATATGCATCGCCTTATCGCTTTCGCAAAACGCTTCCACCTCATCACCAGCCCGCGCTGCGCCGAACGTCGCCTGATCGCCAGCGGCGTCAGCCCGGAAGACGGTTAGCCTGACTTCAGCGGCAGGCCTGAATCGTCGCCAACAGCGGCTCATCCTGACCGGGCAGGACGGTGCGCGGGTCGAACAACACCTGGTCGCGAGCGATGCGGGCGATCACCGGGTATCGGGACTGGCGTAAACGCGCCGCAAACGCATCCGGCGACTCGACTGTCAAGGCCAGCAGCGCCGTCGGCAGCGTCTCGCCCGGCAGGCTGCCACCCCCCACCGCCGACTCGCCGGCGATGACCTGCCCACCAGTGACATCTGCCCACTGCTGCGCCCGCGCCTGAAGCTCGGTCAGCGGCATGGCAATCATGCGCCACACCGGGATTTGAATGGTGGCCTCGCCGCGCCGGTAATGATCGAGCGTGGCGGTCAGTCCGGCCAGACACAGCTTATCGGCGCGGATGGCACGTGCCAGCGGATGCTGCTTGAGAGTATCGATCAACGCTTTCTTGCCGACGATGATGCCGGCCTGGGGTGCGCCCAGCAGCTTGTCGCCGCTGAAGGCCACCAGATCACAACCCGCCGCCAGACTTTCCTGCACCGTCGGCTCATGCTCCAGACCGTAGGCCGCGGTATCCAGCAGCGCCCCACTGCCCACATCATCCACCAGCAGCAGTCCATGCTGATGCGCCACCGCAGCCATCTCGTGCAGCGGTGTATCTTCGGTGAAGCCGATCACCTTGAAATTGGAGTAATGCGCCCGCATCAGCAGCGCTGTGTTGGGGGTGACCGCGCGGGCATAATCGCTGGCGCGGGTGCGGTTGGTCGTCCCCACTTCCACCAGCTTCGCCCCGCTCTGCTCCATCACTTCCGGCACACGGAAGCCGCCGCCGATCTCGACCAACTGCCCGCGTGAGATGATGACCTCTTTGCCCAACGCCAGTGCCGATAGGATCAGCACCAGCGCCGAGGCATTGTTGTTGACCACCAGACCAGCTTCCGCCCCCGTCACCTCGACCAGCAGATCGGAAGCATGGCGCAGCCGGCTGCCGCGTTTGCCGTCGTCCAGGTTGAATTCCAGCGTACTGTACTGACCGGCGGCTTCGCTGATGGCCTGTTGGGCCGCTGTGGAGAGCGGGGCGCGCCCCAGGTTGGTGTGGATGATGATGCCGATGGCATTGATGACCGGGCGCAGTGTCGGCAAAAAGCGTTCGGCTAAGGTCTGCGCCGCCTGTGCCAGCAGGGCATCGGCTTCCACCGCTGCCGGCTGACCGGCTTTGAGCTGCTCGCGGGTGTTTTGCAGGATCGTTCTCAGGCTGTCCAACGCCGCTTCGCGCCCGTATTCGTCGCACAGATCCGCCGCAGCCGGCGTGTTCATCAGGGCATCGACAGAAGGCAGGCGGCGTAAGGCGTTGCTGGTCATTCTTCAGCACGTTCATTGCGGATTTCGCGGGAGCGCAGAAAGATTTCGATGACGATGAAGGCCAGCGCCACCAGGAACGCGATCGGGCCGTTCAGGATGCGCGGGATTTGCAGCCAGGCGCACACCACCACGAACAGGCCGATCCACAGGCTTTGCCGGACGACCACCCCACCCGGCGGCAGATCGGCGTTAACCGGGGTGAAGCGCACGTTCAGATAGCGGATGAAGGGCAGCACCGTCCCGGTCACCGCCAGTTGCAGCAGCAGGAAAAAGACCCAGCGCTGGCCGATGCGCGGCACATCGGTGGTAACCAGATGAAACAGCCCGGCCCAGCCCACCAGCATGAAGATCACGCCAGCGATCAGCACGCCGATATGATCGGGCGGGATGCGGTCACCATCGTAGGCATCTTGATAGTTTGGATCGTTCATATGAGGGAGTATAGCAGAAGTCCGGTGTGGCGCGGTAGATGACGCAGACTATCGATCTGGATGTGGCGGATACCCGGGTTCACAGCCATGGTCGGAAGGTCTATCTTTGAGACAAGATGATCACATCTGACATGCCGTTTTCTGCTCCCTCAACCCTGGTTTTCCTCAACCATCCTCTAACCCTGTGCCGACAGCCTTAACCGATCGCCTCTCGCCAGATGGTTAACGCCGAGTCGCCTTAAGTCGTACCAAAAAGTTTACCAAAAGTTCACCTGTAACGACGGGGTTTCAGCTAGTCTGGGTGTAGGGGCGATTTGCGAATCGCCCCTACAGCACACTGGCAACGCTGCCACAACCAGGATTGCCACTGCCGCCGCCGCCACAGAGCAATTGATGGTCAACAATCGGTAGTCAAGAGGCTGAAAGCTGATGGCTGAAGGCTATTTGTCACAACATTCACTTTTGACTTTGACGACTTTGACGACCTTTCGGCGAGGTGTTCTCTGGGTCCATTGTGATGACTATTGACTATCGACTGACGACTGACTCACAATCTGCAATAAAGGAGCCTGTGCAGTTGCAGAATTTGCAGCAGTTGACGCACGTTTGCTCCATTTTCGCTCTGTGTTCTCAGTGTCCTTTATGTTGATCTTTCTGTCTTTGTCGTTGTGTCTGTTCGACGACGACACAAAACGGAGTTGTTCCCGCAGTCTGTAGTCAACAGCCGATAGGGGATAGTGCCAATCAGCGAAATCAGCAGCAAACAGTATATTGTCAATCAGCAGCACAAATACCTCAGTATTCTTTCTGCCAACTGATGACTATCGACTGATGACTGATTCGCGAATCGCAAAATGGGGTGATGCGAATCTGACGAATCTGACGAATCAACACCGGAGCGCATGGGGGCCGTTCCAGAATTCAGTCCTTCCAATTCACCCGCCCACACCACCCCGTTCACCGGCTGCTGCCCGTTGGCGTCACCAGCGAGTCCCAACCCGATTCGTAGTCATCGCGACCCGTCCGGGGCAGTTGTAGGCTGATACCCATTAAAGCAGATGGATCGTAGTCCGGCAGCGTCCCGCTGATGGCGCTCAACTGCGACCAGGCCGTGCCACGCCCCAGATTGACCGCCCCCAGGCCGTCGTCCTGCATCCAGTTCAGTCCGTTCAACTGACGCGCCAGCCACTGCCCCGCCCACTGGCGCACGGTTTCCTCCTCGGTCTGCTGATACAGCGCGGCGATGACCGGCACGGCATCTTCCGAGAGGATGTTGAGGAAGGCAATGTCGAGTTCCTGACCAGCCTGATAGCGGGCGATGTTGCGCTCGGCGATGTAGGCATCGACATTCATCAGGTTGAGCGTCGCCAGATAGCCGATGATGACCAGCAGCAGGCCGAAGGAGAAGATGTTGGGGCGCAACCGGAACAACGCCAGCGCGAACACCCCGAACAGCACCCCCATCCACACAATCGCCACATGGACATACACCCGCAGTTGGGTGAAGCCGAAGGCCTCTTCGTAGAGGTACATGCGCTGCGCCGCCGAGATGAGCATGATGGTCGTCAGGCCGACGATCAACAACGCCAGCCCGCGAAAGATCAGGTTTTCACGTCGTTCCTGACGGATGGTGATGCGATCCAGCAGCAGCGACAACCCCAGCGTCAACACCGAGACCGCCACCAGCTCGAAGAAGCCGCGCCGGGCATACTGGGCATACGACAGGCCAGTGACTTCCAGCGTGGTCTGACCGCCGAAGAAATAGGTGAACTGGATGGCGACGAACAGGCCGAACAGGGCGGCCACGCTGCCGAGGATGATGCCGCTTTCGATCATGCTCAATTTGATGCCGGGCTTGTTCTTCTGGGTGGTAGCGTCGGCAGTTGGCGCGGCCTCATCCGCTGATGGGGCCATTTCCGCCTCAACCTCGGCGGGCGAGCGCATCAGACCGTAGCCGAGCGTGCCGGTGACAAAGATCGCCAGCGCCCCGGCGAAGACCAGCCGCCCCAGCGTATCATCCAGATATTGCAGGCCGAACAGATCGCGCAGCCCGTTGAAGGCCTGATTGACCACATTGGCGAAGACGGCATCGGCAGAACCGAGCAGGAAGGCAAAGATGACGATCACCGGCAGGGCGAACATCAGCCCGCGCACCACCGAGACCGCCGCCCCACCGCGCTCGTGGCGTCTGGCGCTCAACCAGCTCCAGCCCAGCCCGGCTTGCATCACGGCGTAGGGCATGAACAGGATGCTGGAGGCCGTCACCGCGGCGGTGTGATGACCCAGACTGTCGGTGTCGATCTGGCGCTGGGATGGCAGATAATGCAGCATCAGCGCACCCAGCGTCAGGGCGGCGGCGATGTTGAGCGCGCCGATCAGCGCATCGGCCCGCACCGCCACCATGCCAGCGAAGAACAACAGCGGCAGCAGCGGCCACAGGTTACGCCGCTGAACCGGCAGCCCGACCCGCGTCGCCAGCACCAGCAGCGGTAACAGCACCAGACTGATGAAGATAGGGAACGACAGGCCGATAGCGCGATCATAAAACAGCGCCATGCCCACCAGACCCAAGGCCAGACCGATCAGCAGCGCCCCGGCTGCAAAGGCTTTCCGATCCATACGCGCTCACTCCTCACCCGTGTATCCGCTATCTCGATTGAAGTCGCAAGCGGCGGCGCTGTCTACACCCCATTGGTGGGGGTTTATGCCCCGTGTAGCGTCATTCATGATACAAAGGATGAGCCGATTAACCTCAACGCCTGCCCACCGGCTGCCGGGCGGGAATAGCCAGGTGGTGAAATCCGTGCTTGACAGCGGCTCTCACCTCCAATACAATGATTGAGTACTCACTCATTATGAGGTTAACCGATGGCGAAAGCGATCATCGAAAACCGCGAACGGGCGATCCTGGATGCAGCGGTGACCATCTTCGCCGAACGCGGTTTCTGGAACACCCCGACATCGCTGATCTCGCGCACAGCGGGCGTGGCGGAAGGGACGCTGTTCACCTACTTCAAGACCAAGCACGACCTGATGAACCAGCTCTATCTGGACATCAAGCGGGAACTGTCACAGCATCTGCTCGAAGGTTTCACCGAACAGAAGGGCGTGGAAAATCAGATGCGTCACCTGTGGGATCGTTACATCGGCTGGGGCTTGGCGAACCTGACGCCATTCCGCGTGTTCAATCAGATCGCCAGCTCGTATCCGGTCGATGAAGCGGTGAAAGCCCAGGGCAATGAACCGTTCATCGAATTGCAGCGCATCGCCCAGATCAGCATGGATGAAGGGGCGCTGCACCCCTACCCGGTGGATTTTGTCGCGGCCATGATGAACAGCCTGGCCGTCACCACGATTGAGTTCATCGTGCAGCAGCCGGATCAGACAGTCGATTATCGGTTGATGGGGTTCGCGCTGTTCCTGAAGGGGATCATGCGTTAAAGCTATTGCAGGGAAATAACGCTCCAAAGGCAACCCCTATCCCCCAGCCCCCTTTCCCCGCACGCGGAGAAAGGGGGAGCAAAGCCCCTCTCCGTGCAACGGGGAGGGGTTGGGGTGGGGTGAATTGGATAGTTAAAATTCTGGAACAGCCTAAAAGATTTCGCCCGCCCTGATTGAGTAATCAATCATTATTCCCGAACCACACAAAGTCAAACAAGGAGCCTACCCCATGAACAGCAAAACCGTCTTTATCACCGGCACATCCTCCGGCATCGGGCTGGAGACCGTGCGCTACTTCGCCGGGCAGGGATGGAATGTGGCCGCCACCATGCGCCAGATGGAACTGGCGCGGTCAGTGAGCGACCTGCCGACAGTGCGGGTCTTCCAACTGGATGTCACCGATGAGGCACAGGTTGATAGCGTGGCCGCCGCGGCCATCGCGGCTTTCGGCAGGATCGATGTGGTGGTCAATAATGCCGGCTACGCCCAGTACGGCCCGCTGGAATTGACCTCGATGGAGCAGATTGAACGACAGTACCGCACCAATGTCTTTGGTGTGATGAAGGTCATGAAAGCCTTCATCCCCCACTTTCGCCTCAGCGGCGGCGGAACCTTCGTCAATATCTCATCCCTGAGCGCCAAGATCGCCTTTCCGATCTTCGGCGTTTACTCATCGTCCAAATGGGCGGTAGCCGGACTCTCGGAAGCGATGAATATCGAACTGGCGCCTTTTGGCATTCGTGTTCGCACGGTCTATCCCGGCACCCATGCGTCGCAGATCTTCAGCAAGATGGACGCCGCCAGCGAGGGGGATGCCTCGATCTACGCGCCCTATGTCCGGCACTTCCTCGGCTCACAGGCCGACATGGCGGCTAACCATCCATCGGTGGCGGCCAAGGACATCTTTGCGGCGGCGACGCGCGATGGCTGGCGCTTCGAGTACATGCCGGGGCGCGATGCCCGACTGCTGGTCTGGCTGCGCCGCATCCTCAGCAACCGGATGTGGTATCAAATGCAGGTGAACAGTCTGTTGCAGCCGCCCAACCCGCGCGTCCAACGTCTGATGTCCTGGCTGATGGGCGGGACGACGCCGGTGCAGGCGGTGGCTGATGCCCGGCTGCAAGGGGAAGGCTAGTTGTTAGTTCCTGGTATAGCCTGGCGGAAGTTTCGGAACAGATTGCCCTCACTCCCCACGTTCGCTTGAGGCGCTCACAGCCCCTCTCCCACCGGGTGAGCGGAGAAAAACAACTCCGGGTGCATTTGAGCCTCGGTGTACTAACAGTATTGCCGGATTTTCGTGCCGGTCTGAATATCCCACAGGCTGACGGTTCGATCAAACGGGATTTCGTTTTCAGCCGCGCCAAGCAGCAGGTAACGACCATCATCCGAAATGTCAAAGGATCGGACGATCATGGTGTCGATACTACCCAGATCAATGGTGTAATTGACGGTGCGGCTGGCAATATCCCAGACATCAATCAGGCGGCGATCACTTCCCGGACGCGGGATCAGCGCTGACTGGTTGTCCGGCAGAATGCCATACATATTGTCCCAGGGCGCTGCCTTGACCCGTATCCAACTTTCCCCGGTTTCGATATTCCAGACATCAAATCGTGCCTCAATTGATGTCAACAGCCATTTTCCGTCGTTGGAGAACATCCAGTCGTTCAACCCTAACAGGCCGGATATATCAAAGGTTCGGATCAGCGCAAAACTGTCAGCATCCCATAACGATAGATGATCTGCCGAGCGAGTTAAGATATAGCGATTGTCAAGAGAAAACAGGCCATTGATCACATCCGAGAAGGTATGGAGTTTCTCGCCACTTTCCACATCCCAAATGTAGACTAAACGAGGATCAGCATCAATGGTCAACAAACGATTTGCATCAGAGGAAAGCCGAACAATTTCACCCCGTGAGGTATCCTGAGCGCCTGGAAACGAGCGCAGTTTCTTCCCGGAAGCAACATCCCAAAGGATCCCGCCGAAAAAATCACCGGTGATGGCTTGTTTTCCATCGGGAGTGAAGTAGACTGTTGAATTTAGCGTGTTTGAAGGATTAAGCTCGAAGGTATGCAGCTTCTTGCCATCTTGCGTATCCCAAAGGATGGCTACATCACGATCAGATGCCAGCAGAAGGCTGCCATCGCGCGACAACTCAATTTCAACTGTTCCGTCCAGGTCGCTGAAGGTGTGCTTCAACTCACCGGTGTCGGTATCCCACAGCTTCACCCCTTCATCCCACCAGGTTGCAGCCACAAGCTGCCCATCGTGAGAAATCGCCACATCAAACACACCCTCGATAGCAGCACACTCGCTGATCGGCGCAGCGCGCAGGTCACTGTTCAGCAGCAGCAACACAAGAGAAAAGAGCGTCATCAACCCCAGGCGGGTGTATCGGAGGTTCAGGCTCATGATTGACTCCCCTTCTGATCGGGTTCTGTCATCTAAACATATCGTATTGTTGCCGGTTGAGCATCCAGGCGTAGGGAAAACGGTGGCTGGAGCGCGAATAACCCGTTCGAGCTTCTCCCCCCACAATCAACCGGCAGGATGAGGATGAATCATCCCGCAGGTTGACGCTTTATTCCCCCGTTAGGTGGACAATGACGATCAGAGTGAGTCGACACGCGGAAGTGTGGCCTCTGTGTGCCGTTCAACCGAATGAGAGGGAATAAGGATGAGAAAATACCAGTTACTGGGAGTAGTCGGCGTCCTGCTCGTGATGGCAGGCTTCTCGCTGCTGCTTCAATCACCGGTATTCGCTCAGGAGACGCCCCCGGAGCCGATAGGTGATCCGCCCTACCTGGCGGAATACTACAATGCCTGGGTCGCGTCACCTCATGCGGATGCGGAAGCAGAAGCCTTTGTCCACTGGAACGATGAAGGGGAAATCCCGGTTGAGTGCGCCCGCTGTCACTCGACCCCCGGCTATCGTGATTACCTCGGCGTCGATGGCTCGGCCTTCGAAGTCGTGGATGCCCCGTCCCCGTTAGGGACCACCGTGACCTGCGATGCGTGCCACAACAGCGTCGCTTCGGAACTGACGATGGTTTCCTTCCCGTCGGGCGTCATCGTCGATGGCGTGGGCGACTCCGGTCGCTGCATGGAATGCCATCAGGGGCGCGCCTCGACCGATACGGTCAACGCCAAGGTTGAAGCACTGGGGTTGAGCGCAGACGGCAACGCCGTGAGCGCCGATCTGGGCTTCATCAACATCCACTACTATGCGGCTGCGGCCACGCTCTATGGTGGCGAAGTACGCGGCGGCTATCAGTATGAGGGGATGTTCTATCAGGGGCGCAACCTCCATGTTCCGGGCTATGACACCTGCGCGGACTGCCACAATCCGCACACGCTGGAACTGAATGTGGAGTCCTGCACCTCGTGCCATGAAGATGTCGAGACCATCGAAGACCTGCGCTTCATCCGCATGCCGGGTTCGGGCGCAGATTATGATGGCGATGGCGACGATCTGGAAGGCATCGCTGAAGAGATCGAGACACTGCAAGAGATGCTGCTGGAAGCCATCCAGGTTTATGCCCGTGATGTCGCCGGCTCGCCCATTGTCTACGACTCAGCAGCTTACCCCTACTGGTTCATCGACACCAACGACAACGGCGCAGTGGATGAAGGCGAAGCAGCCTTCCCCAACAAGTATGCCTCGTTCACCCCGAACCTGCTGAAAGCGGCCTATAACTATCAGGTCACGCAGAAGGATCCGGGCGGCTATGCCCATAATCCGAAGTACCACATCGAGCTGCTCTTCGACAGCATCACCATGCTCAACGCCGAAATCGGCGAGGCGGTGGATATGGCTGAAGCGCGGCGCGATGATGTCGGTCACTTCGACATTACGGCGCGTGCCTTCCGCAACTGGGATGAAGACGGTGTTGTCTCCGCCACCTGCACCCGCTGCCACACTGCTGGCGGGCTGCCCTTCTATCTGGAACATGGCGTCAACATCAAGTCTGAGCCATCGCAATCGCTGGAATGCAGCACCTGCCACGACCTCGATGATGCTCTGAACCTGTATGTCGTCGATGAAGTGACCTTCCCCAGCGGCTCAGTCGTCAGCTTTGGTGAAGGCGAAGATGCCAACCTGTGCCTGACCTGCCATCAGGGGCGCGAGTCCACCACCAGCGTCAACAATGCCATCCGGCGTTCGGGCGTGGGTGATGATGAAGTGTCGGCTGACCTGGCTTTCCGCAATATCCACTACTATGCCGCCGGCGCGTCGCTCTTCGGCACCGAAGCCAAGGGTGCGTATGAGTATGAGGGCAAAGAGTACAACGGGCGTAACCTGCACGATGGTGAAGACTTCACCATGTGTACCGACTGCCATCAACCGCACACCGGCACAATCGATGTGGATGAATGCACCGACTGCCATGAAGATGTCGAGACTCTCGAAGACATCCGGCTGATCCGCGCCAATGCGGAAGATGTCGAACCGGTCGATTACGACGGCGATGGCGACGCGGCAGAACCGATTGCCGATGAGATCGCGGCGATGCAGGAAGCGCTGTATGCGGCTATCGTGCAGTACGCATCCGAAACGGCTGGCTCGCCCATCGTCTACGAAAGCCACAGCCATCCGTACTGGTTCATCGACACCAATGCCAATGGCGTTGCCGATGAAGAGGAAGTGAACCGCGACAACCGCTATGCCAGTTGGACGCCGACGCTGCTGCGCGCCGCCTTCAACTATCAGTTCTCGCTGAAGGACCCCGGCTCGTATGTCCATAACGCGGACTACATCCTCCAGGTGTTGTTCGACAGCCTGGAAGCGCTGGGAGCGGCTGACGGTTTCACCCGTCCACCAGTGGTGGTCGCGGCTGCGCCGTAGACCCTCCGTTGTAACCCGATAACAAAGGAGCCGGGCCAATGCCTGGCTCTTTTGTTGTGTCGCTCGAACCCACCTGTCCAGGCGCCGGGGGTTATTGACCGTCGATAAATTAAATCGACATTGTGATTGACGAAGCAGCGGACACCCCATTGGATGCCCCTACGAACAATCGATGGGTGTAGGGAGGTGCCGTTGCACGTCCGCCGCATCCTATAGCGATTACCGTATTAATTTATCAAACCTCAATAACCGTCCAGCTAGCGGGAAAACCGGTAAGCGCACTGAAGGCGCTGAAGCGGGTAGAAGGTCAGCAGCCGTTTGAACGGATTTCACATCACGACAGTTTTGCATGAAGGATAGGGTTTCTTCCGTAGGGGCGGTTCGCGAACCGCCCCTACGGCCGACCCCTTTTCTGGTCATCATTCGCAAATGTCGTCTTCTGAAGGGTGGGCAGAGTTTAGGCGGACACCCCGTTGGGTGTCCCTACAAACGATGGGTGCAGGGACGGGCGTCGGCCCGTCCACCGTAACGTGGCCTACTGCCCCAGGTTCAACGGCTCGGTCAGGCCGATGAGGATGAACTCGCTGTCATCCGGCACACCAGGACGGCGACCGGTGCTGAAGGGATAGTTGTTGTCGTTGACGATTGCCAGCGTGGTGGCATCCACCGGCCAGACGGCTTCGATGGTGACGAAGGGGAACTTGAACACCGGGCCGAGGCCCACCGCACCCTCTTCCGGCTGGGTCAGGCCGTTGGCATCATAGATCGCCAGCAGATCGGCCACCAGGGTCTTGGTCAGGGTGTGACCATCTTCGCCCACCTGCGTCAGATCAACCTTGAAGACGCGCTTGAAGGCGGCATCGACGCCCTGGCCGCCGTCGCGTTCGATCACCAGATATTCGTTGTCATTGATGGCAGTCATCTCGCCGATAGCGTTAGTCGCGCTGCTCAATGGATAGAACCAGTAATCGCCATTATAGGCTTTGGTAGCCGGGTCGAAGGCCTGGATCAGCAAGCCATTGACGGTGTCATCGGTCATGCGACCTTCGAGCATGGAGTAGAGCATGGTGCCACTGCTGTTGAGTGCCAGCCCTTCGAAGCCGCGGCTGCCGGGCAGATTGGCGGCCGCGCGACGCGCATCCTGGTCGGCCAGATCAACGAAGTCCGGGTGTTCCGGCGACTGCACGAAATCCAGCCCGCGCGCAAACTCAGCCATCACTTCAGGATAGGGAGTAGCGAAGGGCGCTTCCAGCAGCTTGCCGGTGGCATCGACATGCAGCAGATACGGCCCGAATTCCTCGCCGATGTAGAAGGTGCCATCGGGCAGACGGCGGAAGGACTCGATGTCGAAGTCCTGCCCGGTCAGCAGGCGATCCGGCGTGTCGTTGTTGACGATGGGGAACGGGATCAGGCTGTCCGGGTCGCTCAGTTGGGTGAAGCCGACCACTTCCACAGTACCCGCTTCCCAGTCAGGACGAACTTCGTACCAGCGCAGCAGCACATCGGCGCTGTTGTTCTTGGCACCGAAGCCGTTGTCTTGCAGCGCCAGCCAGTGACCTTCGGTCTCGGCAGGGATGAGGGCGCTGAAGCCCTGCACCGGTTGGCTGGCGAAGGGCGGGGTGCGGCCATTGGTCTCGCTAAGGGCGGCACCGGAGGCCGGGCCTTCGGAGAAGGTATCGGCGGGCAGCACAGCGCGCCCGATCAGAGTCAGCACCGGGTAGGGGCTGGTGGTATCCTGTGCCTGAGCCACAGCCAGCGACAGCAGCGCTGCCGCGCCGGCACCCATCACGACTTTTTTCCAGGAACGAGGCATGGTTGGTCTCTCTTTCACTTATGAATAAGGCTGGCAGTGTGGGTCACCACCGCTGATGAACGTAGCCAGTTGGTGTTATGATGGACTTAAGCCTGTGATAAGCCCTGATTAGCGGACCACCAATAAAAGAGGAAGATTCTGTGAATCACGGATTGGGGTGGAACGAATAGGACAATTGCCACAAACCGCCGGCGGCATTTGGTGTAGACCTGGCGTTGCTTTCGGTGTGACCCATGAGTTGATCATTTACGGAGATACGATGGCCGAAAATCAAACGCTCACAGCGATCCTCGATTTCGTCGAGCCCTTGGTGGCTGTTGTTCGATTGACACCGGAAGCGGTGCAGTCCAAAGCAGGCCTACCGCTCACCCTGGAAAAGCCCGCTGCACCCTCTGCTTTTGCGATCTGGAAGGCGCAATCCACGAGTCATCACTTCATCGATGAGCTGGAACTTCGCCTTTCGCTTGCTGATCCGCTGGTGAGTTGGCTGCTGATCATCAAGACCCGGCATACCCAACAGGTGACCGAGGCTGTTGTGCGGGAGCGTTTGGGGATGCCCGACGGGTTTTTTCCGCCACCGCCCACCCAAAAGAGCGGTCATATGCTGACATGGACTTACCGCCGCGCCGGGAGTGCACAACTATATTTTTGGCTCATGGGTAAAAGTAGTGGAATGCAGTAAACTGAGGGCATGGACTTTCCAATCATTGATCTACTGGACGAAGAGATAAGCGTGGTCTGGCTGAGCAAGCATTTTCATCCGA
>JALHNT010000083.1 GCA_022843385.1 Anaerolineae bacterium | reverse complement strand
CATATCCTTCGTTTCATTCACCAGCATACCCTTGAACACGGGTTTGCGCCGAGTATTCGTGAAATTAGCCTGGCAACTGGCATCACCTCTACTTCTGTCGTCAACTATAATCTGGAGCGGCTGATTACCTGGGGCTATCTGGTGAAGTCACGCGGCAAATCACGCGCATTAGGGCTGACCGAGCGTGGTTCGGCGCTAGTTGAGACAAATCAACTTGTCAAGATAAGGCTGACAGCCGAGGCACTTCCAGTTGATATGTTATTGGATACCCAGCAACTGCACCAAGAAAACCTGCTGCTCAGAGCGGAGAATGAACGTCTGCGCTGTGAAAACAAGAACCGTGTCGCGGCACTTCAGCGAGAGATACAGCATCTCTCACAGGAGCTGCGCCAGGTTAAGCAACGTTTAGAATATTGTCCAGCATAAGTAGGGTTGATGGGGAAGAAAAAAACCTGCCGGGCGTTACTGTCGCATTTGTGGTCGCCGCCGAGCTACTGAGAAATTTGGCGGGCGCAGTTATGCCCTGCATATCTGCAAGGACTGCCAGCGAGAATTGAAAGGTGAAGCGCGTCAAAAACGCAATGCAGGGGAAACGGATGCCGTCGTATTGGAACTAGAGAAAGACCTTGTGGGTATGGATGAAGATGATTTGGAATGGATGCCTGACCAGCCACTAACCATGCCATTAGCAAAAGGCACAGGCAAAAAAGGCATTCCCTATGACGAACTGGATGCCAACATCGTCAGGCTGGTGCAGGCACTCAATCGCTATCCGGGAGTGATGACGGTTGGCAGCTGTGGTGGACACGAGACCATCACCAATCCTTCCCAGTGGCAAGCGGGAACCAGATAAGACCCAATCCGAACTAAATCCCAAGCACAAAACCGCAATTTTCCTCCAGCAACTGACATTTCCTCAGAACGCCATTCTTGCGCGTCTCTCGAACAAACACTGAGTTGACTTTTCGGTAGGACGAGAGAGGACTCAGCTCCCTCGATCCACCTTGAAGTACCGCGGCGGAGGGTCAGCCGCACTCCCATGTGCCAGTCTACCATGACTGGTGGGAGCCGTGACTTTCCTGGCTGTCTCGCTTTGTTGTCGTGAACTGGAGGAAATGCTGTGCATCCAACATTCGTCTTCACCAACCATAAAGGCGGTGTCGGCAAATCGACATCTGCCACCAATGCGGCATTCGGCATCGCCGGAATGCTACGCATCGCTGGCGCGCCATATCGCCTGGCTGATCCATTGAGCCAAATCCTCAATCGCTATGCTGCCATTGTCATCGACACCAGCCCATCGTTCTCGCTCATGACCGAGATGGGGCTGATCGCCGCAACAGATGCGATTGTGCCCGTCGAACCGCGCTATCTGGAAACAGTCGGGTTGATGAGTGTCATCGGCAAGATCAGTGACATCCATGAAGGCTAGCGGCAGCCCAACCTGTGTGTCAGCGGCATTCTGGTGACGAAGATGAACACGCGCATTCGAGGTCACAACCACCTGCTCGAAGAACTCAAAGGTCACAGTGTTTTGGGGAAGCTAGTGTTGGGTGTAGTCCCTGCCAATGAAGCGGTGTCGTATGCCCACCAGAACCATCAGAGCCTGTTTCACCACGACCCGAAAGCCCCGGCCAGCAAAGCCTATGCCCAGTTCGTGGGCAAGCTGGTGCAGCGCATCGTTCGAAGACAAGAGCATCCGGGTCGAACGGCTGCTAATGGAGATGGTGCGACCTGATCCGGTGCAACCGCGACGGGTACTGCCCGAGCCGCTGCACATCGCTTTCCACCAGAACCGGATGACACCGACGCAATCGCTGCGGGAGGTGGTGATGCTGGTGCAGGTGGCGGCGCGGCAGCGAGGGCGACCTTTCCGGGATGTGCTGGAACTGCTGCCGAACCCGGATGAGGAAGGTGAGACACAACATGGAGTGCCGTTGTCGCCAGAAGAGGTCCTGCTGCGGGATCTGGTCAATCTGGCGGTGACGATCCGCGATGATGGACAGGTCAACCCGCTGACGGTGGTGGATGTGTCGCAAGGTGTAACCCTGCAATTTCGGATCGAGACCGGTGAGCGCCGCTCCTGGGCAAGCTGGCTGCTGCGTGATTTCATGGCAGGCTACAGTGGCGACGGGATGATCCCCTGCCTGGTGATCCCGACTGAGCATTCGTCAGTGTTCCGACAGGCGAAGGAGAACACCGCCCGGAGTGGGCTGTGGACGATAGCGATGGCGCGGCAGGCGGCGCTGCGCGACAACTGGCAGTTCGAGCAGACGAACCACAACAGCCGTCAGACCGAGCCAGAACGCGACGCCAATACCTACATCACCGGCAAGTACGCTGAGTTCATCCAGTGGTAGTTGATCGTCCAGATCGTTTCAACAGGACTTACGGAGTGAAGTACGAGTTTGGCCTGATAAACAGGCAAGAACAGGCAAAAGTTAGGATTTACTTACCTTTCGGGTGCGTAAGTCCTGTTCAAAAGATGCGACAGGTGTAAAGCTATATGTGGGAGCAAGAGGCAGGGCTTCAGCAGTGATAAATCAAGCATGTTAAACCCAGTGTGCGACATAAAAACCGCCCTTACCAACGACTGATGAGGGCGGTTCCACCGATCCGCGTCGGCTCCAAACTGGCTACTGACCGTGATACGGGCATTCGCCATCTTCCAGCCTGAACTGCTGCCGTTCTTCCGGGGTGAAGTCGCGGAAGATGCGCGTCCAGGCGTGAGCAACGAAGTCATTGTAGTCAGTGTTCCAGGTTCGCACAGTGCCATCCTGTGAAACGCTGTAAATGGTGCGACCATCAGCACTGAAACCAACATCATAAATCGCATTCAGGTGACCGCTGTAAACACGAAGCAAATCACCCGTTGCGAGGTTATGAAGCCGCATGGTCCCATCATACGAAGCGCTCAAAACCGAACTACCGTCAGGGGCAAAGCGAACACGGGAAACTTGCGATGTATGTCCAGTAAAAGTGTTGATAGTCGCACCTGTGGTTGCATCCAACAACAGCACATCATTGCCTTTGCCGATAGCCACATACCTCCCGTTTTGATGATATGCAACACTATTGATACGTCCATCGCTTTCAGCCACAAACACTGCACTGCTTGATTGTTCCATCCAGTTCCAACGGAGAACTGAAGATCGGCTAACTTGCCCAGCCCATTGATGGGTTCCAATCAGGACAGTAGCGTTGTCAGAGCTAAATGCCAGGTCATTTATCTGTTGTCCAATTTGTACAGCAGCCAGCTCAATTCCAGTGTTGAGGTTCCAGACAATGAGGCGGTCGTTTCCACCAGTTGCAAGCAATTGTCCGTTGGGAGAGCTTACGATTGAGTGAACAATGCCACTATGTCCGCGCAAAATTTGAGTCAACCTGCCGTTAACCAAGTCCCATATTTGAACATCCCCGTTTCTCAAACCGACAAAGCCCAAAGATGATAAGGGATCCGAATTGATCGCCAATTGAGCTACATCTTCAATTGGGCTTCTCCAGAGGATTTTGCCAGCACCTGTTTCCCAATACAACAATTCCGCCATATCATCTGAAATCGTGAGACCGGTTAGTCCATCAGGGCTAAATCTTGCACGGAATGATTCCTGTTCGGCTGGAAGTCTGATAACGGAATTTGTCCCACCCAAGTCCCAGATTCGCACAGTATTGTCCATAGAGATTGACATCACTTGACGATTTGGCATTTCAATGATTTGCGAAATCCGGGATGTGTGACCGGAAAAACTACGTAGAAAGTCACCATCGCTGGTCCAAAGGTATAGGCGGCGGCCGTCATTTTCACCACCAGCGTATAATACTCCTTCAGCACCGATTAGTTGACCATTGTCCAATTCGATGAGGGCATTTAAGGGTTGTGTATCGCCTTCCAATACCCGCACAACAGCGCCTGAACTTGCCCGCAGAAGATTTACTCCGTCGACATCCCAGGAAACGAACCGACCGTCACTGAGTTCTTGCACTCCAACAATTCTGGCAGTGTGTCCTTCCAAGGTGTCAATTAAATCGCCATTCGTGTTCCACAAAGTTAGCTTGCCTAGATCACCACGATCGAGATCACTATCCTTCGCTATCAGGAAACGCCCATCCCGAAGTATCCAGGGGCGCGTAAACGGGCGTAAAAGGGATTGTAATTCCTTAGTTGTTCCATCTGTCAGCCACATTCGTGCTGGACTGCCCGCTCCGCCATCCCAGAAAACCACATTCCCATTCGGTAAACCAGTTGCTTGGCGATGATTTGAAGCATCCATTTGATAGTGATGTTCTGCAACCATCTCGCCGTCAACTGTCCATTGACGTAACCAACCTTCTTTGTCCCAGGACAAAAGATGTTCACCATCTGGCATGACCTCAGCGCCTAAGATTTCGCTGATATGACCGCTAAATGATCTCAGAAGCGTACCCTCAGAACTCCATTCGCGTAACGTACCATCCTTGCTCCATGAAATGAAGTTGCTGCTCGCTAACGCAAGAATCTGGGTTCCGGGCATCAAATCCGACTGCCCTGCGACTATTGGGATTCGGCTTTCGTCTTCACGCCAAACGACAACATCGTTAGATGTGTGGAACGACGTAACAAAACCACCGCCAGCAAGGGCGCGAACACTTGAGAACTTGAACCGGGAAACGATGGTACGGATAAGTTCGCCAGATGCAGAATAGACTGCAGCGAGTTGTGTGCCACCCGAATTGTTATTCCATAAAACAAGATCGCCATTAGTGAGTCTTTCCGCCCATAAATAACCGGCCTCACTTACTGGCTCAATTTCGGTGGAAAAGTTAATGGCACTCGATGTGTACAACCGATCTAGGGACCGCCCCAACACTGCATCCGCCTGTGGAGAATAGGTCATATCTAAGGCGCAGACTGCCAGCAGCGCAGCAGTTTCTGCGTTGCCATTAGGGCTGTTCAGTTCATCGTTGGCAAAGAAGGCCAACTCTCCTGCACGAACTTGCATTAATCGTTCGGCAAGCTCCTGTTCCTGTACGACTAATGTGGCCTGCTGCTGCACAATCTCGGTGCGCTGCTGGACGTTGGAAATCCCGAAGCCACTGACTACCGCCACAAAACCGAGCGCAGCCACTCGTGCGATCATCCGGGTGCGGAGGTTACGCTTGTCGCGTTTGTCCTGCTCGGCGCGGCTCTGCTTCAGGAATTCGACTTCCTGTGGGGTCAGTTGCACCGTGTTGGCAGCCTGCCAGGTCTCGTATTCCTTCAGTCGTGCGCCAAAGAGCAGGAAGTCCGGGTTGTGCTTACGATCCTGCCAATCTTTCTGTAACTGCGTCAGGCGGCGGGAGATCAGCAGGTCTTCGCGGGCTTCGTCGCGCCAGATTTGCAGACGTTCCCAGGCGTTGAGCAGGGCTTCGTGCGCCAGCTCCACCGTCTCCCGATCCACCGTGAGCAGGCGGCTGTTGGCAAAGCGATTGACGACCGCCTGCGATGTGACAGCCAGCACTTCGCTGTGCGGAGCGCGGCGGCGGGTATCCTCGACACCCTCAACGACTGAAACCAGGCGCAGGAACATTTGCCGGGTGCTGTGCTGTTCGGCAGCATCCAGTCCGTTATACAGGGTTTCAGCAGTCTGGCGCAGTGCGCCACGCAATCCCCCCAATGTGTCGTATGTCTGGCGGGTCAGGCGGCTTCCCTGGCGGGCATCACGGTCATACAGTTCCGCCAGCGTGTATTGAAGCAGCGGCAGGGCGTTGGCTTGATTTTCAACATCCGCCAGCATGATCTCGACCAGCCCCGGATCGAAACGCCCGTTCACCTGCTCCAGTGGACGCTCGATCGCTTCCCGCAGCTCTACCTGCGTCAACGGAGTCACGAAAGCCGTGAACTTGCTCAGGAGTTCCGCCAGGACCGGATTGAGCAGCGGACGATCTAAAAAGTCTGCCCGCAGCGTGATGATGCAACGTAAACGGCTATTGGTCTCAGTCAGCGCACGAACCAGAATGTCGAGGAAGTGTCCACGCTCCTCCTGTTGGACGGCTGCGCCAAACAACTCTTCAGCCTGATCGACGACCAGGACTTGTTCGACACGGATGTCATCATCGGGAAGCAACCAAAGTAGGGCATGAGACAGACCGTCGTTCGCTTCCAGGTCGCTCATGAAGTTGCCGGGATTGCTGGGGTGGCTCTTCCGCAGGGCGGCGTGCAGCTCCTTCAGCGGATGTTCGCCGGGCTTCATCAGCGTGTAGCGCCAGTGCGGGCTGTTGGGCAGCGCACCGCGCTTCAGCGCCGGGATGAGCGAAGCCCTGACAACAGAACTTTTTCCAGAGCCAGAAGGTCCCACCACCGCCAAAAAGCGCCCGCCCATCCCACTTTGCCCCAGGCGGAGCAGCAGGTCCTGGGTCAGGGCTTCACGACCATAGAAAAGCGTCTGGTGCTTCTCGTCAAAGGCGCGTAATCCCTGGTAAGGGTTCTCCGCTGTCAGTGGCTTCCCGATCTCAGTCAGGATTCGTGTAGCACCGTCCATGTTACGGGACACAACTGCCGCTTCCAGCGCAGTCATGAAGGCACCCAGGTCGGAGTAGCGGTCTTCGGGCTTCATCGCGCCCGCTCGTTTGAGGACAGCATCCAGCGCCGGAGGCACCGTTGGCAGTAGTCGCAGGATCGAGGGAAAGTCCATGCGGTCAGAAGGTATGTACTGCTTGTTCTGCGCATCGTAGTAGGGATGCTGCCCCGTGAGCAATTCGTAGATGATTACAGCCAGCGCGAAGATGTCTGTGCGTGGCTCGGCTTTATTCTTCCACTGCTCGGGTGCCGCATAAACCGGGGTCTTGGAGTCGCTCATTGTGATTTCGCCGCCGACCATGACTTTGGCGATCCCAAAGTCGCCAACCACAATATCGCCACTCGGCGCGACAAGGAGGTTTGCTGGTTTCAAGTCACGATGCGTATAGCCTTTCGCATGGACCCACGACAACCCTGACACTATGTCCGCCATCCATTTCATTACACTCTTGAGGGGAATGGGGGTGCCGTTCAGTTGGTCATTGAGTGTGCCTTCCATCAGTGGCATGACCAGGAAAGCCAGCTCGAGTTCCTCATCTTTCCAGAAGTCAAACAGCGGTACGATGTGCGGAACACCTGTCAGGCGAAGCAGAATGCGGACTTCCCGTTCCTGCACTTTGGTCTGCGCGATAACCTTGATGGCAACATCGGGTTCATCCTGGCTGCGGTCTATACGCACTGCCTTGTAAACCTGTGCCATGCCACCTTCAGCGATGCGTTCTTTGATAAAGTAACCCTTGATCGTGCGTTCCGTGAGATTCATGATGTTCCTCATTGAGTTGTCTCAGATTATAGAAAATGCTGATGCTTTGGTCACGCGGAGCGACCCCTATTTTTATCGATTGATGGCTCCTACAATCCGGCTATTATTTCACGCTGCTCGTCACGACGAACAAATGTTTTCCCCCGGATCGGTCAATAGCAAAGTTGAACTAACTGCAGATGGACGTGCATTCTTCAAACATGACTGTTTTGTCTGTCACTCAGGGGAATGATTGCTTATCTGGCTCGATCAAACTCCTATCGTTATAATCCATCCCTTGTTCGTTGTTCTTTCCAGATGAAAGTTCGACAACCATAGTTACACCTTAAGGATTTCGCCATTCAATGGCAATCGCAAAACCGAAAGAAGAGTTTTTCGTTTTTGCAGATTTGTCTACTGATTACAAATCAGCACAAAGGCTCTGGTGAACATGAAGTCGATCCCCCGCGTATTTCGTGAACAGCTCAGGCATCTCATGGACAAGCCTTTCCGCGGTAAGCGTTTGACTCAGGAGTTTCTATCGGAAGTTCTTAGTCACCAGCGGCTCGATGAGGCTGATAAGGACTGCACTTTTGAAGTTAGTACGACAACGGTCAACCGGTGGATTAAAGGCGATAACGTCCCAGATCTGAGAGATCTGGAAGCGATGAAACGGGCATTCGGCACGGATGTCTTTGAGACCTTAGTGCGAGTTTCTGATGAACCGGATACGCACCATGGTGTAACCTGGCGTAGCAATACACCTCCCCTTCTAAGCGATGAGCAACGAAATAGAGCATCTCTTGGCATAGCAGTATTTCGCAAGCTTTTCGTTGAGAATGCTGGACTCGAAGATTGTCTTGTGCTACTGGGCGTATCCAATAGTTCAAATGTAAAGGAGCAAATCGAATACCTCTACACGTCATTCGAATTCGCTCTTCAATGTGGCGCACTCACCATTACTCATGTGGCGCGGAACCATGATCTTGAACGCGCCCTCATAGATATGTATCGCCCTCTCTCACGACCTGGGCGCACTCAACTGAGGCAGGTTTTCGTTGCAGACGTTCCTGATTGCGATGGAACTCCGATTCGGGCTGAGATTGTCGCTTTCCTGGCAGCACAAGAGATATTCTCGGCGACAAACGTTTCCGCCGGTACGATTGGCATCGGTAATGGATACACCGTTGCACGCACCTTATACTACACTCACCTCTACGGGCTATATAGCAAGGCAACCTGGATACCGCTAATCTGCTTTGATCCACAGTTTGATATCCGCTTCTCCGCAAATGCTATCGCAGCCTGGCTGACCCTGTCGCACCCAGGATCCCGTGCACTACAACAGCTTTTTCCCGACGAAATTCACCTGTCGCTACACGGTCAGCCCACATTTAGTCCCAGCCACATTATTGTGACAGCAAATGGTTTTGAACCTGATGGTCGGTCATCTGGTCTGCATCCCGAACGCAATAACAAATATGTCGATGGTCATTCAACAGAATGGAAGTACAGTCCAGAGTGGCAGTACAAACAACTGCAAAAGTCACGACAACACGAGCAAGTTGCGGGTGAATTTATGGGCTTACTGTTGGATGATGAAGGAATGCCCATGTTGAATGACTATGACTTGCAACAGGCACAGACATTTTCACGCCAAATGGATCATCGCCACGAAATGTATAACTTGTTCAGCAGAAATGTGTGGTTAATTGCCGCTATGCGCTTTAAGGCGCGTGCAGTCCGTATGGCAATTCGCAATGGGCTGGTAGGAAATGTGGTTGTGGACCGATCCATTGCGGAATGGTTGTTGGAAAATCCCGCACCGTTGTAGTGGATTGGCTAAACATCATATACTGGATGGATTGAGAGGCAGAGCCATAATTTTCGATAGAATGAAACGAAACTCAATGATCCGATCCAGGCTGTGCGTACACACGGTAGATTCTTGGTGACACTTGAGAATGCCAAGAATGGTATTTGGACTTTGAACTCATTGCGACTTTTCCTCGCCTCTATGTTATGTCATTTGGATGTGTTTTCGGAAGCCCATTAGGCGTGCAAACTACAGGCGTTGCGCAGCGCCTTGCCATCACTGGAATGATCTGGTTGAACCCAGCAGGGTCGTATGGTGATTATGACTACATTCATTTTAATTCAGCTCCTTCGTGCTATATTGGCGCGCCGGCTTCTGTAGATCAAGGCACAAGCTTCACCGCGACCCTGCAGTGCGATGGCGTTGATAATGTATATGGTTTCCAATTGGGCACTTCCTCTAGTGGTGATGCCTCGACAAGTGCCACCAGCTATACACCAGAATCCTTCGTGGTTGATGCTGAAGGTGATTATTCAGAGACCAACAAGACCTTAGGTGCCTATGTGGTTTCCCGAGGTGCTCCCGCGACGGCTATAAGCAGTGTTTTCACGCTTGGTAGTGTAAGTTTCACAGCAAACAGCGGCCTCAGTGCTGATGGCAGTGCTGTCCTGTAGCATCATAACCGCAGAGTAAAGATCATACGCGAAATGTCATTTGTCATCTGATAACGGTGATATGTGTAATCCCAACCAGCGGTAATCAGATGTATGCTGAAAAGATAATACAATTGAATACCGATTGACGCTGAAACGCGCGACCCAACACCCACAGGGGGACAAAAATGTTTTTGCGTAAATATCGTTGGCTTTCATTGTTGGCTTTGTTTGTTGGTCTCAGCAGCTTATTGATCGTCACGAGTCTGTCACTCATCCCTTCCACTGCACCTTCCGACTCGCCCTTACCCACTGTGATGCAGCTTTCAGATGCACCAGCCACAGCGCTGCCGCCAGATACTGCTGCTCCCGATCAGGCAGCTCCTGAAGCCAAAGCTCAGGCGAATATTGTTCCGGTAGACGCCGTTCGATCTGCATCGCAGAGTGTATCCCAGGCGCAGCCGGTGGTTTATCAACCGCCGCAACAGCAGCCTCCCGCTGCAACCATTGAACCACAGCGCCAACTTCCCCCACCGGAACCGATCCCCAATCAGATCATCATCCAGTTTGCTCCAAACAGCACAACAGCCGAACGGCAGCAGTACATCCAGTCGCTCGGCGCTACTGTCACCCAGGACATCGCTGGCCTGAACACAGTGGTGCTGTCCGTCCCAGCGTCGGTAGACGCTCAACGCCTTTCCCCCAGCAGCATTCTGACCCTTAGCGAACCGGATTATCAGGTCGTCGCTCAACAGAATTTTCCCGTCAATGATCCCTATTATCCCGAGCAGTGGGCGCTGCCGGCCATTGGCGCGCCGGATGCCTGGGCTGCCATGCCAGCCGACGCGCAGCGCATCACCGTGGCGGTGATTGACAGCGGCGTCTGTCTCGATCACCCGGACTTAGTTGGGCGGATTCTGCCTGGTTATGACTTTGTGGACGATGACAATCAGGCATCAGACAGTTTCGGCCATGGCTGCGGTGTGGCAGGGATTATCGCTGCCAACGGCAATAACGGCATTGGTATCGCAGGCGTTGCCCCCAATGCCATGATTCTGCCGTTGCGCGTACTCGATGCTCAGGGCATCGGCGCTTATTCCGATGTGGCCGCAGCGATTGTCTTTGCGGCGGATAACGGCGCACAGGTCATCAACCTGTCACTGGGCGGAGCATTCCCCTCGACTGTGCTGGAAAGTGCAGTCAATTATGCCGTTGAGCGCGGTGTGACGGTGGTGGCTGCGGCTGGCAACACTGGTAGTGAACAGATCCTCTACCCGGCAGCTTATGCTCCTGTGATCGCGGTAGGCGCAATCGATTCCGCGCTTCAGACCAGCAGCTTCAGCGCGCGTGGAGCCGGAGTGGACATCTGGGCACCGGGGCAAACCATCCTGACGACAACGGTTGATGGCAGCCACGCAACCAGCAGCGGCACTAGCTTCGCCGCGCCGTATGTGGCTGGGGTTGTGTCGGTGCAAACCGCGCGCGGGCAGCAGGTCGCGATGGGCGGGCTGCTGGCGCTAGGCGGCAGCAGTGGGGGCGAAATGCCGGTGCCAACACAAATTGTCGTGGTGCCGACGGGGACGCCTATCGTTTTCGTTATTGAGTCAGTTGATTTTGACTCCATTGTTAAAGTTCCTGACGAGCTTCGTACCTCTGTGGTCTCCGCAATTACTAGTGAGTCGAGGTCGTTGGCAACCGCAACACACTACTATGCGTCTGCCTTCAGTATATCAGATGACCGACTTTGGGCGAGAGTTGTTCTTGCACCCGATTACATCGTTGAAAACGGATGGGAAAACATCAATTTTGATGTGCTCATCGAAGTACTTGCTAGACGAACTAGTAATGAAAAGGTTTGGCAAGCCAACATTTACGATAAACAAGAATATGAATCTCTGGCAAATATAGTACCGCAAGAGTTTATCGATTTCTCTGCTGGTCTTCTACCGCAAGCGACTCGATACCAATTTCCTTGGACTAATGGCTACACTTGGTGGAAGAATGGAGGGTTTCACACTGGTTATTGGGGACTACCAAATTATGCCATTGACTTCCAAGCAATGCCCAATGACAGGAACCCAACTGGGGCTGCGGTACTGGCAGCTTCAAGCGGACTTCTACAAGTTGCCTGTGGGCCAGATTCCCGAAACCAACTATGGTACAAGATCACGAATAGTGATGGAACAACGGGTTACGGTCATTTGGACGCAACAGCCGCTGCTCGAAATCGAGAAGGGCAGCAGGTTGTAACTGGGCAGTTTCTTGCTGTACTCTTTAGTTTAACAGCTGACTATCCAAATTATGGGGGATGCGGTTATGGCAGCAAAGCACATCTACACTTCGTTTTCCCAAATACAAATATTGAAATGTACAGTTCACATTCTGAAGACTTGAGGTGGATACCTTACTCGGAGTTGGCAGTCAATACGGGCAACGGAAATCGATATTATACATCTACAAATGTGCGTGTTGATGGTGGCGGTGGAAGCAACTGTCAAAACTATTCGGCTAGTGGCGTGGTACTGTTCCGTGACTCAAACTGCGGTGGAGCAACCCTTCCGCCGTTCACGAACGAGCGATTCGTTAACCTCCCAGATCAAGGCAACAGCTGGAACGATGGCATTTATTCCGTTTGGATACCCAGCAACTGGTCTGTCCGCGTCTGGTCGGATGATTGGGCGCGCGGCGAGTCAGTTTGCTTCAACCAGAGCAAATGGGACTTGCGCTCGACCAATGATCGGTACGAAAACAATTCGACCATCGTCCAGAATGGCACTTCGACCCTGTCCAGCCTTCAGATATTTCCCGGCAGTAACAACTGCGCGGTGACGAACATGGCCCAGGTACAAAGCCAGTCTGTCGATATATCCGTGCAGACCGGACAGAGCTTCTCGACCTACGTTGAGATTCATAACAGCGGGACATCGGTTTGGCGTCCGGGGCAAGTCGTACTGCAGAAAATACAAGGCACTTCTGGATCACCCAACCAGATCAGTCTGATAGCTGACCGGCCCATCGTTCAAGGGGAAGTCTATCGCTGGAATATTAACCAGACTGCCCCCATGACCACGGGCAGTAATCCATCAAGATGGCGCATGAGCATCGATGGATCGCAATTTGGTCCCGAGATAACTTTCAATATCAATGTTAGTTCTCCCCCTCAATGCTCAGAGATGCCAACGCAAGTGCGCCTCTACGACACGCTGAACTGTGTAGGCACCGCTGGTTGGCAGCAAGACCCACCGAGCGTCGAGCAGTTCTACGACATCGGCAGTAGTTACAATGACCGCTTGCGTTCGATTGCAATTCCGCTTGGCTACTCGGTCAGACTGTACGTCGATATTGTCGAGACCAGCGCTAGCGTCTGCATTGCAGATACAGATGGAGATCTGACCGATAACTTCTTCCAGCCAGGTAACATCCCGGTCGCCAGGATGTCTGGCAATCCGCTGGGCGAAACTTCGTCGTTCCGCGTGTACAACAATAACACCTGTACATCAGTTGTTCCGACCGCGCCCACACTCACGACCCCAACGAATAACTGGATGTATGATCGGAATACCCAGGTCACGCTCAATTGGAACCCTGCAACCAATGCCGCACAGTACCGCGTCGAAATCACGACCCCGTTGAGTGGCACACTCCCCGGATCATGGAACAGCAGCACTTCCCTGAACTTCGGTAGCAGTCAGGGAGCAGGCACCTACACCTGGCGTGTGCAGGCGCGAAATAGCCAGAATGCCGAAGGTCCATGGAGCGAAACACGTACTTTCTACATCCGTTATGGTGCGCCAGCTGCGTTGACTGCGATAACCGTCTCGCCGTCGCAAATCAATCTATCATGGAATGCTTCGGTAGATGCGCCTATCAACATCGACGGGTACCGCATCTATCGCGGCAGCACAGCAATTGCCACGGTAGGCAATACGACTACTATCTACTCCGATAATGGAGTAAGTTGCGGTAGTACATATGGTTATACGGTTCGTGCGTATAAAGGCGATACCGAATCGCCTGATAGCAATAATTCGTCTGCCACCGTGTCAAGCTGTGCCCCTGCTGCCCCCGGTGCGCCAACGCTCGTTAGCCCATCTGATATCACCATAGTGAGTCGTGGGCAGTTCACAAGCCTGTCTTGGAGCGCAGTTTCAGGTGCAATCGAATATGAAGTCGAACTTCGGAGTACCGGAGGCAATGTTGTCATCGCGTCTGGTTGGGCTGCTTCGAATAGCTGGGTGACAGGCTTTACGCACGGCGGTGAATACATGTGGCGTGCTCGTGCCCGCAATAGCGGTGGCACAGGTCCGTGGAGTTCAACACGACTCATCTACTATCAACCCGCCCCGCCAAGCAATGTGCAGGCAGCGATGAACGGTTCGGCGGTTAATGTGACCTGGACTGCAGCCGTCGATTTGGCAGCCAATCTTCAGGACTATCGTATCGCCCGAACAGGCGGCAGCACCAGCAATATCATCGCCAACAACACAACGACAGCTTACATGGATACAAATGTCACCTGCGGTACGACCTATGCTTATACTATTCTCTCGAATGCCTACGGGGCAACTTCCGACATCAGTAACAGCGCAACGGTGACGACGCCTGCTTGCCCGCCACCCAACGATCTCTACACCAATGCAACAGATATTGAGACACTGCCCTACAACGGGTCGCAAGAGGTCTTTGCCTCTACACTGACGAGTGATGAACCGACGCAGATGTGTGGGGAATACATCTCCAATCTGGTCTGGTATCGCTATACATCACCATCTGACCGGAATGTCACTGTCTCGACCATGCGCAGCAGCTATGACACTGTCGTAGGCGTGTATACCAGCCCTGCCAACTGGGATGGCAGCATGGTAGGCTGTAATGATCGGTTCGATGTTAATAATCAATCGCAGGTCTCGTTTATCGCTTATGCGAATATCCCCTATTTCATCGGTGTCGCAGACTGGAACCCGACTTCTCTGGACAGTACGACAACGCTTCTCCTCGACGTGTTTGAGGACAGCACATCACCCACTGGACGTATGCTCCTGCCCATTCGGGATACATTCTCCAGCAGTAACAGTATCCTAATGAGCGCACAAGCGACCGATAACAATGGTGGCAGTGGCGTCAAACAGGTCGAGTTCTATGCCTGGGCGGATAATACTTGGTCCAATCAACAGTGGATCTATCTGGGGGGCGATACCAGTGCCCCCTACGAATGGAACTGGGATATGACAGGTATCCCGGATGGTATCATCTTTATCTCGGCAATGGTCAGCGATCATGCGGGGAATGGTAGCTTGATCTGGGATCCTGATTGGACAATACTGCTCTTCGAGCGTACAGTGCCCACATCGAATATAGGGGCTGTGCCCGCTCAGTCCTCCTTCCAGTTTAATGTCAACTGGACTGGTACAGACAACTGGTCGGGTATAGACAATTACGACATCCAGGTGAGCACCAACAACGGTGCGTGGACGGATTGGCTGACCAGTACTACCGCCACCACCGCGCTGTTCATCGGCAGCGAAAACAACACCTATGCCTTCCGCAGCCGTGCACGTGACAGGGCTGGAAATGTTGAGGTCTGGCCCGCTGTAGCTGACACGATGACACAAACGGTGCCGCCACCGAGTAATGACGATCAGGTCAATCCAATCGTTATCAGTCACCTGCCTTATAGCAATAGTCAAAGTATGCTGGGCGCGACAAATGTTAACGATGGTGAGGAAATGCCTTGCCCAACTATCGAAAGCTCACATGTCGTATGGTATCAGTTTACTGTGCCGTTCACACAGCAAATCATAGTCGATACCATTGGGAGTCAGTTTGATACTGTTCTCGGTGTTTTCAATGGGACTGCCCACAATCTGACACGCATTGCCTGTAATGATGATGGTGGTGGTGATCTTACATCTCGCATCGTATTCGATGCAGTAGCGGCAACCAGCTATTTCATAGGAGTTGGCAATTACTCCAATAATCCAGTCTACAGTCAATCACAATTGGTGCTGAATGTTTATTCAACTGTGAATAATCCGCCAATCGCTAGTGCCGGGTCTGATCAGACGGTAGTCGATAGTGATCGCAGCGGCAGCGAACTTGTCCGTTTGGATGGCAGCGACAGCACCGACAGTGATGGTTCTATTATCAATTACCGATGGCTAGAGCTGGGCAGTGAGATAGCTACAGGCGCTAATCCACAAGTTGATTTTGCCGTTGGTACTCACGAGGTGACATTGATAGTAACTGATGACGGTGGAGCACAAGCTACTGACATAGTCACGGTCATTATCCAGGCCAACACATTAAATTGGCCTGTTCTGCAAAGCCCAGAGAATGGCGCTTTCCTCAAGGCGCGATCGGTAAACTTCGCCTGGCAGAACCCTGCTGTGACCGGGCAGACTGGCTACGGGCTACGTATTGGGACATCGGCTGATCCGAATGGAACAGGCTGGCTGGTCAACGCCACGCTGGGGAACAGCACCCTCAGTTATGGGTATACCTTCGCCAGTGATAGCGTTTACTACTGGCACATGCGGACACTCACCAACAGTGGCAACAGCGGCTGGGTTACGCGACAGGTCACCATCGATACGGTGCTGCCCGTCGCCAGCATTACCTCGCCCAAACCATATACTTTCATCACCAACGACACGTTGACCATCAATGTATCTGCCAACGATGTTGGCAGTGGGGTGACTGCAGTCCAGTTCTATGTCGGCTATGCTAATACGGCTTCCAGCAGCGCATCAGCCCTTCGCGTCAGTGAACCCTATTTGCAGGAAGCACTGACTGCTAGTGAAGTGAGTGCGTTGGGTTGGGAATGGCATGAAATTGGCTGGGATCTGGATGGTTCGGATGGCTGGAGCCAGATCTGGAATGCCAGCGGTGTACCGGAACAAACCCAGATTGGGGTATTCATCTATGCTTATGACAAAGCCAATAACTCAATAGGGGTTCCTATATCCGATGTCATCCTCAGCCGGAGCGTATTGGGTATTGGCAGCTATGACGAGCGGCACAGCAGTATTCTCTACACCAGCGGTGCCGAAGCCTGGGTCGATTACAATGGCACAGGCCCATACAATAACACCATGCGCTACACCGGCAGTCCCAAAGCCTATCTGGCTTTTCGTTTCAGCGGATACGGATTTGCGCTCTATCGAACCATGTTCTCGGGGGGTGGCGCGCTGGAAGTCTGCGTCAACAATACACCCTGTTACCCGGTCGTTAGCGACTACGTTTCAACGGTCTGGAATGTACCTTACCCCCATGTTTTCCTGGGTAGTGGCGGTGGCAGCCACACCGTCGTCATCCGGAACACTTCGGGCCGCTACATCGGCGTTGAAGGCATCCAGATTCTGCCAGCAACGTCCCCACTCCCCGCCGTTGGAACCTACCCGGAGACTGATGCCAACATCCTGTACCTGGGCAATTGGGAATCGGTCAACGATCCGGCAGCGCTGGGCGGCACACGGCGCGTGGCAAAACAGCCATTTGATCAGGCCATCTTCATGTTCAGCGGGAAGTCACTGACCCTCTATCGCACGCTTGGCCCCGCTATGGGGACAATGGATCTGTGTGTGGATAGTCGCTGTCAGGAAGTTGTCAATACCAGCGCTAACGCCCGCTATGGAGTTCCCTTCACGGTTGGCGGACTGAGCAGTGGCACGCATATCGTTTCGATCAGCAATCGATCTGCCAGACCCGGCGACATCGATGCAATCGCCATCAACAATGATCCGCTCCCGCTGGGTGTAGGTCTGTATTCCAGCATGGATCCCAATATCCTCTACAGTGGTAACTGGCTGGCCTACACCAGTTCCGATGCCATTGGGTCTGTCCTGCGTTACAGCAATGATCTGAATGCGACCGCCAGTTTCCAGTTCACCGGGAACAATCTCACCCTCTACCGTACCCGCTTCTCCAGCGCTGGCGCGATGAAGGTGTGTATTGATGCCCAACCCTGCCAGACAGTAGACAACTATCAACTGGCGCTGCAATGGGCTGCTCCAGTCACCTTCAGCAACCTGGGCAGTGGCACACATCAGGTGGTCATCAGCAACCTCTCGGGTAACTACATAGGCATTGAAGCCGTTCAGGTACGCGATACCAGCATCCCGCTGGCTGCCGGGCTGTATCAGGAAACCGATCCTTCAGTCAGTTACACTGGCAGTTGGATTAGCGCGGCAGTACCACAGGCCAACGGCGGCAGCATCCTGTATACCAACACTTCTGGTGCTGAAGTCAGGTTCACTATCGCCAGCGGCAGCTTCACCCTCTACTATGCCCGCTTCTCTGGCGGCGGAAATATGGATGTCTGCATCGATAGTCTGCCTTGCCGACCGGTTAATCAGGGCAACGGCGAACTGCAATGGCAGGTCACACAGACATTCGACAATCTCGGCGCTGGCCCGCACCAGGTCATCCTGCGAAACAGTGGCTCGACCTACAGCGTCATTGATGCGATTGAGGTACGCAATTCTCAACCCATCCTCACGGCAGGCAAGGTTCAGGAGACCGATCCAGCGTTCATTTACAATGGTTACTGGATCAATTATGCGGCTCTTGGGCCTGAGGGTGGTTCGGCACGCTATACCAATATGCCTGATGCCGAAGTCAAATTCCGAATTGCCACAGACAGCTTCACACTGCACTATACCCGCTTCTCGGGTGGCGGAACGTTCGATGTCTGCATTGACATGAATCCTTGTCAACCCCTAAGCACCGACGCAGCTACCCTGCAATGGAATGTGGTACAGTCCTTCGACAATCTGGGTGCAGGCCCCCATCAGGTTATCCTGCGGAATCGCACTGCGGCCTATGTCATCCTTGAAGCGATTACGGTGCGGAATATGCCGATTGTCCTGACTGCCGGCACCTATCAGGATGACAATCCCGCGATCACTTACAATGGTTCGTGGATCAGCTATGCGGGGGTTGGGCCATCTGGTGGCAGCCTGCGTTACAGCGTGAACCCCGGTGATGATATCCGCTTCCGCATCAGTGGTCAGTCGTTGAAGCTGACAATGCTGACAGCGAGCAGTCGCGCGCCGATGTCGATCTGCATCGACGCTCAACCTTGCCAGCCATTCATCACCAGCACACCATCGCTAATCTGGGGATCGACCGTCACCTTGAACAATCTTGGGCCGGGTGTGCATCAGATTATCATCCGTCATACGGGAACGACAGGACAGTATATCGACCTGGATGCTGTCGAAGTGATTGATGTCAGTATCTTCTCACTTGGCGAGACTGATGTTCCGAATATCACTGAAACCGAAGAAGTGATTGCCACGGCAAGTGACACAGTCAGTCCCACTCCGATGATGGATGAGGCTACAGCAACACCGGTGGTCACCGCAGATATCACATCCACACCTGTGCCAACCGAAGTGACTGTTGAACCGCCAACAGTAACTGTCGTGCCAACCGAAATCACACCAGAACAACCGCCTGCCACCAGCATCGCGACCGATGTCCCGGCAGTTGAGCCTGTGCCAACGGCAATCCCGACACCAGAACCGCCGACCGCCGATCCCACAATTGATGCAGTGCCGACTATTGAAGGCACAGGGAGTTAACGGAACATTGATAGGAACGGACTGACAACATGATGTTCATTATGGAAAAACGACGGCTGGAAGTGGCACGCCTCGTGTATCTGGACGCTGTCTCACACCACCGCTTGCTACTGGTCTTGGCACTGCCTTATGCTTGTGTTTTCATGTAAGAACTTGGGTGTGTACCGATGCTGATTTGGCTCAGTCTGCCACCAAAGGTCGCCAGCCCACGTATTCGATTTTCGCTTAGGCTTGCGCTTGCAGGAGCAGTTCATGGGTCAAGGCAGCACGGTATTGCAGAACTTAACTCATAATTTTCTCTGTTTTCTCCTTTCCTGATCCCGTTGAAACTGTCGATGGGTGAACCTTAAGGAAGAGGGGGTAAAGGAAGTCACAAAAGCCTTCTCTCCATGCAATGGAGAGGAGACTTAGAGGCCATTTGAAAAATACACGGGAAGAAAGGGGCGGAAAGTTTGAAGAAAAACGAGGCAGAGAGCGGCTACAGAGAGAGCAGTGAAGGTGCTGTTTACCTCGTTTCCAACCAAACTTTACGCAAGAATTTACCGTCGAATATTTAATTGGCCTCTTAGAGGTGGGGTTCTTGCTCCATGTTTTAATGTGGTGCTACCTAAATTGGATGATCGCTGATGAATTCACGTCACGCTTTGAGGCATGGTAGATTTTGGCATAGTCAGCACCACAAAATGCCACCTTGGGTGCTGCTGATCTTCTTGATCGGATTCCTTCTACGATTCTGGATATTGCTGACAAAGCCAGAAGTTCTGTGGATTGATGATACATTTTATTCGCTTGGTATCGCACGTAATATTGCTTTGGGCAATGGTTGGACGCATGACGGGATAAATGTTACTAATGGTTTTCAGCCTCTCTATGTCTTCTTGATGATTCCTTTTTATTGGGCGTTTCCCACTGATGGATATGTTATTCCTGTATTAGTTCTATTTTTGCAATCCATTATGAACCTAATTACTGGCTGGATGGTTTTCTGGCTAATTCGGAGACTTGTTGGGCAGTATGGAGCTTTCTACGCGTTGTTAGTTTGGATATTCTCTCCTTATATTATAAGTGGTATTAATGGATTAGAAACATCAATACAAGCACTGTTGATCGTATATGGTACTTGGAGATACGTCTCTCATTGGCGTGATATACTGATTGGGGAAACTTACCCTTTTCCCCAACAGATCAGGATCGCTGTAACACTGGGTATATTCTCCGGCATTGCAATCTTCAACCGCTTCGATACGGCGCTCTTCACAGGCACGTTAGTTATCGATCTTATTGCGAGGTTTTTTTGGGTAACGCGTGATGATCGAAGTCGATTGCCACACTTTCTCAAGCTCCTTAGTATAACACTTGTCTTAACAGCTCTTCCAGTAATGCTATGGTTTTTCTTAAGCTATATCAATACAGGGCGATTTTTCTTTGACAGCGGCATTGCGATCCGGATCATCTCAACGAGATGGCTAGGAGAATATGATATTATATCGTATCACATTAATAAATATTTGCATTTGTTGCGAGAGCCTTTCCTCTCACAATTTCTGCTGCCAGTACCGATGATAACATCAATGCCGCGTATTCTACTGGCGCTATGCGCCACACTGATCTCCGGAGTCTGGGTTTACAAGATTGTCGTAGACCGACGTTATGCCCAGATTCGACGAAATCTTGCTGAACTGAGTTTTCTTTGGGGCTACAGCGCGATTTTGGTCAGTATCTATGTTCTATATTTATTTGCTGATTCCAATTGGTCGCGGTATTTTTATCCCTTAACGCTTGGAGCGTTGATTATCTTTGCAACCTTTATCGAAATTGTGCTTGACACCGTAAAAGGCCACTTAAGGTCCAGAGAGTACTCTTCTCATCACGTCACCGTCCTGTATATAGTAGCCTGTATAGCTTATGTTGGCTCCGTCATGTTTACCACAAAAACAGGCAATCCAATTGTTTTGTCTTCAGAAGATGCAATTACTTTCCCTCAGTACAGAGCGGCATTCTGGCTTGGGCTGCATGCTAAGCCCAATACGCGGGTAGGCGCATTTCAATCAGGAATCCTTGGTTATTTTTCGCAAAACGTTCAGGTTATTAATCTTGATGGTGTAGTCAATTACTCCGTCATATCGTATCTGCTTGATGACACAGTTGCCGAATATATGCAGCAACAACATATTGTTTACTTGGTGGACTGGCCTTTCATTATTGATGTGAGGGTAAATTTTGATCATCTGGTTGCTATTCGACTAGAAACAGTAGCGATTTTTGAAAGCAGATTGCATGAGTTACTCAACATCAAAATTTATCATTTGAATGCCGATTCAGTTCAAATAAGTGAAGAGAACAAAACCGATGATTGTAACGACAGATGCAGATGAGCCGTTGTGCATATTTACACCTGCTAACTTGGGAACAAGCTTCAGGACAACGATCTTTGGAATCTAATTTGGGAATAGGATAAAAATGATGGTGGAGAATCTCAGCGGCAGCACCGTCAATGGATATGAATTACGACAATTAGTTGGCTACGGCGGGATGGGTGCAGTCTACTGCGCTCATCAGACGGAACTTGGGCGCGATGTCGCTATCAAGATTATACTGCCTCAATATGCTGACCATCCTGATTTTGTCCGTCGATTTACCACAGAAGCCCAACTGATCGCACGGTTGGAGCATCCTCACATTATTCCACTATATGATTACTGGCGCGAACCTGGGCGGGCCTTTCTGGTGATGCGCTGGTTGCAGCGAGGCAATCTACAGCATGAACTCGATCGGGGCAACGTTGATATTCCAATTGCTGCAAGAGCGTTTGTTCAGATTGCTGATGCCCTTAGTTTTGCTCATGAGCATGGTGTCGTTCACCGTGATTTGAAACCGAGCAACATTTTGCTTGACGAGCAGAATAATGCTTATTTAACCGATTTCGGAATCGCTAAGGATCTTTACAGCGAACTCTCTGCAACACAGGATGGCGAATTGATGGGCACATTTGCCTATATGTCGCCCGAACAATTCATTGATAAAAGCGTCTCACGCCAATCGGATGTATACAGTCTAGGCATTCTGTTATATGAGCTCCTAGCTGGCAGACACCCGTTTGGAAAAGAATTATCTCCATCGATGTTAATGCATAAGCAGATCAATGAATCATTACCCGACATTCGCACCCAAAAATCCAACTTATCGGAAGCAATAAACAACGTTATTCAAACGGCAACTGCGAAGTCTCCCCGCGATCGTTATCCTGATGTGACCACATTTGTGGCGTCATTTCGTCTGGCAGCGAGCCAATCCGATACAACTATACGCGAAGCTGTATCCGATCTGTACGATGACTCTGCCACTATCTATGGCAGTCATTTCGAAAACCCTTATAAGGGTTTACAGGCCTTTCAGGAAACAGATAATGGACATTTTTTTGGGCGGGAAACGCTTACGGCACAATTACTGCAACGGATGGGCGAAAGTGGTACGTTCTCACGATTTCTAGCAGTGGTTGGGCCAAGCGGCAGTGGCAAATCCAGTGTCGTGAAGGCTGGCCTTATTCCGGCGCTGCGTCAGGGCAGGCTGAATGGATCAGAAAACTGGTACATTGCTGATATTCGACCTGGATCAAAACCTTTTGAAGAGCTTGAGATCCTTTTACTCAGAATAGCGATTAATCCACCCGAGAGTCTGCTCCATCAATTAAGTGAAAATGAACGTGGGTTACTCCGTGCAGTGCGGCGGGCACTGCCGCCAGATGGTCAACTTATGCTGATCATCGATCAGTTCGAAGAATTGTTCACACTCGTAAATGATGTGGAAGAGCGGAATCAATTCCTCGATAGTCTGTATACCGCGGTCACAGATCCGCAGAGTCCGTTGCATCTCATCATTACACTGCGGGCTGATTACTATGATCAGCCACTGTTACATCCCAGGTTCAGTCAGCTACTCAGCGCACGCACCCAGGTTGTTATTCCTTTGACTCCGGCAGAAATTGAGCGTGCTATCATCAATCCGGCCCGACAGGTTGGGATAACGTTGGAACCTGGCCTGGCCGCTGCCATCATCGCGGATGTGAGTGGACGTCCTAGTATTCTGCCCCTGCTGCAATACGCACTCACTGAGATGTTTGAACAACACGATGGTCGCATAATAACATTACAGGATTATCACAAGATTGGCGGGGTTTTAGGTGCACTGGCGCGCCGGGCGGACGAAGTCTATTCAGGCCTGGATCCAAGTGGCAAGGAAGCCGCCCGTCAAGTGTTTATGCGGTTGGTCAGTTTGGATGGGGAAGCTGAAAATACCCGACGCCGAGTTATGCGAGAAGAGTTGATGGGAATAAGCGAAGGGAAAACAGCCATACAGAATGTGCTGGAAGTGCTCGGACAAGCCCGGTTGATCAGTTTTGATTATCACCCCGAGACCCGTCGGCCCACCGTTGAGATTGCCCATGAGGCGATATTGAATGAATGGTCACAACTTCGTACTTGGCTTGATGTGGGCCTCACGGATATTCGTATGCAGCGTATCCTATCAAATGCCACCTTGGATTGGAATCAGAGCGGGCAAGATCCCAGTTTTCTTCTACGTGGGTCTCGACTGGATCAATTTGCTGCCTGGGCCGATGAAAGCAAAATCAGTCTTGTGCCAGATGAGAGAGAATTTCTGAACGCTAGCATCGAACATCGCCGGCATCAACAGGATGCCGAACTCAAGAGGCAGGCTAATGAGGTCAGGCTAGAGAAGCGGTCTCGTACTGTTTTGCGGGTACTTGCCGCGGTATTTCTTGTTGCGACCCTGATCTCAGTTGCTTTGGCCGGTATCGCTTTTAATCAGAGTTCGGCTGCGTCGGCCAATGCTGCCACGGCAACGGTTGCACAGGGGCAGGCTATTATTCAGTACGCTACTGCTGAACGGAGGGCAGACGAATCGCGGAGCTTGGCGTTAGCAATTGGCGCAGAACAAGCCATCAGCTTAGGGCAACCTGATGAGGCGATCACATTAGCACTTGCCGCAAATGATCTCGAAAATCCTCCTCCTGAAGCCCAACGTGCGCTGGTTGACAGCGCTGACTTCTCGTGGATTCGAAAACGGTTCTCTGGTCATAGTGGTAATGTTTGGAGTGTTGCCTATAGTCCTGATGGTCGAACTGCTCTCTCTGGAGGGGCTGACCTGAAAGTTATTCACTGGGATGTGAAGACGGGTGAAATTTTGCACACGTTTGAAGGACATACGGCTGATGTTTATGCCGTTGCCTTTAGCCCAGATAGCAAGCTGGCGCTTTCGGGTGCTGCGGACAAAACACTCATCTTGTGGGATCTGACAAGCGGCACACTCATTCGCCGTTTTACCGGTCATACACTTGATATTGTCACTGTACGCTTTAGTCCAGATGGTAAAACAGCGCTTTCCGCGTCGGCAGATGACACATTGATTTTGTGGGACATATCCTCTGGTGAAGCAATTCGGCGCTTTGAAGGACATACTGGTGATGTATGGGGAGTTGCTTTCACTCCTGATGGCAGGCAGGCTGTTTCGGGCGGGGTAGATAAGCTAGTGATTGTATGGGATGTTGAGACAGGAAAAATTATCCGAACTTTAGAGGGGCACAGTGATGTGATTAGCTCGGTTGCTATTACCCCTGATGGGAAAAAGGTCCTCTCGGGTTCCTGGGATAGCACACTCATTTTATGGGAAATCGAAACTGGTAGCCTGATCCGCACACTCACTGGACATACCTCCCTTGTCTGGAGCGTGGCTTTGAGCTCGGATGGACGAACGGCGATTTCTGGAGCCGACGATACGATGGTCATCCTCTGGGATATCGAAACTGGGACGATTCTTCGACGCATGGAAGGTCACCAACAGGGTGTCTTTAACATCGCCTTTAGCCCTGATGGCTTATCAGCTCTTTCCGTCTCTGATGAGACAACACCAATTCTATGGGATACAACCTCTGGCAACATCATTTATCGCTTTACAGGACACACATTTGACGTTCGGCTTGTCACGTTCAGCCCCGATGGCTTATATGCTCTATCAGGTTCAGATGATATGTCTCTTGTCCTTTGGGACGCATCCAACGGTAGTAAAATCCAGACTTTTGAGGGGCATACTGGTCATGTTCACAGCGGAGCATTCAGTCCAGATGGCAAAACTATCTTGTCTGGAGCTTCTGACAAGCTTGTCATTCTTTGGGATATGCTGACAGGTAAACAAATTCGCGTCTTTGAGGGTCATACAGGTGCAGTAGAAGCTGTTTCTATTAGCCCTGATGGCAATTTGGCCCTCTCAGCCTCGGACGATCAAACGATGATCCTATGGGATATTTCAACTGGAAAGAAAGTGCGAGTATTCGAGGGACATACAGCTCCAATCACAAGTGTAACCTTCAGTATTGATGGCAAGACAGCCCTCTCGGGATCAGGAGATAAGACCATTCTCTTGTGGGATGTTGTAACCGGGAATATCCTGAGACGGTTTCAGGGACATACTGCCGATGTGACCAGTGTGGCATTTAGCCCAGACGGAATGTTCATCCTATCAGGATCGCGTGATACCACTATGCTCTTGTGGGATGTTGCAACCGGGAATATCCGGAGACGGTTTCAGGGACATACTGCCGATGTTACCAGCGTGGCATTTAGCCCAGACGGAATGTTCATCCTATCAGGATCGCGTGATACCACTATGCTTTTGTGGGACGTTGCAACCGGGAATATCCTGCGGCGGTTTCAGGGGCATAGTTCACAAGTGTTCAGCATAGCTTTCAACCCGGATGGACAAACCGCACTATCCGGATCCGATGACTCAACGATGATCTTGTGGCGTATTCAGACTTATAACGGTGGCGTGCAGACTTGGTTAAGACAGAATCGCTTTATTAATCCACTTACATGTGAACAGCGCTCACTGTATCATCTTGAGCCTCTATGCGGCGAAGATTGAAAAGCGAATAAGCGACGGCACAGCCGATATGATAGTGACATGAGATTATCTCGCAACTCAGGACGAGAAGACTGGAGCGAGTAGGATCTTCCGGATTGACCTGAGGTGGTCAGACAAACGCAGCGCCATGGCTGGGGTACGCGGCTCGAACTTTTTTGCCCTGGGGCTGGCGCAAAGGCAGGCGCAGCGAACGGTGCGGACGCGACCCTTTATAGACGGTCACGCTCACCATCACAGCAGCAACGCAAATACCGTAGCTGGTCTTCCCCGTAAAACTTGCCCACTGTCAGGTTATTGCGTCCTGCTTGTCCGTAGCATTTGCACCGCTCGTCACACAGGCTAGAGTTTCCAATTGAGGTTGTGTTGAGGTCGTTCGGGTTGTGTTGCTCATACTCCCCATCCTACTGCACCTCCTCACCTTTGCCCGCTACGAGATAATCTCACAGCACTCCCCAACAGCTTGTTTGCCACCCATTTTGGAATTGTGGACCCGTTGTTGCAACGAGGTCTATTCCCTTCGGGGAACTGACAAGGGAAGATCACAGCTTGTGTCATCGAGGTGTCGCAGCGGCGTGTGGCAGCCTTCAGCCTGAATGATTGAAACTGCTGATGGCACTCGCCACCACATTGACCACGCCGCCCTCATACTGCATCCGCCCCTCGACCACCAGTACACCACCGCGTCGGATGAGATGGCGTGTGCGTGGGTAGAGCTTCGGTCGGATGATGATGTTGAGGAAGCCGAACTCGTCCTCCAGTGTCAGGAAGCGGAACCCCTTGGCCGTCGGCGGTGCCTGATGCACCACCAGCAGCCCAGCCACACACACTGGTGTCCCATCGCGCTGCCCCACCAGCTCGACGCTGCTCAAGATGCCGCGTTCGCGCAACCGTCCCCGCAGCAGCCGCAGCGGATGTTCACCGGTTGAGATGCCGGTCACGGCGTACTCCATCGCTGCCTCATCGGCCTCACTCAAGGCGGGCAGGTCGATGGCGTCCTCACCCGGCAGCGCCAGCGCCTCCTCCAGCCGCAGCGTCCCCAGCTCCCACAACAGGGCGCGGCGGTTGTCGCCCCACCCATCCAGCCCACCGGCCAGGATCAGCGCCTCGATCAGCCGCCGGGGCAGGCGCGTTCGACGGCAGAAATCGCGCAGGTCGCGGAAGGGATGTTCCGTTCGCGCAGCCAGGATGCGTTCGGCCAGCGTCTCGCTCATGCCTTTGATGACAATGAAACCCAGGCGGATGCCCCCGTCTTCTGGCGCACAGCGCCACCCGCTGCAAGCGATGTCCACCCGTCGTGTCGGGATGCCGTGTCGCTTGGCGTCGCTCACCAGCACCGCCGGTGTCCAGAAGCCCATCGGCTGGTGGTTCAGCAGGGCAGCGTAGAAGGCGATGGGGTGATAGACCTTCAGCCAGGCCGAGCGATAGACCAGCACGGCGAAGGCCGCCGCATGGCTCTTGGGGAAAGAGTAGCCGCCGAAGGCGCGCAGCCGCCCGAACACCGCCTCTGCCGTCGCCTCGTCCGCCCCTCGTCTCAGTGCTCCGGCGAGGAAGGCGGCATGGAAGCGCTCGATCTCTTCATCCGCCCGCTTCGCCCCCAACGCCCGCCGCAGCAGTTCACCCTGCCCGGGGGTGAACCCGGCAAAGTCCCGCGCCACCTTCAACACCTGCTCCTGAAACAGGATCACTCCGAGCGTCTCGCGCAAGGCGGGTTCAAGCGCGGGATGAAGATAGCTGACTGGCTCTTCACCCAGCCGTCGCCGCAGGTAAGGATGCACCATGTCGCCCTGCACCGGCCCCGGACGGATGAGCGAGATCGAGACGATCCTTGATCCGATGGATCCCGATGGACGTGTGGTGGTCGCGCTGTCCTTCATTCTTGCCCAGCGCGAGTCAACTCTTGTGGGAATCCGTGTGAAAACGGGGATGAAGGCAAAACGCATGAGCGGCGGTTACGCAGGACGTGCGCCCGATGGTTATGTCAACATGCGGGGACAGACCGCGCCTGATCAACGCATTGAGATGGGGCGAATGAGCTTCTGGATCGAACCCGACCCCATTCAAGCATCCGTTTGGCGCGAAGCATGGAACCTTCTGCTTACCGGCAGAATGAACCTCGCTGAAATCGCTGAGGTGCTTCATGCCAAGGGCTACCGGGATCGGAACGGCAAACCGTTTGTTTTGGTGAGCCAAGCCGGGCATCGCAAACCACTCAGCCACAAACTACTGCGCGCATTCCAGGACTGGACATACGCTGGATGGGTGGTGAGTGAACTTGACAAGATAGAACCCAAAACAATCCGTGGCAAGTGGGAAGCCATCGTCTCGACTGAGGAGTTCGAGCGGGGGTTGCTTATCTTGGCTGATATGGATCATTGGAATGTTGCTGCTCAGTCAGCGTAAGGCGCACAAGGCATATCGCTCATAGGTCACTTCACATGGCAAATCACAGACGGAAAAAGAGTGCATTACCTCCGCCAATTCCTGGATGGGCGATTTATCTTCGCACAAGCAGCGAAGATCATCAGAAACCGGAATTGTCACGGGCGCGCCAACGGTCAATCATCGAAGGGAATGTCCTGGCACATTCCGAGTTATCGGTGATTGATGAATACATTGATGTACTGACAGGCAAAACCCCGAACCGTATGGGTTATCAACGCTTGCTCGCAGATGCCCGCGCTGGGAAGTTTTCTCATGTGATCGTCGAGCGTGCTGATCGCTTTGGACGCAATGACACGGAGGCACTTCGGGCTATCGATGAACTATAGTTGAGCAGATTAGGAGTTACGCAACTTGTTGGTATCATTGTGCCATTGTCAAGAAAGGGATGGAATGATGGCCTATAGCGTGGATATGCGTAAACGAGCGATAAAGTTACT